>JAGNLJ010000012.1 GCA_017999645.1 Alphaproteobacteria bacterium
GCCGTTCGAGCGTTTGCGCGACCGTCCACGACCAACAGACGAAGGGGAGCGGCCAGTTAAACCCACTGACAGACTATTCCCCAATGAATTTAAAAAAATGTTCAACTGTATATTAACCGAGAATAATCTGAAGTTTGACCGTGATGGAAAAGCGCGGACAGCCTATCGCTGTAGGTGAAGCAGGTTATAACTTCGATCCTGAAACTGATGATCCAGATGACTTTGACATCGATCTTTACGAGCTGGACACTCTGCGCGATCTCGCCGAGCAATTCATAGATGAAGGTTTGTTTGGAGAAATCCCAGAAAATATCCGCTTTTATCTGGATTATGACGCAATAGCCCGTGACCTTGGCATGGATTACACCGAAATCCGTTTGAACGGTACAAATTACATTTACAGGTGCGCGTGAAGGAAGCGCATCTGTCTCTGCCGTATCATCTTTAAAGCTATGAGTTCAAATCCCAACCCAGCAACCAAATTGCAGCAAATTTTTTTGGAGGTACAAAACGGGGTACAAGCGCTAAAATATTATCTATCAGACTGGCAATGTATGACCCTTCTTCTATAGCGTGGTTTTAATTCGCTTTGTATGACAAGGGTTTCCGTTTAGACACAATTTAAAACCTGAAGAGCATGGCCTTTTTATAAAAGTCGTGTCATTCTTGTGTAAGTAATTGTCCTTATTGTCGAAATCGGCGCGAATCAGTCACACAAATACTCGCACATTATTATGGCAATCTCTAATTTATTATTTAAAATCAATAGCTTAAAAATAGGCCTTTAAAGCTCATAACCTGAAGGTCGTAGGTTCAAATCCTACTCCCGCAACCAATTCTTCCCCACTCAAAGAAAAACAACGCGGCGGTACGGCGCTGTTTTTATCCCGGTTTCGAGCATGATGCGGCTCAGGCTTTGGTTCAGGCGTCAAAATGATTTATGAAAAAAGACTCACCTAAAAAACATACCGAGAGATATAAAAAAACCAAATTCAGGGTATTTTTGTACAAAATGGATATTTGAAAGCGTTTAATATTTTAACCTATAATTTTAGGTTATATCTGCTATTCGGTCCATTTTCGATAAAATCCTTGTTTAGAGGGTATATGAGGCGTATGTGTGGTTGTGCCCCTCTTTTTAATTTAAGGATTTTCAATGGATAGTTCGTTAGGCACCAATTTTAAAGCTAGCGCGGTCCCGGAAGCTCAAAAAGCTAAAAGTAAGAAAGAACTTCTTAAATTGGTTCGTATTCTTCATCCAAGCGTTTGAATTTCCAGATTAACCTACAAGCTCCAATGATTTGATTAATCAAAGCGCTTGTGCGCAAGCAATTCGCTGCGCAGATCTTCGGGATCCGCTTTTTTCTGCTCAACATTCCCGCCCTGCACGACGAGAACTGAATCGCATTGCGTCAGTAGTTCCGGCTTGTGCGAAATAATGAAAATCGTTTTCTTCAATCCTGCCGCGTGGACGGCATCCATGACTTCGCGCTCGGTCGCGGGGTCGAGGGCGCTGGTGGCTTCGTCGAGCACGAGAACCGGGCGACCGAGATAAAGCGCGCGGGCGATGCCGACGCGCTGGCGCTGGCCTCCCGAAAGGCGGATGCCGTTTTCACCGACGATTGTATCGTAGCCCTGCGCCAGTTCGTTTTCGATGAAATCCGAAAGGCTGGCCATCTTCGTGGCTTCGCGCACTTTCTCCATATCGATTTCCTCAGGCCGCATGCCGAAGGCGATGTTGGCGGTGATGGTATCGTCGCACAGATATATATGCTGTGAAACGTAGGACAGGTTTTTCTGCCAAGCCTTGCGGTTTGATTCACTGACGGCAACGCCGTCGACAAGAAGCTGGCCGGAGGCGGGCTCGAGTAATCCCAGAATAATATCAACCAGTGTGGTTTTCCCGGCGCCTGTTTTGCCGATGATGCCGGTCATGCTGCCGGCGGGGATCTCTAAATTGACGTCTTTCAGAATTTCGCGGCCCGTGTTGTTGTACTGGAAACCAACGTTGCGCAGGGAAAGCGCGCGCTGGAAATTCAGCGCCTGTATGTCGCTGGTGGATGTTTCCTGCATGGTTGCCGCCAGCGCCAGTTCGCGCTCCACTGTATCAAGGGCGGGACTGTAAAAACGAATGCGCGTGTAGCCCTGGTAAATTCCCTGCAGGCCGGGCATGAGGCGGTAGCCCGCGAGCGTGTAGAGCGCGATCATCGGCAAAGCCTGATTTAATCCCTGCTGGCTTTGAAGAAGATACAGCGTCATCAGCAGCACGCCGCCGAAGGCGATGATTTCCATGGCATAACGCGGCATTTCGCCGATCACGCTGCTGCGCGCGTTGCTGCCTGCGAAATTCTGCGCAGGTTCGCGGAAATAGTCGCGGTAGAGCGATTCATAGCCGCCGAGCTTGATGTTCTTGATGCCTTGAATGGCCTCGTTGACGATGCGGTATTTTTCAGCCTGCGCCTGGTTGCGGCGCTGGGCTTCTTTTTTCAGTGATGATTTGAAACCAAGGAAGACGAGCAGATAGGCGCCGCCGAGGATGACGCATGTTGCGAGGGCGAGAACCGGGTCCATAATAGCGAGGAATAACAATATAACCGCCGAGACGATAATGCGCGTCACCATGTCGAGGAAGGCCATGAGAACGGCGTTGCTGAGCGTCTGGACTTCGGCGAGGACGTTTTTGGAAATGTCGGAGGAATTGCGGTCGAGGAAAAAACGATAGGGTTGGCGCAGGTAAATATCGAACAGGCGGCGCGATAAACCTTCGCCCCATGATTGCGTTACATAAAGCGTGACCCAGCGTGTGACGGCCTTGACGATATTGGTGAAGACAAGAATAACCAGAACGCCGACACCGATGAAGAACAGATATTCCTTGGGGCTGGAGAATTCGAAATATTCATAGCCGCGCTTCAGCCATTCATTGCGCGTAACGGAGTCAGGGTCGGCGAGCACCGACATAAAGGGCAGGATCGAGGCAATGCCGACGACCTCGCATAGTGACATCAGCAGGAAGAGGGTGAGCAGGCCGAAAGCCTGCATGCGCTCCCGGCTACCCAGCAGTCCCAGCATTTTCTTAATCATGGTCATTTAGCATGTTCATCGGCTTGCAAGTCCTTGATATCCCGTTGTTTTGTTTAGAATGCCTCTAGGCTAAAAGCAAGGAAAACATAGTTATGAGCGGACATTGACCTGATTATATTAGAGAATGCTGGAACTTTTCCGGCCTTAAATCGTCAAAATAGGATGGCCGGGCAATCACAAGGAGTAAGCGAGAGCGAATTCTCGATGTGGCGTGCCGTCTTCGCTTTTTCGCTCGTTGATAATTCCCTCTCTCTGGAAGAGCAGGAATTACTGCGCAGCTATCTGAAAACCGTGCCGTTTTCCGCAGCGCAAATGGATATGCTCAAAAAGGATTTCGAAGCGCCGCAAAATGTCGAGGCGATGTACCGTAAAATTACTGATACTGCGCATAAAAAACGTTTTTGCGTTCTGGCGCGGGCGCTTGTGTGGTGTGAGGGCGATATGGATCTGCAGGAAGAGCAAATTCTTCGCCGCGTGGCATGCCTCAAAGATCCTCCTGAAAATGATTTCCTGCGCGCGACCCGCGAGTATACCGATGTGAAGGATTTTTATGAGCATTATTCACGCGCGGGCGTTGTCGGCCTTATGCGCGCTTCGCAAGGTTTCAGGATGTCTGCTTAGCTTTTCTGCTCGTCAGTGCGTTTTGCCCTGCTTCCGCGTGCCATCCTTGTTTCCTTTATAAACGGTCGTTCCCGTGAAGGCGGGCGGGTCGCTCGCCGGGAAAGATTCCTTCGAGGCTTCATCGACCTTGTTTTTCTTTTTCGGCGCATCGCCCTGACGTTTTCTTTTTTTATCGGCCCAGTTGATAGCTTCATCCTCGGTCAGGAATCCCTGTTCGAAGATGCGCCTGCCGTTGTCGCTTTTGTAAACGCTCCACGGCTCGTCGCGTGTTTGCGGTTCGTAACGTACCTGCCATTCCATGATCTGTTCTCCTGTTCTTTCTCTGCAAACGTTCGAGTAAAGACGCGGTTCCTACGCATGATTTTCTTCCTAGTAAATTTTGGGAACAATGCTGCGTACATGCTGTTGGCTATGCACACCCACCCCAACAGGAGAATTATCATGCAACGTTCCAAAAGCCATTCCGCTTCCGGCAAGAGCCAGAACAAACAGCGCAGCCAGGGACAGGACAGCCGCAGCCGTTCTTCGTCCTCGTCGCAGAAAAGCTCCGACAACCGTTCGAACAACCGCTCGAAATAATCACCAGTTTTCCTCCCCCACCCGAAAAAACCCGGCACCGCAAGGCGCCGGGTTTTTATCTGCCTTGCCTTGATCTCTTTCCCGTGCGATAGAAATAGGCGTTAAAAACACAGCGGGGAATTGCATCCATGAGCCTTGGCATCGAAATTATACCGGTCATCAAATCGCTGGGGTATCTCGGTGTGTGGGGCATGGTGTTTGCAGAATCCGGCATCGTGTTTTTCTTCTTCCTTCCGGGCGACAGTCTGCTGTTCACGGCGGGTTTTCTCGCTTCACAGGATTATCTCAATATCTGGGCGCTGGTGGGTGGGACTTTGGTCGCCGCTATCGTCGGCAACATGCTCGGTTACGCGGTCGGTAAATATGTCGGTCTGAAACTGTTTGCCAAAGAAACGAAATTCCTGAAGCGCAAGCATCTAGAGATGACGCAGCGTTTCTATGAGAAACACGGCGCGATGGCGGTTATTAGCGCGCGGTTCATGCCGATCATCCGAACCTTTGTTCCTTTTCTCGCAGGTGTGGCGCAGATGGATTACAAGAAATTCATGATGTATTCCGTGACCGGCGCGTTCGTGTGGGTCGGCGGCCTGTGCTTCTTCGGTTATTTCTTCGGCAAGCTTTTACCGGCTGACAAGGTCGATCAATATCTGCTGCCGATTATTGTCGCGATTATTATTGTTTCATTCCTGCCGTCACTCTGGCATCTGCACCAGGAGCGCAAGGCTATGAAAGCTGAAAAATCGAATTAGGATCCGGCCTTGACGCCTGCGGCGGGCGCTGACACTGCGGCGGCCTGTTCATGCGGCTGCATGCGATCGCTCGCGAGCGTATAGGCGAGGGGGTGATGCGCGATCATGCTCTGTGAATTGAAATTGACCGTCAGGCCGGTTTCGCCGATCGCCTTGTGAATTTCATTTCCCGGCACGGCATTCAACTGAACGACAGTGCCGCCATGAACAGCACCGGCTCTCCCGTGATATAAATCATTGTCGATTTTCAGGATCGTCACGTTATCGTGAATGTTCTTTATATGCGCTTCGGTATACATGCTCTTGCCGTTGGTGTCTTTGACGTCAGGCAGACCGATATCGGCGATGGTCGTGGCTTTCGCGCTGAGACGCGCCGCCGCGTCGTTCGCCAGCATCGCGCCGAGCGAATAGCCGACAATTTCCGTGCTTCCTGATGTGCGCACGGCTTCCAGGTATAATTCCTGCGCGGGGCTGGTCTGCTGGTTGACGCCTTGTTTCATTAATTTTGCCTGCGCCATGGCTTCGAGATCCTTCATGTCAACGCCGTGCAGAATATCCATACCGCCGTAGAGAACAATCGCGTGACCGTTAGCATCGCGGTAAATCGCGCCTCTGAATCCTGTCTCAGGATCATTGACGGATTTTTGCAGCGTCAGGGCAACGGGCTGGTTCGATCCGGCGTAACGCGTCGTAAGAGCTTTCGGCGGCTCGCCTTTCATGAAAGCATCGGTGTAGAGTTTCGCAGCGTGCAGCGGGTCGATCTGTTTCGAGGCGCGCTCGGCGAGCAACGGTTTCATTTCCTCCGCAACAGGCGGGAAATCGACCGAACCTTCCTTGAAGAAAAAGCCTGCGAACGCAGCCAGAATTTTTGCAAAAACATTGTCAGGATTATTATTGATGAAATCGATGACTACGGGGGCGTAATCCGCGTATTGCGTGAAGAAGTCAGTGCCTGACCCTTCCTTTTCCTTCTGGCCGGACGGCTTATTCATTCCATAACACCCTTTATTGCCCGTCTTAACAGTAGCGGGGTTGATTTAATTTTAGCCTAAGAGGGGATTGGAGCGCGCTAAATCCCTGTAATTTATTGATTTTATTATTGATTGTTCGTGCATGGCGCCGTTCCGGGGCGACAAAAACGCTTATTTTTCTACGCTATTTGCTGGAATCCGCCGCGAATTGATATAGTATTTGTATTAAGCCCTTTGTTTACGGGGTTATCCGACTTTTTATTCACCGACTTATTCACAAAAGCACAATGCCGAAACAGCCCGTTCGCATAGCCCCTTCGATTCTTTCCTCCGATTTTGCCCGGCTGGGCGAGGAGGTCCAGGCTATCGACAGAGCCGGGGCCGATTACATTCATATCGACGTCATGGACGGGCATTTCGTGCCGAACCTGACTTTCGGCGCGCCGATTGTGAAGGCGATCCGCAAATCCTCGAAGAAAGTTTTCGACGTTCACCTGATGGTCGCGCCGGTCGATGCGTTAATCCCGGCGTTCGTCGATGCGGGGTCCGACATCATCACCGCGCATGTCGAGGCGGGGCCGCATCTTCATAGAACCTTGCAAACAATCAAATCGCATGGCGTAAAAGCAGGCGTGTCGCTCAATCCATCCACGCCGATTGAATCCATCCGCGACGTGATGCCGATGGTCGACCTGATTTTGATCATGACTGTGAATCCCGGTTTCGGCGGGCAGAGTTTCATCCCGCTGTTCGATAAAATTGCTGCGGCGCGCAAGATGATCGATGCGCAGAAACACCCGATAGATCTGGAAGTCGATGGCGGCATTAATCCTGAAACCGCGAAGCAGGTTATCGCAGCGGGGGCCGACGTTCTTGTCGCCGGCACGGCTGTGTTCAAGGACGGGCCTGAAAAATATGCTGCGCACATCAAGGCATTGAGAGGATAAAGACATGATCACCAACCTGATCAGAAAAATCCGCAGAGACGCCAGCGAAATGGCCTGCAACTCTGTGCTTTATAACTGGAGCTTGCGCGGTGAAGCGCCCGAGCGGCTGAATGTCAAACCGGCGGACGCATGGCCGGGCAATGTGGAGTCGGGCCGCTGGTTGTGCGACGGCGCGTTTGCGTTGGCGGGCGATCAAATTTCATTGCAGGGCGGTTGCTGGGAACCGCTGGGAGTGAGCGAAGCATGGCTCAACCACATGCACGGTTTCGAATGGCTGCGCGATCTGCGCGCGCTCGGCGGCGAGGAGGCGCGGCAGCAGGCACGCTGGCTGACCGAAAGCTGGATTTACTATCACCAGAAATGGTCGCCGCATGCCTGGCGCGCCGATATGTGCGGCTCGCGTATCGCCATGTGGATTTCCTATTGCGAATTTTTCGTCGAGGCTGCAGGTCCCGATTTCCAGGATCTCTTCTTCGATTCGCTCAGCAAGCAGGCGCGGCATTTGAGCCGCGTGTTGCAGCGTGATGTTGCAGGCGTGCCGATGCTGCGTGCCATTAAAGGCCTTCTCTATGCTGGCCTTGCGTGTGAAGGGCGCGAGGTGTGGGCGCAACAAGCCCTGAGCCAGCTCAACACGGAAATATCGAAACAAATTTTACGCGATGGCGCTCATGTCTCGCGCGCGCCGGTGCAGCATCTGCAGGCGCTGCAAATCCTGTTAGACATCCGCACCGCTCTTGCCGCCGCCGGTCAGGCGCTGCCGGAGACTGTGCAGCATGCTATTGATTCCTTGAGCGCCGCCTTGCGTTTCTTCCGCTATGGCGATGGCGGTCTTGCCGTTTTCCACGGTACGCAGGAAGGACCGAAGGAATTGCTGGATTCCGTTCTTGCACAGGCCAATGTGCGCGGCAAGGGATTGCATACATTACCTTGCGCGGGTTTCGAAAAAATCACCGAAGGGCGCACGCTCATCATGTTCGATTGCGGTCGCAGTCCGCAGCGCCCACATGATAAAAATTCCCATGCTGCGCCGCTGGCGTTCGAGATGGCGTATGGCAAGGAGCGGATTTTTGTCTCCTGCGGCACGCACCCAAGCTCTCTGGATTGGCAGGATGCCTTGCGCGCCACCGCCGCGCACAACACGGTCACGCTGGATTACCGCAACGCCTGCGAAATCCGCGAGGACGGGCATTTTTCCCGCAAGCCTAGAGTCGTCAGCATCGTGCGCGAGGAGACGAAAGGTTCGTGCCTGTTGGAAGCCACGCATGATGGCTATGCCTTGCTGAACGGCATCGAACACCGCCGCCGTTTGTACCTGTCGGATCAAGGCCACGATTTACGCGGCGAGGACATCCTCACCAGCCAGGCCGGACCCGCAAAACCCGTCAATGTCGCGATCCGTTTCCACATCCATCCGCGCGTCATGGTTTCGCTAATCGGCGAGGGCAGCGAAGAAGCTTTGCTGCGCCTGCCGTCCGGCATCGGCTGGCGCTTTCACCAGTCCGGCGGAATATTAAAGCTGGAAGATTCCGTTTATCTCGGCGAGGACAGCCGTCCGCGTAAAACCAAGCAGCTCGTGGTTTACGGCGACATGCCGGACACCGAGTTCAAGGTTAAATGGGCGATGCAACGCGAAGGGCTATAAGTTTTGACTGCCACCGATCTTCACCGGCAAATAGAATCCCTCGCGCTTAAAACCGGTACTCTCAAAACAAACGCCGACAATCCCGACCAGGAAAATGCTGCAGCCTGTGCCGTGGCCTGTCTTGAATCTCTTGAGGCCGCCGTCGCGGGGCAAAAGCAGATTTTCGGCATCGAACCGTGGCACAAGTCGCACAAGGACGCGCCGCTGTCGCAACCCGGCGAAATGCTGCTGCGGCTGAAAGATGCGGAAGGCAATCCTTTGCCGCCATACCCGGCGATCATGGCATTTTATAATAACGGCATGGCGGCGGAGATCGACACTATTCTCGCGCTCTGCGCCGTGCAGCAATTCAAGGAGAGCGACGAGCAGCAAATCTCGGTCAATGTGTCGGGCCGCTCGATGCGCGATGCAGCCTTTATCAAAACCGTGCTGCCGGTTATTGAATCCATGAAGCTGCCCAAGGCGCAGAAAATCATTTTCGAAATCCACGAAAGCGCGCCGTCTGAAATCATGAGCCCGCGCGTGCTGGATCTTTGCCGCCGGATCGGCATTGCGTTCGCGATTGATGATGTCGGCCTTTCGCTCAATGATATTTTCCGCCTCTCGCAGTTCGAGCAGATCGCGGACTTCATCAAGCTGGACCGCAAATGGGTGATGACGAAACCCGGCGAGAAAATGTCACTCGACAATCTCATGGCGCTGATCGGCGCGACGCTGCCGAACGCCTATCTCGTCGCCGAAGGGGTTCAGAGCGCCGAACACGCTGCGGAGCTGCAGGGGCATCATAAGAACATCCATTATATGCAGGGCATGCACCTCCCGCTGCGCGAGCAATTCGCCACGGAATTCTCAGAAATAAAAGCCAAAGCCACAGCCTGAATTATCGTTCTTGATTTGTTCCTTTTGTTCCGGTACAAATGGAGTACGAGTCGTTTTGAGGGCTCCGGGGGATTGGGGTGAAACCCACCCCCACCCCCCAAAAGCGCCGTAGTGAATTCGAATAACCTTTTTGGAACAGATACATGGCAAAATCCGGGAAAAATTATATCTGCCAGGCCTGCGGCGCGGTCCACCCGCGCTGGAGCGGGAAATGCGATGCCTGTAACGGCTGGAACTGCATTGCCGAGGAGAACGTGCAGGCCGCTGCACCGAAGGGTCTGGGCAAGAAGAAGGGCCGGGAGATCGAACTGGTTAGCTTAGCTGGCAGTTCGGACCGGGATTACCCCCGCCATGTGACGGGCATCAAGGAATTCGACCGCGTGACCGGCGGCGGGCTGGTTCCGGGTTCCGCGCTTTTGATCGGCGGCGATCCCGGTATCGGTAAATCGACCTTATTGCTGCAGGCTGTTTGTGCGCTCTCAAGAAAGAATACGCGCTGCGTTTATGTCTCCGGCGAAGAATCCATCGAGCAGGTGCGTATGCGTGCGCGGCGTCTCGGACTGGGCGATGCGCCTGTCGAACTCGCCGCGGCGGTGAATGTCCGCGATATCGTCGCGACCATGGAAAACGTATCGACGCCTGTTTCATTGCTCGTCATCGATTCCATCCAGACCATGTTCATTGACACGATCGACTCCGCGCCGGGTACGGTGACGCAAGTCAGAACCTCGGCGCAGGAAATCATCCGCGCCGCGAAAACACGGGGAATCGCGGTGATTTTCGTCGGCCATGTCACGAAGGACGGCCAGATTGCGGGCCCGCGCGTGTTGGAACACCTCGTCGACACCGTGTTGTATTTCGAGGGTGAACGCAGCCACCAGTTCAGGATTTTGCGCGCCGTGAAAAACCGTTTCGGGCCGACGGATGAAATCGGCGTATTCGAAATGGCATCCGAAGGTCTTGTTGAAGTTGAAAACCCATCAGCCCTGTTCCTCGCGCAGCGTAACCAGGACGCTGCGGGAAGTTCGGTGTTGGCCGCGCTGGAAGGAACGCGGCCGATACTGGTCGAGGTTCAGGCGCTGGTGGCGCCTTCTTCCTTAGGTTCTCCGCGCCGCGCCGTTCTGGGGTGGGATCCCAACCGTCTCGCCATGATCGTCGCGGTGCTGGAGACACGCTGCGGGTTGCAGCTTTCGGGGTGCGACATTTTCCTCAACATCGCCGGGGGTATCCGCATCCAGGAACCGGCGGCCGATCTGGCCGTTGCCGCCGCGCTCATCAGCGCGTTGCAGGGCAAACCTTTGCCGCCGGAATCAGTCTTTTTTGGCGAGATTGGCCTCGCGGGCGAGGTGCGGCAGGTCGCGCAGCCCGACCAGCGACTGAAGGAGGCTTCGAAACTCGGTTTCAAGGAGGCCGTCATTCCGCTGGGCAAAAAAAAGCGGGCCGATATCCCGCCCATGCCCGCCAGCGAAATAGGCCATGTGCAGGACCTTGCCGATATGTTCAGCGGGCGGCAGATGCGCCGGGCCGAGGCGGCCTGAAATGCCGGAATAACGGGCCTGAAACACCCCGGAAAGTCATGCAATTTCGGCCTTGCTTGCCTATGTATAGGTGCTCCTGACCCCAGCAGCAGGCGGATGCACCATGATCTTTGACGTCATAGTTCTCATCATTACCCTTATTTCAGCTTTTATTGCCTTTTTGCGCGGTCTGATCCGCGAAGTTCTGACCATTTTCGGCGTCGTCGGCGGTCTGGCGGCTGCGTGGTATGCGGGTCCGATGCTGCTGCCATATATGAAAGACTGGCTGGGCGTAAAAGAAGGTGCTGAGCCGGAAAAACTGCTCGGCGTTCTGCCGTACGACATTCTCGCCGTCATTCTTGCCTATGGCATAATCTTCATAGTCGTTGCGCTGGTGCTCTCGATCGTCAGTCACATCCTGGCCGAAACCGCCCGTGCCATCGGGCTCGGGCCGGTCGACCGGACGCTCGGCGTTATCTTCGGCATCGCGCGCGGGATTTTGCTGGTTTCCATTCCGGTCATGGTCATGCAGTTGATCACCAGCGACGAGCAGCGCGAGGAATGGTTTAAAGACAGCAAAACCTATTTCTATGTTGACCAGGTTTCGGTTGCTCTCCTCGATATGGTTCCGGACTCGACGGTCGAGAAGTTCAAGGAAGACGCCGAGACGATCAAAGAAAGCGCCAGTACGCGGGAAAAATTACAGCAGATGGATATCCTTAAAGGCGGCGCGCCGCGTGAGGAAGAGCTGCCGCCTGCAGAAAGCGGCACTGAAGGTTACACGAATGAATTCCGCGACGAAATGGACCAGCTTTTTGAAAGCAGGCCAACCGGTCAGGAACGGGCCCCGGTAGATCCGGCAGATGAGGAACCGAACCAGTAATGACCATGCCGTTTGATGACGATAAACTTCACGATGAATGCGGAATTTTCGGCATTTATAACCATGACGATGCGTCGGCGCACGTAGCGCTCGGACTTCACGCGCTTCAGCACCGGGGCCAGGAAGCGTGCGGCATTGTCACCAGTGATGACGAGCAATTCCACACCAAGCGTGCGCTCGGCCTTGTCGATGACACATTTGGCGACAAGAAAACTATTGAATCCCTGAAGGGAAAATCCGGTATCGGCCACAATCGCTATGCCACCACGGGCGAGACGCATCTTCGCAACGTTCAGCCGCTGCATGCCGATATGGATTTCGGCGGCTTTGCTGTCGCGCATAACGGCAATCTTACCAACGCGATGACGATCAAGAAAGAACTGGTTTCGCGCGGTGCGATTTTTCAATCGACAAGCGATACCGAGGTCATCGTTCACCTCGTCGCGCTGTCGCAGAAAAAAACCGTGCAGGATCGCATCGTCGATGCGATGGCGCAGATCAAGGGCGCGTATTCGCTTGTGATCCTGCTGAAAGATTCCGTCATTGGCCTGCGCGACCCGAACGGCATTCGCCCGCTGGTTCTCGGCAAGCTCGCCAAGGGGCACGTGCTCGCTTCGGAAAGTTGTGCGCTTGATATTATCGGTGCAGAATATGTGCGCGAAATCAAGCCCGGCGAAATGGTGACGCTGACGAAAAAGGGCGTCATTTCGCAATTCCCGTTTGCGAAGAAGCCGTCGAAATTCTGCATTTTCGAATATATTTATTTCGCGCGGCCCGACAGTTTCATGGAAAACCGCTCGGTTTATGAAATGCGCAAGCGCATCGGCGAGGAACTGGCGCGTGAAGCGCCCGTAACAGGTGCCGACCTCGTCGTGCCAGTCCCGGACAGCGGCGTTCCTTCCGCGATTGGTTACGCGCAGGAAAGCGGCGTGCCGTTCGAGCTCGGCATCATCCGCAATCATTATGTCGGCCGGACATTCATCGAGCCGAGCGACCATATCCGCCACCTCGGCGTCAAGCTGAAACACAATGCCAACCGTGCTTATTTAAAGGGCAAGAAGGTGGTGCTGATTGATGATTCCATCGTGCGCGGCACGACATCGCGTAAAATAGTTGAAATGGTTCGTGCGGCGGGCGCGACGGAAGTGCATATGCGCATTTCATCGCCGCCGACGACGCATAGCTGTTTCTACGGCATCGACACGCCGCGTACGGAAGAGTTGCTCGCTCACCAGAAGACGGTCGGAGAAATCTGCAAGTTCATCCGCGCGGATTCTCTCGCTTACATCTCCATCGACGGTCTCTACCGCGCGGTTGATAACGTCAAGCGCAATGCCAAGAGCCCGCAATTTTGCGATGCGTGCTTCACCGGCGATTACGCGGTTGAGCTGGTCGACAACATCAATCACTGCGGCAACGGCAAGGTTTCCGTCCTCAGCGAACGCAAGAAAAACTAATGGCTGCTCTTAACGAACGCGTCGCACTGATCACAGGCGCTTCGCGCGGCATAGGCGCGTCGGTTGCCAAAGGCCTTGCGCGCGAGGGTGCGCATGTCATTCTCCTTGCCCGTACGCAGGCTGCGCTCGAGGAAGTGGATGATGAAATCCGCAGCTTTGGCGGCAAGGCGACATTAATTCCTCTGGATCTGGCAAGACTTGATGAAGTCGACAAGCTCGGTCCTTCGATCTATGAGCGTTTCGGCAGGCTGGATATTTTTATCGGTAACGCGGCGGTGCTCGGCACGCTTGGCCCGGTCAATCACATCACGCCGAAAGAGTGGGAAAAGGCTTTCACCGTCAATGTCATGGCGAATGTGCGACTGGTGCGGAGTTTGGATCCAATGCTGCGAGGCTCGGATGCCGGGCGCGTGGTGTTCACGACGTCGGGGTTAGGCGAGCAGGCGATGGCTTATTGGGGTCCTTATTGCGCGACGAAAGCGGCGCTGAATTTATTCGCGCAGACTTATGCGGGCGAAACGGCGAAAACTAACCTCCGTATCAATCTCGTCAGTCCCGGCCCCGTTGATACGGCTATGTTGCGCAAGGCGTTTCCGGGCGGTTTTCAGGGTGCAATGAAAACGCCGGACGATGTCGTGCCTGCTTATCTCAAGCTGGTTGCGGCGAACTGCAACACACACGGCGAGATTATTTCTCTCTAATCATTATCGGCATATGGATTTTTACTGGCGCGGATCAGCAGGCGCACGGGTACGCCGGGGATGTCGTAATCATCGCGCAGGCTGTTGATGATGTAGCGTTTGTGCGTTTGCGGCAGGGCGTCGGGTTTTGAAACCCAGATGGCGAATGTAGGCGGGCGCGTTTTCACCTGCGTGATGTATTTCAGGCGGTTGGCGCGGCCATTGGCGAGCGGGGCTGGGTTCTGGCTTTCGCGCGCGCGCAGCCAGCGGTTCAGGCCCGCCGTGGAAATGCGCTTGTTCCAGATTTCGTAGGTTTTCAGCACTGTTTCTAACAAGCCGTCGATATTGCTGTTGTTCAGCGCGGAAATCGTGACAAGCGGCAGGTCTTTGACCTGCGCGAGCTGCGCCTGCAGTCCGTATTCGATTTCTTCCAGCAGTTTTTTGCGGTCGTTCGCGGCGTCCCATTTGTTGATGGCGACGACAAGCGCGCGGCCTTCCTCGATCACGTGCGCAGCAATCTGGACGTCCTGTTTTTCGAATGCGTCGGCGGCGTCGACAACAAGAATAACGACCTGTGCGAGACGAATGGCGCGCAGTGAATCCTCGACCGACATTTTTTCGATGTTGTTCTGGACGCGGGCTTTTTTGCGCATGCCGGCGGTATCGACGAGCTTGAAGGCGCGGCCCTGATAGGTCCAGTCGACGGCGATGGCGTCACGCGTGATTCCGGCCTCAGGGCCTGTCATGACACGCTGATCATTGACGATGGAATTCAGCAACGTTGATTTGCCGACATTCGGGCGTCCAACAATCGCGATTTTCAGCGGCGTTTCCGGGTCTTCTTCTTCCTGCTCGAATTCGAAATCTTCCTTGCCTTCGATTTCATCGAGCGCGGCGAAATCATCGCCCTGGGATTCTTCCGTTTCTTCCTCTTCGGTTTCTTCCGGGAAATGCGGCGTCAGCATTTCATAGAGAAGCTCCATCCCATCGCCATGCTCGGCGGAAATCGGGACAGGCTCGCCAAGGCCGAGCGCGTGCGCTTCGGCAAGGCCGGACGCGGCGGATTTCGAGTGCTCGCATTTATTGACGGCGAGGATGACGGGTTTTTTCTGGCGGCGCAGCCATTCGGCGAAATGCTTGTCCATCGCCGTCAGGCCCTGACGACCATCGATGACGAATAAAATGACGTCCGCCTGCTTCACGCCGGCTTCGGTTTGTTTTCGCATGCGACCCTGGATGGAATTGTCGAAGCTTTCCTCGAGGCCTGCGGTATCAATGATCGTCATGGCCCGGCCAAACAGATTGGCTTCCGCCGTGCGCCAGTCGCGCGTCACGCCGGGCGTGTCATCGACGATGGCGAGTTTTTTCCCCGCGAGGCGGTTGAAAAGCGTTGATTTGCCGACATTAGGCCGACCGACAATGGCGAGGGTTAACATGAAATTACTCTATCTGTAGGCGCTGAGCGTTCCGTCTTCGGACAGCGTGTACATTGTTCCAGCCGCGATGACCGGTGAGATCAGGACACTGTCGCCCGCATCCCACTCGGTGATGACTTTGCCGGTATCGGGTTTAACTTCAAGCACGCGTCCGCCGCTGCCGAATACGAAGAGGCGTCCGCCCGCGAGGATAGGGCCGGTGAAGAGAACGGGATCGTCGCCGTCGAAGCGCGGCAGTTTTGTGACCCAGATGATCGAGCCGGTTTCGCGGCCAAGTGCGATGAGTTCATTGTTCAGCGAAAGAACGAACAGATGATTGCCCGCGAGCCACGGCGTGTTGGAGCCGCCGATTTCGCGCTGCCAGACGCGGCTGCCGGTGCGTTCGTCGATCGCCACGAGGCGGTCGCTGAAGCTGATGCCGATCACGAGGCCCTTGTCGATGACGGGATGGGCCTTGATATCGTTGATGCTGTCGAGATTGCCGAGGCGGCGGGAGCTCGAGAGATTGTCGGACCAAGCAACCGAGCCATTTTCAACGCGCAGCGCGGTGATCTCGCCCGAGGAGAAAACCGGTACGACGATGTCGCGGCCTGCGGCAGGGCTGGCGGCACCGATCAGGCCAGCACTTTCAGACAGGCCTGTATATTCCCAGAGCACTTCGCCGTTGACGGCGTTCAGGGCCAGCAGACGGTTGTCGAGCGTGCTGACGAAAACGCGCTGGTCGAGAATTGTAGGCGCGCTGCGTGACGGTGCGCCGATTTTCTTGCGCCAGAATACGGAACCGTCGGCGGGCTTGAGCGCCAGCACTTCGTCATATCCGTTCGTGACGTAGAGAACGCCGCCGCCGAACGACACGCCGCCGCTGATGACGGGGTCGTCTTTTTCTTTTTTCTTGCGGACGTTCGCGCGCCAGATGTTTTTACCGCTCTGGGCGTCAAAGGCCGAGAGCTGCGATTCCGTATCGAGCGTGAAAACCTTGCCATCTGCGACAACCGGTTGCGCGGTCAAGGGCAATTCATCCGTGGTGCCGGTACCGATATCGGCGCTCCAGACGCGCTTGAGCGCACCGGTATTCAGCGCGAGGTTTTGCATCGAATGGTTCGGATAACCGCCGGCTTGCGGCCAGAATTCATTACGCCACGGTTCGGGCGTGACAAGCCCTTGTGCGCTCAGTGCCGCATCATCGGGCTCAAGCGCGTTCTGAAGTTCGAGCACTGAAATGCGCTCGCCTTCCAGCGGCGCTTTGTCGTCGTCGCTCGAGCATGCGGGCAGGGCAAGGACAGCGAGCAGGGGTAACATCCATAAATTCTTACGGGTCATGGTTATGATCCTTCCTTGCTTTCACCGGCGGCGGGATTTTTTTTCTGTTCTCTCAGGGCGTAGACGTGATCGAGCGCCATCGCTTTTTTATAGAGCGGATCAGGCACTTTTTTCTGGTCCATAACACCGGCGAGATAATCGCGCGCCAGTTTGTAATCTTCTTTCGAAGCGGCGAGGGCGGCGGCTTCGAGACGTGCGTGGTATTGCCACGGACTACTATTATCGAGCGCGATGGATTCAAGATTTTTGGCGATTTTTTCGTCGCTGGCGGCGTTTTCAGCGAGGCGTGCCTGCATCATTACAGCGAGGCCGCGGATCTCAGCGGGGATTGCCTTGTCGTCAGCAGCACGGGTGTAGAGCGCGAGTGCTTCCGCCTCTTTCTTTTTACCGAGATAGGTTTGTGCGCCGTTGACGAGCGCGATGCCGCGCAGGCTGGGGCGCAGGTCGAGCTTTGCGTCCTTGAGGTTATCCGGGAAATCTTTCGCTTCGGTGAGGAGGAGGAGCTGTTCTGTATCGCGTGCCTTAACATTCGCGTCCCATGTGCGGTAGCCGGAGATGACGCCGGTCATGACAATCGTCGCGATCACGAAGAAGATCAGCGTTTTGCTATTTTCCTTCCAGAATTTCTCCATACGCTCCTGGCGCATGGCTGCGTCGACTTCTGCAAGAATATCCGTCATTTAACTCACCTTTTGTTACAGCGGGTCATATTAGAGATATTTGAGGCCGATTCCAGTGTTTTTAGGTCATTTCCACTTGATGGAGCAGCCCATAGAGGCGGACTGCTTTGCCGGGGCGGCGCCGGTTTTCGCGACCTGCAGCATGGCGTCGCGCAATTCCCGGACGGTGCTGTCATTGGCGGGGTTTGGTCCTGCGCTGTCGACCCGGCCGCGATATTCAAGGCGGCCTTCGGCGTTGAAGCCAAAGAGGTCGGGCGTGCAGATGGCGTCATATTCCCTAGCGGTGGCTTGCGTTTCGTCGATCAAATAAGGGAACGTAAAGCCGTGTTTTTTGGCGAATTTCTGCATGTTTTCGAAGGAATCATCGGGGTGGCTGACGGTGTCATTGGGCATGATGGCCACGCAGCCGATGCCGGCTTCCTGCAATTCCCGGCAATCCGCTACCAGGCGGTCGATTACCGCCTTTACGTAAGGACAGTGGTTACAGATGAACATGATGAGGGCGCCGTTTTTACCCTTAATGTCGTCGAATGAGAGGGTTTTGCCGGAAACATCCCTGAGGCTGAAGGGTGCAGCATAGAAGCTGCTGTCTTTCGTGGGGGTGTGCAAAAGCGCCATGGGGTTCTTCCTCCGGTTGCTGGAAAATGTTAGTATTTATATATGGGTTTTGAAGTCATTACCAACCCCTCTTTTGTCGCCAAAACGGGCTTTACGCAGGGCCAGTTCAAGAAACTGGACGACCTTTACTGCCGGGCGGCATCAGCCAAAATTCTGACCTACAGAACGGTGGAATGCGACTTCGATGAGGGGGTTGCCAGCTATACATATTACAAAACGCAGAGCGAATCGCCGTATCTGCAATTCGTCCTGCGCAAGGTGGGGCCGAGGGACATGATGTATGAAGTTTTCAAACAGGGCGAAGGCCGCATCTACAAAAGCGGTATCTTCGAGAGCGCCTATGTCGCCCTGCGTGAAAAAATAGAAGGCCTATTTAAAGACGCTTAGTCGTTACGCGTTGTCGTTGCCGACGCGCCGTCTTCATCAATCCTCATTTCAAGAGAACTGGAATTGGCATCGTTGTCGTCGGTTGTCGTCCGTTCAATTGTACGCTCGGTGCGTTCAATGACGGATGGCGTGTTGGGGTTGTCTACCTGGTCATTCTGAATGAAGTAGACGCCTGCAATAACAGCGACGACGACAAGAGCGCCGACGATGAAATAGAGGCCGCCATGATCGTTATTATTTACGTCTGTAGCCATGATTAAATTCCTTTCTTTGATCAGGCTTTTCCAACGAACCCAATATATGAAAGTTCCTGCAGGCGAAGCTCTTTCCTTAATCTAAAATCGGTTTTAGTATGCTCTGACAGGAGTTTGTAATGGCCAAAATTAAAGTTAAAACACCGCTCGTCGAGATCGACGGCGATGAAATGACCCGCATCATCTGGCAGATGATCCGCGAGCGCATGATCCTCCCTTATCTCGATATCGACCTGAAATATTTCGATCTCTCAATCCAGAACCGCGATGCAACCGAAGATCGGGTGACGGTTGATGCTGCGCATGCGATTCAAAAATACGGTGTCGGTGTGAAGTGCGCGACGATTACACCGGATGAAGCGCGGGTGAAAGAATTTGGCCTGAAGAAAATGTGGAAATCGCCGAACGGCACGATCCGCAATATTCTGAATGGCACGGTATTTCGTGAGCCGATTTTGTGCAAAAATGTGCCGCGTTATGTTCCCGGATGGAATGAGCCGATCATCATCGGCCGTCACGCGTTCGGCGATCAATATAAAGCGATGGATGTCAGGATACCCGGGCCCGGCAAGCTCAAGATGATTTATGAGCCCAGCAATGGCGACATCAAGGAATGGGAAATTTTTGATTTCCCGGCCAGCGGCGTGGCAATGGGTATGTACAATCTTGATGAATCCATCGAAGGTTTTGCGCGTGCGTGTTTCAATTACGGGCTGCAGAAAAATTACCCTGTCTATATGTCGACGAAAAATACGATCCTCAAGCAATATGACGGGCGGTTCATCGAAATTTTCAAAAATATTTTTGAGGCTGAATTCAAGGCAGAATTCGACAAACGGAAATTATTTTACGAGCACCGCCTGATCGACGACATGGTGGCTCAGGCTATCAAGTCCGGGGGCGGGTTCGTCTGGGCGTGCAAAAATTACGATGGCGATGTGCAATCTGACGTTGTGGCTCAAGGCTTTGGCTCGCTAGGGTTGATGACATCGGTTCTTTTGACCCCGGGCGGCGATGTGGTCGAGACCGAGGCGGCCCACGGCACCGTCACCCGCCATTACAGGCTGCACCAGGAGGGCAAGCCGACCTCGACCAACCCGATTGCCTCGATTTTTGCATGGACCCAAGGCTTGAAATACCGGGCCAAATTCGATAATAATCCCGCTCTGGCCCAATTCGCCGAAACGCTGGAACAAGCTTGTGTCTCAACCGTTGAGGAGGGGCACATGACCAAGGATCTTGCGCTGCTGATCGGCAAAGACCAGAAATGGCTGACGACCGAGGAATTCATGGGCAAGATCGTCGGCAACCTTGATAAACGGATATAAATGAAAAAGATTCTCCTGACATTGCTGCTGGTTCTTGCGCCCTTTGCTGCGCACGCGGAATATTCGCGTCCCTACATCGGCGACATGACCGAATACCGCGCGAAATATGAGGACACGTTCGTTTATCTGGCGCGCGATTATAATCTGGGCTTCGTCGAGATGCGCGCAGCAAACCCTGCCGTCGATCCGTGGTTGCCCGGTTCGGGCACCAAGCTTGTGCTGCCGACGCGCCACCTGCTGCCGGATGCGCCGCGCAAGGGCCTCGTCATCAACCTGCCCGAAATGCGGCTGTATGCTTTCGTGAACGGCGATAATGCGCCGAATTCCTACCCGATCGGTATCGGTCGCGAAGGCCTCGATACGCCGCTTGGCCCGACCAAGGTTGTGCGCAAGGTGGAAGGGCCGATCTGGACGCCGACCGCGCGTATGCGTCGTGAGAAGCCTGAACTGCCTGCCGTCATGCCGCCGGGCCCTGAAAACCCCATGGGCACGCACGCGCTGTATCTCGGCTGGCCGACCTATGCCATTCACGGTACGAACCGCGCGTTCGGTATCGGCCGTCGCATCAGCAGCGGCTGCATCCGTTTGTATCCTGAAGGGATTATCGAGCTTTACAACATCATCCCCGTGGGCACGCAGGTGACAGTCGTCGACCAGCCGATCAAGCTCGCCTGGATCGATAACGGTTTGTATCTTGAGGCGCATCCTGAAATCGAGCAGGCCATCCGCATGGAAGAAACCGGCGAGATTGTTTCCGCCCGTCTATCGAACAAGGATATGGAACGTATCATTGCTGCGGCAGGCGTTAACAAGGACCAGCTGCAATGGCCGGTGATCCGCAAGGCGGTAAAAGAGCGCCGCGGCTACCCGATCCTGATTGCGCGCCGCGCAGGCTACAAGCCCGAGCACGAGCAAATCGTTGAAGCGGATGAACCGCCTGTATCGAAAGCCGCGCAAAGCAAAATGATCAAGCAGGAAGCCGCGCAGGCGCTGGAAGTCATGTATGAAGGCGAGCAGGATGTTCAGGATCTGAACATCGATCCGAAAAAGAAAATGAAGCCTCAGCTCGAGAAGCGCGTGAAGAGCACGTACAACCCGTAAGATACGGGAACGACGAGCGGTGCCCACAGGAAGAGCAGCCTTTCTTTACCCTTAATGAAAAAGTAAGCGACGCTGAATACCGCGCAGACCAGCCATGTCATGTAGGTCCCGTGCATGAATTGCGTTTTGAATGCGTCCAGTTCCACATCCTCGCGCGGCATCGTCAGCAAGCCCAGCTTTGTGACGGTGATGAAACAGAGTGGCACGCTCATGAAACCTGCGGCGTTCACGACCAGGAAGGCCAGTATTTTCGAAACATGCTTCATGCGTTTTCCCCCTGTGCCACATTATCCGTTAATTCCGGGCAATAAAAAAGCTGCCCTTATTGTAAGGGCAGCTTTTAAATTATTGAAGCAAGAATTACTTGCTTTGCGTGCTGCGGAATACGCGCTCAGCCTGCGGAGCAGGAGCAACGGTTTCGCCCGAAGCGGTACGCTCAGATTCATACGGAGCGGCCGTCTCAACGTTACCGGTTCCCGTCGTGTCGCAAGCTGCCAGCGTTACAGCCGAACCTGCGATCAAAAGTGTAGCAAGAAGTTTTTTCATTGTTAGTTCCTCATTCATAGTTGGTTTAACAAACAAAAACATGTGGCCCGGTAACGGGCAAAACCTGTTCGTTTGGACTCTTATATACAATTGAAATGGGGTTGAACACCCTGTTTTTAAAAAATTATCGGTTTTTTTTGGGATTTATTTCCTGCGGAAACCGGAACTTTTTCCAGAAACCTCGAAATATCCGAAAAACCCTAAATCCTTTGATTTTTGCGGACCTGCTCGAAATATGAATCGATTGCGCCGCTCAGCGCCTGCGAGATTTTCGCGCGGTGTGCTGGCGTGTTCAGCAATTCAGATTCCTTTTTGTTTGACATAAATCCAGCCTCAACCAGAACGGAGGGAATATCCGGGGCCTTCAGCACGGCGAAGCCGGCGGAGCGGTGCGGGGAATCCAGCAGGCGCACCTGACGGGCTTTCAACTTGTCGATCAGGGTGTTCGCGAAGAAGTTCGATTGGTTCATCGTGTCGCGCATGGCGAGATCGACAAGAATGCTGGCGACGTCTTCATCCTCAACACTGAGATCAAGCCCGGCGATCAGGTCTGCGCGGTTTTCCTGCGCGGCGAGTTTTGCGGTCTGGGCGTCCGATGCCTTTTCTGAAAGTGTGTAAACGGATACGCCGGAGACGTTGGATTTCTCAATCGAGTCCGCATGAATGGAGATGAACAAATCGGCCTGTTGCCTGCGGGCTATCGAGACGCGCTCACGGAGTTTGATGAAAATATCCTTGTCGCGCGTGAGCGCCACGCGGTAACGGCCCGTACCTTCCAGTTCGGATTTCAGCTGCTTGGCCAGTGCCAGCGTCACGTTCTTTTCGTTCGCCTTGTTAACGCCGCGCGCACCGGGGTCAACGCCGCCATGACCTGCATCGATGACAATGAGGGGTTTATATCCCGCGCCCGGTGGTGTTGGCGGTTTATGCGAGGGCATGGCTTGCGGCGCTGCAAGGATATGGCCGCTGGTGACAAGAGTACCGTGTGAAATATCCTTGTTGCGTTCGAAGATTTCTTCACTGACATGCGTGAAATCGACGACAAGGCGGTTGGGCTGGCCTTTCTGCGCGGGAATGATGAATGCACCCCGAACCGAGACAGGTTTAGCCATATCGAACACGATGCGCGAAATACCAAGCTGCAGATTGCCGTAGCGGAGCGCTGTGACGCCGGAGGAGGGCGTGGTGCTGGCATTGCCTGCGCGCCATTCAAAGTCGGGGAGGTCAATGACCATGCGGTAAGGGTTTGCCAGCGCGAAAACGCGAAAGTCCGTTTTCTCGCTGAGGTCGAGCACGAGGCGGATCTTGTCGGGATGCGCGCCGAAGCGCACCTGGTTGACGCTCAGTGCGTGCGCCTCCCCGGGTATTATCCCGAGCAAGAGAATGAAAAATACAAAATGAAAAAACTTCCGGACGGACAAGATGGTTACTCTGTTTAGTTTCCTGCCCTTTTTATATCACGATACGGAAATTTTATGAAAGCACGGAACGCACGAAATCCGGAACTGTTATCGAGGCCGGACCGGTCAGGCTTTCGTGGAAGACCGAGGCATTGAGTGAGGGTTCGAGATTGAGTTCGGCGGTAAGAGCGCCATGGCGGAGCGCTTCGTTCACGAAGCCTGCGGCGGGGTAGACATTTCCTGATGTGCCAATCGAAAGGAACAGGTCGCAATTAGATAAAGCCTCAAAAATTTCATCCATCCGGTAGGGCATCTCCCCGAACCAGACGATGTCCGGCCTGACGCCGCCTTTTTTGCTGCAGGCTGCGCAGGCCATGTCCACGGACAGGTCGTCCCGGCAAGGGATGTTGGTACGACAGAAATGGCAGAACGCCTTCAGGACTTCGCCATGCATGTGGATCAGGTTTTTCGTCCCGGCGCGTTCATGCAGGTCGTCGATATTCTGGGTGACGACCAGCACTTCGCCCGGCCATTTTTTTTCGAGCTCGGCGAGGGCGCGGTGCGCGGGATTAGGATTTATTTCCGGTTTGAGCAGACCCTGTCGCCGCATGTTGTAAAATTCATGGACCATGTCCGGGTTGCGCGTGAAGGCTTCGGGCGTGGCGACGTCCTCGACCTTGTGACCGCACCATAGCCCCCCGGCACCGCGAAAAGTCTCAAGACCGCTTTCGGCGGAGATCCCGGCACCGGTCAGGATGACGATGGAAGCCTTGCCAGGCAGTTGTGTACGGATGCGGCTCATAGACCCTGATTTTGGTGAAAATGAAAGTAAAATCAAGGAGTTTGACTGTTTTGTACTTTTCTCGTTGTGAATTGTAACAGGGGGGTGTAAGGTACCCCTCGGTTGGCTGAGAAAGTTCACGCGCTGTATATTTAAACTCAAGGTTTTCGCGAAACAGTCTCAGCAAAATTTGTGCAATTTAGTGTGCGCTTTAAGCGCCGCGCCATCATGTACCCCCGCTAGAGGTGGGTCTTTTCGATGGAGCTGGCAGCCTAGCGCCAGATGGAGACTATAATGACCAGGAAGATGTTAATTGATGCAACCCATGATGAAGAAACAAGGGTTGCAGTTGTCGACGGCAGGAAACTTGTCGAGTTCGATTACGAAAGTAAATTCCGCAAACCCCTCAAAGGCAGCATATTTCTCGCGAAGGTAACGCGGGTTGAGCCGTCGCTACAGGCGGCGTTCGTCAATTTCGGCGGCAACCGTCACGGGTTTTTGCCTTTTGCCGAAATTCACCCCGATTATTTCCGCATCCCGATCGCCGACCGAGAGGCCTTGCTTGCCGAGCAACAAGCGATGATAGAAGCGCAGGAAGCCGAGGAGCGCGAGCGCGAGCAACACGAACAGGATCAGCAGGAACAGCACCAAGATGCACCGGCTGAAACCGCCGAGGAGGCTCCCGCTGCCAAAGCTTCGGATGAGTCCGAAGACAATGTCGAATATCTCGAGCGTGAAGATGAAACGATCGAGGAGATTGGCGGCTCTGAAGGTAATAAAGCTGCAGCTCCGGAAGAAGCGCACCCGCATGACGAACATCATGAAGAGCAAGCTGCTGCTAATGAATTCCAGTCCCGTGAAGGCCATGAAGGCGACGATTCAGCCCATGCCGATGAAGGTCCTCAGGAAGAGTCCGGCCAGCAGGGCGAAAGCGCTGAGGGCGAACAGCAAGAAGGCGGCGAAGGCAGCAACAGGGGCGGACGTCATCGTTACCCACGCCGCGGACGCCGCGGCGGCGGCCGTGGACGTCACCGCATGGCGCACCGTTCGGGCCGCGTCGAGAAATTCGGCGGCGAGGATTACAGCCAGGAAGACCGTTTCCGTTTTAACCTCCGCCGTAAATACAAAATTCAAGAGGTTATCAAGCGCGGGCAGATCATGCTCGTGCAGGTGTCCAAGGAAGAACGCGGCAACAAGGGCGCGGCGGTCAGCACCTATCTTTCGCTGCCCGGACGCTATTGCGTACTGATGCCGAATTCCCCGCGTGCCGGCGGCGTATCGCGCAAGATCGCGAATTACCAGGACCGCGCCCGCATGAAAGAAATCATGCAAGAGATCCAGGTGCCGCAAGGCATGTCGGTGATTGTCCGTACGGCCGGTGTCTCGCGCAGCAAGCCTGAGATCAATCGCGATTTAGACTATTTAATGCGTCTTTGGGACAATATCCGCGAATTGACGCTGCAATCTTCGGCGCCTTCGAAAGTTTACGAAGAAGCTGACCTGATCAAGCGCGCGGTGCGGGACCTTTACGGCAAGGACATCGAGCAGATCGTTGTCGCCGGTGATGAGGGTCACAAGACCGCGAAGAATTTCATGAAAATGATGATCCCGAGCCATGTGAAAAACGTGATCGAGCATACGGACGATGTGCCGCTGTTCACGCGTTATCATGTCGAGGAGCAGATCGCCGAAATCGGCGAGGCGCGCGTGACGCTGCCATCGGGCGGTTACCTGATTATCAACCAGACCGAGGCGTTAGTCGCCGTCGACGTCAACTCAGGAAAAGCGACAAAAGAGCGCCACATCGAGGAAACGGCGCTGAAAACCAACATGGAAGCGGCGAGCGAGATTGCGCGTCAATTGCGCCTGCGCGACCTTGGCGGATTGATCGTCATCGACTTCATCGATATGGAAGACCGCCGCAACAATTCCAAGGTTGAGCGCCGTGTGCGCGAGGCCCTGTCGACCGATCGCGCGCGCATCCAGATGAGCCGCATTTCATCGTTCGGCCTGATGGAGCTTTCGAGACAAAGACTGAATCCGTCGCTGACGGAATCGCAATTCGAAATCTGCCCGCACTGCGCGGGATTGGGCCGTATCCGCACGTCGGATGCTATGTCGATCCTCGTGCTGCGCGCCATCGAAGCCGAAGGCATCAAGGGCCGCCGCGGTCAGCAGCTGATCGCGCATGTCTCGAACGATGTCGCGGTTTATATTCTGAATAACAAGCGCAAGAATGTCAGCGAAATCGAAACGCGTTACGGCATGACGATCCTGATCCGCGTTGATGAAACGCTGGGCGCCAGCAGCTTCCGTATCGAGGCGCTGAAAGGTTCAGCTGTCATTGACGATGAAAACGAGCCGCGTGAAATCATTCGCAGTTCGGAGCCTGTCCATGCGCATGACGATCATCATGAGGATGAATCCCATGAAGGCCATGCGGATGACGAGCATCATGACGATGCTGCGCCGGATGCCGAGCCCCGTCATTCCGAGCAGGGCGATGCACCGCGTGGTGATCGTCCCGAACGCAGCGGACGCCGCCGCGGACGCCGTGGTGGAAAGCGCCGTGGCCGCCGTGAATGGCGCGACAATGACAACCGCGATGCAGCGCAGGATGGCCCGGCAGACGAGCAAAATTTCAACGCCGCACCGCAGGAGAACTTTGGCAGCGAGGACGACGAATTCCGCGATGCAGCCGCCCACCAGGCGAGCCATGACCGTTATATCGCGCGCGATCCCGAAGAGCAGCAACAGCAGCATCGTGGTCGTGGCCGTGGCGGTTCCGACCAGGGACGCGGCGGTCGTGACGGTGGTTCAAGAGGCGGGCGCAACCGTAATCGAGGTGGACGCGGACGGAGTAATAATGGCAGCGGGCGTCATGATTCAGAACGTGGGGGCAATCGCTCGCCGCGCGATGAAGCCGGTGCGCCGCCGCAACAAAGGCCGCAGCAAAACACGCCGCGCAGTGAGGACAATGTCCGCGCTGAAGCGCCGAAATCTTTCGAGACTCCAAGGGAAACGAGCGAAGCCACAAGGCCCACGCCGAAATCCCAGGAAAAGAAAGATTACGAGAAGGTCAATGAAGCGCCGAGCGAGAAGAAGCGCGGCTGGTGGAACCGGCTGACCGAATAATCTCGTCTTTTGGGCTGCAAAATCTTTCGATTATCTTTCAAGATCAACGCGCCAGCACGACGTAATAGAAATATGTTACGTCGGGGTTGGCGTTCGTATCGGTGAAGCAGCCGCTGGCCTTGCCGTTTAATTCAAATGGTATGCCGTCACCATCGATAATCACCAGTGCAGCATCATAAGCGCCCACGAACGGGGTCAAGGCGATGCCTGTTGCATCGGCAGGCAAGGTGCCGCCGATTTCCATGTCGCGGTTGATCTGGGTGCAAAGTGCAGCATTTGCATTGGGCAGCAGTAAAATAAGATCATTTCCAGTTCCTGCCGCCGTCGTTCCGATGGGGTAGGCGGCGGTACCGACATTGTTCGCGCCCGTAAAAATCCATTCGCTGCCCGCGGCCGCGCTGCCGGAGGGCGGATTGAGATAGTTTTGCCCGCCGCCGCCGGTTGCGAAAATTTTGCAATCGTTCGGGTCTTTGTGCGCGTCGCACAAGGCGTTGCTGTAGTCCTGTGTGGTGACGGTGTTTTCGAAGCTGATATCGCTCTCGGAAATGCCGCGCAGTTTCATCTGTTCGATTGTCGCTTCTATGCCCTTGGCCCAGCGCAGAATCTGGCTGGCCTTGATGCGTTGTTGTTCGACATCGCCGCTCTGGTCGACGTTGGTGCCTGACCGGGTGAGCAATACGGTCAGTGCCGCCAGCAGGACGATGGCCACCAGGATGAACCAGAGCGCATTACCGTGCTGCGATGTGCGGGAAGTGCTATTCATGGCCCGAGTATAAACGCAGCGCGGACCGATTGCATAAAATTTTAGATAATTTTTATTTTTTGCGCGTTGCAAAAATGAATCTCAAATCCGTTTTGAATTTATTTTACTTTGTATTCATCTTCTATTGTTATGTTAAATATAAGGGCAGAAGCCTGGCGGTAAGACCAGCGGACCAGGGACAAAAATCGGATGAAGTTTTCAGGTTGTTTGGGCAAGCAGCCTTCTAAAGCAGGTAAGACAAGAGTTTCTACCTAAGTCATGCGCACTGGCCTGTATGATTTCCGGGTGACCGTCTAACCCCCCGTATGACGGATTACCCCCGGGTCAAAATCATACAGGTCTTTTTTTGTCCATAATCAGCGCAGGCCATCCGCCGCTTTCCTCGTAGTATTTTTTTTGGTAGTAGTTAGAGGTTCATTCCACCTCGAAGGGAGCGCTTACGTCCATGATCCGCACAATTTTCCTCGCCTTGTTTCTGCTGACTTTAAGCACGCCAGTGGCTTTTGCCGCTGCCGAAGAGGCCGCGCCCGCCGCTGACGTGAGGGCGGAAGAAAAGGCCGCGGAAGCGCCTGCGAAGGAAGAAGCCAAAGAAGCGCCCAAGGAAGAGAAAAAAGAAGAGGCGAAAGAGCCGGCGCCCGTAGCAGCAGAGAAGGCCGAGCTTCCACCCGAAGCTAAAGCGCACCAGGAAGCTGCGGAGAAAGTTTTCGCAGACATCAAGGCAATTGCAGAAAGTCTCAAGCCGGAAGAGCAGAAGCATTTCTTCATGCTCTACAGCAATTATAACATCATCGGCACCGTGAAAATGGTGCAGGGTGATGTCGATCACGCTGTCGAAGCCTGCGGCAAGGAAAACCCCGACCTGAAAGAGGGCATGGATTCACGGCTGAAAGAATGGCATGGCGCGATTGATCCCGTGATCGGGGAGGCCGAGGCCAATGTCGACAACATGGTGCTCGCGCAGGAATACACCAAGCCTGCCCAAATCCAGAAAGTTTTCAAAGGACTGGATAAGACGCGCGCGCTCGCAGGCAAGCAGGTCGAAAAAACACCGGTGACGACGAAAGACGCCTGCGAATATCTGCAGGAAAAAATGAGTGACACGCAGGCGAATTTCATTCGCTTGCTGCGCAGCACGTTAGTTACCGCGCCGCAGCTTGCGACGCCGCCGGCCAAAGCCGAAGAGAAACCTGCCGAAGAAAAATCAACAGAAGACAAGCCGGTGGAATCCGCCGCGCCGCCTGCTGCCGCGCCGGCAGAGTGACGTGGTGGAGCGGCGGTTGAAAATGCCGTCATGAAAATCCTGCAGATCATGGCCGGTGCCGGGCGCGGCGGGGCCGAGACAGCTTTTGTCGATATCACGACTGCCCTGCACGAGGCCGGTGAAACCATCGAGGCCGTGACGCGTGCCAATGACATTCGTGTGCCAGCGCTGCGGGCTGCAGGTATAACGGTTCATACGCTTCCTTTCGGAGGGCGCGTCGATGTGTTCACGCGCTGGCGTCTTCGCTCAATCATTAAAAAGTTCCAGCCTGACATCGTCCAGACATGGATGGCGCGCGCGGCGTGGAAAACGCCGGCCTGGGATGAATCGATGCACATTCCGCGCTACCTGCTGGTGGCGCGGCTGGGCGGTTATTACAAGCTGAAATATTTTGCTGGATCCGATCATTTCGTCACCAATACGCCCGACATACGCCGTTACCTTGTTGAAAACGGGATTGCGCCTGACGCGATCACGCACATCAATAATTTTGCGCCGGAAGAAATTTCGCACAATCCGCTCAGGCGTTCCAATTTCGGCACGCCGCAGGATGCACCGCTGCTGGCCGCGCTCGGACGTCTGCATCCGAATAAAGCGTTCGATACGCTCATCCGCAGCATGGTCGATTTACCGGGTGTTTATTTATGGATCGCGGGCGAGGGGCCTGAGCGCGGCGCGCTCGAAAAACTGATTGCAGAATTAAATCTTGGCGAGCGCGTGAAGCTGCTCGGCTGGCGATCCGACCGCGCGGATCTTCTGGCCACCGCCGATATCTGCGTGATTCCTTCGCGACACGAGCCGTTCGGGAATGTCTTTATCCAGGCCTGGGCGCAGAAAATACCGCTGATAACCACGGCAAGCGAGGGGCCTAGCCAGTATGTCCGGGATCGCGAGGATGCGCTGGTGACACCCGTGGACGACGTGGCAATGCTGTCCAAAACCATTGCCCGGCTGGTTGCCGATAAAAGCCTGCAAAAGCAGCTGGTTGAGAATGGCTATAAGCGCTATCTGTCTGAATTTACTAAAGAAAATACCGTCCGGGCGTACCTGCAGCTCTATCATTCCCTGCTAGGGCGCGCCCCTCAAATTTGATAACCACCCCCGTTCTATGCGATAATCTTTATAACTTAACCTTTTAAAAAACTTTTTAATTTATAAATAAAATACAGATCAAAGGGTTAAGGCGGTAAGTGTGAATTAAAAAAGGCCGAAAAAGGCCTGTATTGAGGGTGTTGTTAATGGCTGTTAGTCCCGATTCAGTTGAACGTCTCGTTTCCGTTATGAAAGAAATGGGCTTTGATGTGGGCCCTGGTCACACGCGTGGCCATGTCGATGCCGCATTTAAACAAGCCTTCGATCCTGCCCTGAAAGCGCTGCTGCGCATTGGCATCGATGAAAAAGCGAGTAACGCACCATTTACGCCAGAAGCAAAAGCAGAACTCCTTAAATCGATCGAGAGGAATAAATCGAGTCCTCTGAAAATGGGTTCCCTGAAGGCGTACGCGAACGATCAGGACTATACCAAGCTCGCCGCTAATCCTGTTGGCCAACCCATACCGGTTACTATCGCTTCAAAAGATACGATAAGAAAAAATCTTATCGAGGCTGGATTTGAAGGCCGGCTGCTGGAGCCGAAAAATGTCGGCGGTGTACTAAAGTTTTTTGAAAACGCCGAACAATATGTTGCTGATGTCGAGGCGGCTAATAATCAACTGGTAACGGTTGGTGTCGCTCCTCCTCCCGCTAAAATCAAAACATCAGAGCCTGTTGTAACAGCAAAGCCGAAAGAATCTGCGCCTGTTAAGCCAGCTGTTCCTACTCCTTCGCCGCAGGAAACGCAGCCGACTGTAAAAACATCGACTGGTGGCGTTTCGATCGCGCGCCCATCCGAGCTGACGAGCGGCGCGACGGCGACAGGGTATGTTGAAAAGCAGGTCGTGCAGAAAGATGTTCAGTGGTTGCCCGCAGACAGGTTGCCGCCGATTGTGGGTTCTATCTTTCCTGTAGCGGATGAAACATTGGGGCCAGTGAAACCGCAAGAGCCGTATTTTCCTTTAGGATTCAAACCGGTTTCGCCGCTTGATCCCCACCCAGAGAAAAGATCCACTTCTTCACCAGTCATCGGAAAGCTGTCAGTTGAAGAGGCCGCAAATATCGTCGAAACGGCGCTTGTCGAGCTTGGTGCGGGTATAAACAAGCGCATCGGCGAGACCAAGGCAAAATCCGGACTTGGGATGAGTCTTCTACTCGAGATGAACGAAATTCCGACCCTCGCGAAGGCGGACGGGGTTTTTGATCGTGACTCCGAGAAAGCGCTGCAGGGTGTTTTAAAAACCATGCAAAGAGACATCGGGCTGACGGACGATGAAATTTATAATTACACGCCGGATGTCGGAAAAAAAATAATGGGTGCCATCCCGAAGCTGGGAGATAAATTTAAGAAAAATACCAACGAGGAAGAAAAAAAGAAATTCGAAGAAAAAATCACAAGTCTGGTCGCTTCTCTCGATACGCTGCACGATGGCAAAAAACTTACGGGTGAAAAACTTTATGAAGGCCCGCCCGTCAAGCTCACGGCGATCGGCGCATGGGTTCTCCAGGGTATTTTCGATTTCATTGGCTCGAGATTCCCGAAAGCCAAGGGTTTGATGGATGGATTGCTCGTTAACCTGACCGGCCACAGCTTCAGCGAGCTGATGCCGAAATCGGAACACAGCGCCGAACTTTCCCATATCAGGAAAGAAGTGGAGCGTCTCCCGCAACAGGACCAGTTGAAGTCGCTTTATCTCAAGGCGATGGAAGGTGCCGATGGTAAAACAAGCGAGCAAATTAAATCTGTCGTCATGAGCGGCGTGGATTCCCTGATGCATTACAGCGACCCGGCACAGCGTAAGGCGTTTACGGAAGCGGTCAGCACCGCATTCGACGAGGCCGAGAAACAACGTGCGACCGCCACACCGGCTGATGCTGCCAAGGCTTTCGCGGATACGCTGAAAACGAAATGGGATGATCTGCCCGCGCCTTCGGGGTCGTCCAAAGTTCCCCATCAAAGGCCGGGCATTGAAATCGCGCTCGATCCGAAATTGCAAGATCTGGCGAAAAGCCTGGGTGTGAAGCCCAACAGCATGGTCAACACCATGGACCAGATGATCGCGCTCGGCGTCGAACAAAACGGCGGCAGGGAATACCCGGTGCTCTTCAAGGCCGGAGATACCGTTTATGTCATGGGCGTGACGAAAGATAATGTTATGACCGCCGTGCCGTTTACACCCAAGGATGTTCTTGGCCTGAACCAGGCGATCAATAATGTGCCGGGTGCGGATCTCAAGAGTCCGGCGCTTGAGCTGCTCACGGGTTCGCGCTACGGCCATCTTCCGCTGGCCGAGATACGCGACAGGCTGGCTCCTGAAAAGGTCAAGACTTTCCCGGAAGTCGAAAAGGTGATCGGCAGGGAATATAAAATGTGGCAGGAGCATGTGCAGGAAGAAGCCCTGCGCCCCAAGATAGATGCCGATGTGGAAAAAATGCGCGAAGAGCGCCAGGCGGCTTATGCCATGCGTGGCTTCGATATCAAAACGCATACTCCCATTGCTTCACCCGGCGGCGCGGGGTCGCGGGTTCTGCAGATCAGTGACGAGGTTCTTGGTCAGTATTATGCGCTCGGCAACCCCGTGCTGATGAAGGATGATTATAAAGGCCGCGGTGAGGTCAGGGTTCTTTTCTGCGACGACCACAACGGCGTGCGGGATGCAGGAGGCAAGCCTTTAAAGCCGCAGGAGCTCTACACGAAAAAGCATGATTCTTTTAAAATCATACCTATCACCGAGGAATATGACCGCCTCGATACGGAATTCAAAAAATTTCGCGAAACTCTTCCAAAGAATATGGATGACCGTACGGCGTTTAAAAGATTCAGAACGCATCTTGAAGACCAAAAGATCGATATTGCGGAAAAATATCCCAAGATGGCATCGATCATTTATAATTCCGACCGTAAGAGCGGTGGCCAAAATTATGCCTACTTAATGAATCACGGCAAACCCGACGTCCTCGCGATGTTCGAGAATCTGCACAGGGATGCGAAGAGTCTCCCGCGTGGCGGCGCTTACACTGCGGAGGATACCGGCTTTTTTGCGGGCATAGGCAAAAGTATCAAGAGCCTCTTCAACAGCAAGAGCGAGCCGCCGCCGGACTGGGTGCTTAACCAACCCAAAGTAAGCTCTGTGGACCCTCTCAATCCGAAAGAAAAGGGCGGTGTTTTCGAAGAAGGTGCGCAGAAGAAGTTTCCCGAGGCTTTCAGGGATCCTCCCCCTGTCAAAGTGGCTGCGACGGATCCTGCAAGCGCGGGACCTGTCTCCAGCGATGCGCCGCCCGGGTCTAAACAGAGAGCCGCCGACCTGTTCGGGGATAACGCCAAGATGGCCGAACGTGAGCAAGAGTTTATGTCTCAGCCAACCACTCCGACGCCACGCGTCCCCGCTGGCATAACCCCCTAATATTCTGTATCCTTTATATATGAGCATTTTAGATCTCTCAAACGCAGACATGAATTCTCAGGAAGCTGAAAAAGCCCTGACCGCAGAGCGTTATCCTGAGCTGATGGAGGCGGTTGAGTCGTTGTATATCAGGAACAATATCAGTGGCCGCAACATGTTCACATTGGCCTGGCCGGAGGCCGCGCAGCTTATTTTCGGTGAAGAGCTTTCCCGTTTCGACCGCATCGGCACGCACGACAAGGAGCGCCGCGCCGTTCTTGAGATCGAGGCCGACGACAGGCGGATTGAGATGCTTGATATGCTCAAGACGATCGAAGCCAAAAGCGTTGTCGCCGGTATTCTGCAGGCTGATTATGTGCAAGGTGCCGTCGTTAAAATGGGCAGGAAACTCGCGCTGGATGTTTATTCGCGCTGGATCGTCGACCGTTTCATCGAGCCGCCGCCGGAAGAAAGAACGGTGCCTGTTGTCGAGAGCGTCAAGATCGGCGACCTGGTTGTAGAGGCGCGCGCGTCCGTCCCACTCCGCAGGCCCCCGCCTGCGCAGGCCGATTCCATGGAGCATATCCGTCCGATTTCAGTCGAGCCGCCTCCGCCAGAGGTGCAGGAAGAGCTGATCAAGGACACGCAAGGCGGCGGCATGGAAATACGCGTTGCTGCACCCGTGCAGGAAAGTGTGGCGCCCGTGCTGGGCGTTACGAAAAGACCCGGTCTTAAGATCATGAGCATCGCGGAAACCGGCTCTGCCGACCAAGACAAGAAACAAGGCAATCAGTAATTTTTTGCAGGATTTAAACGGTGCAGCGCCGCGACGAGCAGCATCAGCGCCGTCAATGCGCCTGCCTGGTGCAGTACGGCGAGGGTGATGTTGATGCCGCTCAGCAGCGTTGCGATGCCGAGCCCCGCCTGCAGCATAATCATAAAGCCAAGCGCGTGCAGAACGGGAAAAGTTCCGCGTTTTAAAACGCCATGCAGCCAGAAAGACAGAACGACGAAGAGAGTTATAATCGCCAGCCAGCGATGCGCAAACTGCACGCCTGCCGGTGTCTCTATGATACTTTGCTGCGCTTCGGGCGGGATCCATGCGCCGCCCATCTTGGGGAACGTGTCGTTATAGATAAGGCCGCCATCGAGGCCTGCCGTGAACGCGCCCCAGCAGATCGTGATTATCAGGAATGTAAGTGCAACGCATCCATGCACAAAAAGCGCAGCATTTTTTTCACGTTTTGCGCCGATGAATGTAAGGCCCATCCAGAACATCACGCATAAAATCAGAAACGCGAGACCGAGATGCGCAGCTAAACGGTAATGGCTGACGGTGGGAATATCAACCAGGCCGCTTTGCACCATGTACCAGCCCATCGCGCCTTGCAATCCGCCGAGGATGAAAGGGATCAGCAGTTTAAGTTTATATCCCTGCGGAATTTTTCCGCGCAGCCAGAAATAAAAAAGGGGCAAGGCGTAAACCAGCCCGATCAGCCGTCCTAGAAAACGATGCACCCATTCCCAGAAGAAAATATTTTTAAACGCGGCGAGATCCATCCATGAGTTTACTTTCTGGAATTGCGGGGTCTGCTGATAGATCCCGAATACGCGCTGCCATTCAGCGTCGTTTAAGGGCGGCAGGGCACCCATCAGCGGCTTCCACTCGGCGATGGAGAGGCCCGATTCCGTCAGGCGGGTAATCGCGCCGATGACGACCATCGCGAAAACCAGCCCGCAGCAGGCAAACAGCCACGCGGCAATGATTTTTCTGCTTTCTGAAACCATAGGACAGGCATAAAGAATGCGCATGCCCAAGGCAACAGCCTTGCTCTGGGCACCCTGAATTGTTACACCCTTCCATGGCCAAATTTGATTTCATCGAATCAGCCGCCATAGGCTATCGGTATGTATGGCGGGAACGTTATGCGTTGTTGCCGCTCGTCAGCCTGCCAATCGCCGTTAAAATGGGCTCGTATGCCGCGATTTACCTGATGCATCTGGAGGACAACGTCCTGCGGCAGGGCCTTGTGCTCATGCCCGCTTATCTGCTGGAGGGGTTTATCGCGGTTCTTGTCATCCGCATGGCCATGTTCGGCGAGCGCTATCACAGCCTGTTTCAATCCGGCGAGAAGGAAAATTATCCTGCTGAAATTCGGCGCACCATCATGACGGGTGTAGTCGTCTATCTCATGACCAAGCTTGTCTCTTCTTTCCTGCTGGGGTGGGCGATGGTTGCGCGCGAGGTCGAGGGCAAACTGGCGGCGACGCCGATGCCGAAAGCCGAGCCCGGCGGCATCGAAATTTATGTAACGTCGATCATGATCATGATTTTTCTGCTCTGGACGTTCCGGTTTTTCTGGCTTTATATCCCGGCGGCGATGAACATCACGGCGCGCGCATTCCTTACGCGCATCGCCGGTTTCATGAGTTCGGTTTATATGGCGGGGCTCTGGATGATGTGCCTGGTTCCGATTACCGTTATCCTCATCGTGATCGCGCGGTTGTTGATGACGGTTTTCCCGGGCGTTGAAGAAGGCGTGATTTCACCTATCTACGGCATCATCATGGCGATTATACAGCCTATGTTTGAGATGATCATTGTCCTGACGTCCAGCGTCGGGATGGCCCATGCGGTGCGTACCGTGATGTCGGAGCCGCAGCGCCCGCCGCGTTCCCTGCGCTAGGACAGCCATGAAAATTTTCGTCACCGATCTTGAAGGGGTCACGCACGCAATCGATGCGATTGAAGGCTGGCGCGTCATGGAAATTATACGCGATCACGGCTTTCCCATGAAGGCCGAGTGCGGCGGCGCCTGCGCCTGCGCAACGTGTCATGTCTATGTCGATGAAGAATGGGCCGGGAAGGTCGCGCCGCCGAACAGCGAAGAAGATTACATGCTGGATGAAGCCTATGACCGCCGCAAAAATTCGCGCCTGTCGTGCCAGTTGATCATGAGCGCAGAACTGAACGGCCTGCGCGTCACGCTCGGAAAGAATGATTAATTACTGAAGCGTTTCCTGCCATGCGGCGAAGCGGTAATCGCCCGGGGTGATCAGTTCCTTTTTCGCCACATAAACGGAATGGAGCTTGCCCTCGATTTCCCGGGTCCAGAAGGTCAGGAATTTGAACAGGGCGGGGTAGCGCGGGGCGAGGTCGTAGCCCTGCCAGATGAACTCCTGGAGCAGGTGCGTATGGTCCGGCAGGTGGTAGACGATATTTGCCGTAGTCAGACGATAATCTTTTAGCTGTAAGACTAAATCCGCCATACTCTTATTTTACCATAAACTCCCGAAAAACCGCAGAATTCCCTTGTCTTTTTCCCCAGTAAGGCCTATCTATCTGGCACTCAGCAAGGCTGAGTGCTAACACCCTAGATTTTGGAGGAAAAACAATGGCAAAAACGAAATTCCGTCCCCTGCATGACCGCGTACTTGTGCGCCGCGTCGAGGAAGAGGAAAAAACAAAAGGCGGGATCATCATCCCCGACACCGCCAAGGAAAAACCAATGGAAGGCGAAATCGTAGCCGTCGGCACCGGTCATGTTAACGACAATGGCGACGTTCGTCCGCTGGATGTGAAGAAAGGCGACAAGGTCATTTTCTCGAAATGGGCCGGTACGGAAATCACGATCGACGGCGAAGAGCTGATGGTCATGAAAGAGTCCGACATCATCGGCGTTATCGCCGCATAAGCTTTGTGCGTTCGCCCGTGGCGGCGTCAGACATCGGCTCATGTACGACATGTACACTTCGCCTCGTCTTCCTGACCACGTTCAAACGCCCTTCGCTTAATTTTTTGAATTTAACATTTAAAAAGGAGTACTAAACAATGGCAGCTAAAGAAGTCCGCTTTTATGAAGAAGCGAGAGAAGAAATCCTGAAAGGCGTGGACATCATTGCCAATGCCGTAAAGGTGACGCTGGGTCCGAAGGGCCGTAACGTATTGATCGAAAAATCGTTCGGCGCGCCGCGCTCGACGAAAGACGGTGTTTCGGTCGCTAAAGAAATCGAGTTGAAGAACAAGCGCCAGAACATGGGCGCGCAGCTGATCAAGGAAGTCGCCTCGAAAGCGAACGACCAGGCCGGCGACGGTACGACGACTGCGACCGTATTGGCGCAGGCCATCGTCCGCGAAGGCATCAAGTCGGTGGCCGCTGGCCGCAACCCGATGGACCTCAAGCGCGGGATTGATCTCGCGGTGACGGCTGTCGTGGCTGACCTTGCCAAGCGTTCGAAGAACGTCAAGACCAACGACGAAATCCGCCAGGTTGCGATGATTTCGGCGAACGGCGACGAAGAAATCGCCGCGAAAATGGCGGAAGCCATGGACAAAGTGGGCGACCATGGCGTCATTACCGTTGAAGAAGCGAAATCGCTGGACACCGAACTCAATGTCGTTGAAGGCATGCAGTTCGACCGCGGCTACCTCTCGCCGTACTTCATCACGGATGCCGACAAGATGGTCTGCAGCCTTGAGAACCCGTATATCCTGCTTCACGAAAGCAAACTGTCGAACCTGCAATCGATGCTTCCCGTTCTGGAAGCGGTCGTTCAGTCCGGCCGTCCGCTGCTCATCGTTGCGGAAGATGTCGAAGGCGAAGCGCTGGCAACGTTGGTTGTCAATAAACTGCGCGGCGGTCTGAAGATCGCTGCCGTCAAAGCCCCGGGCTTTGGCGACCGCAGAAAAGCGATGCTGGAAGACATGGCGATCCTGACCGAAGGTCAGGTGATCTCCGGCGATCTTGGCATCAAGCTTGAGAATGTCACGCTCGACATGCTCGGCCAGGCGAAGAAAGTGACGATCTCGAAAGAGGACACCACCATCGTCGACGGCAAGGGCAAGAGAAAAGACATCGATGCCCGCATCAACCAGCTCAAAAAGCAGATTGAAGAAAGCGACAGCGACTACGACAAGGAAAAACTGCAGGAACGTCTCGCGAAGTTAGCTGGCGGCGTTGCTGTTCTCCGTGTTGGCGGCGCAACTGAAGTCGAAGTGAAAGAGCGCAAGGACCGCGTTGACGACGCGCTGCACGCCACGCGCGCAGCCGTTGAAGAAGGCATCATCGCCGGCGGCGGTGCGGCTCTTCTGTACGCGACCAAGGCACTGAAAGACTTAGAGGGCGCGAACGATGACCAGGATATCGGCATCGAAATCGTGCGCCGCGCGATTCAAGCCCCGATCCGCCAGATTGCGGAAAACGCGGGCGATGAAGGCTCGGTCGTGGTCAACACGCTGCTCGCTCAGAAAGACAATAATTTCGGCTATGACGCGCAGAGCGGTGAGTACACCGATCTTGTGAAGGCTGGGATTATCGATCCTGCGAAAGTCGTTCGCGCCGCGCTGCAGGCTGCAGCATCGGTTGCGGGCCTCCTCATCACCACCGAAGCCATCATCGTTGACGCACCGGAAGACAATAAGTCTTCATCCGGCGGCGGCATGGGCGGCGGTATGGGTGGAATGGGCGGCATGGGCGGTATGGATTTCTAAGCCGTCTGTAACCCATTAATTATTTAAGAATTGGAGGGGGCCGTCATGAAAATGGCGGCCCTTTTATGTTTGAATATGGCTGAGGCGGGGGTATCATAAATAATACAATTTAAGCTACAAACTAGGCCTCTTTTACCCATATATCTCTTGCAGGATTATAGTGGAATCATTAAAACAGGACCTATTAACAGGGATTAGGAAAAAAGCTTGCAAAAAGTGCGCTTTTTATGTACTTAAGTACCATTAATATAAAAAAATATGTAAATAATGTGAGTTGACAGTGACTGCTATCCAGGTACCCTCTAAAGATCCAGCTATCCCCCCGGCCAAAGTGATTACGGGTGAAGTTGTTTACCCTTTACCCCGCCATCCCAACGCGCCGCGTGTTTATTCCATTGCCAATTTTAATGATGGATCTGAATTTTCACTCAGCACCAATCCTATTGATATCGACAGGGAGTTCAGAGAGGGTAAGCGAACGTCCGAAGCCGGTATGACTCCAGCAGATAAATTGCTGTATACGTTTGCAAACCAGTTTCGAGAAGACCCTATCGGCGGCGAAGATTTCATCACTGTCGTAGAGACGGAAGAAGAAGCAGGTCCCTTTTCGGGAAGCGTGCACTATATGCGCCTGGGTGGCCGCGGTGAACAGAACTTTCACTATCATCCTGGCGGCAAAATAAACCGTAAAGAATATACGGATAGCAGCCAGCGTATCGTGCTGGTTTATCCGCTGGGATATAATGCGCCTCAAGGTTCTGATGGCGTAAGAGCCGCTGACGGAATTACGTTCGAATGGTTTCAGGATGCTCATTCCAGATTCGTCTGGCCGCAAGGCGCAGAATATCCTCACATGGAAGGAGAGCCGGTTAGCCCGCTTTACCGCGCGTGGATACCGCCGGGACATGTTGCCGTGGTCGCGTTCGGGGCCGGTGTGCATCACTTCAAGGGAACCGGACTGGCGATATCAGCGCATTTTCTCGACGTTAATACCAAACGGAATTCTTATCTTGGAAACACCGCAGGTTGGCAGGGCGATGAGCCGCCAGAAGGTGAAGTCGAGAACGTTCCCGTCACTGAAATGCTCGCTATTAAAAACTCGTATTTACCAAAAACAGCTGAACCAGATATTTTACGCCGTATGTTCAACCATCATGGGCGAATTATCCGTGAGCGGGTGGAAGAGCATGTTAAAAAGAACGCGGGAAAACCGCTGGATCACCATGGCCTGATCGAACTCGTAAACGATCTTCGTTAGTGATTGCTTAGTGTTCTACCGGTTTCGCTACCAAGTCCCAGGCGATATTAAACAGGACCCGGAACCCTTCGCAGAATTCTTGGTTGTTCAGAATATTCACCGTCACATCTTCGCCAAAGGTCACGAACGCCAGCTTGCTGCCGTAAGCATAAATTGATTGGTCATTGAAAATTTTCGCCGGGATCGCTCTGTGCTGTGAGAAGGAGCTGCTGATGAGGTACGTGTCGCCTTCACCTGTAATGATGCGCTGAAGATCGCTCCCCAAAGCCGTCATGCGCCCCGAATGTATGTCCCACCATTCCTTGCCCAGCCATTTATGCCAGTTCTGAGGCTTAGCGTTATAAAGGTAAACAACCCCTTCCGATTTGCCGGTTTTTTTGCAGATATCCTGGGCCGTTGCGTAAATATCGTTTACCAGTGATTTCAGTCCTTCGACTCCGGACATTGTGCGTATTTCATTGGTGCGTTTCTGCAGACCTTTATTGCCGATAAACTCAATGCCGTTTTCGTCAAAGGCGGTTTTGATCTTTTCCAAAGTGCTGCTGTTAGGCTGATTGGTGCCGTTCTCAATCCGCGCTATCCCCGTCTGGGACAGGCCGGCCTTGTCAGCGAGGTCGGACTGGCTCCAGTCCAGAAGGGCCCGGGCTGCCCTGATTTGTTCAATTGTCGGCATATTTTCTGCACTTCTCTTGTGTTACCTCCCTGATATATACATTTTTTATAGCTTTGTCCAGAAAACGTCCAATATGAAAATATTAAGTCCGGGCTATTTTTTTATAAAAAATGTCCTTTTATACAAAAAAACGCACTTTTATGTTGACAGGCCAGACCGAGATGTACTAAAAAGAACACGAAAGCACATATATTATTCATAACACGGCTCGCAAGGGCTTGAATGTATAAGACTATGACTTTTATGAATCCCCACACACGTAACTATTAAACCGGCGGCTCTCCCGCCGGTTTTTCTTTTTTGGGCCATTACTTGCCTTCTTTTAGGCCCCTGTATTAGATCAATGCCATGCCAGAGCTTCCCGAAGTTGAAACCGTCCGCCGGGGCCTGGAGCCCGCTCTTCTGGGGCGGCGTATCAAGGACGTTATCCTGCGCCGTCCTGATTTGCGCGGTGCCTTTCCGAAAAATTTCCGCCAGGAAATATCCGGCCAGAAAGTCATGAAGCTGGAGCGGCGGGGGAAATACATTCTTGCGGTTCTTGAAAACGGCGAGGGGTTCGGCCTGCATCTCGGCATGTCGGGGCGCATCAAAATCCAGGCGCCTTCCAGGGATCAGGATTTCGGTTTGCATGATCATGTTATTTTCGTGATGGAAGACGACGTAAAAATTATTTTTAACGACCCGCGCCGTTTCGGGCAGCTCTTCAAAATCGGACCGCACTGGGACTCGGAAAAGCCGTTTGCGAAAATGGGACCCGAGCCGCTCGATGAAAATTTTCTGAAAACGGGGTTCGGTGTGAAGCTGAAAAATAAAAAAGCGCCGATCAAAACTGCTTTGCTGGATCAGAATATTGTTGCCGGCGTTGGAAATATTTATGCGTGCGAGGCGCTTTTTGAGGCCGGAATTTCTCCTCTTAAAAAAGCGGGTGCGGTCAGCAGTGCGCAAATTGAAAAACTTGTGCGCGCGATTCAGAGTGTTTTAAACAAGGCGATCAAGGCGGGCGGAAGCACGCTGCGCGACCATAGAAAAACCAACGGCGAGATGGGCTATTTCCAGCATCATTTTTCCGTGTATGATCGCGAGGGTAAGGCCTGCCCGGGCTGTGGTTGCAATATTGCTAAAACCGGCGGAATTCGCCGCATAGCACAGGCCGGGCGCTCAACATTTTACTGTCCGAGGAAGCAAAAATGATTCGTAATATTCTGGTTGTCGCCGCGCTGATTTTTACCTGTGTTTCGGGGCCCGTTTTTGCTGCGGAAAATGCGCAAGGCACCACGACACCCGCGCGGTTTTTTTCCTCGATGCAGGATGTGCCTCTTGTCACAGGCTTGAGCGAACTCAGTGACCAGACTGTCACATTCGATAAACCGGAAGGACGGATTATCGAGTCGGTTGCCGAAATTGAATCCGGGTCTTTCGACAGCGTGAAAAAATCTTATGAGACGACATTGCCGCAACTCGGCTGGAACAAAATCGCGGAAAATTCCTATGCCCGCGAAAACGAATTTCTGCATCTGAATTTCGAAACCTATGACGGCAGAAATTTCGTACGCGTACTGGTCCGTCCGCAGGAGGGCGCTGCCCATTAATTATGAATTTCAGGTGCAATCTGGCGCTTGACAGATGCCCCTGTGAGACGTACAACTTTGCAATCTTCATAGACAAATTTGGGTTACGGGTAGTTACAAATGGCGAATCACCGCTCTGCAAAAAAACGTTCCAAGCGCAACGCATCGCGCTCCAAAATCAATTCATCGCGCGTCAGCGCCATCCGCACTTCACTTAAGAAAGTCGAACAGGCGATCAGCGCCGGTAATGCTAAAGCAGCCGAAGAAGCGTTTAAAAAAGTGAAGCCCCAGATGGCCCGCGGTGTTTCCAAAGGCGTTCTGAAAAAGAGCACCGTTGCGCGAAAAATTTCGCGTCTCTCGGCCCGTATAAAAAATTTGAAAAAGACGGCCAAGGGTTAAGCCGCAAGTCATCTTCAAGTAAAGCAAATTAATTACAACAGCTTGTATTGTTCTTGAGAAGTAATTCTTCAGGAAGAAAAAATATTTGCAAAAAAATTTGCAGTAAAAAAATTTCTTTTTTCATGTTCTCTATTTGGTCTTGTTGCCTGTGAATAAAATTTCGGTATGGTGATCAGACGCTGTGGATGAAAAAATTTTTCTGAGTTTGAGTTCGCCGCGAATTACTGTGTGAGAATTTGAGAAACCGGATTTCGATTTTCGAATCGGTTTCCTGGAACCGGAAAAGAATAAGACGGTTCCGCGATAGGGGATTTAGCTGGGCTGGCTACAAGAGACCGGAACAAGGTTTCGCAGGGGGCACACTAACACCTTTTTATCACAGGCTGGAATTGACGAAAGGTGAACACCATCGTGTGTTTGCGTGATCTTTCGTGACGCTTTTGCGGCGTTTTTTCCGTCTGTGCAAACGATAAAACGAAACAATAAAAACTGGAGAGAATAAACCATGTCTGAAATCGGGGGAAAAACGGCCTCATCCGTCGTTACCAATCTACAGCTGAAAGATACCGCGCTCGAGCCTACGCCGGAAATTATGACCACCTGGAAGCGCGTCCATAACGGCATGCGCCAGGAATTCGGCGAAGCGATCTTCCGCAGCTGGCTGAAACCCCTCACACTTCAGGCTTATTATCACGGCACCATGGAAATTTCGGTCCCAACGCGTTTCATGCGCGACTGGATCCAGACTCATTATGCCGAGCGCATCCTTGAGATGTGCGGCACTGCAGACGCCGAGATCAAGCGTATTCAATTTGTAGTGGTTCAGTCCGGAGGCGCAGAGAGCGTTTTTGATTCGTCGAGCGAGCAGGCTGTCATTAGCACTGTTAAAGCCAACGAAAATCGCAAAACACAGATCGCGGAAATCGCATCGCCGCTCGATGCGCGCTTCAAGTTCGACACATTCGTGGTTGGAAAATCCAACGCACTGGCCCACGCCGCTGCCCGCCGGGTGGTGGAAAGCATGGCCGTGCCGTTCAACCCGCTCTTTATCTATGGCGGCGTCGGCCTCGGCAAAACGCATCTTATGCACGCCATCGCGCATGCGCTGGAGAGCCACTGGCCGGATAAGGTCGTTATGTATCTCTCGGCCGAGAAATTCATGTACCAGTTCGTCAAGGCCTTGCGCGCCAATGACACGATGAATTTCAAGGACCAGTTCCGCTCGGTTGATGTCCTGATGATTGATGATATCCAGTTCATCACCGGCAAGGAATCGACGCAGGAAGAATTCTTCCATACATTCAATGCGCTGGTTGACCAGAACAAGCAGATTATCATTTCAGCCGACAAGGCGCCTTCGGACCTGACGGGAATCGACGAGCGCCTGCGTTCACGCCTCGCCTGGGGTCTCGTGGCCGACATCCAGCCGACAAGCTATGAACTCCGACTCGGCATCCTTCAGAGCAAGCGCGCGCAGCTTCAGGCCAACGTGCCGGACAGCGTGCTGGAATTCCTTGCCCTTAAGGTCACCAGCAATATCCGTGAACTGGAAGGGGCATTGAACCGAATCGTCGCCCATTCCGATGTTGCAAAACAGGAAATCACCCTTGAATCGACACAGGAAGTGCTGCAGGATCTGCTCCGCTCGCATGACCGCCGGATTACGATTGACGAAATCCAGCGTAAAGTCGCCGAGCATTTCAATCTCCGCATGACTGACATGCATTCTGCCCGCCGTGCACGTAACGTTGCCCGTCCGCGCCAGATCGCCATGTACCTGGCCAAGCAACTGACCGCGCGTTCGTTGCCGGAAATTGGCCGCAAGTTCGGCGGTCGCGATCACACCACGGTCATGCATGCCGTCCGCAAGGTCGAGGAACTGATGACCGAGGACACCCAGATCGCGCAGGATGTCGATGTCATCCGCCGCGCCCTGACCGGCTGATTAACGATAAAACAGGCTTAAGCTGGTGCGGACCATTGCCTCCTTGTGGTCCGCGCTTTCTTTTTGACTCCGTCTCTTCGGCTCATTAATCTCCAACCCTATGACAAACATGACAAAAGAAACCGCCTGTTGTGGCGGCGGATGTGGCTCCGCAGCAAATGCGAATTTATCGCGTGACGCAGTTCGCGAACTTTACAACAGGCCCTTGCTTGACCTCGTGTACGAGGCGGCGGGCGTTCACCGCGCGAATTTCGATCATCATGAAATGCAGCTCTGCACGCTGCTGTCGATCAAGACCGGCGGTTGCCAGGAAGATTGTAAATATTGCTCGCAGTCGATTCATAACAATGCGGAGCTCGATAAAGAATTATTGCTGAAAACTGACAAGGTTCTGGAAGATGCGCGCAAGGCGCAGGATGCCGGCTCGACGCGCTTTTGCATGGGCGCGGCGTGGCCGCGCGTGACGGACGGGCGCGGATTCGACCGCGTGTTAGAGATGGTGAAGGGTGTTTCCGCCATGGGCATGGAGGCGTGCTGCACGCTCGGTATGCTGACCGAAGACCAGGCTAAGCGCCTGAAAGAGGCGGGGTTAACCGCTTACAACCACAATCTCGATACCTCTGAAGAATTCTACGATAAGATCATCACGACGCGGACCTACAAGGACCGCTTGGACACGATTGAGAATGTCGCGAAGGCGGGGATTTCCCTTTGCTGCGGGGGCATTCTCGGCATGGGTGAAAGCGCGGAAGACCGTATCGGCCTGCTGCATAAGCTTGCGAATTTAAACCCGCAGCCCGAATCAGTGCCGATCAATATGCTGGTGCCTGTCGAGGGCACGCCGCTCGAGGAGCAAAAGCGCCTCGACGTATTTGAATGGATTAGAACAATTGCCGTTGCGCGTATTTTGATGCCCCGGGCGATGGTGCGGCTGTCGGCGGGCCGCCTGGAGATTTCCCGCGAGGCGCAGGCCATGGCGTTCATGGCGGGTGCAAATGCGATTTTCACAGGCGAGAAATTGCTCACCACGCCGAACCCGGAAATGAACGAAGACAATGACCTGCTGAAAGATCTCGGTCTTAAACCCCGCGCCCCGTACAAGGACGATGAGAAAGTTCAAGGAAAAGCTCGAGCAGCTTGATACCCAAAACAGGCTGCGTACCCTTAATTTGCCCCGCGGGATTGATTTCACGTCAAATGATTATCTTGGCCTGCGCGCGCACCCCAAACTGCGCGAGGCTGCTATTGCTGCGCTGGAAAGCGGGTTAGACATCGGCGCGGGCGGCTCGCGCCTGTTGCGCGGGCACACGGAAAGCCATGCAGAGCTTGAGAACTTCGCTGCGCGTTATTTTGGTGCGGGAGGGGCTCTGTTTTTTGCGACGGGTTTCCAGGCGAATGCGGCAATTTTTGGAGCGCTGCCGGAGCGCGGCGACACGATTATTTTCGATGCGCTCATCCACGCGAGTGCGCGCGATGGCATTCAGGCCAGCAATGCCGCTCATGTGCGCGTGGCGCATAACGATCTCGATGCATTCGAGGACGCGCTGGAAAATGCGAAAGGCCAGCGCTGGATCGCGGTGGAATCCGTTTATTCCATGGATGGCGATGTTGCGCCGCTGGCTGAGCTTCACAAGCTGGCGGAAAAATATGATGCCTACCTGATTGTCGACGAAGCGCACGGCACCGGTGTGTTCGGTGCGAACGGCAAGGGCGTGTCCGAAGGGCTGCCGCATGATCGGTTGATTACATTGCACACCTGCGGCAAGGCGTTAGGTGTCGCGGGCGGGCTGGTCTGCGCGTCGAAAGATGTCATCGATTATCTCATCAACAAAGCGCGGCCGTTCATTTATTCCACCGCGCCGATGCCGCTGCAGGCTGTGCTGGTGAAGCGCGCGCTGGAGCTTGTTCAGGAAGAGCCGGAGCGCAGGCAAAAACTGCATAAGCTTATGCATTACGCTACATCCGTTGATTTTCTTGACGGGCTTTTCGGTAATCATTTTTCTCCCATTTTGCCTGTTGTGGTCGGCGACGATGCTGCAGCATTGCGTTTTGCAGCAGGTTTGCAAAAAAAAGGTTTCGATGTGCGTGCCATCCGTCCACCGACGGTGCCGGAGAATACAGCGCGCCTACGTGTTTCGCTCAGCATCAATCTTACCGAACAGAATTTGCGTGACCTGTCAGAGGCGATTTTACCCTTGCTGCGCCAGGAGGCCGCATGAGCAGCGCCTGCATCATCACCGGCACGGATACGAATGTCGGCAAGACGGTGGTCGCCGCCATGCTGACGCTGGCGCTCAAGGCGAATTACTGGAAACCCATTCAATGCGGCGTGGCGGAAGGTGTCGACACGAAACTTGTCCAGACATATACGGGGCTGCCGGAAGATCGTTTCTTCGCTGAGAAATATATTTTTACGGAAGCTCTCTCGCCGCACCGTGCCGCTGAAATTGATCATGTGAAAATCGATCTTGAGACATTGCAGCCGCCGGAATCGGACAGGCCGCTCCTGATCGAAGGGGCGGGGGGCCTCATGGTGCCTTTGACGCGCGGGGCGCTGCAGATCAATCATTTTGCGCGCTGGGGCGTGCCTGTCATTCTCTGCGCGCGCACGGGGCTAGGTACATTGAATCATACGTTAATGTCGGTCGAAGCGCTGAAGGCGCGGCAAATCCCCATTCACGGTATTGTTTTCGTCGGCGCTGAAAACCCGGACAATATCGAGACAATCGCGGAATTTACAGGCGAGAAAATTCTGGGGCGTATGCCGTTCCTTGCCGAAATTAACGAGCGAACCTTGATGCAGGCCTTTGCCGAGAATTTCAAGCTCAAGGATTTTGAGGGATGAGCCAAGACTATTCAAAGATTTGGCATCCGTTTACGCAACATGCGCTGGCCGGACCCGAGGTGGAAATCGAGCGGACGGAGGGTGCGTATCTTTATGCGAAAGACGGGCGAAAAATTCTCGACGGCATTTCGTCGTGGTGGGTGAATACGCACGGTCATTGTCATCCGGAGATTGTGAAAGCGGTTCAAGAGCAGGCTTCGAAGCTCGAGCAGGTGATTTTTGCAGGCTTTACGCATGCGCCCGCCGAGGAACTGGCCGAAAAATTGCTGCGCGTCACGAAGAACAATTTCCAGCATGTCTTTTATTCCGACAGCGGTTCGACGGCGGTCGAGGTTGCGCTGAAAATGGCGATCGGCTACTGGCAACACAGCGAAAAGCCTAGAAAAACCGTGGTTGCGCTGGAAGGCGGCTATCACGGCGACACGTTCGGCGGCATGTCGGCGGGCGGGCGCGGGCCGTTCAACGACGTCTATAAAGATTTCCTGTTTGATGTCGTTCACTTGCCGTTCGACGACATGGAAAAATCTTTCGAAAATGTTTTGAAGGGCGGCGATGTTGCGGCGCTCATTCTGGAGCCGCTGGTTCTCGCAGCAGGCGGGATGAAGTTTTATCCGCTTGAGACGCTGCAGAAACTTTCAGCGCTTTGCAAAAAATACGACACGCTCCTGATCGCCGATGAGGTGATGACAGGCTTTGGCCGGACGGGCACGATGTTCGCGTGCGAACAGGCGAATATCTGGCCAGATATCATGTGCCTGTCAAAGGGCCTTACGGGCGGGTTCTTGCCGATGGGTGCGACGCTGTGCACGTCCAAAATTTACGACGCGTTCTACAGACGCGACCGCAGCAAAATGTTTTTTCATTCCTCGTCTTACACAGGTAACGCGCTGGCTTGCGCGGCGGCGCTGGCGTCCTTGAAAATCTGGGAAAGCGAACCCGTCATGGCCCGGATCGCGGCCATTTCCGCGGCTCACAGGGGGGCGTCTGAACGCTTTCAAAAGCGTAAAGCCATTGAAAATATACGTAGTTTAGGCACGATTTTAGCCTTAGATGTCATTGCGAGCGAAGCGAAGCAATCCAGTTTTAAAGATGGGTTGCTTAGTCGCACTGCTCCTGGCAATGACGAAAAAGGGTATTTGAATTCTATAGGCCCCAAGCTCTATGAATTTTTCATGCAGCATAACGTTTTGTTGCGCCCGCTCGGTAATACGGTCTATATTTTGCCACCTTATTGCATAACCGAAGAAGAGTTAGATCATGTCTACGGCATCATCGACATCGCCCTTGACCATCTCCGGGATGGAAGCGAACAACAGGCAGCATGAAGCGCCGGTCCGCGATTTCCTGACCGATATCGTCCGCCGCCCCGAAGATCACGCCCGTTTCATGAATATGCTCTCGATGTTAGAGCATATGGGCAGCCGCAAGATCATGGTTTCGCAGATGAACCGCACGCTCACCGAGGATGTGCTCAAGCATCTCGCGGAAGAAGCGCGCCACGCCTATTTCTTCAAGCGCCAGGCCGAGCGCGTTGCGGGCAAAGCGCTGGACGGTTACACCGAAGACAACACGATGGAGCGCGTGCCGGCGCTGATGTATTTCGGGCGGCTGGATGCGGGTATTTCCGCGCAGGTGACGGATGAGGAAGCCTATCCATGGGTGTCCTTGATCATCGAGCTTCGCGCCTGCTGGCTGTATGAAATCTATAACGATGTCCTGTCGAAATCGGGCCTGAAACTCTCGCTCAAATCCCTGCTGGCGGAGGAGGACATGCACCTCGCCGAGATGTTCGGCATGTGCGGTGCGGACACCGAAAAACTGAAGCGCCTCAGCGCCTATGAAACGGAGCTTTTCGGGCGTCTCTGGAACAAGTTGTGCATAGCTTCGCCGGTGGCAAAAGCCGCGTGATTATTGGCTTTGTAGCCCTGAATCGCTGTGCTAGTATCTGATTCTCAAAATTAAACATAACACGAGAGTCCGACCCTCATGAAACTGAGCATCGAGCGCGCAGCCCTATTAAGATCCCTGAACCACGTCCAGAGCGTCGTCGAGCGCCGGAACACTATTCCAATTTTGTCCAACGTTCTGATGACGGCGAAAGACGGCGTTCTCGCGATGACGACGACCGACATGGACCTGGAAATCAATGAATCCGTGGCCGCGAAGATCGCCAAGCCCGGCAGCACGACCGCGCCTGCGCACACGCTGCACGATATCGTCCGCAAGATGCCTGATGGCTCTGACGTCGAACTGACGCTGAACGGCGAAGGCACGCAGATGGTGGTTAAAGCCGGACGCTCCCAGTTCAAGCTGAGCTGCCTGCCGACGTCCGATTTCCCGGCTATCGGCACAGGCGACCAGCCGGTTAATTTCGGCATTCCTGCCGCCGATCTGCGCGCGCTGATCGACCGTACGAAGTTTGCGATGTCGACCGAGGAAACCCGCTATTACCTCAACGGCATCTATCTGCACGAGGCCGAGAACGAGGGCGTAAAAGTCCTCCGCGCCGTGGCGACAGACGGCCACCGTCTCGCCCGTTTCGAAATGCCGCTGCCTGACGGTGCCAAGGGCATGCCCGGCGTTATCATCCCGCGCAAGGCGATTGGCGAGCTGCGCAAGCTTGCTGACGAAGCGGCTGACGAAATCCGCATCAGCCTTTCGGAAACCAAGATCCGCTTCGCGTTCGACCATGTCATCCTGACGTCGAAACTGATCGACGGCACGTTCCCCGACTACCAGCGCGTTATCCCGCAGGGCAACAACAAGATCGTCGAGCTGGACCCGAAAGCGTTCACGCACGCTATCGACCGCGTATCGACCATTTCCGACGGTAAATCCCGCGCTGTTAAAATCACGCTGCAATCCAAGCAGATGACGCTCTCGGCGTCCTCGCCTGAATCCGGCAGCGCGACCGAGGAGCTGGAAGTCAACGGCGACACCGATATCGAAATCGGCTTTAACGCAAAGTACCTGCTGGACATCACCAGCCAGATCGAGGGCGAAGGCTGCCGTCTTGTATTGGCCGACCCGGCATCGCCGACGATCATCCAGGACAACAGCGATCCGTCGTCGCTTTATGTGCTGATGCCGCTGCGCGTTTAAATTATTGTCGCAATTCCGGCGTAAGCCGGGACCCATATTGAATTATAGACCCCGGCTTATGCCGGGGTTACAATTTGAGTAATCATGGCTTACGTTTCATCGCTCAAACTCCATAATTTCCGGTGCTATTCGGATGCGCGGCTGGACAGCCTGGCGCCGGGATTTGTCGTGCTGGCGGGGCCGAACGGCGCGGGTAAAACCAACGTGCTGGAGGCGGTCTCGCTGCTCTCGCCGGGGCGGGGTTTACGGACTGCGAAAATCCTTGAAATCCAGTGCCGCGCGGCGGGCGCGCCGTGGGCGGTTTCGTCCACTATCACCGATAAAAACGGCAGCGTGCAGATCGGCACGGGGCTGGATGCGCAGGCGGAAAAGCGTGTGATCCGCATTAATTCAGAGGCCGTGCGCGGACAGGCGGTGCTGTCGGATTATCTTTCCTGCGTGTGGCTGACGCCGCAGATGGATCGGTTGTTTCTCGATAGCGCGTCGCACCGCCGCAAATTTCTCGACCGGCTTATTTTCGCGTTCGACCCGGGACATGCGGGCCGCGTGAACAGATATGAAAACGCAATGGCGCAGCGTTCGCGTTTGCTGCGCGATAATGTGAATGACCGGACATGGCTTGAGGCGCTGGAATCGCAGATGGCGGAAACCGGAATCGCCATTGCGGCGGCGCGACTTGAATTTGTTTCGCGTCTGCAATCGGCGTCGGGGGAGTCCAAGGATGAATTATTTCCCGCCGCGCGGCTTACATCGCACGGCACGCTGGAAACATTGCTTGCGCGCGGGCCCGCGCTGGAGGCCGAGGAGCTGTTTAAATATCAACTGGTTGAAAGCCGCAACCGCGATGCCGTCACCGGCGGCGCGGCCACCGGCCCGCATAAAAGCGATCTGCAGGTTGTTTACGCGGCGAAAGACATGAGCGCCGATCAATGCTCGACGGGGGAGCAGAAAGCGCTGCTGATCGGTATTGTGCTGGCGCATGCGAGATTGATTGCCGCCGAGCGCGGTGCGCCGCCAATTTTGCTGCTGGATGAAGTCGCGGCGCATTTAGATCCCGAACGCCGTGCGGCTTTGTACGATATTCTTGGTAATTTAAAAGGGCAGGTCTGGCTGACGGGGACGGAAGAAAAACTGTTCGAATCCATCCCGGATTCCGGCCAGTTTTTTCATGTCGAGCGCGCGCAGATTACGCAGGAAAAAAATCAGGGCAGCAGATTACGCGCGTGATTTAAAATCACGGTTGCCGCTTCCTGCGGTGTCAGACTTGTAACATCAAGATTCAACAAATTGGGATAATCGACAGAAAGAACCGTGTAATTCTCCGCGTTCCTGCGAGGCGATTCCGGGTTTATTTCCTTCATGCGCGTTTTGCGTTCGGGCTGGACGATACGCTTTTCCATCTCCTCGACCGAACATGAAAGGCGCACGGGCACAAACAGGGCATTTTTCTGCTCTGCGCCCGATTTCACGCGATCGAACCACGCCCTGTCATTCTTATTCTGGTCCGTGAGCGCGTTTGTGAGAACGAAACTGTAATGCGGCGGGGATATATGAATTATCGTGTCCATAACCGATTCCCAGATGCGCCCGATATTATCCCATATGCGCTGCGGTAGAAGCGTTTGTCCGTCATTTTCAATCAGCGTAAAAAGCGGATTGTTGATGAGATGGTTGTCGACCAGTTTGAAATCCGCCTGTTTGCAGATTTCCTTGGCGATTGTGTATTTTCCGGTGCCGGGAAAACCCAGGAGATAAATGATCGTATTCTTCATGCTGCCTTTTTACTCGCGTACTGGCTCAGCAGCTTAAGCAATTTATCATTCTGCTCGCGTGTGCCGGTTGAAATGCGGATGCAGTTTTCCGTCAGTTTCTTGCCTGAAAAATCGCGCAGGACAATGTCATTGTCCCAGCAATATTTGTAAAAACCCGCCGCGTCCGTCATTTCGGCGAGGAAGAAATTCGCATCCGACGGGAAGATGTGCCGCACCAGCGGGCTCTTGCTGAAGCCCTCCGCCAGATATTCTTTTTCAGCCAGAAGTTTTTTGATGTTCTCCCGCGCGTGTTTCTGGATGAGCGGCTCCATGACATGCAGCGCCGCGTTGATCGGGCCGACGGGCATGGGGTAAACATCTAAACATTTGCTACGCACGAAACGGATGAAATCCTCGTCGCCCGAGAGAAAACACCCCATGCGCTGGCCCGCCAAAGCGTAGGATTTCGAGAGCGTGCGCAGGATGATGAGGTTTGCGTGGTTCGGCAGTTCACCCACCAGCGAGCCTTGCTTCGAGAATTCCGCGTAGGTCTCGTCTAGTACGACGATGCTGGTGTCTTTCAGCGCATGAATGATTTTCAGGATTTCACTGTGCGGGAACGATGTCCCGGTCGGGTTGTTCGGCGAGCAGAGATAAACCAGTTTCGCTTTTTCTTTTTTTGCCGTGGCGACGATGTTGTCGCTGTCGAGTTCGAACGTGCCGTTTGCCTTGATCAGCGGCACTTCGGCCACGCCGACGACAGGCATTGCGTTTGCATTGACGATGTACAAACCAAACGTTGGCGGCGTGATCAGGATTTTATCCGTGCGCGGTTCGCAGAACAGGCGTGTCAAAATCACGATCGCTTCGTCGGCGCCGCGTGTCATGACGATGTTGTCGGGTTTCACGCCGTACAATTGTGCGTAACCTTCAAGCAATTTCGCCGGTTGCTGTTCCGGATAGCGGTTGAATTTCTCGAGGCCGGGCAGCTCGAACGGATTTTCGTTCGCGTTGAGGAAGATGCGGGATTCGTCCTTTTTCGCCTCGGTTCCGGCCGAAATATAGGCCTGCAATTCCACATAGTGCGGGCGGATGAGTTTGCTCAGAAACGGGTTCATTTTATCCAGCCTTTTCAATAAGTTATGCACATAAAAAACTTGCGAAAAACAGGCGTTTTTCCTGTTTTTAAAACAGGGGCCATGCTATAAAAATCCATGCTGAAAAACCAGCAAAATCAACGTCTTTAAACCCAATAGATACATCAGATTATGGCTGAAATGAGTGCAGAAAAAATGACGCCGCCCGACAATAAATCCAAGCAGCAGGCGGCCAACGAATACGGCGCCGATTCCATTAAAGTACTGAAAGGCCTCGACGCGGTGCGCAAGCGCCCGGGGATGTATATCGGCGACACCGATGACGGCTCTGGCCTGCACCACATGGTGTACGAAGTCGTCGACAACGCGATCGACGAAAGCCTGGCCGGCCACTGCGACCGGATCGATGTCATGCTGAATGCCGACGGCTCGGTGACGGTGCGCGACAACGGGCGCGGCATCCCGGTCGATTTGCACACCGAAGAAAAAGTTTCCGCCGCCGAGGTCATCATGACCCAGCTCCACGCGGGCGGTAAGTTCGACCAGAATTCGTATAAAGTTTCCGGCGGCCTGCACGGCGTCGGCGTTTCTGTTGTTAATGCTCTCTCCGTCCGTCTTGACCTGAAAATCAAGCGCCAGGGCAAGGAATGGGCGATGCGTTTCAAGCATGGCGATCCCGAAGCGCCGCTGGCCCCGACGCGCGATCTGGAGCCGGGCGAGCGTAACGGTACCGAGGTTTCTTTCGTGCCCTCGACCGAAACCTTCACGATGATTGATTTCGATTTTGGCACGCTGGAAGACCGCCTGCGCGAGCTTGCATTTCTCAATTCCGGCGTGAATATCTATCTTTCCGACCTTCGCAGCGAGAACAAGGACGAGCACAAAATCGTCCATCTCCATTATGAAGGCGGCATCGAGAGCTTCGTTGAGTGGCTGGACCGTGCGAAAAAACCGCTCATTAAGCCGATCTCGATCAAGGCCGAGCAAAACAACATCACCGTCGAATGCTCGATGGAATATACCGACGCCTATCACGAAACGATGTTGTGCTTCACGAATAACATACCACAGCGCGACGGCGGCACGCACCTCGCCGGTTTCCGCGGCGCGCTCACGCGTGTGATCACAAAATATGCCGAGGAAAAAGGCTTCACCAAGAAAGAGAAAGTAAAGCTCACGGGCGATGACATGCGCGAAGGTCTCACTTGCGTGCTGTCGGTGAAAGTGCCGGACCCGAAATTCTCCTCGCAGACGAAAGACAAGCTGGTCTCGAGCGAAGTCCGCCCCGTCGTTGAAGGCTCGATTGCCGAGCATTTCAGCACATGGCTGGAAGAGCACCCGGCGGAGGGCAAAATCATCGTCGGCAAGATCGTCGAGGCCGCGCTGGCGCGCGAGGCTGCGCGCAAGGCCCGTGATTTAACACGCCGCAAGGGTATCATGGATGTCTCATCGCTGCCCGGCAAGCTGGCGGACTGCCAGTCGAAAGACCCGGCGGAATCCGAAATGTTCATCGTCGAGGGAGACTCGGCGGGCGGCTCGGCCAAGCAGGCACGCTCGCGCTATAACCAGGCCATCCTGCCGCTGCGCGGTAAAATCCTCAATGTCGAGCGCGCGCGTTTCGACAAGATGATTTCATCCGAACAGGTCGGCACCTTGATCACGGCGCTCGGCACCTCCATCGGGCCGGATGAATTCGATATCGAAAAAATCCGCTATCACAAAATCATTATCATGACCGACGCCGACGTCGATGGTTCGCACATCCGTACATTGCTGCTGACCTTCTTCTTCCGTCACATGCCGAGCGTCATCGAGCGCGGCTATCTCTATATCGCGCAGCCGCCACTCTTCAAGGTCAAGCGCGGCAGCAGCGGCGAGACATATCTGAAAGACGAGCGCGCGCTGGATGATTACCTGCTCGAAGCCGCAGTCGGCGATCTGCATGTCGTCGACAGCAACGGCTCCGTGCGCAAGGGCAACGATTTCCGCGACATCCTGCAGAATGCCCGTAAAATCCGCAGCTCCATCCACTCGCTCACGCAGAAATCCGGCAATCGCCGCATCGTCGAGCAGGCCGCCATCGCGGGCGCGTTCGATGAAAAGATTTTCGATGATGCCAACCTTGCGGCGGATTACGCCACGAAAGTGGCCGAACGCCTCAACGCCATCGCGGGCAAGAATGAAAAAACCTGGAAGGGTGAATTCAAACCCGCCGGCGGTTACGTGTTCGAGCGCACCATGCGCGGCGTCAAGGAGCGCGTTCGCCTGACGACCGACCGTCTGCGTTCGCCCGATGCGCGCCGTCTGCATGAATCCCTTGAATGGCTACAGGATGTTTTCGCAGGTCCGGTTGAACTGCGCCACGCCGAGAAGGTGCTGGTGAAGGCCAACGGTCCCGCCGCGCTTTATGACGGCGTGCTGGAATATGGCCGCAAGGGTTTGTCGATCCAGCGCTACAAGGGTCTCGGCGAAATGAACCCGGAACAGCTCTGGGTCACGACGTTGGATCCGAACGTGCGCACGCTGCTGAAGGTCAGGATCGACGACGCGCAGAAGGCTGCCGATATCTTCTCGACCCTGATGGGCGACGTCGTCGAGCCGCGTCGCGAGTTCATCCAGGATAACGCGCTGAAGGTTTCGAACCTCGACGTTTAACCATAAAATTCCTTGACATAATAGGAATTAAATCCTAATATTGCATTCCGTTTGATAAAAGCGGAAAACTGTTGCGCCGGGCGGTGGGCCCTAGCGGACGAGCTAATAAAAAAGGCAATAAAAACAAAGGGCGGATACCCCACCCCCTCCCAAAAGAGCCGAACGAACTGATAAGAACCATGACATCACTGGCACAGAAACTGACAGGCATGACCGGCGAAATTTTCGCCGCGCAGGGGCTGTCTGCGGAATTCGGGCTGGTCAAGGTCTCCGACCGCCCCGACCTCGCCCAGTTCCAGTGCAACGGCGCGCTGGCGGCGGCAAAGGCGGCGGGGCGCAATCCGCGCGAGATTGCCACCGCCGTGGCCGAGGCGCTGAAGGCCCGCAAGGAATTTTCAAAAATCGAAATCGCCGGGCCGGGGTTCATCAATCTCAATGTGACCGACGAATTTTTAGCTGCGCATCTTGCGGGCCTTGGCGATCATTGCGGCATCGAGCAAAGCGCAAAAGGCACCGTGGTTCTCGATTACGGCGGGCCGAACATCGCCAAGCCGATGCATGTCGGGCATTTAAGGTCTTCGATCATTGGCGATGCGCTGCGGCGTATCACGAAATTCGCGGGATATAACGCGCTTGGCGATGTGCATCTCGGCGACTGGGGCACGCCGATGGGGCAGATTATTTCCGAGCTGGAATTGCGCGGTCGTCTTGATAAACCTGTGACGATGGATGAGCTGGAGGAAATTTATCCGGCTGCGTCCAAAGCCTGCAAGGAAGATGAAGCGAGAGCCGAGCGTGCCCGCGCCGCGACTGTCAAATTACAGGATGGCGACGCGGTTTATACGAAGGTCTGGAAAAATTTCATTGATATTTCCATTGCAGGCATGAAAAATAATTTCGATGCGCTGGGCGTGCATTTTGATTTGTGGAAGGGCGAGTCGAGCGTTCATAAGCGCATCGCGCCGATGGTCGAGAGCCTGAAGAAAAAAGGTTTAGCTGTTGAAAGCGAAGGTGCCCTGGTGGTGCCTGTAGCCAGGCCAGATGATAAAAAGGAAATGCCGCCGCTGATTTTATACAAGCGTGATGGCGCCGTTCTTTACAGTACAACCGACATGGCAACGATTGTCGAGCGCGTTGAAGAAAACAAGCCTGCCAAAATTCTTTATGTCGTCGACCAGCGCCAGCATCTGCATTTCGAGCAGGTTTTCCGCGCCGCGCGTCTTTCCGGCATTGTCCCGGATAATTTAGAACTTACCTTCGCCGGTTTCGGTACGATGAACGGCACGGATGGAAAACCGTTTAAAACCCGCGCGGGCGGCATCATGAAGCTGGAAGATCTGATCCGCATGGGCGTTGAAAAGGCCGAGGCGCGGCTGGCCGAGGCGGGGCTTGAGCAGGATAATGATATCGCGCACAAGGTTGCTATCGCTGCGATCAAGTTTGCCGATCTGCAGAACAACCGCATCGCCGATTATGTTTTCGATCTTGACCGTATGACTACGTTCGAGGGCAAGACGGGGCCTTATCTTCTCTATCAGGCGGTTCGCATCAAATCGCTTTTGAAAAAAGCAGGCGCTGACGAGAAAAAATCAGCGCAGTTCGTCATTAAAGATGAAGACCGCAAGTTGGCCTTGCTGCTTACCGAATTGCCGGATTATTTCGCTATGGCACTGCGCGATTACACGCCGCATGTGCTGTGCGATTACGCCTTCAGGCTGGCGCAGGAATTCAGCAGCTTTTACGGCTCCTGCCACATCATTTCCGAGCCGGACGAGGGCTTACGGGCCAGCCGCCTGGCGCTTTGCGCCCTGACTTTCCGGCAATTGACGCTGGTTCTGGGGCTTCTGGGCATTCAAATCCCTGAAAAAATGTAAATTCCTGTCAAGTCTTGAAAGCGATTCGTTTTTGGCTATTATCGGCCAATGCTCGGAATGGACGCCATCCGCATTACCCCTGAAACGCTGCTCAGCGCCTGCGAGGTCGATGAATTTAAAGGCCTTTGGAATGCGCTCGACAAGCACACAACTGGCCTGAATTTGCTGGGCGATGTTGCGGGTCATGGCAATAACTTCAAGCAGGTTCTTGGACCGCTGAAAGATCAGGCGATTACGGTCGATATCATCCGCATCCTGCACGGTTTGCAGACGGGCACGCGCGGAACTAGCCCCTACAAAACGGAATCCAAGCCGCTGGAAATCATGAACGGTGCTGGTGTTGCGGGACAAATTGAAACCGCCGTGCCGGAACAAGTTGAAAAACTCCTTACCAAACTTGTGGCGTGGCTCAATAAAACCATGGAAGAAGGCGAGCAGCATCCGCTGATTTCCATCGCGGCGTTTACGGCGGTGTTCCTGCAGATCAGCCCGTTTGACGAAGGTAATTTGAAAACCGCGCGGTTTCTTGTGCTCCTGCTGATGTTGAAATCCGGTTACACTTACGCGCCATATCTGCCACTCGATAAAATCATGGCGGATGAGGGTGGAACGGTTTTCCGCGCGCTGCGGCACAACCAGGAATCGCTTGAGAACGGCACGCCGGACTGGAGCATGTGGCTGCGCTGCTTCTTTATCGTTCTGCGCAAGCAGAAGGAAACGCTGGAGCAGCGCATCAATGAAAAGGAAAAGGCCCTGACACATCTGCCGACGCTTTCGGGGCGGATCATGAAATTGTTTGAAGAAAACCAGCGCATGCAGATACACCAGATCATCAAATTGACGCGCGGCCGCCGCTCGACGGTGAAGTTGCGCTTGGGTGAATTGGTGGAGGGCGGTTATTTGAAGCGTTACGGCCAGGCGCGCTCGACCTGGTACAGCCTCGCCTAGCGGGCGATCAGCACATGATAGAAATAATAATTGCCGCCCTGGCTGTAGCAGGCGGCGTTGCGGCTGCGATCTAAAATGATTTCCGAGCCGTCAGCGTATGTTCCCGTGAATTTTGTTGCGGCATAGGCGGTACCGGTGTTGGCCGGAATGGCTGAGATGCCCAGCTTTTTATCAATGATTCCGCAGACGGTGGCATTGACGTTCGGCAGCACCGCAATCAGTTCCTCGTCGGATGCTGTATTGGAGGCGCAGCCTGTTGCGCCCGTTCCCAGATCGGCGATGCAGGTATGTCCCGTGTAATGCCACGCGCTGCCGTCATTGGCGCCGGAAGGCGCGCCCTGGCGGCTGATCGCGCCGCCATCGCCGTGAAAGATATTGTAAGCGTCTGTCGACGGCGTGTGAGCATAGCCTGCATCGACAGGATTTTCGAAGCTGATATCGTTTTCCGAGACGCCGCTGCGCTGCATTTTCGCGACGGTGCGCTCAAGGCGTTGCGCGAAGGCGATGACATCCACGGCGAGAAGCTCGGCCTTGCGTTGTGACATTGCCGTTGTCGTGTCGCTGCGGAAGCCGCGTGAAACCGCGAAGGCCAGCGCTGCGAATAAAATCACGCCGAGAAGAATGAACAGGAATACGTTACCGCGCTCGCCGCTTCTGGAAAAATCGTTACTCGGCTGCATCAATGCCGCTTTCGTCTTTTTCGTCCTTGAAGATTTCCTTGCCGGAAGCTTTGGCGGCCGCTTCGATGATGTCCTGAATTTCCTTGGGCAGTTTAGGCTGCTTTGGTTGTGCAGGCGTTGATGGGGCCGCAGCGGCAGGCGGCGGTGTTGCCGGCGGTTCGGCAGGAGGCGTAACAGGTGGCTGGGCGGGCAGCGCTTTGAAAATAGCAGGTTTTTCCGAGGCCGAAGGTGTTTCGGCGCGTGTTTCTTCGGCTTCATCGACCAGCCGCTCCCACGATTTGCTTTCGTCTTTAGCAGAGGGAGGCGTTGCCCCCGGCGCTTTGAAGAATCCCATCGGGTTTCCGCTGGTTTGCGCGGGCGGCGTGGCTGGGAGGGCTGCGGGTGGCGGTGTTGGCGGCGCGGAGAAGAGCGGTGGGTCCTGCGGTCTTGTCGCCGCAGGACCGGAAGACGCTGCAGGCGTTTCGACTGTTGGCGCTTCTTGCATGTTGCCCGTCAGCGCATGAACTTTAACAACCGATACGATGCCCTGATCAACGGGATCGATTTCTTTTTTGCGTGTGACCTTAAGGCCGTCGGCCATGGCGTCGATTTCGGCGGGTGTTTCAACCGCGACATCGGCGCGCTCCGCCGTCCATGTTTTGTTGACGAGAAGATCGCGGAGCTTGGTGATCGCGGCGGCGTGTTTGAGAACTTCTTCATCGGGGGGCGGCAGGGCCATGTAACGCGTGACGCGCATGGCCTTAGCGAAGCCGGGGTTCGAATAAAAGATTTTGCAGTCGGCGACGACTTTTCCGAAAGCGATAATTGCCTGACCTTCGGTGAGGCCGCGCAAACCTTCGTAGCTGGCGCGGTCGCGGACCTGCACGCCCGCCTGGCGGGTGTCGTAATAGCTGTTGGAGCCTGCGCCGGTCTGGAAGCCGGAAACTTCGGTGACGAGTGCCTTACCCACTGTTTTCTCAAAGAAATCCTTCGTTTCCGTCGGATCTTCGAGCTTGCCGAAAATCTTGATGTTGCAGTTCGCGAGGATCGAGTTGGCTTCTTCGCGCACGCGTTTTTTCATTGCCGGAATGTCCTGGCCGGAGAAGACGAGGCTGAAGCCCAGCGAGCGGGCCTGCGCTGCCATGACGGCCATGCCTTGCGCGGTATAATATCCGACCTCGTCGAAGACGGTCATGAATGGCGTTGAGGAGTGCGTCGGTTTGTTTTCGATGACGGTTTCGCTGGAGCCTTCAACGGTGGAGCCGAGTGTTGAACCCATCATGCCTTTCATCGTGGCGGCGACGATTTTACCGAGGTTGGCGATTTCGTCGTTCGATTTTTCAAGAGCCGGGATCAGGACGATGACGATGCGGCGGTTAAGAACGACGTCAACCATGTCGATGTCGGCGGCCTGAGTATCGAAGATGTAGCCGTATTCATCGCCGAGAGATTGCAGCGAGCGGGTGAACTGCATAGCGAGATAGCCGTGCTGCTGGCTGGCGGTGGTGGTGTCGTAAGCGGGCGCGCCGCCGCTGGGCGGCTTGATAGCGCCGTTTTCGTCATAGGCTTCGCCGACGAAACCGGGCAGGGTATCGAGATAGCCCTTGATACTGACGCGCGTATGTTCGGGGATTGCCTGGTCGCGCGAGATCTTGATGACGTTGTTGAGCGAAAGGTAATCGCGGATTGTGCGGACCGAAAGCGGCATATCCTGGTTGTCGCGTTTCCATGTCAGAGCGGGCATCAGGGCGCCGATAAGCGAGACGGCGCGTTCCTGCCACATCGCGTTGTCACCCTGCGATTCCGGCATCAGGCTTACCAGCATGTTGGTGAGGTAAGACGCCGAGCCTGACGAGAACGGGTTCATGGTGTTCGACGGCGCCTTCACGTCGGTGTTGCCGGTCATGTAGTTGAGAACCATCAGGTCGTCGTCGCGACCAAAGCGACGTACGAGAGATGAAAGCGAGGACCACAGATCGGTGTCGGCTTTACCGTCGACATAGACGAAGCCCGAGCCCCAGCAGAGGGCATTGGTGACCATGGATTTCAGGCCCTCGGTTTTACCGGCGCCGGTGGTTCCGAGATAAAGAACGTGCGTACGGGCGTCCGAGTTTGTGAACCATACTTCTTCGTTGGTCAGTTCCGAGTTGCCCAGGTACAAAATACCTTCGGCCAGTCCCTTGCGTCCGCCGCCTTCATTGTTTTTGTCTTTGTATTTCGAGCCGATCGGCATTTTGAAGGGCAGGGTGCGGTCGCGCATCTGCAGCCAAAAGAAATACAGAAGCATCAGGAACAGGATCAGATCGCCGAACGCCAGCGCCCAGTCATTCAGGTAAATGCAAATCGCGACAAGGAAGAAGATAACGCCGGAATAGGAAGGTTTCTGCAACGCATCGGCAATACGAACTCCCATTGGGCGAACATCCCGAAGGATCGCCGTATGTTTGTGTTCGTATTTTCTCTGGTCGAGAGCCATAGCCTGTTCCGGTTATACCTTCAGTTATTGCGCCCTGTTTTTCAGCAAAAATTCATCGGCTGAAAGCGGCACGCCGTTTTCTTCCTTTTGTCCAAAGCTGGTCTGGCTACTGGGCGAAGCGGTCGCTGTGCCATCGACGCTGATTGCCGGGCGCGGCGCAAGAGACGCCCAGATCATCAGCAAAATCACGATCAGCAATACGCCGAGAAGGCCCGCGGCCCAGCGGTTATGTTTTTTAATCGGTGTGCCGGAAAAATTATCCGCGCTGTTTGCCGCGCCTGCCGGGCGGATCTGGCCATGTGCGCCTTCGAGCGCTCTTGCCGCCGCCATCAAGGCATCAACGGCCTCGCCTTTTGTCGCGAAGGGCGCGATTTCAACCGTTTCGCCCTTGGCCGTTTTTAAAACCAGGCTGACGCCTTTGGGGCTTTCCCGTACTTCAAGCGCCGAGGCTTTGGCTTGCGCGAGATCCATCTGCCAGACCACGGGGGTCACGGCCTCGGGGTAGGTCAGTATGAGTTTGCCGTCGACGACGCGGGCGCTGGAGTTACTCTGGATTTTTTTAGATGCAAGTTTCATTTTAAAAAGTCTCCTGATGATTGAAATGGTCTACACCGCTTTTTTTACGCCGCGCTTTTTTGAGTCTTTGTAGTCGAGTTGTGGAATCGGTCGCGCGCGGATCGAGCCCATATATTCCTTAATGGTTTTTACGGCGTCCTCGACTTTCGGAACAGGAATGGGCCGCTGTGTCAGGCGCTCGGCCTTGTAATGCGACATGGCGCCCATCGCTTCCGGATGGAAGGACTGGCGACCGAGATTGTTCAGCGGGTACCACAGTACGCGGTCATGGGCGCGCAGCCACAGGAACGTAGCAGGAGCCATGACACCGCCTTCCTCGCGCGCGAAAGCAAGGGCGCGGAGCAGGGCGGTGGTTTCAAAGGCGTGGCGGTTGCATTGCGAAAGCGTTTTGCCCGCGAGATTTTTATCTTTCAGGATGCGGCGGGCGTCGCGCAGAAGCTTGCCATCCTTGCTGAGTCGAAAGCCGCTCACGCCGCTCCAGCACAGCGCCAGTCTGCCGATCATTTCATCGGCGTCTTTTCTTTTGCGTGAGGCCTTGAGGCAGAACACGGCGAGCAGAATTTGTTTGTAGGGCTCGAGTTCGTTCGGGCCTTTCCAGCGTCCGCCGAGTTGCTGGCGGAATGCGGCGGCGGCGGCGTTTTCATCAATCTTGCCGTCCGGCGCGGGTATGACGTTATAAGCGAGCCATTCTTCAGGGCCGAGTGCCTCGGCGAACATCGGCAGCTCCGCGGGCACGGGTGCGCCTGGCGGGCGTGGAGGTTGCTTCTGCGGATTGAATCTGACGAAGGGGCGGATGATTTTGAAATTCTGGCTCTGGCGCTCGATGATGCCTTCGAGATCGTATTTCCTGCGGAACTGCGTGCCGGGTCCAAGGAACATGCACCACATAGAGGCGGCGGCAAAAATCCCGACGAAAAACATCTTCATCTGCTGCATTGTCAGCAAGCTGAAATATTCAAGGTGAGAATAGGTCAGTTCGCCCTGGTCGAAGCGTGTTGTGTCGTGGAATCCGGTTTTCCACTCGACCGGCTTGCCATTATAATCGTAGGTAACGACGCGTTCGTTATCAATGAACCACTGCAGGATCCACATTTCGGTGTAACGGATCCAGCGCACCACGTTGCGGATTTCATCGTCGAAATAGTACCAGAACAGCCATAGCAAAACGGCCAGGACCACAAGCATGATGCCCCAGCCAATGCCGTTTTCGTATAACGAATTATCTTTTTTGTCCGCCAAGACGTGCCTGTTTTGCCCCTTTGCGGGGCCTTATATGGTTCTGTAGTAATATAGCAGAAAAAGCCTTTAAAAACCACCTTATGGCCCCCTAAAAGGCACCGCTCCGGAATATGCGAAAAATGCTGTTCAGGCAGGCATTTATTTGCTAAAAGCGGGGGCCTTGAGGGTCGTTTTCAGGCCCCTGGCCAGATTTCGGGCTTTTTAGCCCTTTCAGGCGCCGGCATAGCTCAGCGGTAGAGCAGCGGTTTTGTAAACCGAAGGTCGGGAGTTCAATCCTCTCTGCCGGCACCAT
>JAGNLJ010000018.1 GCA_017999645.1 Alphaproteobacteria bacterium
ATACCGGATATTACCCCAATATTACCCCATTTAGACCAGTATTCTTGCTAAGTCATTGAAATTATTGGCGTCCCCTACGGGATTCGAACCCGTGTCGCCTCCGTGAAAGGGAGGTGTCCTAGGCCTCTAGACGAAGGGGACGTGCTGGATGGCTGGCGTTGTTATAATCGCCGACAGGTGTATAGGCAAGTATTTATTTTATTGACGAAAAAGCCCGCTTTTGATTGAGAGACACAATGTATGTAAAATAATAAAAATCTTGAGTTTTTCTAAATATTATAGGAATTTAATCATGATATGCGCTCGGCCTCCGTCCGTGGCGCTTTTTTCATTTTCAGCTGAAAGAAATCCATCATAAACAACGCACATTCTTCTCTTACCGAGAGTGAGATACATAAACTTATAGCTTCACAGGCATATCACCAATCCAGCAATCCCGAGCACCAGAAGACACATCAGGTCGTTCGCGAATGGTTTACAAATCGCTACAACAATGCCAACCAGGATAAAATTCATCCACTACATCGCCATGGAAAGATCTCGGCAACGTCCTGCTGGTCGGTGAAAGCAATCTAAGCTTTGCAAAAAGCCTTCTGGCTATTCCTTCATCTGGCATTACTGGAATGATCGCCACCACTTATGAAGCGGAAAGATCACTTCCAGATGACAGTAAAACCAATGCAAATTTTTTGAGATATCACGGCGCTGTTGTAATGCATAATGTCGATGCAGCGCGCCTAGAGAAGGAATTTTCATCACAAAAATTCAATACGATTATTTTCCAGTTTGAAGATGCCACTGAATTTGCAGGCTTTAAACCGCCTGAAAGCTATCCTTTTGACCCGTCTCAGTCTCCGGGATATTCTCATGTGAACACTAATGATGATGAAAGCGCGATTGAAGAGCATAAAAAGTTCGTAACGCGTGTATTCCGGTTAAAGACATGAACATGTTGTTCAAAATTGATGAAAGCGCTAGTCCTGATATTTCTGGACTGACCTACATTCCTGATTTCATTACGTGAGAGGAAGAACAGTCCCTGCTTAATAATATTGATAGCAGCCCTTGGCTGAATAACCTGAAACGTCGTGTCCAGCATTACGGCTATAAGTATGATTATAGGGCGCGAACTGTGAATGATGATGCGCATCTTGGGCTATTGCCGGAATGGGCTATGCCTTTAAGCCAGAGATTTTTTAAAAAAGGAATTTTTTCTGCTGTCCCGGACCAAGTGATTATTAATGAATATGAGCCTGGCCAAGGAATTTCTGCGCATATCGATTGCGTGCCCTGCTTTGATGGCACCATTGCCTCTTTGAGTCTAGGCTCATCCTACGTCATGGAATTTTCAAATGTTCGCACACAGGAGAAAAAGGAAATTCTGCTGGAAGAATTAATCATTATCCGAATTTACCATCGATATAGTCCCTGGTTTGCTGCTGCAACGGGTTGTTGAATATCTGTGCTGTCGGCCCGGCCTCGATGATTTTCCCCATGTGAAAGAACGCGGTTTCATCGGAGAGACGCTCGGCCTGCTGCATCGAGTGCGTGACGATGACGATGGTGAATTTTTTCTCCAACTCACGGATCAGTTCCTCGATACGCGCAGTGGCAATCGGGTCAAGCGCGGAGCACGGCTCGTCCATCAGGATAACTTCCGGCTCGGTGGCAATTGCGCGCGCGATGCAAAGGCGCTGTTGCTGTCCCCCCGAGAGCGATGTTCCTGGCGCGGCAAGCCTGTCCTTCACCTCTTCCCAGAGCCCTACACGCATCAGCGTTTCCTGCACCAATGCGTCGAGCTCAGCGCGGTTAGAAACCATGCGGTGGATGCGCGGGCCGTAAGCAACATTTTCATAGATGGATTTGGGAAACGGGTTAGGTTTCTGGAATACCATGCCGATTTTCTGGCGAAGTAAAATCACATCGACAGAGCGTTCATAAATGTCATAGCCATCGAGGTAAATCTCGCCGGTGACGCGGCAGTTTTCGACGACATCATTCATGCGGTTCAGACAGCGGATGAATGTTGATTTGCCGCAGCCGGAGGGCCCGATCAGCGCCGTGACCTTGTTGACCGGGATATCAAGATTGATATCAAACAAAGCCTGTTTCATGCCGTAAAAGGTGCTGACGCCTCTCGCCGCCATGCGGATATCGTCGCCGTTTTTTCTAGCCAGTGATTTTGTATTCATCTTTTTCCTACCATTTGATTTCAAATTTCTGACGTACCCACGCCGCCAAGGCGTTAATAATCACGAGAACTAAAAGCAGGATAATGATCGCCGCTGCGGTATTCTCGACGAAGCCGAATTCCGGGTTGTTGGTCCAGAGATAAACCTGCACGGGCAAAGTCGTTGCGGGATCCGTTATGGTTTTAGGAACATCAGTCAGGAACGCGACCATACCGATCAGAAGCAGCGGTGAGGTTTCGCCGAGCGCCCGCGCTACGCTCAAAATTACGCCTGTCATTATGCCGGGCAGCGCATAGATAAATGTGTGGTGCATGGCGACCTGTACGGGGTTCGCCCCCATTGCCAGGGCTGCATAACGCACGGAATGCGGAACCGAACGCAAAGCATTGCGCGTCGCGATCACGATCACGGGCATGACCAAAAGCGCCAGCACCAATCCGCCGACCAGCGCCGAAGAGCGTGGCATTCCAATGATATTGATGTAAATGGAAAGGCCCAGGAGGCCGTAGATAATGGAGGGAACGGCAGCGAGATTGTTGATGTTGATTTCGATCAGATCGGTCAGCCAGTTTTCTTTCGCGAATTCCTCGAGATACAGTGCCGTCGCGACACCTAGAGGAAAGGCAACTGCAATACAGACGAGAATAGTGAAAATCGAGCCGATGAAGCTGCCTAAAATTCCTGCCTGTTCCGGTTCCTGTGAATCTCCGCCCAGGAAGAATGTTTTGTTAAAAACTTTCCGTAGGCGTTCCTTGTCGATCAGTTCTTTCAGCATCGAAAATTGCCTGTTGCTGACCTTATAATGGCTGACGCCGATTTCGGATTTAAGGGAATGGCGCTTGATAAACATGTCAACATTGCTGGCGGCGGGCAGCCAGAGCTGTCCCCTTCTCCCCACAAGCGAGGGGTCGGCCAGGACCATTTCGCGGAGCTGGTAATACCCGCCCTTGCTGACAAGTGCGAACAGTTCAAATTTTTCAGCGCGCGGCATGTTTGCCGGGAAAAGAGTCAAAAGCCCGTTTTGCACCAATTTCCGGTAATCGGCTTTAGACAGAGCAGCGCGATCGCCCGTATTTTCAGGATCGAGAATTTCCTTTGAAAACTCAATAGGCACATAAATCTGCACACGCGTGAAAGCAGTATACCCATTGCTCACGATATTGAGCATCAGCCCGCCAAGAAACAATGCGGACAAGGCAATCGACGTAAAACCGAAAAGCCTGAATTGTTTTTCTGTCCGTTTTCTTTTGGCAATCCACTTTTGCGCGGGCGTGACGCCATACGAAAAAACAAAAGGATTTTTGTTTTTCTGAATGCGCTTCATTATCAGGCGCGCTTGTCTTTCCGTTTTCTTAAACATTATATTGCCTGTAGCGTTTGACGATAATCTGAGCAGCAAGGTTTAATAAAAACGTCATGATGAACAGCGCGAAACCCAGCGCGAACGCTGCGAGTGTCTTAGGACTATCGAACTCATGATCACCGACCAGCAAGGTGACGATCTGCACCGTTGCCGTCGTGACCGCCTCCAGAGGATTGGCCGTCAGGTTGGCACTCAGGCCCGCTGCCATGACGACGATCATGGTTTCACCGATTCCCCGCGAAATGCCGAGCAGAACTGCGCCGATAATACCGGGAAAAGCCGCCGGGATAATAACATTCCGAACGGTTTCATACGGCGTCGCGCCCATGGCGAACGAGCCGTAAATCAGGCTCTTGGGCACCGCGCTGATAACGTCTTCGGAGAGCGACATAATGAATGGCGTGATCATGATGCCCATAACGACGCCCGCTGCCAGCGCGCTTTCAGACGCCACCTCTATTCCGAGATAATCTCCGGCGGCACGCAGCAATGGCGAAAATGCAACCACGGCGAAGTAGCCGTAAACGACCGTCGGAATACCTGCAAGAATTTCGAGAACGGGTTTTGCAGCATTCCTAAACCGAGGCGTTGCGTAAACGGAAAGATAAATTGCCGCCAGCAAACCAAGCGGCGTGGCAACCGCCATGGCGATGGCTGCGATCATCACCGTCCCGAGAAAAATGGGAACGGCGCCGAAGGAGCCGGAACCGCCAGCCTGATCGGCGCGGATGGCAGTCTGCGGACTCCATTCCAGACCAAAGAAAAAATTAAATGGCGAGACGTGTGAGAAAAATCGCATCGTCTCGGAAAACACAGAAAGCACGATCAGCACCGTGATCAGGACAGAGATCACGGTGCTGAGCTGGAGAGATGCTTTTATGACGCGGTCGGAGGTTCTCAACTAGAAGTCCCACTGCGTGCGAAGTGTCATGACCTGCGGGTCATCGTCGGCGACTACCGCTTCGTCATCCGTGTTGACGTCAACATAGTTGAACATCATCCGGATATTGTCGCGGAGGTACCAGTTGACGCCGAACGTGTAGTTGTTCATTTCGCCGCCTGTTACTCCCGCGCCATCGTCATTGAGGTCGAGGTTGTCGGCGCGAGCGAGAACTTCCCACGCCCCCCAGTTGCCTTCCTTCACGTCAAACGGCTTGTTTGGCTTAACGCGGTCGAAGTTGCCGGTATCGCCTTTGTAACGCCTGCTTTCACCCGTGATAAAGTAGCTCGCGTGTGCGTACCAACCATCAAATGACGGGTCCGAGCCCGAAGATCTTTCGGTATCGTAGCGCAGATACTCACCCTGTACCGAGAACGGACCAAACACGCCCGCCACTTCGACGCCGCCAACCATAACGCTATCCACGTTTGCGATCGCGCCGGTGGTGATCATGTTGCTGCCAGTGCCTGCGGGCTTGCCCGAGAGCGTGACGGATTCCGTTGTCGCGTTCGGTGTGCGGTAGCTACCGCCAAGACCGAGATGCAACACATTCGGGCTGTCTTGCAGCAAATCGACCGATCCGCGCGCGTCAAACGACCAGCTTTCATCGTCTGTCGTGTTGACGCTTGCGTCTTCGTTGAAGACACCGCCCGTGAGCGACCAGTTTTCACCGCCGCCTTTCGCCGCGAAGCCGATGATTTCGTCCCGCGTGAAGGCTGTGGTTACAGGAGTCTGCTCAACAAACTCCATGTAGTTGCTGCTGGTGTTCTGCTCGAGTCCCAGCGGCGGTTTGAAGTTACCCAGCCAAAAATCGGCGACTTCAAAGCCAGTATAGGCCAGGTAAACATCCTTGAAGTTGACGGCTTCGCCGCCAAAATCAAGCTCGGCCTTGTAGTTAAAATCCTCGCCGATATCGCCCTTGAAACCAAGCCGCGCGCGGCGAAAGTTTGCCCCGTCCGGATGGTCACGACGATCGTCCTGGAAGTGCGTGGCGTCTAAATGCACACGACCGAAGGGCTGGAACGAGTATTTTCCGTCTGCTGACTCGATCTTCAGGTTTTTACCCATCTTGATCTTGACCTCATCGGAGTCGCCAGCTGCAGGCGAAATCGAAGCCAGTTTTGCATCCTGGGATTCAATCTGCGTCTTTTGCGCCTCGATGATCTGGTTCTGGCTTTGCACAGTTGTAGCCAGCTTGTCGACCTGATTGGCAAGACGCTCAAGCTGGGCTTGCATTTCCTCCATGCTCATCTGCTTGGCGGCAAAGGCAGGCGTGTTGGCAAGCATCACTATGGCCGATGTTAAGAGTAGTTTTTTCATGTAATCGCTCCTTTTAACTGTTGCGAACTAGTTGGATTTAGCCGAGGCGGACAGAGCGGCGACCCGCTTTTCCATCTCGATCAATTCTTTATTGGGTAGAGAAATCAGGCCCTTGATCGACAGGTAACCCTCGGGTCCTGCCGCCTTGTCGCTGACAAACTCCTCGGCGAATTCCAGCAGGCCAGGAACTGTCGCAACATGCGCGTTTTTCACATACACGAAAAGCGGCCTGGAGATGCTGTAGCTGCCGTCGGCGATGGCTTCATATGCCGGGACAACACCCGAGATTTTCGCGCCATGAACCGCATCGGCGTTTTGCTCGAGGAAGCTGTATCCGAAAATCCCGAGAGCGTGTTCGTTGCTGCGAAGCTTCTGCACGATCAGATTATCGTTCTCGCCTGCCTCTATGTAATGACCGTCCTCACGGATCAGGTGGCATTCCTTCTTGCGGGCGTCGTCATCGGGAAATGCAGACTTGAATTCCGCCAAGCCAGTGCATGCTTTTTCCATGACCAGTTCGACGAAAGCATCGCGCGTTCCCGAGGTTGTCGGCGGGCCGTAAACCTCTATTTTTTCATTGGGGAGCGAAGGATCGATCTCGTTCCAGTTTTTGTAAGGGTTAGCGATCAGAGCGCCATCCTTCACGATTTTTTTTGCGAGCGCATTGAAGATCTGTTCTTTCGTCAGGTCGAACTGGAAGGATTTTTTAGCATTTGCTAATACAATCCCGTCATAACCGATTTTGATCTCGGTGATTTCTTTAACGCCGTTTTCTTCGCATTGCTTGCGCTCGGTATCCTTGATCGCGCGCGATGCATTGGCGATATCGGGGAAATCATCGCCGACGCCAGCGCAGAACAATTTCAATCCCCCGCCCGTTCCTGATGATTCAACGATTGGCGCGCTGAAATCCGTGGTTTTGCCGAATTCCTCGGACACTGTCGTGGCAAACGGATAAACCGTGGAAGAGCCGACGATGTGGATTTTATCCCTCGCCTGGGCAAATCCAGGCATAAAAAAAACCGCCAAAGCGGTTACGGATAAAATAAATAATTTGCCGGTAGGCCTGTTAATGGCCGGGTTGCCGGGGGGCGGCGTTGCAGGTGCGAATTTCATATACCTCTCCTTTAGAGTTTTCAATCACAACTGGGCGGGAGTTTGCACACGGGATTAATAACAACAAGTCTTGTTTTTAAAAATTTATTGTGCTATGCAATATACTTAATTCTGCAGAAAAACCTCCGACTGATTTTCTTGAGACATTTCCTCATTTACCTTCCCGTGGCCTGATTTTTTCAAATTTCAATCGCAACAGAACGATTTTAATTTCTTTCGCCGATTCGCCTGATTCTATTTTTATCGATGATTGCATAAAGAATCATAAGGAAAGAAAATAAGCGGATCAGATAGAAAAACGGCTCTTCCTCGCCTGAATAATTTAGAACGCCGAGCAGAACACGCCCGATCCCCTCAATAAAAAACGCCAAAGAGAAGAACAGGAAGAAACGATCGCGCGTTGTCTTCCAGAAGCGCAAGAAGAACAGACTGGCGATAAAACATGAGAGCGCGACGGCACCGAGCATCATATAATTAATCATGGTTCACTCCGTATCCCATATAAGACCATATAAAAGCACGCACATAGACAATAAGGCTGTTGCAACACGCCAGATTGACAAATCAATCGTAGGGAAAATGAGCTCGTCGCCGACCACCAAAATATTATTGAACGTCAGGCCAACGAAACACAGCCCGCCCCAAAGCAGTAATTTGTAATGGCTGCGCTTGTAGGCCTGCAGCAAAAAGCAGGCACAGAGAAATGCCGTCAGCGCACATAATCCATATATAAGTCCTGCCATATTAATTCTTATCCTTTCTGATCCAGAATGCGTTCGCGAATTCCTGGACCCTGGATTTTGATTTTGAATGTATAAAATGGGTAACAGCCAATAGATAACGGCTGTAGATATCAGAAAGTTTCTCGACCATGGCTGCCAGCTCAGGAGAATGCGGCTGATAAAAATATTCAGAAGATTCATTCTTCCCTATCAGGCCACGCTCGTACATATCCTGAAGAAGCCACTCAGATTCGGCATCACTGATGTAAAGCCGTTCAGCAATGGTTGTAGTATTATATAGTATCTCTGGATTTGCGCGCAGAAGAAGAAGCCCCTCAAGCTGAGCAATCGAATCTATATTTCTGGCAATAAACCCGCGAATATCTTCAGGAATTACACTATCAGGCATTTTCCGTTCTTTTTGTTTCTGGGGGGTTCACCTTAGGAAAGAGGTCTGCCTATAGCAACCCAAAATGGCTTTTTTCTTTGGGCGCTTCTGAAACGAAATGGAAAGACAAAACGCTTGAAAATCCAGTTTAGTTCCCTGAAATATAAAAAATATTTCTATTTACTTACAATGGCTTGGAGGGGAAAATATTCCTCTACAAGAAATATTTTTGAGCAGGGTTTTAGATGTCGAGCGTTGCGGTTCTCGAGAAAAACGTCATCGATCATGAGAGTGAAATGAGCGTCCTTTTGAGCGCGCTTATTGCCATGAAAAAAGGACAGCATGGCGTGCGCATGCCCGTGGAATGGGAAGGTGTCGCGGGAAAAGTTGCGGACGCATTTAATGAAGTGATCGTGATTAATGAGCGCATGGCGAATGAACTTGCGCGCCTCAGCCGCACAGTTGGTAAAGAAGGAAAGCTCAGCCAGAGATTAGCGCTGCCGAATGTCGAGGGCTTCTGGCGCGATTCAACTGAATGCGTCAATGATCTTATCGAAGATCTTGTTCACCCTATTTCAGAAACAGCGCGAGTTATCGGATCGGTTGCGCAAGGTAACCTGTCGCAGACCATGGCGCTTGAGATCGACGACCGGCCATTGCAGGGGGAATTCCTGCGCACAGCGAAAACGATTAACACAATGGTGGCGCAGCTTGGATCGTTTGCCTCCGAGGTGACGCGGGTTGCGCGGGAAGTGGGTACCGAAGGAAAGCTCGGCGGCCAGGCGAAAGTTAAAGGCGTCGCCGGAACGTGGAAAGACCTGACGGACTCGGTGAACATGATGGCCGGAAACCTGACCGGCCAGGTGCGGAACATCGCAGAAGTCGCCACGGCCGTGGCCGGCGGCGACCTATCGAAAAAAGTCGACGTCGACGTCAAAGGCGAAATTCTCGAGCTTAAAAACACGATTAACACGATGGTGGACCAGCTTCGTTCGTTCGCTTCGGAAGTTACGCGCGTGTCAAAGGAGGTCGGAACAGAAGGAAAACTCGGCGGCCAGGCGCGAGTTGAAGGCGTTTCAGGCACATGGAAAGACTTGACGGACTCGGTCAATTTCATGGCCTCGAACCTGACGGCGCAGGTCCGGAATATTGCACAAGTTACGACGGCGGTTGCGAATGGCGACTTGTCGCGTAAAATTACGGTCGACGTTAAAGGCGAAATTCTCGAGCTGAAAGACACAATTAACGCCATGGTGGACCAGCTCAACTCCTTCGCCGCCGAGGTGACGCGCGTTGCGCGGGAGGTCGGTACCGAAGGGAAACTCGGCGGCCAGGCTGAAGTGCGTGGCTCTGCCGGTACGTGGAAAGACCTGACAGACTCAGTGAACTTCATGGCGACAAACCTGACGGACCAGGTGCGTAACATCGCCGATGTTACTACGGCGGTTGCGAATGGCGACTTGTCGAAGAAAATTACCGTCGACGTTAAGGGCGAAATTCTCGAACTGAAAAACACCGTTAACACGATGGTGGACCAGCTCGGATCATTCGCCTCCGAGGTGACACGGGTTGCGCGAGAAGTCGGTACGGAAGGAAAGCTCGGCGGACAGGCTGACGTCCCAGGCGTCGGCGGTACGTGGAAAAACCTCACAGACTCAGTGAACTCGATGGCCGTCAACCTAACTGACCAGGTGCGGAACATCGCAGACGTTACGAAAGCCGTGGCCGCGGGCGATCTTTCCAGAAAGATTACAGTCGACGTAAAAGGCGAAATTCTTGAGCTTAAAAATACAATTAACACGATGGTGGACCAGCTTCGATCCTTCGCGTCGGAAGTTACACGGGTTGCGCGTGAAGTCGGCACCGAAGGAAAGCTCGGCGGACAGGCGAACGTCGAAGGCGTCGCGGGTACGTGGAAAGACCTTACAGATTCCGTGAATTCGATGGCTGGAAATCTTACCGCGCAGGTGCGGAACATCGCAGACGTGACCACAGCGGTTGCGAACGGTGACCTGTCGAAAAAGATTACAGTCGACGTGCAGGGTGAAATTTTAGAGTTGAAAGCCACGATCAATACGATGGTGGACCAGCTCTCCTCCTTCGCATCGGAAGTTACACGCGTCGCGCGGGAAGTCGGCACCGAAGGAAAGCTGGGCGGACAGGCGAACGTGGAAGGCGTCGCGGGTACGTGGAAAGACCTTACAGATTCCGTGAACATGATGGCCGGAAACCTGACAGGCCAGGTGCGGAACATCGCCGAAGTCGGCACCGCTATCGCCAACGGCGACCTGTCGCGCAAAATTACGGTCGACGTACAAGGCGAAATTCTCGAGCTCAAAAACACAGTCAATACGATGGTGGACCAGCTCCGCTCCTTCGCCGCCGAGGTGACGCGGGTTGCGCGGGAAGTCGGCACCGAAGGAAAATTGGGCGGACAGGCGAACGTGGCCGGCGTTGCCGGAACGTGGAAAGATCTTACGGAATCAGTGAACTCAATGGCCGGAAACCTGACAGGTCAGGTGCGGAACATCGCGGACGTTACGAAGGCCGTGGCCGCGGGCGACCTTTCCAAGAAAATCACGGTCGACGTTAAAGGCGAAATTCTTGAACTTAAAAACACCATCAACACGATGGTGGACCAGCTTAACTCCTTCGCCGCCGAGGTGACGCGGGTTGCGCGGGAAGTCGGCACCGAAGGAAAACTGGGCGGTCAGGCGCGCATCGAAGGCGTTTCCGGCACGTGGAAAGACCTTACGGACTCGGTCAACATGATGGCCGACAACCTTACAGGCCAGGTGCGCGGTATCGCGAAAGTCGTTACATCGGTTGCGAACGGAGACCTCAAGCGCAAACTGACCGTGGAAGCAAAAGGCGAAATCGCTGAACTTGCCGACACTATTAACTCCATGATCGATACGCTGACGACGTTTGCCGACCAGGTGACGACTGTTGCTCGCGAAGTGGGCGTCGAAGGACAGCTCGGCGGTCAGGCGAAAGTGCCAGGCGCTTCGGGTACGTGGAAAGGCCTCACGGAAAACGTCAACCAGCTCGCCGCGAACCTTACGACACAGGTCCGCGCCATCGCCGAGGTTGCTATTTCGGTTACCAAAGGCGACCTGACGCGATCAATCACTGTCGGCGCGCAAGGAGAAGTCGCCGTTCTTAAAGATACGATCAATGAAATGATCCGCAATCTGCGTGACACGACCCAGAAAAACACAGAACAAGACTGGCTGAAGACTAACCTTGCGAAATTCACACGGATGCTGCAGGGCCAGCGCGACTTGACGAACGTGGGCCGTACAATTCTTTCTGAAATTTGCCCAGTGGTGTCTGCGCAACAAGCGGAATTCTATGTTCTCGAAGGGCCGGAAGAAAATCGCTATCTCAAGCTTCTTGCGAGCTTCGCCTCAGAAGGCAAGGAACAGATCGGCAAGCAGATTGGTATGGGCGAAGGGATTATCGGCCAATGTGCACTTGAGAAGAGAAAAATCGTTCTCGACAATGTGCCGAAAGGTTACATTAAAATTGCATCGGGCCTCGGCAAGGCCAACCCGCGCAGTGTTCTTGTTCTGCCGCTGATTTTCGAAGGCCAGGTTAAAGGCGTTCTTGAACTGGCGTCTTTCGAAGGATTCAACCCTTCGCACCAGGCCCTGCTCGACCAGCTCACAGACTCCATCGGCATCGTTTTGCATACGATTGAAGCGAACATGAGAACGGAAGGCCTGCTGACCCAGTCGCAGTCGCTCGCACAGCAGCTGCAGACACGTCAGGAAGAACTGCAACAAACCAACGAAGAACTGAAAGAAAAGGCGCACCTTCTGGCCGAACAAAACCAGGAAGTCGAACGCAAGAACTTCGAAGTGGAACAGGCGCGCCAGGAGCTCGAAGAGAAAGCGAAGCAGCTTGCGCTGACGTCAAAATACAAATCAGAATTCCTTGCCAACATGTCGCACGAGCTGCGCACACCGCTCAACAGCCTGCTCATCCTGTCGGACCAGCTCAGCAAAAACCCGGAAGGAAACCTGACGCCGAAACAGACAGACTTCTCAAAGACAATTCACAGCTCCGGCAACGATCTGCTGATGCTTATCAACGATATTCTCGACCTTTCGAAAATCGAATCCGGCACGGTGGTGGTCGAAAGCAGCGAACTTCAGCTCGAGGATCTCCAGAGCTATGTCGCGCGTACCTTTAAACACGTTGCGGAATCGAAAAATGTCGACTTCCTGCTTCATTTTGCTCCAGACCTGCCCCAATTCATGGTTACGGATGCCAAGAGGCTGCAGCAGATTATCAAGAACCTGCTTTCAAATGCCTTCAAGTTTACGCACCAGGGTAAGGTTACACTTACAGTTGAAACCGCCTACGAAGGATGGAGCACCGACAACGAGGATCTCAAACGCGCCAGCGAAGTCCTTGCATTTTCTGTCGCCGACACCGGCATTGGTATCGCGGCCGACAAGCAGCGCATCATTTTCGAAGCCTTCCAGCAGGCGGATGGATCGACGAGCCGTAAGTACGGAGGCACGGGCCTTGGCCTTGCCATCAGCCGCGAACTTTCGCGTCTTCTGGGCGGCGAAATTAGATTGGTTTCTCGTCCCGGCGGCGGCAGCACATTCACATTATATCTTCCTGTCACTTATTCTCCCCGCCGCAAGAATGTCGCCGGGGATGCGCAGGTCACCCGCACTATTGAACAGGCAGAAATTCCAGCCAAAACCCCGGCGACAGAAGAAACAAATGACAGCGATGTACTGGATACGATTTTCTCCAACCCTGAAACGGGCTCGCTGGTTAATGAAGTCGGAGATGACCGTGACTTCATACAATCGGACGACCGCGTCCTGCTGATCGTTGAAAATGATCTTGGCTTTGCGCGTTTCATGATGGATACGGCAAGAACACAAGGATACAAGGTCCTGGTGACATCACTCGGCGCAGCGGCGTTGGCCCTGACGCAAGATTATAAACCCGATGCTATCCTGCTCGATATTTACCTGACCGATATGCAGGGCTGGCGCGTACTCGAACGGCTAAAAAATGATATCAATACGCGTCACATACCGATTTGTATTATCTCGACCGATGAATCACGCGATCGCGCCCTTGATTCCGGCGCCCTGACTTTTGTTACGAAGCCATTGCAAAGCTCGGATCTTCTGGGCGATCTCCTGGCCAAAATTTCCGATTTCGGAACCAAGGAAAGAAAAATTCTGATTATTGGTTCCGAAGAGAGCATGCGCCGCGAGATCGAAGATAACATTGCTGATGGTGAAACAAAAATTATCATAGCCAAGAATCTCCGCGCTGCGCGTAAAGCACTCAAGACCGGCGATTTCGATTGTATCGTTGCGGGCACAGATATGGCTGACGTGGTTGAAAAAATACATGAGGCAAAAGATGCTGAAAATTCATCCAACGGCGCCCTCAGCACGCGCACACCCATTATTGTGTACGGAAGCGATGATATCGATGCCGGAGCATGGGCACGCGTTGACGAAAAATGCCCAATCCGCCGCGTTCATTCGCCTGAAAGACTTCTGGATACAGTTACCCTTCATTTACATCAGAAGATGGCAAACATGCCGCAAGCAGCGCGCAATAAAATCCTTGATTTACACCAGTCCGGCAAAGTTCTGGCCGATAAAAAGGTTCTGGTGGTCGACGATGACGCCCGCAACATTTTCGCACTGAGCAGCGTGCTTGAAGAGCATAATATGAATATATTGTCGGCTGACAGCGGCCGTGAAGCGATACGGGTTTTGCAAGACGACCCGGATGTTGACATTGTTCTCATGGACATCATGATGCCTGAAATGGACGGCATGGAAACCATTCGCGAGATCAGAAAAATCTCGCGCCTGAAAAACCTGCCGATTGTCGCCGTCACGGCAAAAGCCATGAAAGGCGATCGTGAAAAATGTATTGAGGCCGGCGCGTGGGATTATCTTTCCAAGCCGGTTGATATCGACCAGATGATGACTGTGCTTCGTGCATGGCTGCATCGTTAGAGGAGACGATGATACAAGCGGTAAAATATAACGAGCAGGCCGCAAGTCCAAAAGAGTCTGCGATAGACCCTAACGCGGTGAATATCCTGATCGTCGACGACCTGCCGGAAAAAATTATGGTTTACCGGGCAATTCTAGAAGATTTGCAACATAACCTGATTACCGCTCAATCAGGCGAAGAAGCTCTTAAGCTGGTTTTAAAACATGAATTTGCGGTCATTCTCCTCGATGTCAACATGCCCGGAGTCGATGGGTTTGAAACGGCGACGCTTATCCGCAGCCGTAAAAAATCCTCTAAAACGCCGATTATTTTCCTGACTGCCTTCAACGACGATTTTAATGTTGCGCAAGGTTATGCGAGTGGCGCGGTGGATTACCTGCCGACGCCTGTGGTCCCGGAAGTACTAAGAGCCAAAATCAAAGTTTTTATTGAACTTTTCCAGATGCGCCAACAGGCAGCCGTACAGGCCGAAGAGCGCGCGAAACGGGAAGCTGCTGAGGAATCCGACCGGCGCAAGGATGAATTCCTGGCCATCCTGGCACATGAACTGCGCAACCCCCTCGCCCCGCTTCAGAATGCGTTAAATCTACTAAAAATTCCGGATTTAAAGCCTGATATGACAGCAGCGGCCCATAAAATGATGAACCGGCAGTTGCAGCATATGGTGAGGCTGGTCGATGATCTGATGGATGTGTCCCGTATCACGCGCGGCAAAATAGACCTGCATATGGAGAGCGTTTCGCTCATGGATGTTATCGAGAGCGCCGTCGAAACGGCCAAGCCGTTGATTAATGATAAAAATCACACAATAGAAATTGAAACACCTAAAAAGCCAATTCTTGTAAGGGCGGATTTTGTCAGGTTGTCGCAAGTATTTTCCAATCTACTCAATAACGCTGCAAAATATATGGATCATGGCGGACTAATAAATGTGACAATGGAACAATCGAATAATTATGTTCTTATTCATGTCAAAGACACTGGCATTGGTATCGCTCCGGAGAAGCTGCCCATGGTGTTTGATCTGTTCACACAAGTTGACAGTTCTTTGACTCGCAGCGAAGGCGGGCTAGGCATCGGCCTGACGCTTGTTAAAAGCTTGGTTGAGATGCAAAAGGGTATTGTGGAGGCAAGGAGCGATGGGCTGAATTCCGGCAGCACATTTACAGTGACGCTTCCAATCACAAAACAGAAAAGCAACGTCACGCCATTCAAGGGCAACGGCGCGGCACAGGTTAAAAAACCCCTGCGTATCCTGATTGTCGATGACAACCAAGACTCGGCCCAGACTCTCGGCTGGATGTTGGAAATGGAAGGGCACCAGGTTTTTCTGAAATTTAACGGGCCTGACGCCATTGAAATGGCACGCCAGATCAACCCAGAGGTTGTACTGCTGGATATCGGGCTACCGGATATGAATGGTTACGAAATCTGCAGGATCATGCAGGAGCAACTTAATTTGGCCGAGGCGGTCTTTATCGCGCAGACAGGTTGGGGTCAGGAAGAGCACAGGCGCCGCTCCAAGGAGGCAGGCTTCCACCACCACCTCGTGAAGCCTGTTGCCGCCTCAGACTTGTATGAGATTGTGAATTCACGTAAAAATCCACATATTTAATTTTCATAATGTTATATTGACAGAGGCGGGCGTTATGGACACTCTGTGAGCCCGAATTCACCCTTTGCGAGCGTCCGCTATGAATGCGCCCCTGCAAATCGTTTCAACCTATCATCCGACCGATATGCCCTGGGGCGGCGGAAACAATTTCTGGCGCGCCCTGCTTAGTCAATTATCCGAACAAGGCGATATTATTTTCCGCCCCCTGAAAGATGAGCCAAAAGATAATCCGCCACATGCTGATATTGTTTTCTTCAACCAGGTGAATTCTGGCCCTGCTGAAAACAGCCGCATTTATACGATTGAGGATTTTCAAAAAATAAAAAAACTTTACCCCCGTGCTAAAACCCTCGTGCGCGCCATCAACCTGCGCAAGCATTCACGCTATAAAGCCAAACTTCCCTACTTTCTGGATTTCCCCGACCGTACGAAAGACAATATTGTTAAATACCGCGTGAATACAGCCGACTTCGTTATTTATCAAAGCGAATATCAAAAAGATTTTTTTGAAAAATTTTGTGGGAACACAAAGTACAACCAAATTATTTATAACGGCGCGCCGCTTCTGTTTGCTGAAAAAGGCAAGCAGGCGCCGCGCAGAAAATTGATGCCCGGACAACCCGTTCGTTTTCTTGCCACGTCCTTTTCCGGGAATCCCAGCAAACGCCTGGGGCTTATCGCACGCCTTTCGGAATTACCAGGTGTGGAGGTTGTGCATGCGGGCTTATGGCATGAGAATGTCGACAAGAAAAAAGTAAAAACGCTCGGAACGATTTCCCATGAAGAAATCACGAATTATATGCGCGATGCGGATTATTATCTGAAGCTTTCGGAGAATGACATATGCCCCAATGCCTTGATCGAGGCTTTGGCATATGGTCTGCCTGTCATTTATGACGTGGATGGCGGCGGTGCGGCTGAAATCGGCAAACCGTTCGGCATTGCCTTCGACACGGCCAACATGAACGGCATGCTTGATGTGGCGAGGCAACGACATCAGGAACTAGTGGAGAAGATCGCCCAGAACCGCGAGCAGTTTTTGATTACGCATGCCGCCAATGCC
>JAGNLJ010000004.1 GCA_017999645.1 Alphaproteobacteria bacterium
GACCATGGCGCGGCCCGGGCTTTATCTCGATGACAAGACGGTTTTCCTCGCACTGCGCGCGGCGGCGTCGCATCTGTACTGGGCCGATCCGCCGACGCGGACGGATGCGGTTGAGGTGACCGCCCTGCTCTGGGATACGGCGCTGCGGATCGAGGGCGGCGAGATCAGCATCGCGGCGCGGAATTTACGCGATGCGCAGCGTGAGCTGGAAAAGGCGCTGGAAAATCCCGACATCACGCAGGAAGAAATCCAGAAGCTGATGAGCAATTTGCGCGGCGCGATGACGGAATATTTCATGGAGATGGCGCGCGAGATGCAAAAGCGCATGGCCGAGGGGCAGAAATTCCCGATGATGTCGCCGGAAATGATGACGCGGACGATCGACCCGGAATCGCTGGCAAATTTCATGGAGCAGCTTGAGGCCCGCATGATGGAAGGCGATAAAAAAGGCGCGCAGGAAATGATGGCGCAGCTGCAAAGGCTGATGGACATGATGGACCCGTCGATGGCGGCGCCGATGCCGCAGGACATGCAGATGATGAGCGAGGGTATCAATGAATTGCAACAGCTTATCGACCGGCAGAAAGATTTGCTGGCGCAGACACAGAGCCAGTCGAGATCGCTCGAAAATCTGAAAAATGAATTTGGTTTCGGGGAAAACCTAGAGGAAGAAAAATTCCCCGAAGACTGGAAGATGGACGACATGCCGCCCGCCCCCGAGGCGCCCGCCGAGCCGCCCTCCATCGTGATGAATACGAGCCAGCACCGCACCGAGCAGGAAGCGCTGCGGATTATGCTTGGCACACTGATGCAGGAGGCCGGTGAAGTGCTGGTAGAAATCCCGGAAAATATGGGACTGGCCGAACAGGAAATGCGCGGATCGAGCGCGGCGCTCGGCGAGAATAACCCGGCGGGTTCCATTCCACACCAGGAAAAGGCGCTGGAGCATTTGCAGCAGGCGCAGAAACAACTCAGCCAGCAATTCGCCGCGCGGCTACAGCAGATGACGGGCCTGTCGATGATGGGCGGCGGCATGAAGTTCGATCCGCTCGGTCGCCCTTATGGCGGCGATGGCAAGCGGAACGGATTGTTCGGATCGCCGGTGAAAATTCCGGATGAGGCCGAGCGCAAAAAAGCGCAGGAGATTTTAAAGTTACTTCGCCGTCGCTCGGGCGAGTTAGAGCGCCCGGATGAAGAACTCGATTATTACAAGAGACTGCTCAGGCAGTTTTAAACTGGCTCAGAAGTTGGCTTCGCGACCGGAAAGATAAAAACGCCGACTGGAACCGGGGTTGGTTCGTATTTTAGAGGCGTGGGCACGGGATCTTCTACAGGCGAAGATATTACTGTCTCTTGAGCAGGCGCTGCTGCCTCTTCCATTTGGGGCGTGATGTTGAGTACGCGTGTAAGATCGACTTTATCCATTATTTTTTCCTTTTAAGTATCAGTTATTGCTCCATTACAATCGGACAACGGTTATACATAAAGCTAAATCCTCTTGTCAAACATGGCGGCAAAAAAGCAATAAAATTTCAATGCTGGGCAGGAATGAACTGCAGGCTGATGCTGTGGGCCGCGCCGGGGGTGGCGATCAGGTAATCGGTGCTGAAGGACAAATCGCCCTGCGCCACTACCGCAGGCGCCGGGGGCCGAATTACCCAACGGTCCAGCACCTCGCCGGTTTCGCTCAGCATCTGCGCCTCGATCATGGGCACCTGTTCCTCGTTCGCGGTGGGGTTGAGGATTTTTCCGGTGATTGAAATTTTCTCGCCTGCTGAATCCGGCTCGGCGGCGGCGGCGATAGCATCGAAGCCCAGCCCCTCGCCCGGCACCGGGAAGTGATGGCCCATCATGGCGTAGAAGGATTTACTGAACGGCCATTTTTTTACAATCGGCCCCTGTAGCATCAACAGCCCGCCGAAAATAACGAAAAAGACGGCGGCGGCAGCGGCAAAGCCGATGATGCGGCCACGCGTATCGGGCGGTGGCAGTTCCTCTTCCTGTAAAATGGGCAGGTTCGCACCATCGGGCAGAGGCCTGACGCCATGAGGAATTTCTTCAAAACTTCCCTCCTTCGCCGTTTCCATTTCCGAGATATCGGGAAGCTGGTGCCAGATTTCGTGGCAGGAAGAACATTTAACGCGCCGTCCATCCGGCGCGAGCGTGTGGGCAGGCAGCAGGTAACGTGTTGCACATTGCGGGCAGGTCAGTATCATAAAGGGCGCTGATCTCTTACGTTAATCCTGTTCTCATTATTTATACGGGCTGCCGCCCGCAACGGCAAGGTATGAACAAATGCCACGAAGCAAGGTACTCTATTTCCTTTTGGCTCTTTCTCTAATATGCGCCGTTCCGGCCATGGCCGCTGAATGTGCGCTGGAAGACCGCACCTGCGTTATCAATTCCCTGCGCGAGGCGGCCGGGAAGATCGAAACCGTGGCCTGGCGCGACCAGACCTACCGTGAACTGGCGAAAACACTGGCTTTTGATGGCGATACCGACGGGGCGATTGCGCTTATAGAAAAGATTGAAACCCCGGACACCAAGGCGATGACGATTCGAGGCATCGGCATGGCGGCGGCGGACAACAAGCTCTCCAAAGAGCAATATGTGGATATTTTCCAGAAGCTTAGAGTGGCGGCGGATAAAATTACGCATCCGCCTTCCTATGCCATCGCCCTGACCTATATCGCCATGTCGCAGGCTTTTGCCGGGGATAATGACGGCGCGTGGAAAACGGCGTCGGAGATGGAGAACGAGGCGCTCCGCCACAAGGCTTATGCTGAAACCGCCGAGATACAGGCTGAAAAAGGCGATTACGCGGCAGCGAGCAAGAGCATCGAATTTATTACAAGCGAGGCGTTCCGTAATAAAGCCTATGGCACGGTGAGTAAAATCCTGGCGAATGGCAAGAAACTGGACGAAGCGTTGAAGGCCGCGCAGGCGATCACCAACCCCTATAAGAAAGCCGAGGCGCTTCAATATGTGCTGGATGTGCAGAAGCCTAGGGAAATTTCTCATCTGAAGAATGAAAAGACTGGTACAGAACCTTGATCAAGTTTGAGTTTGTAGGATTGCGTTACGGCGTCGGGCCGGAAGTTCTGAGTGATGTTAATTTCACGCTGGAGCCGGGTTCGTTTCATTTTTTAACGGGAGCCAGCGGTGCGGGCAAGACCTCCCTGCTCTCGCTTATGTATCTGGGCCGGAAACCCACGCGCGGGCTGGTCAGTATGTTCGGCCAGAACATCAACAAGCTGGAGCGCAAGCAACTCTGGAGTCTCCGGCAGCGCATCGGCGTCGTGTTCCAGGATTTCCGGCTGCTGCCGCATCTTTCGGCGTTCGATAATGTCGCGTTGCCGCTGCGGATCATGGGCAGGCCGGAAAAAGAAACGCGGAACAATGTCGGCGAGTTGCTGGAATGGGTCGGGCTCGGCGATTACAAGAATGCGCTGCCGCAGACATTATCAGGCGGACAACAGCAACGCGTCGCGATTGCGCGCGCTGTGATCGGGCGGCCAAAATTATTACTAGCCGACGAACCGACCGGAAACCTCGATGATGAAATCGGTTTCAGGCTGATGAATTTATTCGAGCAGCTCAACCGCATGGGAACAACTATCGTCATTGCCACGCACAATCACGCGATCATGGAAAAATTCGGCCATTCGCGCCTTATCCTCGAGATGGGAAGCATGCGAGTTGAGGAAACGCGCAGTTCGCTCCGCCGCAAGATGGAGGGCGTTTACTGATGAAAATTTCCCTAGGCGATTTTTTTGCGAAAGACAGGCGGCTCGGCGTTGCGCTAGGTCGGGGACGTTACGATCTGCCGCTGAATAAAGATGAAGGCACGAATTTCCTGCGGCTTTTGATTGCGTTGATGAGTTTTCTGGCGGCAATGGCGCTGGCGGGGTCGTTCACGCTGGATTCGATGACGCAGCGCTGGTCTTCCGGCCTTGAAAACAAGCTTACAATCGAAATTCCGGCGGACAAGGAAAACAGTGAGCTTCGCACACGCGACGAGATGGCTTCGCTGCTCAAGCAGGTCGAAGCGGTTTTGAGGAATGAGCCGATTGTTAAAAGCGCTGATATTTTAGACGACCAGGATATCCAGGATCTGGTTGAGCCGTGGCTTGGCAAGGATGCGCCGCTGCAGGATATTCCCCTGCCCGGTCTGATTTCAGTTGAGCTGAATTCATCAGAGCCCGCCGCCATGGAAAAAATGACTGCGGACATTAAGGTGGTTGATTCCGGCATCGTCATCGACACGCACGAAGCATGGCTGCAGAGTTTGCTGAAAATGATCGGGTCGTTCCGTTTCGCAGCGTTGATTGTTGTTCTTATTATCGCGGCGACAACGGTTACAGCTATTGCGGGTGCCATACGTTCGCGCATCGCCGTGCACAAGGCGGACGTCGAGCTGCTGCATTTGATGGGCGCGAATGACGAATATATCGTGCGGCAGTTTCAGCGTCATGCCCTGACTATCGCCCTGCAGGGTAGTTTGCTTGGTACGCTGACGGCGGCGGCGGTGTTATTCACCATAAAACTTGTTTCCGGCGGGGATGCGGCGCTTATGTTACCTGCCCTCAGCGCTAATACGGTTCATACGCTGGCGGTGGCCGCTTTGCCGATTATTGCCTGTGGAATCGCGGCTTTGACGGCCAGGTTTACGGTCTTGCGCTCCCTGTCCCTGATGCCGTAAAACTGCAGAACATGCGGCTGATCCTGCAATTATTCGTATTTCTGTTTGTATTCATTCCGTGCACGTGGCTGTTCGGGCTGGGAGGGTTTGCAGGCGGCGTTCTTCTTATAAAACCCGAAAAGCCAACGATGCACAGCGACGCCATCATTGTTCTGACCGGCGGCAAGGACCGGATCGAAACAGGGCTGGATCTTTTTGCCGAGGGCCTCGCGCCTGAATTGTTCATCACCGGCGTACACGACGATGTGACGCAGGCCGAGATCCTGGCCCGTTATACGGGCGCGAAGCCATTGCCCGAGTGCTGCATGGTCCTGGGCTACAAGGCCAACAGCACCACTGAAAATGCTACGGAGACGAAGGAATGGGTGGCGGGAAAAAATATCAAGACCATTCGGCTAGTGACGGCGAATTATCACATGCCGCGCGCGGTTCTGGAATTCCGTGCGGCGCTCCCGGGCGTCAAGATTATAACGCACCCGATTTCGCAGCCGGATATCGCGCCGGGGGATAAAAAATTCTGGCACATCATTTTTGAGGAATACCACAAGACCGTATTCCGATTTTTCGACATACTGACCGCGGGCCTGCGATGAAACATTCATGGCCGCGCTCCATCCTGTTCAACATCGCTTTTTTCGGCGTGACGCTGGCAATGTGCGTTCTTTACATTCCGCTCCTGATTCTGCCGCGCCCGTTATTCACCGGTATGGTGCGATTGTGGATTTATGTTGTCACTTTTCTGGAACACACGCTGCTCGGCTTGAGCTATGAAGTGCGCGGACGCGAACATCTGCCGAAGGACGGTGCGTTTATCGTCGCGGCGAAGCACCAGTCGCCTTATGAGACGATCAAGCTGCGGATTCTTTTGTCCGACCCGGCGATTATTCTGAAGAAAGAGCTGCTCTCGATTCCACTGTGGGGTTGGTATCTGAAAAAATCCGGCGTCATAGCTATTGATCGCGGCACGCCAGAGCGCGCGTTGAAATCCATCGAGCGCGGCGGCGTCCAGATGGCCGAGGCCGGGCGGCCCATCGTGATTTTCGTGCAGGGCACGCGCGTGCGGCCCGAGGAAACCCCGAGCGATAAGCCGTATAAATCCGGCATCGCACGAATTCAGGAAGCGACGAAACTTCCCATTATTCCTATGGCGCTGAATAGCGGACTCTTCTGGCCGCGCGGCGGCTGGCTGAAAAGCCCCGGTAAAGTCGTGTTCGAATTCTTCCCGCCGATTGCACCTGGCAAGCACCGCAAGGAGTTGATGCGCGAATTGCAGGATAAAATCGAAGCGGAATCAAGCAAGCTGATGAACGAGGCGCGCGCGGTGGCGCTTGCGGAAGAACCGGCGCCTCTGAAAAAGGCGATTGGATGGGCTGTTACATTTGCGGTTTTATTCGCAGGCTATAGCTGGGCGTGGTCGTTCACATCAAAAAAGGCGCTGGAGCTTTATGTCGCGTTTCTTAAAGATGTTGTTGAGACTGAACGCATTCATGCCGAACCTGTGGTCAGCGGCTATCCCGGCCCGGTGCGGATTACGGTGGCGGAAGATTCGGTGCGTTCCTCGGAAGGGTCGCTGCGTATCGAAAACCTCGTGATGTCGGCGTGGCCTTTGCCGTGGGCTGCCGTGCATGTGAAGACGGGAACGCTCACCGTGCACTCACATAAATGGTCGCAGCCCCTTGCCTTTGATTCCCTTGAAGCATGGGTTGGCTATAACGGCAGGAAAATCAAAATTCATGACAGTTACCTGAACTGGCGTGATTTTGAGGGCAGTGCGAAGGGCACGATTGATTTAAGGCAAGAGCCGGTGCCGAAAGTGGAGATGAATGTGCTGCTGACGAATTTTTCGCAGTTCATCGGTCATCTCGCGGAGCTTGGAATCCTCAAGCACAACGAAGCTTTGTTCATGAATGCGGGACTGAGTTTGATGGCGAGCGGCAGCAACCAGGTCGGCGTGCCGATTACCCAGAATGGCCAGACGCTTTATGCGGGACCTCTGCCGGTGGCGTCCCTTCCTGTTGCACGCCCCCCGGAGCAACATAATTGGCCTGACCAAGCTCAATAATCTGGCGGCGGATATGCCGCGTGTTGCTGAAGAAGTCGAACAGGAATTTTCCATCGCCTTTACGAATTGCTTTTTGCATTGCCGTTAAATCTTCGGTGAAGCGTTGAAGGATTTCCAGCACCGCCGGGCGGTTGTTCATGAATACATCCCGCCACATCGTCGGGTCGGACGCTGCAATTCTTGTGAAATCCCTGAAGCCGGAGGCAGAAAATTTGATGACTTCGGACTTTATGTCATCTGCGAGCTGGTTTGCCGTACCAACGATTGTATAAGCGATCAAATGTGGCAAATGCGAGGTGATGCCGAGAACAAGGTCATGGTGCTGCGGGTCCATGATTTCGATGCGGGATTTGCAGGCCTCCCACAGCGCGGTGACTTTCTCAACCGCGCGGATATCTGTTTCGGGCAGCGGCGTCAGAATGCACCAGCGGTTTTCGAACAATTCAGCGAAGCCATTTTCAGGGCCGGAATGTTCGGTTCCCGCAATCGGGTGGCCGGGCACGAGATGAACGCTTTCGGGTATATGGGGTTTCAACGCATCGATCACGGCTTGCTTGACCGAACCAACGTCCGTCACAACTGCGCCCGCTTTCAGGGCCGGGCCGATTTGTTCCGCAACGGCAGCGACGGCACCGACAGGAACGGAGACGACGACGATGTCGGCACCGATAACACTGCTGCGGATGTCATCCGTGACTTCATCGGCAATTTGTAGATCGATAACTTTTTTGCAGACTTCGGCGCTGATGTCGGCGGCGGTAACCGTATTCGCAATACCCGAGGCGCGGATGGCGCGCGCCATCGAGGAGCCGATCAGTCCGAGGCCGATGATGGTGACTTTATCGAACATCACGTGCCTGTTTTCTTTTCAGATTCGGATTCGGTTTTGGCGGCTTTGAAAACTGGTGGCAACGGATAGCCGCCCAGCGAAGTACAACGCGCATTCTGACCGGTGAATTTTTCGGCGACGCGCTCGAGCTGCGTGTCTTTTTCACTGATGTAATCATTGACCTCGATGAGGTGCGTAGATCTGCCGCCCACCGGCGCACCGCCCAGCGTATTAATCGCTGTGAGTTCGAGATCGGCGGCTTTAAAAATTTCCTGGATTTTTGCGCGGCTGACCGCGCCATCGATTTCCAGCGCGATGAAGCTGTGGTCTTCACCCGAGGGCGCGAAATCGGTTTTGGAAATGACGAGCGCACGGTCGCGGATAGCAGTCATCTGCGTTTCCTTTGATCCGTATGGCAGCGCGCAGACAATACGCATGCGGTCTTCCTTTTGATTCACGAGGAACGGCCACCACGGGGATTGCTCTCCGTCCTGCGGCCAGGGCATAACGGCAAAGTTGGAATCGTTTTCGCGCACGCTGGCCAGCGCCATAAGAGAATTGGTCGAACGCGTAAAAGGCAGCACTGTGCCGAAATAATTCTTGGCCATGTCCCAGCAATAGGCGTCATTGGGCGCAGCGCTGACGGCGACTTTCAATCCCGTTTGTAACAAAGAAACCGCGCCGACGAGTTCGCGCCAGATGCCGATGATGGCGGCTTCTGGCAGGGGGCCGCGGTGACGCGCCAGCAGGCGACGGATCATGACGGCTTCACGCGCGGGCTGGACGACCGGGATATTGTTTTTCTTCTTCTCCTCGGTGACGCCGATGATCAGGTCGGCCCGCTCCATGAGCAGGTCGTGGATCTGGTTATCCAGCGCGTCGATCTTCTTTCTAATTTCGTCCAATGACATGGGTGATGTTCTACAGTCGTTCAGGCCTTAAATCAAATGGTTAAACCCCGCCGGGAACAGCGCGGGGCACGTACCCGCGGCGGCGGACGGTGACTTTGGAGCCCTCGCCCGGCCCGGCCTTGGCATAGACCTGTTTGGTAGCCTCGACCATGTGGACGCCACTGCCGAAGGGAAAATATTTGCGCCCGGCGGTTTCAAAAAATCCGGCCGATTTCAGAAGCGGCGCGAATTTTATAGGTGGCATGAACAAGGCCTTGTCGGTCCGTTCATGGATAAACTGGTTGTCGCGCAGGTAATGGATGATTTGCGATGCGCTGTAAGGCGTGCCCTGCCCGAACGGCGACCAGTCGGCACGCGCCCAGAAACCAGAACGGTTGGGCACGATAACCAGCAACCGCCCGTTTGATTTCAGGATGCGCCAGATTTCCGCGAGGCTTTGCTGGAGATGCTCGGAGAATTCAACACTGTGAACCAAAACGACCCGGTCGATGGATGAGGTTTCAAAAGGTAACTCTGCTTCTTCGGAAAGGCAGACGAGGTTATGATCGTCGCCGGGATGATTGTACGGCCAATGGTGCGCGCCCTGCCCGGCGGGCATCGCCGCCAGAACACGTTCGCTCTTTTCCATGAACAGGCGTAAATAAGGCGTCGCGTAACCGCAGCCCAGCACGCGCAGGCCGACGGTGTCCGGCCAGAATTCGCGGATGCGTTCCTGCAGGATACGCCGGACCATGCGTCCGACCTTGGTGTTATAGAAGGATTTGAGATCGTAGGCCGAGCGATACATCAGATCACCTCGAGCAGCGTGGCAATCAGGGGAATGTCGGCGGGCGGCATGGGGTAATCGTTGAGATCATTGACCCGCACCCATTTAAGGGCGACGTGTTCCTTCGCGCGCGGAACGTTCTTCCAGGCGCGGCAGATGAAGAGCGGCATCAGAAGGTGGAAGTCATCATAAGTATGCGAGGCGAAAGCGGCAGGCAGAAAACAGGTGGGCCGTGTTTCGATGCCGAGTTCTTCCTCAAGCTCACGCATCAGGGCAAATTCGGGCAGTTCGCCTTCGTTGACCTTGCCGCCGGGGAATTCCCAGAGGCCAGCCATGGATTTTCCCTCGGGACGTTGCGCAATCAAAATGCGGTTTTGCGGGTCGACAAGCGCGGCGGCGGCCACCAGCACGATTTTCAGACCGTGCGGGCTTTCGGGCCTCGGTTTTGCAAGGGCGTCGGCGCAGCTCATGGAATTTCATAGCATAAAACCCAAAATCGTCATACTCCGCGAAGGCAGAGTATCCATAGATTGAAAAGACACAATATTTGATGTGTTTTCCATGGATCCCCGCCTTCGCGGGGATGACAAAAAGGAAAAGCCGCAAAACTTAATTTGCGGCTTTTTCGTATCTTTAATAAGCGGGGTTACTGCTCGGGCTGTTTGACCGGCGCAGGATCGCCTGCGGAAGGCTCAATCGCATCGCCGTTGATGTCAAAGCGCTGGATATCCGCGTCCTTGCGCCATGCCTGGATGGTTTCATCCAGAATCTGGCGGCGGACCTGCGTTTCAAGGTACGGCTTGATGTCATCATAAGAGGCCGGGGGACGCTTGCGCTTTTCCTCAACCTTGATGACGTGGTAGCCGAAATCCGTCTTGACGGGCTTCCTGGTGAACTCACCAATGTTCAGGGCAAAAGCCGCCTCGCCGAATGCGGGGACGACATCGGTTTTAGCGAAGTAGCCGAGATCGCCGCCATTCTGCGCGGTGCCGTCAGTCGAGTTTGCCTTGGCGAGTTCTTCAAAGCTCGCGCCGCCCTCGATCTGCTTGATGAGGTCTTTGGCTTTGCTTTCCTCTTTCACGAGGATGTGACGGGCCTTGACGTCCTGGATGTCCGGGAAATTCTTAACATACTCGTCATAAACGGACTTCAGACGCTCTTCGTTGACCTTCTCGTTCACCTGTTTCTCGATGTAAACGCCGCGAACGATTTCAGTCTTGGCAGCGGCGAGACGTTTTTTGACTTCTTCGTCGCTGTCGAGGTTTACGTTCTTGGTCTTCGCCGCGATGATGCGGCTGTTGATGACCTGTTCAAGCGCCAGCGGGTAAAGCTGCTCAAGCGGCATCTGGCGGGTCTGCGCAGGCAGATCCTGGATGAAGTTGAAAACATCGAGACGCGTAACCTCGCCGCCTTTCATCTTGGCGACGACAGGGTTGCCGGGCTTCAGGACCGGAGGCTTAGCTTCGGGTGCGGCATTAGGATCTGCAGGCGTAGCGGCCGCGGTCTGGGCGGCGGCGGCGGCGATAGCGGAATTATCCGTTGCGGGGGCTTCTTTTCCGATTTTGCCGGAGAAGTAAGCGAGGCCACCGATGGCGGCTACGACGATGACGGCAAGAACGATAAGCGCTGTGTTGCCGGATTCACTGTGAAATTGTCTGCGATTGAACATGGCTTCTGGAATTCCCTATAGTTGAAAATGGACATATCCGCTCGGGGATAATGTTTCTGGAGACTAGCGAAAGGGATACCCCTTTTCAACTGGTACTTTAATCAAAGATTGACGCGGATTTCGGGGCATCCTATATCAGGAACCACTGAATCATACGGGTATTCCGGAGAATTGATGTTTTTGAACCTCGCCACCCAGATTTTCGGCTCTTCGAATGGCCGGAAACTGAAGTCCCTCGGTAAACATATTGCGCCGATTAATGCCCTTGAGCCGCGCTTCGAGGCCATGAGCGATGCAGAGTTGCAGAGCCAAACAAGCCTTTTCCGTCAAAGACTTGCGAATGGCGAGGCCCTCGACAGCATGCTCCATGAGGCGTTTGCCGTAACCCGGGAAGCCGCCAAGCGGGTCCTTGGCCAGCGCCATTATGACGTCCAGCTGATCGGCGGGCTGGTCCTGCATCATGGTGATATCGCCGAGATGAAGACCGGTGAAGGTAAAACCCTGGTCGCCACCCTGCCCGTTTATTTAAATGCACTGACCGGCAAGGGCGTACATGTGGTTACCGTCAACGATTACCTCGCCAAACGCGACGCCGACTGGATGGGCCAGATCTACCGTTTCATGGGCTTGAGCACCGGTTGCATCGTTACGAATTTGTCGGACCAGGAACGCCGCGATGCCTATGCCGCCGACGTTACATACGGCACGAACAACGAACTCGGTTTCGATTACCTGCGCGACAATATGAAGTATTCGCTGAAGCAGATGGTGCAAAGGCCGTTCAATTTCGCCATCGTCGATGAAGTCGACTCGATCCTTGTCGACGAAGCGCGGACGCCGCTGATTATTTCCGGCCCGTCCGAACTTTCCACCGAGCTGTATGTTTCAGTCGACAAGCTCATCCCTTCGCTGACGGCGCAGGACTACGAACAGGATGAAAAACACAAAACGGTTGTATTGACCGAAGAAGGTCAGGAACGCGCCGAGGAACTCCTGCGCGAACACGGTCTGCTGCAGGAAGGCAGCATGTATGACATCCAGAACATCGCGCTGGTGCACCATGTGAACCAGGCGCTGCGCGCCCACAGGCTTTTCCACCGCGACACGGATTATATCGTGAAGGACGACCGCGTTATCCTGATCGATGAATTCACGGGCCGTATGATGGAAGGCCGCAGATTGTCCGAAGGCCTGCACCAGGCCATCGAGGCGAAGGAAGGTGCAAAAATCCAGACTGAGAACCAGACGCTGGCTTCGATCACCTTCCAGAATTATTTCCGCCTTTATCCGAAACTGGCGGGCATGACCGGCACGGCGCTGACCGAGGCCGCAGAATTCCAGGAAATCTATAATCTGGGCGTTGTCGAGATTCCGACCAACGTTCCCGTCGCACGCCTTGACCATGACGACAAGATTTACAAATCGCTCAAGGAAAAAGACGGCGCGATCATCGAGCTTATCCGCGATGCGCAAGACCGTCAGCAGCCGATCCTCGTCGGAACGGTTTCCATCGACAAGTCGGAAAAACTTTCCGAAGCCCTGAAGAAAGCAAAAATCAAGCACAGCGTTCTCAACGCGCGTTATCACGAACAGGAAGCTGCCATCATCGCGCAGGCCGGGCGACCTGCCGCCGTCACCATCGCCACGAACATGGCGGGCCGCGGAACCGACATCCAGCTCGGCGGCAATGCCGACATGCGCATCGCGCAGGAGATCGATCCGAATTTGCCCGAGGGTGAATGGAAAAATGCGGCGGACCGCATCCGCTCCGAAGTCGCGCGCGACAAGCAGATTGTCAAAGAAGCCGGCGGCCTTTACGTGATCGGCACCGAGCGCCATGAATCGCGCCGGATCGACAACCAGCTGCGTGGCCGTTCTGGCCGTCAGGGCGATGCAGGCGCAACAATGTTCTTCCTTTCAGTGGAAGACGATTTGATGCGCATTTTCGCGGGCGACAAGCTTGAAGCCCTTTTGGGGAACAAGCGCATCGGCCTGCAGGAAGGCGAAGCGCTTGAGCATCCCTTGATTTCAAAAATGCTTCAGCGCGCGCAGGCCAAGGTTGAAGGCATGCATTTCGAAGTTCGCAAGAACCTTCTGAAATTCGACAACGTGATGAACGACCAGAGAAAGGTCGTATACGAACAGCGCCGCGAAATCATGGAAGCGGATTCTATCGAGGATCTGGTCCGCGACATGCGCCACCAGACGATTGAGGACACCGTTCGCGCGACGATCCCGCACGGCACATATGCCGAGCAATGGGATATCAACACGTTGCACGCGGAATGCATGCGTCTTCTGGGACTCGACCTGCCGGTTGCGGACTGGGCGAAGGAAGAAGGCATAGCAGACGAGGAAATACAGGAACGCGTTACCCATGCGGCGGATGCTAAATTCGCGGCGAAGATCGCCAATGCAGGCCCGGACAACTGGCGCCGCGTTGAAAAAGGGATCGTGCTCCAGATTTTCGACCAGCACTGGAAGGAACACCTGCTCAATCTCGACCATTTGCGTCAGGGCATTAATTTGCGTGCGTTCGGCCAGCGCGACCCGCTGAATGAATACAAGACCGAAGCGTTCGGCATGTTTGAAACGATGCTCGGCCAGATGCGCGAAGCGATCACGATGATGCTTTCGCTTGTGGAAGTGAATGTCGGCGAAGACCGAATCGGCGTGGTTATGCCGGGCTCCGCCCCGCCGCAGAAAACCCAGGAAGGACGACAGGACCCCGCCCTGATGGGCACAGGCGTGCGCGCCAAAGGCGAAAAGCAAAAACGCGTCGAGGCTTTCCCTGAAAGAAAAAGATTCGATAAAGACGATCCGGAAACATGGGGCAAGGTTCAGCGCAACGCCGATTGTCCTTGCGGTTCAGGGAAGAAATTCAAACACTGCCACGGGAATATAGCGCAGAAGGCTTAAATTTCCCGGCTCATGCCACCCATCATGCCCAAGTCTTGGCTGTTGAAGCAGGCCGTTCTAAATCTGCTTTTAATCATCGTGAGATTATGCGCCGTATAGTTTTCCCTGAAATATGTTTTGATTTCTTCTTCAAAGGGAATGTTTTCTTTGATTATTTGTAAAGCGGCAACCATTTCCGGATATTGGGAATAAGTTTCAGTCAGCCGGCATAAAATATTTTCACTGAACGCATCATCAGCATGAACATATTCAGGACCGTAGCGATTTTGCATCGATACGACTTCTTCTGATTTACGCAACTGGTCTTCCGAAGGATCAACTATAAACTCCACAAGTCCGGTTTTATGGTCCAGTTTCACCAATGGGAGCGGCAAAGCCCTTTTACTCAAAAAGTCGAAGCTGCTTCTGATACTTTCACGACCTTTAATCTGGATTGAAGCGTGCTGCACAAGTACGTTCATGGCGAGAAACAATTTTTCGACGCGTTTCTTAATTGGCGCTTCTTCATCGCCTGTGGAATTTGTAAAATCTGCGCTAGGATCAGTCATCTGCGGCCTTTTGTTTGAATTTCAGGGAATATAGGGAAGTTTTAATATTATGTCAAATTATGCTGGGCATCATGGGTTTTGTTGAAAGAGAAATATTTGGCAATAATTCCAAGGGCTCGCACAGGCTTGTTTACAGCGACTGGGGGCCGGAAAACGCCGTGCCTGTAATCTGCGTACATGGGCTGACGGGTAACGGTCACGATTTCGACATCCTTGCCGAAGAGCTTATCAATGACGGGCGGCGGCTGATCTGCGTCGACCTCCCCGGCAGGGGGCGCAGCGATTTCCTGTCCGAGCCGCTCGATTATAATTACCAACTCTATTGCGATGATTTGACCGCCCTGCTCGAGCATCTCGGCGTTAATAAGCCGAACAGCGTCGACTGGATCGGGATTTCGCTCGGCGGGTTGCTTGGCATCCGGCTGGCGGGCCTAAAGGATACGCCAATCCGCAGGATGATTTTGAATGATGTCGGACCCATTGTGCCGCAGGCAGCGCTCGATTTCATTCATATGGTTATTTCGAAGCAATATACGTTTGACACAACCGCCGCCCTCGAAAAGCGGATGCGCGAGACGCGCGGCCTGACCTGGGGACCTGTGACGGATGCGCAATGGAGGCTGATGGCCGAACACAATGCCCGGGCGCTGGATGACGGATCGATTACCTATTCGTACGATCCGAATATTGCCGTGATTTTTGGCGAGGAACCAACCGGCGAACAGGATTTGTGGCCGGCGTGGGATGCTATAAAGTGCCCGGTCATGGTTATTCACGGTAAAAAATCAGTGGTTCTGACCAAGCCGATCATCAAGGAAATGCAAACGCGCTTTACCGGCGGGCAATTGAAGCTAGTTCAATATAAGGATTGCGGCCATGTGCCCTCGCTGATGGCGCCGCAACATATCAAGGATATCAGGACGTGGCTGGACGAGACGCAGATATAGTCATTCATGGCGGTGGTATTGCGGGCCTCTGGACTTTGGCGAGATTAAAAAATCTCGGTTATGACGCGTTGCTGGTTGAGCCGAATGCGATCGGCGGCGTGCAGACGATTGCCTCGCAGGGCATTATTCATTCCGGTTTGAAATATGCCCTGAGCGGCAAGATCAACGCCCTCGCCCGCGAGATCAGCGCGATGCCGGAGGTCTGGCGTGATGCCCTAAATGGTGACGGCCCGGTCGATCTATCAAAAGCAAAACGCGCGGCGGAGACACAATACATGATGATCCCCAAGGGCGTGATGGGAAGCATCCTGAAAATTGGCGCGAAAAGTTTTTTTGGGACGGAAGTTGAGAAAATAAAATGGCCGCCGGAAGTTTCTGCGACCGGGTTCGAAGGCACGCTGGTGGATATGGCCGAACCTGTTCTCGACATCCCTTCCGTCATTCGTACGCTGGCCGAGCCCTATATGAGCTGCATCCGGAAGTCCGCCGATGGCGTGAATGCGCGAAAGCATATTTACACCGCCGCCGAAGGGAACGATAAGTCCGGTATTGCGACACAACGCAGGCCATTGCTGATGGGGCTTTTGAAAAAAGCACCGTTTCCGTTGTGGGTGCATCTGGTGGGCGCATCGGACAAACCTATGGCGACGATTACAACACATGAAACAAAAGACGGCGAGATCGCCTGGTATTTCGGCGGACAGGTGGCGGAGCGTGATAAAAACGAAAATCCGGATGCGGTTTACGATGCGATGTTCGAGGCGCTGAAAAAATATATGCCACTGACGGAGATCAATGATGCCGAACTAGCCGTGCTGCCGATTGACCGGATCGAAGCCAAGCCGGGCGCCGGAATCATGCCGGATGCTCCAGTTATTTATAATAAAGACGATAAAATTTATGCATGGCCGACGAAATTGACGTTTGCGCCGATGATGGCGGATAAAATTGCCGAAGAACTCAAGGCGCAGGATATCAGGCCGTCGCACAATGACACGGACTGGTCATTCCTGCCGGAAGTTTCGTATGCTGAGCCCCCATGGGAAAAGGCGCAATGGATAAAAGACAAATCGGACAGACGGGCGTAAGCCTATCTCGGCTCGGGCTCGGCACTGTGAAATTCGGGCGGAATGCTGGCGTCAAATACCCGACGGGATTTGAACTGCCGGATGATTATTCCCTGGCGCGGCTTTTATCGCAGGCCAAAGAACTCGGTATCAACACGCTCGACACGGCCCCGGCCTATGGCACGAGCGAGGAACGGCTCGGCGCTTTGCTTAAGGGCAAGCGGCATGAATGGACGATCATCGGCAAGGCGGGCGAGGAATTCGAAAAAGGCCGTTCGCATTATGATTTTACGCCCGCTCATTTCGTTCAGAGCCTTGAGAGAACCCTAAAACGACTGCAGACTGATTATCTCGATGTTTTCCTGATTCATTCGGATGGATCGGACATCCGCATTCTTTCCGATGAAAAACTGATCAGCAAAATGCAGGACTTCAAAAAATCCGGCATGGTCAAGGCAATCGGCGCGTCGACGAAAACGGTTGAGGGCGGGATCAAGGCACTGGACGTCATGGATGTCGTAATGGCGACCTATACGCAGGATCACACCGAGGAAAAAGCCGTTCTTGATCATGCGGCACTTAATAACAAGACAGTTATTTTAAAGAAAGCGCTGGCGAGCGGGCATAACACCGATATCAACGGTGCGATGGATTTCGTGTTTTCGCACCCGGGTGTGGATTCCGTGATTGTCGGGACGATCAATCCCAATCACCTGCAGGAAAATGCGGAGGCAGTATCGCGCGCTATTTCTTCGCGGCAGATTTCTTAGCAGCCTTCGGCGGCGTGATACGCACGCGCGTGATGCGGTGGCGGTCACGCTTCATGATTTCGAATTTCAGCCCGTGAAACTGGAATTTCTGTCCGATCTCGGGGATGGTTTCGGATTCGAATAAGATCAATCCGGCCGCCGTTGAATAGTTTTCGTCCGGCAACTGCCATTCAAATTCGCGGTTGAGTTCACGGACGGTGACACTGCCATCCACGAGGTACGACCCGCCCTTGCCTTTCTTGACGCCGGTGAAGCTTTCATCCGCCTCGTCGTCGATCTCACCGACGATTTCTTCCAGAATATCCTCGAGCGTCACAATACCGACGAAGGTGCCGTATTCATCGACGACGGTGGCGAAATGTTCCTTGCGCTCGCGGAAGGCCTGGAGCTGGTCGTGCAGGCTGGTGGTTTCAGGGATGAACCATGGATCCAACATCACCGCGCCCAGATCGACTCTCGATATATCATCGTCATTGTCGCGCAGGGCCTTGAGCAGCAGGCGCATCTGGATGACACCGATGATATTTTCCTGTCTGCCCTTCCAAACCGGCAATCGTGAATAAGCACTCTGCAGCACCTCCTCCACGATTTCGCTGGGCGGCAGATCGCCATTGATCAGAAAGACGTTCTGGCGCGGGATCATGATGTCCTCGACCGTGACCTCGAAAAGATCGAGGATCGAGCGGAGCATCTGGCGCTGGCGCGTGACTTCCTCGCCGGAGCCGCGGTGCATATCGATGACGCCGCGCAGCAGTTCATTTTGAGAACCTGACGTGGCTTTCGCGATGTCCACACCGAATATTTTCAGCGACATGCGGACGATCCACGAAACGGTCTGCGTTACCGGGTAAAAAAGCTTGATGCAGAAATTGATAAGATATACATAGCGGACCGCGAATTTCTCAGCGTGGTGGACGGCATATGTTTTCGGCAGGACCTCGGCAAAAATAAGGATGATGATGGTCATTATGACCGTGGCGTAGAAAATCCCGATTTCGCCGAAGATGTTAATAAGCAGCCCCGTTGCCAGAGCCGCGCTCAGCGTATTGACGAAGTTATTGCCCAGCAGCATGGCGCTGATCATGCGGTCTTTTTTGGCGCGGATTTTGTTGACGAGCGCAGCGCGCTGGCTGCCTTCCTTCGCGCGGGCATGCATGCGCGCCTTCGAGGCAGCCGTGAGGGAAGTCTCAGACGCTGAAAAGAACGCGCTGAGAAGAATGAGAATGAAAATTCCTACGAGTGAAAGGAGAACGCTGATTTCCATCGTCCCTTGGTTCCTGCTCCTTCCTGGCCGAGCGAGTCTTTAATAACCTCGCGCAGCAGGTTTTCCGGCACATCGCCCGTAACGAACGCTTCGCCGATACCGCGTACCAATATGAATTTTATTTTTCCTTTAGCCGCTTTTTTATCGTGACCCATAATGTCGATCAGACCGTCGACCGTGGCGCCGATGGCGGGCTCGATGAACGAGGCCCGGGTTGGCAAGCCGATATCGAGGAAATGTTGTTCGACGCGTTCATAATCGGCGCGTGGGCAGATGCCCATGCGTGAGGACAAATCAAACGCCATAACCATGCCGATGGCCACCGCCTCGCCGTGTAGCAGGCGGCCATCATATTTCGCGGCGGCCTCGAGCGCGTGGCCGAATGTGTGGCCCAGATTAAGCAATGCGCGGACGCCGCTTTCTTTTTCGTCAGCCTGAACCGTACGGGCCTTGGCGGCGACGCTGGTTTCAATCGCGTGCGAGACCGCGTCGTCTTCAAGATTGCAGACGGCGGCGCCGTTCTGCTCAAGCCAGTTGAAGAAATTGGCGTCGTTGATCAGGCCGTATTTGACGATTTCCGCGTATCCCGCGAGCAGCTCGCGGCGCGGAAGCGTGCGTAGCGTTTGTATATCGGCAACCACGGCAGAAGGTTGGTAGAAACTGCCCACTAAATTTTTTCCCTGACGCGTGTTGATGCCGGTCTTGCCGCCGACGGAGCTATCGACCTGCGCGAGCAATGTCGTGGGAACCTGGATAAAGCGGACGCCGCGCATGACGATGGACGCGCAGAATCCCGTGATATCGCCAATGACCCCGCCGCCGACGGCGAAGACGATGGAATCGCGTCCAATGCCCTCATTCAGCATCCAATCGAGGATTTTTTCAGTCTGGCTGAAAGATTTGGTTTTTTCACCGCTTGGCAGATACATGATCTCAGCCTTCGCCGCGCCGTTCTGAACCATCATGGTCTGGATGGATTCAGCATAGTTACGCACGTGGGTGTCGGAGACGATGAAAACGGATTTGCCTTCGACTTCGGTCGGCATGAAATCAACCACCCGGTACAGGAGGCCTGAACCGATGTAAATCTCATAGGATGCGGCATCGAGATTGACGGTGACGATTTTCGTTTCCATGGCGCTCAGACCGTATCGTTTTTCATGTGGGCGTACAATGAATTTATCAACGCCCCCACGGTTTCAGAGGCTTTGCCGTCCTGGCTTTCGAGGTGGATATCCGCCTCGGCGTAAAACTGCTCGCGCGCAGACATGAGATCCTGCAGGATTTTTTTCGGATCGCCTTTTTTCAGGAGCGGCCGGTCGTCGGCATTTTCAAGGCGGCGAACAATGTTGGCGAGATCGAGCTTCAGCCAGACCGACAGGCCCTTGCTTTTGATAGCCTTGCGCGTTTCGGCGTTCATGACCGCGCCGCCGCCGGTTGCCAGCACGCACGGGCCGGATGATAGAACTTCTAATATACTGTTGCGTTCGGCCTGGCGGAATTTTTCCTCACCGTCCGTGTCGAAAATTTCAGTGACGCTGCGCCCGGCTTTTTCCTCGACGATGCGGTCGCTGTCTTTGAAATCGAATCCGAGACGGTCGGCGAGCTTGCGGCCCACGGCGGTTTTGCCGACGCCCATCATACCCATCAACACCACAGGGCGGCGCAGGTGGTTGCGCAGGAATTCAGCCGCTTCTTCGGTATTGATATTATGGTCTGTTTTATCCGTCATTTTTCAAAATCATAATTGAATTATGGCCAAGGGTTGTTTATGGTGGCTAACCGTTTCTAACCCCATGAGAAACTATAAAACAGTGCGGCAAAAAATGAAAATCGGCAAACTTTTCCTCGCTTTACTGGTTATCCTTCTTATCGGGGGCTTTGCCGCCCTTATCATTATAGACGTTCCCGTCAAACAGACTGAAATTTCACGTGAGATTCCCCATGACAGCTTTACGGAATAACGCCGTTCGCGCGGCCCTGCTGGTTACAGCCGCCACTTTACTGGCCCTGCCCGCCTATGCCGGTAAAACCGACATGCAGACACTGAATGTCGCGCCTTCGAAAAAGGCGGAAAGCGCCCCGACAAAGGCCGATTATAAAACACTGGAGAATGCCGGGCTTTATGTCAGCGCCAGTGAAGGCAGCCTCGGCAAGTATCTGTGGAAAGATATCAAACGTTCATCCCTTCTTCCCTTGCTGGAAGACATGCCGGTTGAATCACGTGAACCCGCCGTGCAGCGCCTGATTTTCGGCGCGCTGCTGACGCAAGCGGATTCGACGATGATTAACAACGACATCGCACCCGAGCATGGGCGTGACCTGCTGACGCTTCGCCTTGAAAAACTGACGCAGGCGGGCGCATACAAACAGGCGCAGGATTTGTATTCGTCGCTGGATGATGATATCGAGCCGTATCATGAACGTCTCGCGCAGGCCGGCATTCTTGCGATGATGCTGAATGCCGAGAAATCACTCGCCTGCGTCGAAGCGGAAACGGTGCGCGATACATTCGCGGAATCGAAATTCATCAAGGAAGTTCTCGCGCTCTGCGATATCGCGATGTCGGAAAATCCGTCGCAGGAATCGCGCGATATGTTCGCAGCGTTAAACTTGCGCAATGCGGATGTCATCACATCGAAAGACGCGGCGCTTACGTACGATCCGAAAACATTCGACGCGCTGCCGCTGATCGAGAAAGCATTTTTGACGGCGCAGAATAAAATCCGTTTTGAAAATTCCGGCGTCACCGATTTCGCCGCGATCCCGCCGACGCATTTGCGTATTCTTCTGACAGCAGACGATCTCAGTGCGGAGAGCCGTTTCCTTCTGACCGCCGCCGCTGAAGACTGGGGCCTCGCGCAGCCGGGCGAATTATTAAGTCTTTACAAAGCCGCCGTCGCGCCCGCATCGGGTCAGGATCCGGGAACGATGAATGTCCCCGATTCAATCAAGGACTGGGAGAAGCTTGGCTATTATTTCGTCATCGCCAGCAACGCGCCGGACAAGGCCGCCGAGTGGGATGCTATAAAAAAAGGCTTTGCGGCGGGGAATCGTTATGGGATCGGCGCGCTGAAACCTTATGCCGAAGTGCTGGTTAAGGCCGAGCCTGGTGACGCTCGCCAGGACGAATTAGAGACCGCAATCCGCATCCTGAATGCCACCGCAACCCCTATCCCGCCGCAATGGCGCAGCCGTATTTTGGGAATACAACCGTCGGACGAAAAAGGCCTTTCGAATCAACGGCTTTTTGCCCTGCAGACGGCTGTCGAGTTGGCTCAAAACAGCGATAAAAAACAGCCTCTAAACCCCGATAATGTCTCACAATTACCCTATCCTGCGAACTCCCGCAGTGGATATCTTGTGAAAAATATTATAGAAAATGTTGACACAACTCCCGCGAATAGTGATAATGCGGTCAGAATTTATGAAAAAGACTATGGCTTGACTTTTAAGCAAGATTATGTAATGCCTTCTACCGTTGTGTGGAATCATCTGCTTGAAGCCAGCCTGAGTAAAAATACCGGTGAAACGGTATTGCTGAGTGCCTCGGTACTTCAAGCCGCCGAACTGGGGGACATCTATCCCGGTTTGCTCAATGATGTACGCACAGGCTTACGTAATGTGGGATTAACGGATATCTCCTCAGATATTGCCGCTTCGGCAGTTCTCGGAAGTATCCAGACAACTAAGGAGAATTAAAAATGGCACGTCCAGGCCGCCCGGCACTACCGAAACCCAACCTGCATCCGCTGGTGGATTCATTTCTTGATATGCTCACGACGGAGCGCGGTGCCGCATTGAACACGCGTCACGCTTACTGGCGCGACCTCGCGGATGTCAGCCTGTATCTCCGCAGCAAAAGAAATTCCGATATCGACAAGGCGACAGCCGAAGATCTGAAGGCCTACCTGAAGGACCTCAGCGAAAAAGTTCACAGCAAGGGCATCAACAAATCGAAGATCGCCGTGCGCACCGTTGCGCGCCGTCTTTCGGCCCTGCGCCAGTTCTACCGCTTCGCGGTTTCCGAGAATGTGCGCAAGGATGACCCGACATCGACGATCGAAAGCCCGAAACAGGGCCGTACCCTGCCGAAGACGCTGAGCGAAGCCGACGTAACGACGCTCATCAAGACGGCATCGGCCGGCGGCAGCAGCGAAAGCATCCGCCTCGTCTGCCTGCTTGAAATGCTTTACGCTACAGGCCTTCGTGTTTCCGAACTCGTCGGTCTCCCGATGTCGGCTCTCGGTCAGGGCAACCAGTTCCTGATGGTGAGCGGCAAAGCCGGGCGCGAGCGCATGGTTCCGCTTTCGGATCCTGCCCAGAAGGCGCTGAAGAAATACACGGACGTGCGCAAGCAGTTCATCGGTTCCGACGACCAGAAAACCCGCCAGGAAAAATGGGTATTCCCGTCGCGCACTTCGGACAGCGGCCACCTGACACGCCAGCGCTTTGCGCAGCTCCTCAAAGACCTCGCCCGCGCGGCAGGCCTTGAGGAAGGCAAAGTCAGCCCGCACATCCTGCGCCACGCTTTCGCCACGCACCTGCTCTCGAACGGCGCGGACCTCCGCTCTGTCCAGAAGATGCTGGGACACGCGGACATTGCAACGACGCAGATCTACACGCATATCGTCGGCGACAAGCTGAAGAAAACCGTGAAAGACAAGCACCCGCTGTCGAAAACCGGTACGGACAACTAATAGTCTATATAAAACAATAACCAGGCAGGTTCCATTTGTGTGGGCCTGCCTGTTTTGCTAAGGTCCCCCCTTATGAACCTGGAATTTGAAAAGCCCATCCTGGAGCTTGAAGGCAAGATCGCCGAGCTGCGCAATATGAGCAGCGGCGGCGGTGCCGTGAACATCGCCGAAGAAATCGGCCGGATGACCAACAAGGCTGACAAGCTTCTCCAGCAAACTTATTCCAAGCTTACGCCCGCGCAGAAAGTCCAGGTCGCGCGCCACCCGGAGCGCCCGCATTTCCTCGATTATATCCGCGACATTATCACGGACTTCACGCCGCTGGCCGGTGACCGGAATTTCTCTGAAGACTACGCCCTGCTCGGCGGTCTTGGACGATTCAAAGGCCGTTCGGTCGTCGTCATGGGTCATGAAAAAGGTTTCGATACCGAAACGCGTATCAAACACAATTTCGGCATGACGCGCCCAGAAGGTTACCGCAAGGCGCAGCGCCTCATGAACATGGCGTCGCAGTTCCAGTTACCAATTATTACGCTGGTTGATACCGCAGGCGCCTATCCCGGCAAGGGCGCGGAAGAGCGCGGCCAGTCGGAAGCGATTGCGAAATCCATCGAGACATGTTTGCGCACCGATGTGCCGATTGTTTCCGTCATCATCGGCGAAGGCGGATCGGGCGGCGCGATTGCGATTGCCGTCGCCGACCGCGTTTATATGCTGGAGCACTCGATTTATTCCGTGATTTCGCCGGAAGGCTGCGCGTCCATCCTGTGGCGCAGCGCAGCGCACGCCGAAGAAGCGGCAACGGCCCTAAAAATCACGGCGCAGGATTTATATCAGTTGAAACTGGTGGATGGCATTATCGGCGAGCCCATCGGCGGCGCGCACCGTCACAAAAAAGAAACCATCGCGAACGTTTCGCAGCAGATTGAAAAAGCGCTGAATGACCTGACGCCGTGGGATCCGAGCACGCTGCTGCAAAGCCGCCGTAAAAAATTCCTGGCCTACAGCCGTAATTTCTAAATCACTGCACCGATGACGGCCCGGCGTTTTTCTTGTCGGGTGCTAATACTTCCGCCGCCAGGCGCGCGCGGCGTTTCATGAATTCGAAATTGCCGTGGCCCGCCTTGCGGTGTCCCTCTTCCGTAGACGCGACGCGGAAATAAAGCATGAGAAAGACTCTGATGGCCGCCGTGAGCGACGTGCGGGCGTTCTTGCGGACGCTGACAAGGCTGCAGATGTCATGAATCGAGCATTTTTCACGCCGGGCGATATCGCGGAGCGCCAGCCACATTTCAGGCTCCAGCCTTACGGACGTCCTGCGGCGGCTCACGGTGATGTTCTTGCTGATGAGTGTTGTTTTATAAATTTCTGTTTCGTGGCCCGTAAGATCGCGCATTCTGTTTCTCCCTATCTAAGCTCTGGAAATACTCAGCATACGCAGCGTGATTAAATTATCTTATATGAATACAACTATATGGTGTAAATAAAATTTACGCCTGTATTCTTTCCATTACACATAAAAATGCTAATTTGTTTGATTTATATAGGTTTTATATAAAGAAACGCCCTTAAAAATTTTCCGTGGGTGAATACATTCGTAGTTGCTACTGCAACTATCGGTAATTTTTGCGGGTTAAAACGAGAAAGTGCTGTGAATCGCTGTTTCCATGGCCTTCACAAAAGACGTGCGTTACCATATTTGTATAGGCTTAATTTGAAGGAAAACGGCTGTGCCGCGCATATTTCTGAAACCTAACTCGGCTGAATTCGAGGATAAAAAAGCCCGCCCCAGCGGCAAGGCCAAGGGCTGCGAAATGCCCGGCTGCCGCGAGCACGGCGAATACCGCGCGCCCAAGGACCGCGCCCTGTCGGATTATTACTGGTTCTGCTTAGACCATGTACGCGAATACAACAGTGCCTGGAATTTCTTCCAGGGCATGTCGGGGCACGAAGTGGAGGAGCATATCGTCAGCAGCATGTATGGCGACAGGCCCACCCGCCGCTATGATAACCCGGGCATGGGGGCCGAGAACCTGCGCCGTGCGGCGTGGCAGGCCTATCATTTCACCGAGGAAGAGCCGCCCAAGGAGCATGCCTATTTTACTAACGAACAGAAGAAAACGCCCGAATTCGAAGCCATGATGATCATGGGACTTGAGCCGCCGCTGTCCCTCGCCGGGATCAAGTCGCGCTATAAAGAGCTGGTCAAGAAATACCACCCCGATATCAACCGCGACGACCCGAAAGCGGAAGAGCTTCTCAAATCGGTCAACATGGCCTATACAATCCTGAAGCTTAATTACGAGAAATTTGAAGAATTGCCGAGCGTTTAAATGGCCGAGAAAATCCAGAAAGATAAAGAACCGATGACCATGTCGTTCGACGTCACGCAGCTGACGGGGAACACGGGCAAATACACGACTATTCCGGACACCAAGTACAACGTCAAAAAGACGTTTGGCCTTGATGTCGACTGGGAAGTGCCGGGTTTCAAGGACGATCATCCGAACGTCCCTGACATCGACAAGACATACCAGTTCGATCATGACACGACGCTGGCGATCCTTGCGGGTTTTGCGCATAACCGCCGCGTGATGATCCAGGGTTATCACGGCACAGGTAAATCGACGCACATTGAACAAGTCGCGGCGCGCCTGAAATGGCCGTGCGTGCGGATCAATTTAGATTCCCACGTCTCCCGCGTCGATTTGATCGGCAAGGATACGATTGTCCTGAAAGAAGGCAAACAGATCACACAGTGGAAAGAAGGTTTGCTTCCGTGGGCGATCCAGCATCCGTGCGCTCTCGTGTTCGATGAATATGACGCGGGCCGCCCGGACGTGATGTTCGTAATTCAGCGCGTGCTGGAAGCCGAAGGCCGCCTGACGCTGCTAGATCAGAACATGATTATCCGCCCTCACCCGGCATTCCGTTTGTTTGCTACGACGAACACGGTTGGCCTTGGCGATACGACGGGGCTTTATCACGGCACGCAGCAGATCAACCAGGGCCAGATGGACCGCTGGAACGTTGTCGTCACGCTGAACTACCTACCGCACGATGATGAAATGAACATTATGCTGGCGAAATTTCCGAACCTGAACACCGATCAGGGCAAAGATGAAATCAGCAAGATGGTGCGCGTCGCCGACATGACGCGCGAGGGATTCATCAATGGCGATCTTTCGACACTCATGAGCCCGCGTACCGTGCTAGCATGGATTGAGAACAACCAGATTTTCAAAAACCGTGAGTTGGCGTTCCAGTTATCGTTCCTGAATAAATGCGACGAGACCGAGCGCCCGATCATCGCGGAATATTACCAGCGCTGTTTCGACATCGAACTGCCCGCGAGCGCAATCAGGAATGTGGCGGTGACTTAATTAAGGGGCGGCCCCGGGCTCTTGCTCCTGACGCCGCTTTGCTGTGCTTTCGTCCATGTATTTTTTAGAGCCCTTAAGAACCGATATTGCAAGTTGTTCGGTTGTTTCCAGGGTCTCTTCTGTGAGGTCTTTTATGCCCTCCTGAACCTTGGGATCGTTAGCTTTATCCCTGGCCCACTTGCCCATTTCAACGGCCATTTTTCCACCGGTCTCAAGCGTATGATGCATAAATTTTTCCGGAACGTCTTTTTTTTCAGGATTGTCTGCAAAGGTGCATTTTACTACTCCCCCGCCGACAGCTACGACCGTAAAAACTGCTACTAAAACTCCAAACCCAACTGCTACTGCACCCATTTTTTTACACCTCTTGTTATAGTTAGGTAATATTTATCACCACCGCGTTTTTTTCGCAAAATATGTCTAAATCGTGTGCTATATCAGGACCATGAACAAACCGGATTCAGGCTCTAATTTCGAGGAATTCAAGAACGCCACGGCGGCGAGCGTGCGCACGATTGCGGGTTTACGTGATCTCGAGGTGACCTTTTCGAATTCCGAGCCACCAATCGGCCGGGTTGTGACAACCGGAAAACCACGCCTGCCCCTGCCCGACTATAATATGAACGCGCAGTCGCTGCGTTTAGTTCGCGGCTGCGCCGATGCGCAGGCATTGCGTCTAGCCCATCACGATGAGAAAACGCACCGCAAACTCGCGCCCAAGGCCCGCGCCGCGCTCGAGGCCTTCAACGCCATGGAACAGGCGCGGGTTGAATCTATCGGCCACCAGAAAATGTCAGGCGTCGCGCATAATTTAAACGCAGTGCTGGAAGAAAAATGCAAACGGCTGGGCTTTGGCCTTGTGGGCACGCGCGAGCAAGTGCCGCTCGCCGAGGCGCTGCATGTGATGACGCGGCTGGCGCTCACGGGCGAAACTATTCCGCCATCGGCTGAAAACATGGTGAAGATGTGGAAGCCGTGGTTGCAGGGAAAAATCGGCAAGGATTTCGAGGAATTTTTTTCGGCGGAAACGATCAGCGACCAGCAAAAATTTGCTGAAGCCTCAAGAAAGTTAATCACCGCGCTGGAACTCGATCCCGGAGAGGCCGATGCGGGCGATGAAGAATCCAGCGATCAGGACAGCCAGACGCAAAAGGACGCGAAGGAAGGAAAAGATTCCAAGGAAGCGCAGGAATCAATCGACCCGAGCGATGAGATGGCGGAAGGCGAAGCCGAGAGCGATGCAGCGCCGGGCCTTGAGGAAACAGACGAAGGCGGCGGCACGGGCGATGGCGAAATTGCCGCCGGAGAAAACAGACGCGTCCACGAAGATTATATTCACGGGCCGGAAGGGCTTTACAAAGTTTACACCCATGATTTCGACGAAGAAATCGAGGCGCAGGAACTTGCCGACGAAGACGAACTCACACGCCTGCGCCAGATGCTGGACCGCCAGCTCGGCCATCACCAGACCGTCATCACGAAGCTCGCCAACCGTTTGATGCGCAAGCTCATGGCCAAGCAGCAGCGCACATGGCAGTTCGATCTGGAGGAAGGCATTTTAGACGTCGCCCGCCTCGCCCGCGTTGTCGCCAACCCGAATGTGCCGCTGACCTTCAAGCAGGAAAAGGAAATGCCGTTCCGGGATACGGTCGTCACGCTCCTGATCGACAATTCCGGATCGATGCGCGGGCGGCCTATCGCGATTGCCGCGATGACGACGGATATTATCGCGAGAACTTTAGAGCGTTGCGGCCTGAAAGTCGAAATTCTCGGCTTCACCACGCGGCAATGGAAAGGCGGCAAGGCGCGCGACCTGTGGATGCAATCGGGCCGCCCGTTAAATCCCGGACGCCTCAACGACATCCGCCACATTATATACAAGGCCGCCGATGCGCCCATGCGCCGGACGCGCCGCAACCTTGGCCTGATGCTGAAGGAAGGTTTGCTGAAGGAAAATATCGACGGCGAAGCGCTGGTCTGGGCTTACAACCGCCTCGCCGTCCGGCCCGAAGCGCGCAAGATCATGATGGTGATTTCCGACGGTGCGCCGGTTGACGATTCAACGCTGTCAGTGAACCCGCCGAATTATCTCGAAATGGACCTTCGCAATGTCATCCGCTGGATCGAAAATGATTCAAAGGTCGAATTGACGGCTATCGGCATCGGTCACGATGTCACGCGCTACTACAAAAAGGCCCTGACCATCACGGATGCCGACGAGCTGGCCCGTGCGCTGGCCGAGCAGCTGGCAGATTTGTTTGATGAGGCTGGCTAGAAAACACCCTGGAAATAGGCTAAAACTCCCTCATGAGTGAGAAAAAATCCATCTATAAACCCCGGCCCGTCAGCGGCTTTCCCGAATGGCTTCCCGAGGTTCGCCTTGTCGAGCAGCAATGGCTGGATCATATCCGCAAGGTTTTTGAATCGTACGGTTACTGCTCGATCGAAACGCCAGCCGTTGAGGAGCTGAATGTCATCCAGGCCAAGGGCGGCGATGGCGGCGCGGATGTGGACAAGGAAGTTTATGTTATCGAGCGCCTGCATAAAGAAGACGGCGATAAGGAAGCGCGGCTGGCCCTGCATTTCGACCAGACTGTTCCGCTGGCGCGTTACGTGGCGCAGCATTTCAATGAACTGGTGTTCCCGTTCAAGCGATATCAAATGCAGAAAGTCTGGCGCGGCGAGCGGCCGCAATCCGGGCGTTTCCGTGAATTCTACCAGTGCGATATCGACGTGATTAATCCGGATAATCTGCCGCTGCATTTCGATGCGGAAATGCCGGCGATTATCTGGGAAATTCTCGCGGCCCTGCCGGGGATGGAGAATGAGAAGATTCAGCTCTGCATAAGTAACAGAAAAATACTAATCGGTTTATGCGAAGTTTTAGGAATTCAAAACATCACTGAGACAACGCGCATCATTGACAAAATTCACAAAGTAAACGATGGCACTGCCATCGCCGATATGCTGATCGAGCAAGCAGGCCTGACTTCAGACCAAGCAAATATAATTTTAAATCTGGCATTGATAAGGGGCTCTTATTCTAAAATATCTGGATTGCTTCGCGATTTCATCGCTCGCAATGACGTCATTGCGAGGAGCAAAAGCGACGAAGCAATCCAAGCCTTCAATGAAGGCGTTGAAGAACTAACATTTGTGATGGAACAACTTAAACACTTACCTAAAGGCGCAGTTGTTGCCGACCTCTCTATCGTTCGCGGGCTCGATTATTACACCGGTACGGTTTATGAGACGGTGTTTGTCGATGACCCAGGGTATGGCTCGATCTGCTCCGGCGGGCGTTACGATGATCTTGCGAGCAATTACATTAATAAGAAACTGCCCGGCGTTGGAATCTCGATTGGTTTTTCGAGATTGTTTGCGCGACTTAAGGAACAGGGAAAGCTTCCCGTCGGGCCGGTGGCGGCGACGGATGTGCTGGTGACATTGATTGACGAGAGCGAGCGCGCCTCGTCCGCCAAAAAGGCGAAAGAGCTGCGCGATGCCGGGTTTAACGTCGAGATGTATCACAAGGCGAACAACCCCAAGAAACAATTCGAATACGCCGAGAAAAAGGGAATCCCGTTCGTGTTCGTACCAAAGGATGGAGCGCCGGGCGTGTGGGAGGTCAAAAATATGAAGGAACGCAAACAATCGTCCGAACAGGACTGGCTCAAAGAGATGGAGGGATGCTGTGGTTAGACGACTAAAATGGATCCCGGCCTTCGCCGGGATTGCGGTGTTATTATTTGCTTATAGTGCGATAGCCGAAGATGAAACCCCCGTCACCTATTCCCCGGCACCGTGCGATTTTTCGGTGACGTTCCCGTCCAGCCCCTACACCGCGCGCAAGTGCGACGATGAGGACAAAACGAAATGCTATGACATGACCAGTTACACCAAGGTCTATGACATGGCCTCGACGGTGAATTTTCGCGTCATCTGCAACAAGATCGATGAATCGGTTTACAAGCATTACAGCGCCGAGGTGATGGAAGCGACGCTGCGCGCGATGACCAACCGCACAGTGGTGCAGACATTCGACACCACCTTCCGCACCGAAGACAATTACAAGCAGGCCGCGCTGATCGGTGAGGGACAATCAGGCATACTGTCGACTATATATATCGCGCAGCTCTGGATCGGGCATGGCTCGGCCCTGTCGGTCGAGGCGGAAATGATCGGCGAAGCGCATGACGACGCCGACAAGCTGCTGAGTGATGTTTTAAAAAGCGTTCATTACCTGACCGACGAGGAGCGCAAGGCGAAGCTGCCGAAGGACAAGGAAGCGGACGAGGATAAAGACGCCGAAAAAGAAGATAAAGACGACGATAAAAAAGAAGAGTCCAAAGAAGAAAAGCCGGAAGAGAAGAAAGCAGAATAATGCCGCATATGATTCTTGAATATTCGGACAACGTCATCGACCGGCCCGTGCCGGGCGCCCTGTTATCAGAATTGCATGACGCGCTGGTGGCGAGCGGCCCTTACGACATGACGCAGGTCAAAAGCCGCATCGTCATTCACGACAAGCACCAGACGTCGGATGGCAAGAACGACCAGGCTTTCGTCCACCTTCAGCTTGCGATTATGCCGCGCGATGAAAAAATCATGAAGGAAACCAGCGAGAAGCTCCTCGCCTTCCTGCAGGAAAAATTTCCCAAGACCAAGAAGGACAAAAACTGCTCCTTCAGCGTCGAGATTCGTTTGCTGGATAAGAACACTTATATGAAGGCAGCGAGCGGGACGCTCTGAAGAATCACGCGCGCGTTTCTGCCAGCGTTTTGATTCTCTCCACCATCGCGAAGAAGCCGTTGCGGCGGTTCGGACTCAAATTCTGATCGAGCCCGATTTTTTTAAACGCACCCTCGACATCGATATTGGTTAATTCCGCGACCGGTTTATCCTGGTAGGCGACCACCAGCAGCGCGATCAAGCCGCGCACGATATGGGCGTCGCTGTCGGCCCGGAAATGAAATTTGCCACCCTTAACCCCGGCTACCATCCAGACGCGGCTGGTGCAGCCCTGAACCAGATTTTCATCTGTTTTCAGTGCGTTATCCATTTCCGGTAAAGTCCTGCCTAAATCAATCAGGTAGCGATAACGTTCCTCCCAGTCCGAAAACAGGGAGAAATTTTCGACCATTTCCTGAAGATTTTGGGTGCTGCTGCCTTGCGTCATAATTTTCTATAATGAATTAAGCATCTCGTCACTTTAGATATATTATAATCGAGGTGTGGCGCAAGGACGCATGCGAAAATCGGGGGACTTGTTTTTAAGACTGGAAAAGCCGATTTTAAATCTTAAGAGACTTGCACAGCGCGGCACCGCTTGGCAGATTGAATTAAAGAACGACAACGGGATAGAGAACCTTCCATGAGCAAAGCAGCATCCGGCGAGACAAAGAATACTCTCTACTGCTCCTTCTGCGGCAAGAGCCAGCACGAGGTCCGCAAGCTTATCGCGGGCCCGAATGTTTTCATCTGTAATGAATGCGTCGAACTCTGCATGGATATCATCCGTGAAGAGGACAAGAGCCAGCTCGTCCGTCATGGTGACGGCGTTCCAACGCCCAGCGATATCAAAACAGTTCTCGATGATTACGTGATCGGCCAGGAACGCGCGAAGCGCATTCTCTCGGTCGCGGTTCACAACCATTACAAACGCCTCGAACATGGCGGCAAGGGCGCGGAAGTCGAAATTTCGAAATCGAACATCCTGCTCGTTGGCCCGACCGGTTCGGGTAAGACGCTGCTGGCGCAGACGCTGGCACGGATTCTCGATGTTCCCTTCACGATGGCGGATGCGACGACTTTGACCGAAGCCGGTTATGTCGGCGAAGACGTTGAAAATATCGTCCTGAAACTTCTGCAGGCGTCTGACTATAATGTCGAACGTGCGCAGAAAGGCATCGTCTATATCGACGAGATCGACAAAATCTCGCGCAAATCTGATAACCCCTCGATCACCCGCGACGTTTCGGGCGAAGGCGTTCAGCAGGCTCTCTTGAAATTAATGGAAGGCACGGTTGCGAGCGTCCCCCCGCAGGGCGGACGTAAACATCCGCAGCAGGAATTTTTACAAGTCGACACCGCGAATATTCTTTTCATCTGCGGCGGCGCGTTCTCGGGCCTTGATAAGATCATCACCCAGCGCGGACGAGGCACCAATATCGGTTTCGGCGCCGACGTTAAAAATATGGATGAGAAAAAACCCGGCGAAGCATTCCAGAGCCTGGAGCCTGAAGATTTGCTGAAATACGGCCTGATCCCGGAATTCGTCGGACGCCTGCCCGTCATCGCGACGCTCGAAGACCTCGACGAGGCCGCCTTGATCACCATCCTGACGCAGCCGAAGAACGCGCTGGTCAAGCAATACCAGAAGCTTTTCGAAATGGAGGGCGCGACCCTGAAATTCTCCGACGACGCGCTCAGCGCTGTTGCGAAGAAAGCCATCGAGCGCAAAACCGGCGCGCGCGGCCTTCGCTCCATCCTTGAGAACCTGTTGTTAGACACGATGTACGAACTGCCGGACAAGGAAGACATCCAGGAAGTTGTCGTCAACGAGGACACCGTCAAGGAAAACAAGACGCCCGTTTACGTCATCGCCGACGCCAAGAAAAAGAAAAAAGAAAAAAAAGACGATAAAGAAGCAGCGGCGAGTTAAGTTTTTTTCTGTCATCCCGGCGCACGCCGGGATCGGGTGAGTAACTAGCAATCAGATTCTGGCTCTCGCCGGGATGACGACAATGCGGGGAGATCCAGATGTCGAAACAAGCCAAGATCATGCCGGAACGTAATAAAAAGTACCGCCTGATCACTCGCAGCGACATGGATGGACTGGTCTGCGGCGTACTGCTGAAGGAACTGGGACTCATCGAAGACGTCACCTTCGCCCATCCCAAAGACATGCAGGACGGATTAATCGAAGTCGGTGCCAGTGATATCACCACCAACCTGCCCTATGTCGAGGGCGTTTACCTGGCCTTCGACCACCACGCCAGCGAAGTCGAGCGCGTGAAGGGCAAACCGGACAATCATGTCATCGACCCTAAGGCGCCGTCCGCCGCGCGCGTGGTTTACGATTATTTCGGCGGTGCCGAGCGCTTTCCCGACATTCCCGAAGATATGATGGCCGCCGTCGATAAAGCCGACACCGCCAATTTCAGCAAAGAAGAAATCCTGAACCCCGAGGGCTGGGAGCTGCTCAGCTTCCTGATGGATGCGCGTACCGGTTTGGGGCGCTTCCGCGATTTCAACATTTCGAACTACCAGCTGATGATGAAGCTGATTGATTTCTGCTCCAAGCATAATTCGATCGACAACATTCTGAAGCTGCCGGACGTCAAAGAGCGCGTCGATCTGTACTTCGAACACCAGATGAAATTCCGCGAGCAGATCCAGCGCTGCGCCACCGTTCATAAAAACCTGATCGTTCTCGACCTGCGCCAGGAAGAAACGATCTGGGCCGGTAACCGCTTCGTGATTTACGCCCTATTCCCCCAGTGCAACATCTCGGTTCATATTTTGTGGGGCAAGAACAAGCAGAACACCGTTTTCGCTATCGGCAAATCGATCCTGAACCGCACATCGAAAACCCATATCGGCAAGCTCTGCCTTGAATATGGCGGCGGCGGGCACGAAGCAGCGGGCACCTGCCAGGTTGAAAACCTGCGTTCGGAAGAACTGCTGAACGAGCTGATCGAAAAAATCACGAAGTGATACTCCCATGATTCCTTCCCCTCTCAGGCCCGGCGATACAATCGGCGTCATGGCGCCTTCGAGCTATGTTGAGAAGAAGGACATCGAGAAATCAAAAGCCCTGCTCGAGAAAAAGGGCTACAAGGTTTTCATCCACCCGCAGACTTACGAGCGCGAGAACCAATCCGCCGGAACGCATCTTCAAAAGACCCTCGCATTGCAGGGATTGTGGCAGCGCCCCGACATCACGGCGATCTGGGCGGCGGGTGGCGGCAACCGCGCCATGCACCTGCTGGACTCGATCAATTTTGAAGCGATGAAACGTAAACCGAAAATCCTGATCGGATTCAGCGACGTTACCGCCCTGCTCAACGCCGTCACTGTCCACACCGGCATTCCGACCGTGCACGGTCCGGTGTTCAAAAATCTTTCTGGGTATAAGCAGCTCGACCATCTGCTCGACCTTCTTGCGGGTAAGAAAATTTCATATCCGTGGAATAAAATTAAAGTGCTTTCACCTGGCAAGGCGGAAGGTCCTCTCATCGGCGGCAACCTCAGCATCTTTCAATATCTTCCAAAAACCTTGCCGGGAGAATTCTGGAAGGACTCCTTGCTATTTCTCGAAGATTGCGGCGAAGAGCTGAGCCGCGTCGACCGCATGCTGCTTCATTTGCGGCGCAGCGGCATTTTGAAAGACGTCAGCGGCATCATTATGGGTCAGTTCACCGATTCGAAAGACACCGGCCGCCCGTTCGGCTTCACACTCGAGGAAATCATCCGCGAACACACGGAATCGTTAGGAGTCCCTGTGGTTATGAACGCCCCGTTCGGCCACGGGAAGGAGCTGTACGCGTTCCCGGTGGGGGTCAAGGCGGCCCTGGATACGCAGAAAAAAACCTTGAAACTGTCCGGTACCCTTTCTCATAAATGATTGATATATAAGTAGATTTCTTGATTTTCTTATATGAAATTTGACTTATATATGCTCTTCTGTGATACACTCCGTTTAACCATAAAAAAAGTTACACAGGGTTGGTTGCGTGAAGCGCGAAAGCGAAAATTCGTCTGGCTCATTCAGAGCGTGGGGGACGGGATTTAACTATCACTACGATGCTTACTTAAAGAAATTTGAAATATCCCACGCTAAAAACGATAGCCCGGTTCTGTTCCTAGATTTCGACAAGGAATTGTCAGGAGATCCAGAGCTCTTTGCGTGTACGCTGGATAAAGCCTGCCAGCTCCGCGCCCTCACCCTCACAAACAATACATCACTCGATTTATCAGAGATCTTTGACGACGGGCGGCTGACCCCCATGGTGTATGAGACAGCCCGCCTCGCCCGGTTCGGGTTCGACCTGATGCAAAACAATTTCGAGCGGTTCGAGCGTTATTTCTGCCAAGGCAATCATTGCAATGTGAATGTGGGCCGGGTCAGGAAATTTGATGCCGGATCCGCCTTTTTTGCGGCCAAATTTGAAACGAACCATAACAGCCGTGTTGCTGTGGAGTGTGCGACCTTGCATGGTGTTATGTCTAAACTGTCGCAAAAAATCATTCAGGACCTGATTCCAAGGGAATTTGTCTACCGTTTTGATGGTGTTGCGCACTCGCTTTTAAAAACATCTTCAAATATTTCTGTTTTGTCTTTGATTTTAAACGAAAAATTCTCTCCATCGACCAAATTGAGGGAAATACGCGAGAAACGCTCGAAAAGATTCACAGAGCAATAATTCATATATATCAACTACTTATAAAAGAGTGAAAAGTAAATAGTTGAAAAAACCCGAATTTTTGGGTACCCTCTGACTCCTCTAAACCGAAGCATTACCGGTTCATACAGGGAAAGCAGCGGGCCTCGCGGCCCGGGCGGGGTTTTTTAGCCCTTTCTTTTCCAGAAAACCGGACTAGGTATCGTAAACAAAAAGAGCAAAAAGAAGCGAGCGCACATGAAAAAACCGACACCTACTACCGTAAAACCAAAAGAAAAAAAGAAAATGGCCAACGATAATCAGGACTTCCTGAAAGGCGATTTCGTGGTTTACCCCGCCCATGGCGTGGGCCAGATCGAGGGCGTCGAAACGGCGACCATCGGTGGTTCCGAAATCCGTCTTTATGCTATCGGTTTTGAGAAGGAGCGCATGCGCCTTAAAATTCCAGTCATCAAGGCCCGCACGTCCGGCCTGCGCAAGCTGAGCACCGGTTCGCGCCTCAAGGATGCCATGAAGACCCTGCAGGGCCGCGCCCGCGTGCGCCGCACGATGTGGAGCCGCCGCGCCCAGGAATACGAAATGAAGATTAATTCCGGCGACCCGGTTTCGATCGCGGAAGTATTGCGCGACTTGAAACGCTCGAACGATGACGGGGAGCAGTCCTACAGCGAACGCCAGATTTACCAATCGGCACTCGAGCGGCTCGCCCGCGAAGTTGCCGCCGTGCAGAAAATCACGGAAATAAAGGCAACCGCCAAGCTGGAAACCATGCTCGGCACGCTGAAAAAGAAAGAAGCGGCCTAAAAGTATTCTCCCAAGGAAGGAAATAAGAAGCCCCGGTTCAGGCCGGGGCTTTTTCTTTTCTCTAATTTACGCTTTCTATGCTGCTGATTTTAATGTATCCTTTAAATGATTCTGGGAATTCTTCCGGAATTATCCACAGACCTGTCCCCTCTTTTATCCCGTTAGCTCCGTGCAACAGACTCCTGGCGATTCCAGATTTGCTAGTATTGGCGCCCCCAGGCGCATCTGGGCCGTTTCCGCCATTCATGGCGATACCGACCGCCTGACCGCCGTGCACGATGCCATTTACGACGCCATACGCCCCGGCGACCGCCTTGTTTATCTCGGCAATTATACCGGCTATAGCACCGGTGCCGCCGCCTGCGTCGATGAGATCCTGACGTTCCGGCGCATGATCCTCTCAATTGAGGGCATGATGTGCAGCGATATCGTTTATTTAAAAGGCCAGCAGGAGGAAATGTGGCAGAAGCTCCTCCAGCTCCAATTCGCGCCCGACCCAACCAATGTTTTGCTCTGGATGCTCGGCAACGGTCTTTCTCCTACGTTAGAGAGTTACGGCATTTCGGCCCATGACGGGATTGATGCCTGCCGCGGCGGTGCGGTATCCCTGACGAAATGGACCGCCCAGATCAGGGAAGCCATTCGCCGTCACCCGGGTCATGAAACATTCAGCGTTCACCATTCCCGTGCGGCCTTCACGAATGAAAGCTGCGAGTACCCGATGCTGTTCGTGCATGCGGGGCTGAACACCAAAAAGCCGCTGGGCGACCAGGGCGATCATTTCTGGTGGTCGGCGGGCAAGTTTAACGAGATCAGCGACGCGTATCTTCCTTTCAAAAAGGTCATACGCGGGTATGACCCCGCCCGCGGCGGTATGAATTTAAATTGCGTGACTGCCACTATCGACGGTGGTTGCGGCTTTGGCGGCAGCCTGGCCTGCGTCGGTTTTGCCGAAAATGGCGAAGTCATTGATATTATGGAATATTAATATCCATAGGCTGTAAAAAATCTGAAATATTTTAGAAACATTTCGATCCATTCGGGCGTTGGCTGCGTATAGAGGATAGACAACCTCGTAAAGGCACCCGAAAAATGGCCCACATAGACGACCCGCACACCCAGAAAGCAAATCTGGATTACATCCGCACCTCGATGAACGAGCCCATGCTTGAACGCGACCATGAGCTTGACCTCGCGCGCCGCTGGAAGAACAAGCGTGATGAAAAAGCCCTGCACGAGATGGTGACGTCTTATACGCGCCTCGTGGTTTCAATCGCCAGCAGGTTCCGCAATTACGGTTTGCCCATGGGCGATCTCATTCAGGAAGGCAATGTCGGATTGATGCAGGCCGCCGAGCGTTTCGATCCCGAGCGCGAAGTGCGTTTCTCGACGTATGCCTCGTGGTGGATCCGCGCCGCGATCCAGGATTATATCCTGCGCAACTGGTCGATTGTCCGCACCGGCACGACAGCCGCGCAGAAATCCCTGTTCTTTAATTTCCGACGCCTGCGCGCAAAAATCGAAAACAGAACCGAGCGTGAAGGCCTCGACAATGCTGGCCGCGAGCAGATCGCGAAAGAACTCGGCGTCGATGTCAGCGATGTCGAGAGTATGGAAGGCCGCCTGGCCGGAACCGATCACTCCCTTAATGCACCTGTCGGCGAAGACGGCGACAGCGAGTGGCAGGATTTTCTTGAAGACGGAAATCCGAACCCGGAAGAAATCGTCATTGGTATGAAAGACGCCAAGACGCGTTCGGCATGGTTGAAAACTGCGCTGAACGGTTTGTCGGACCGCGAGCGCACGATCATCAAGGAACGTCACCTCGGTTACGAAGCCGTAACGCTTGAAGATCTGGGCAAGACACTCGGCATCAGCAAGGAGCGCGTGCGCCAGCTTGAGCAACGCGCGATGGACAAGCTGCGCGTTTCGATGAGCCGCCACACCGAAGACGGGCAGCGTTTGTTCGGTTAACCACAATCGTCATTGCGAGCGATAGCGAAGCAATCCAGAAAAAATGGATTGCTTCGTCGCTTTGCTCCTCGCAATGACGAGTTTTTTTTAATTTCCTATGATTTTATATTTCTGACCGGCTTTGACTCCCTCACCGGAGCCGAGGCCGTTCAGCACGCGGAAACGCTCTTCGCGCAGCGCGCCTTCGGGCATGCGTTGCGCCATCGTCGAGACGGTGTCGCTGTTGCCTGCCATGATGGAATAAACGCGGTACGGGCGCACGGCCTGGCGCTCCGATTCATTCAACGGGCGGAAGCTGTAGGTCGAGGTTTTCAACGCATTGACCAATGACGCATCGGCACCCTGCGGGATTGCGACCTGGAAGCGCGCCATCTTGTTGCCAAAGCGGATGGCGACAAGGCGGATCGTCACGGGCTTGCCATTCAGGTTACCGGCGAAGCCAGCCGTCGCGGCAGGCATGCCGCCGATGCTGATATTCTCCGGCTTTTCGACCGCCTCGTTCTTCATCCAGTTTTGAGTCAGATAAATCATCGGGTCGCCGGAATCATTGGCGAGATCGAAGATGATTGCCGCGCCGCTTTTCGATACGGCGACGACCTGGCTTGGCTGATTTTCAATCGTGAATCCTTCGGGAACGTTGAAGGCGAAGCCGAGGCCGGGATGGAAGAAGCTGTTGCCGCGAACGAAGCCCTGCTTCTCGCTATCGCCATAGACCATGTTTTCGATCATCTGGAGATGGCGGTCGTGACCCACCGCGCCGCCCTTCGGATAGTTAGCCGCCTGGGATAACGTGCTGCTGACGCGCTCGGCGGTGGCCGGGTGGGTTGAGAAATAGCTGGTGGAATCCCCGCCATCGCCACCCTGCATCCTGCTTTCGAGTGAGGTATCGTTCTGCAATGATTTCAGGAACGACGACATCGCCGATGGTTCGTAACCGCCGCGTGTCATATAACGCAGGCCAAGCGTGTCGGCCTCGTTCTCCTGTCCGCGCGAATAGGAACTTAAATAAAGATTCGAGCCGACGCCAAGCGCCTGCGAAACGCCATCGCTGCCGACCGCTGCGCCAAGCACTGCCGCGCCAAACGACGTCACAACGCCGTGCGAATAACGCTCAGCCGAGTGACGGGCGGTGATGTGGCCGGTTTCATGCGAGAGCACGGCGGCGAGTTCGGCCTCGCTGTTGGCCAGCGCCAGCAATCCGCGCGAGACGTATATATACCCTCCCGGCAGCGCGAAGGCGTTCACGATGGGGCTATCGATGACGTAGAATTTATACTGAACGTCGGCGCGCTCGGTGTCTTTCGTAACTTTGTTACCGACCTCGTTCACATAGGCAGTCAGTTTGGGATCGTTATAGAATCCGAATTGCTGTTCGACCTTCTGGTGTTCGGACGCGCCCACGGATGATTCCTGGCTGGGAGACATCAAGCCCGTAAACTGCCTTGCGCCCGTGGCGGGGTTGGTGCTGCAGGCCGCGAGGGATATAATCACGGCGGCGAAAAACGGGGTCTTGCAAATGCGCATAAAAGCTGTCCAATCTGTTGTCATCATGCTCCGGATATTAATTCTTTTTCTGATCGCGGCCAATTGTTTTATAAACGCAGCCTATGCGGAAAACGTTCCCCGCCTGCCCCCGGGCGATTTTTCGGAATTGCGCCGGACCGGCATGGTCAACGTTAAGGCTGTGATCGACCCACAGACGATTCAGCTCGAGGACGGGCATATCGTCCGGCTGACGGGGATCGATTTCCCTGATTTCAATCCCGACGAGCCCGGTGATTTTTCCCTGACCGCGATGCAGATCCTGCGCGACATGCTGGTGGGGAAAACCGTCCTGCTTTATCAGACCGTCAACCGCGAGGAAGGCCGCATCAACCGCATGGGTCAGGACATCGCGCAGATTCAGCGTGAATCCGACAAGGTCTGGGTTCAGGGCACATTATTGTCGCTTGGCCTTGCCCGCGTGCGCACGGCGCAGAGAAATCCTGAAATGGCCCAGCAAATGTACGATCTTGAGCTGGCGGCGATGAAAGACAAAGCCGGGATCTGGGAGAATTATTCCAAAGTCCTGCCGCCGGAAGAAGCCGAAGCCCATGAAGGGAGCTTTCAGATCGTCGAGGGGCGCATTGAAAGCGCGGCCCTGAAACAAAACCGCATTTACCTGAATTTCGGCAAGGACTGGAAAACCGATTTCACGATTTCCATTGCCCCGGAAGACAAGCGCGCGTTCTCGAAGCAGAATCTTGACCCGCTGCAATGGAACGGGAAACAGGTGCGCGTGCGCGGATGGATCGAGAGCTATAACGGCCCCTATATGCAGATCAGCCACCCGGCGGCGATAGAAGTCAAAATAGATGACACTCCTTCTACTGTCACCCCCGCGCAGGCGGGGGTCCAGCCATAATTTAGACGCAGCTTCGCTGCACATTATGGATCCCCGACGTTTAAGCCATGCTACGCATGGCCTCGGGGATGACAGTTTGGAGTGGTTGCCTTCCGACAGGTAAGAGCCTAAGTTAGGCAAATAGATTCATTAATTTCTTTACTATTTGATTATGGCCAAAAAACCGCAAGCCGACAAAAAGTACGAAGATAGCCGCCGCGCTCCGCTGATGGATTTGTTTCCGGCGCTGGCACCCTATTCCAGCGGCTTTCTCGCGATCGATGACATTCACAATCTTTACTGGGAGCAAAGCGGCAATCCGGATGGCGTGCCGATTGTGCTGCTGCATGGCGGTCCCGGCGCGGGCGCAACGCCGACCCATCGCCGGTTTTTCGATCCCGATCATTACCGCATCATCATTTTCGACCAGCGCGGGTGCGGACGCTCGCATCCTCTGGGAAGTCTCGAGAGAAACACGACGCGTCATCTGCTAAACGATATCGAGATGCTCAGAAAACATCTGGGCGTCGAGCGCTGGCATTTGTTCGGCGGTTCGTGGGGCAGCACGCTTGCGTTGCTTTACGCGAATTTATATCCCGAGCGCTGTCTAAGCTTAATTCTGCGCGGGATTTTCCTGTTCGAGCAGAACGAGGTCGACTGGTTCCTCTATGGAATCCGGACCGTTTTCCCCGAGGCTTGGGAACAATTTTCGAATTTCCTACCCGAGAGCGAACAGAGCAATTTACTCAGCGGTTATTACAAGCGCCTGACCGGGGAAGATGAAAAAATCCGGCTGCAGGCGGCGATCCGCTGGAGCCTTTATGAAGGCGCATGTTCATCATTGCTGCCGAACTATGAGACCATTACGACGGAAGAACAGAAACAACACGCGCTGGCGCTGGCACGCATCGAGGCGCATTATTTCAGCAACGAAGCGATCAAGGCGGAAAACAGCCTATTGAAGACGATTGATAAAATCCGCTCGATTCCTGCCGTTATCGTTCAGGGACGTTACGACATTATCTGCCCGATAGCGACGGCGTACAAACTACACCATGCGTGGCCGGAGGCGGATTATGTCGTCGTGCCGGACGCAGGCCATTCGGCGTTAGATCCGCCGATCCGTTCACGGCTGATCGAAGCCACAGAAAATTTCAAAACCATCAGGGCGTAACTCATGAAGTTCAAAACCATCCGGGATATCGATCTCAATAACAAGCGTGTCCTGATGCGCGCGGATCTGAACGTACCCGCAAAGCACGCCAAGGTCACTGATACGACGCGCATTGATCGACTAAAGCCAACGATTGATTACTTGCGTAAAAACGGTGCGCGAACACTCATCCTGTCACATTTTGGCAGGCCGGAGGGAGAACAAAACCCGCAAATGTCGCTGGCATTCCTGCTCCCGGCCCTCGAGCAATCATGGGGCACGAAAGTGAAATTCGCGCAGGACTGCATCGGCGCAAAAGCGGAATCGCTTGCCGCTTCTTTACAGCCCGGTGAAATCGCTATCCTTGAAAATGTGCGCTTCCACAAGGGCGAGGAAACGAACGACCCGGCGTTCTGCAAGGAACTGGCGAAGAACGGCGATATCTATGTGAATGATGCGTTTTCGGTTTCGCACCGGGCGCACGCCTCGACAGAAGGGTTAGCTCATCTCCTGCCAGCCGCCGCAGGGTTTTTAATGGAAGAGGAATTGAGTGCGTTAGATAGCGCGCTGGAACACCCGAAAAAACCCGTCGCGGCGATTGCGGGTGGATCAAAGATTTCGACCAAGTTAAAAGTTCTCAAGAACCTGGTCGAACGCGTGGATTTCCTTATCCTTGGCGGCGGGATGGCAAACACGTTCCTGCATGCGCAGGGTGCCGATGTCGGCATGTCGCTCTGTGAAAAGAATATGGCCGAGGAAGCGAAAAGGATTATGGAGCACGCGGCGTCGAAGGGCTGCAAGATTTTGCTGCCGGTTGATTCCGTAACTGTCACATCCATCCAACCCGGCGCAGATTATGAAACCCATGACAGCCGGAAAATTCCGGAGGACCGTATGGCCATCGATGTCGGGCCAAAAACGATTCAATATATTCTGGATGAGACGAAAGATTGCAAAACCTTGGTGTGGAACGGACCGATGGGCGTGTTCGAGATCAAGCCGTTTGACGCGGGCACCAACGCCCTCGCCATCGAAGCAGCCAAGCGCACAAAGAATGGCTTGATCAGCGTTGCAGGCGGCGGCGATACGGTGGCGGCACTGGAAAACGCGGGCACTGCGGATGATTTCACCTATATTTCCACGGCGGGCGGTGCATTCCTGGAATGGCTTGAGGGCCGGACATTGCCCGGCGTTGCGGCACTTTTCCAAAAATAGAAATTAATCCTGAAGGCTGGTCAGGGAATTTTCCATGATGCCCTTGGCGATGCCGGGCTGGATGCGGTCAAAATACGTGATCGCGCGGGTGATGTCTTTCAGGTCGACCATTTTGCCGCTGTTGCGGATACGGTTGCTGAGAAGATACATCGAAATGAAATCCTGTTTGCTGATTTCCTTGGCGCGGCAGGCAACGGCAAGTCCCTGCCCGCTGGACTGGCGCAAGATCGAGATAACTGTTTCGAGCGGCAGGCCGGAGAATTTGGTGAACATCGCAACGAATGTCTGCGTCTGGCCGCGCTTGAGCGTGCCAAGCATCATTTTGACCGTCAGGAGATTTTTCTCATGGAAACGCTCGACTGATTTAATAACCGAAACCGTGGGCACATACTGGTCTTCATCGACGCCATCTACGAATTCGAGGATGATTTCATCGATCGCATCCGTCAGCATGCCGGATTCAATTTCATAGTTATCGACAATGTAACGTTTCAGTTCATAGCCAACATGCTGGTAAAGCTTGGCGGCGATACCCTTGTCGACTTCGTCACGGCGGAGGAGCGGCGTTGCGATATCTTCGCTGTCTTGAGCCATATCCGACAGCACATTAAGCGCATGTTCCGTTAGTTTGAGATTGGTGTTTTCAGCCAGCGTCAGGGCCGTGTCGAAATCACGCGTATCAGCCAGGATGTTCATGACATGGTCGCTGAGTTTCTTACGGGCAGCAATCTCGCACCAGTACTCGGCGCTTTTCGATTTTATGATGTATATAAGGTCAAGTTCGCCCAGAACGACGCTGTTGCGCAGGACCGGCGCGGCGATTTCAATTTCATCGTGAGAAATCTGGAGAATGAGGCGCAAAGGCACATTCTCGAGCATTGAAAGTCTTTCGGCAAGCGCCTGCCTTAAATCTTTTTCAGCCTGGCGCATCAACGCGATCAGGACATCGGCAATCAGTTCGCTTTCGCGCGGTGAAAGGTTCATGCCGAGAAGGTCGCTGATGATCGACATCAGTTCAGCCCGGGCGAGCGGCTTTTTATCCTTGGCGAGGCCATAAAGCTTGTGACTGTCGTAAAGCTTTACGAGCAGTGGCGTCACGTCGGATGATTTATCAAGAAAGCTGAGGTCCATAGTGTTTTTACCTTAATCCTGGGACCTTTATACCTGTCAGACGTTACAAAACGGTTAATCGCAATCAATTTGATTTAAATGCGTGTTTATTGTACAAATATGGCTCCTAAATCTTTATTAATCATTTAGTAATAAACTGGCTGAGTAGCTTCTGAGTTAACAAAGAAGACCTCGGGTGAATCATGGCCGGACCCCTAAACGGTATTGGCGGACAACAACAAATTCCTCTCGCTACCCCCTTTCAACCGGGGCAGAACGGGTCGCAGGTGCGTCCACAGGATAACCGCGAGCCTAAGCCGAATCAGGTTCAGCAGCCCTCCAGCCAGCTCGGCCAGGTGCAGGAGCAGGAAACCCGTAGCTCCAAAGACCTCCAGAGCCTTCTGAAAGAAGCTGAAGCCAGCGGCCAGACCGGACGCGGTTCCGTTATCGATATCACCATTTAATTGAAATTTACTGGAACGCGACTTCGTTAAAGCTGCGCAGTTTGCGGCTGTGAAGTTTTTCGGGTTCCTGATCGCGCAGAAGCGTCATCGTCAGTAGACCTATTTGCAAATGCTGCTTTACCCGTTCACGGTAAAATGCATCCGCCATGCCCGGAAGTTTAAGCTGTCCGTGCAGAGGTTTGTCGGAGACGCAAAGTAATGTGCCGTAGGGTACGCGGAACCTGAAACCGTTGGCGGCGATTGTCCCGGCCTCCATGTCCATGGCGATAGCACGGCTCTGGCTCAGGCGGCGGCTTTGTTTCAGAGATGAGCGCAATTCCCAGTTCCGGTCGGCGGTTGTCGCCACCGTTCCCGTGCGCATAAATTTTTTCAGGTCGAAACCTTTGTGGCCCGTCACTTGAGAAACCGCCTGCTCCAGTGCCTGCTGGATTTCGGCGAGCGCGGGGATTGGAATGTTCGGCGGCACTTCTTCGTCAAGGATATTGTCTTCGCGCAGATAGCCGTGCGCGAGCACGTAATCGCCCATGCGCTGCGAATTACGAAGGCCCGCGCAGTGGCCGAGCATCAGCCATGCATGCGGGCGCAGGACGGCACAATGATCGGTGATTGTTTTCGCGTTCGATGGGCCGACGCCGATATTGACAAGAGTGATCCCCTGCCCGCCCCGCATTTTCAAATGATAAGCCGGCATCTGCGGCAGGCGGATGGCCTGCGGCGCGGCCTGGGATATGACTGCGCTGTAATTTTCGGCGTTTTTATTCGGCGTGATACGGTCGCCCGGCTCGACGAACGCACTGAAGACCGAGCGCTGCTTCTTCATGTTCGGATCGTCGGTCGGCGCCATCAGGCCGTGACAGAGGCGCACGAATTCATCGATGTAGAACTGGTAGTTCGTGAAGATGATGTAATTCTGGAAGTGTTCGGCCGATGTGCCGCAATAATGTTTAAGGCGCTGCAGGCTTAAATCAACGCGCGGTGCCGTAAACAGTGCGAGCGGCGAAGGCTCGCCCTTCGGCGGAACATAGGTGCCGTTGGCGATTTCATCATCCATGACATCGAGGTCGGGAATGTCGAAAATTTCTGGCAGCGTATGAAGCTGCTCCGCCGTCAGGCCGTTCTCGATGTGGAAATTCGAACCCAGCGCGAAATGCACAGGCATGGGCGTCATGCTGACGCCGACCTCGATCGGGACATTATGGTTGGCGATCAGGAGGCGCATCTGCTCCAGGTAATAATCCTTGAAAATGTCAGGGCGCGTCAAAGTGGTGCTGTAGCTGCCCGGGCGCGGTGCAAAACCGTAAGCGAGGCGCGTATCCACGCGGCGGGCCTGTTTGGTTACGATTTTAATGTAGGGATAGCAGGCGCTGACGCGGTCATGGTCGTCGGTGATCTTGTCTTCGGCAAAATTCTTGAATTGCGCCTGCAGGTAAGCAAGGTTGCTTTCGTAAATCTCCGTCACGGCGTCCAGCGCCAGTTGCGGGTCTTTATAGGTCTTGGCTTTGAATGTGCGGGGCGGCTTCGGCATCCAGCTTATCTTGGCCGATTTTCAAATAAATTCAAGGGCAAAGAAAGGCTGCGGATCTTAGCCCAGAGTACTATCAGGGACGGAAACTATGGGACTGTGATATAGCCTTTCAAACTCCCGTGCAGCGCGTTGAATAAAGGCCTCGGTTTTATAAAGATCAAGCTCGCCTCTCTCATTACGAACGCCGCTCTCGACATCTATTGAAAAAGGCCGCGTTGTAACCTGGCTTAATGCCGAGATCTGCTCAGCCACATTCTCAGGATTCAGCCCGCCTGCGAAAACAAGGATTTTACTAGGGAACACTTTTTCCAGTGCTGCTACATAAGGCACAAGTTTTTTAGTATCCATTTTACTTCCGGTTCCATACGAGGAATCGAGCAAGATCGCATGTATGTTTGGGCTGTAAGGAGCGATACGCGAAACCAGTTCATCCGGTCTCATTTCCATGATTTTGTCAGGGCCTAACTGGAAAATAATTGTCAGCGACGGCAACATCTCTTTTGCCACTGACATGGAGGCCGCACTGACATTAAAAGCGCGATTTATTTGCAAGACTCTCCCGGCCCCACTTTTATAAATCTCGCTGCCCTTACCCATAAAAATACTGTAGAGATCGCCTGTAAAATAATCGTCAGGCGCTTCAGGGTGAGGCGAATAATGAATGGCGTTGCGACCGAACGGCTGCTTGAAATTTAAAACATACAAATCATCTAATTTTATGTAGCGCGGATCAGTTCTGTCGTCGTGTCCATTAATCATTTCCGAGGTCAGACAATATCCCATCAATCCATAATGGCCATTACCGCCGGTGCCTACCGCGTTCGAATAAAACTGACCCGTGATAGCCTTTGTCTGTTGCCGGGTGGTAACCCCCGCAATACCTATATATGGTTTCATGAGGGCTCCGTTGTCAGCGCAGGAGGCTTAGCAGTCACGATTTTTTCCAATTCCAGCATATGTTCGGGCCTGATCCTGGGCAATAATTCGCGCAGCCTGGTAATAACCATGGCATGTCCACTGCCATTTCCAAGTTCTGCATCCATCAGATGGCCCATATGATCCTTCTTGGCCGTCAGGTATTCGGCAGAATATGGCGTTGCGGCGATATGAATGGGATGCGGGACGACATCAATGCCCGCATCCGTGAGCGCCTTGACTTTGGCCGGGTTGTTCGACATCAAGCTTACTTTCGAAATGCCGAGCAGATTCAGGGCATCAATCACTACGCCGTAATTGCGAAAATCGTTGCGCGGCAGCCCCATCGCCTGAAATGTCTGCGACGTATCAATTCCATCCACCTGCTCCATATGATTAGCGGCGGTTTTAGCCGTGAGCCCTGCGTTGCGACCTTCCTGGTCGAGATAGAAAATGATCCCGGCGCCCTGCTCCATGATCGTACGCATGGCCGCGAATAGTTGCGGGCCGCAATCGCAGCTCTGGCTGAACAGCGCGTCGCCGAAACGGCACAGCGAATGGATGCGGATTTCGACGGGTTCGTTCTCGTTCATTTTCACGAGATCCGGAAATGGAATTTTTGCCAGGTCACCGGTCAGACCATCTGTGTTGTAAATCAGGACCGTGTGCTCTTTCACGGCATTGAGGATTTGCGCGATATCACGCGGATCGGGAACCTGGTCATTCTCGACGACAGACATATGTATCCAGTCGCCCAGCGCAGTCGGTAAATGTATCGGCACTGAAACGGCTTTTATGCTCTTTGCGTTAAATTCATCCGGCAAAGATTTATAAGCAGACTGGCGATTCATAGCTGAACTCTTTTCCCTCTATTTAGAAAAAGAATTAGCAAGAATATGTCTAATGTGTCAAAGGCTTAATTTATGCGGGCAAGCCCATCAGAGACCTGGCATAATCGCGGGCGCTGAAAGGCTGCATATCCCCGGCCTGTTCGCCTATTCCAATCGCATGGACAGGTACACCGAACTGGTCAGCAAGGCCCACCAGCACCCCGCCCCGGGCCGAGCCGTCTAGCTTGGTTACGATCAGGCCTGTGACATTAACCATGCTCTTGAATGTCTCAAGCTGGGCGAAGGCATTCTGGCCGGTAGTAGCATCGAGGACGAGCAGCGTTGCGTGCGGAAGATTTTCATCCTGTTTCTTCAGAACACGAACGATTTTTTCCAACTCGGCCATCAGGTTTTGTTTGTTATGCAGCCGCCCCGCCGTGTCGATCAGCAATACATCGGCATTTTCTTTTTTGGCCTTCTCGTAAGATTCAAAAGCAACAGAAGCCGCATCGGCGCCGACATCCTTGGAGTAAAAACCGGAATTCGTGCGCGATGCCCATTCCTTGAGCTGTTCGACCGCCGCGGCGCGGAACGTATCGCCCGCCGCGACCATGATTTTGTAGCCTTCGTTTTTCAGGCGCTGGGCGAATTTGCCGATGGTCGTGGTTTTGCCGACACCGTTGACGCCGCACACTAAAATAACGAATGGTCCGTTTGCGGGTTTTTTGATTTCCAGTGGTTTTGCCACAGGCCCGAGGATTTCCGCCATGGTTTCGGCCAGCGCCGTGCGGATTTCACGGTCGCCCGCGTCGTCGCCGAAACGTTTCTGCGAGAATTCCTCAATTACTTTTGCCGCCGTTTTCGGACCGAGATCAGCCTCGATCAGAATTTCCTCGAGATCATCGAGCGAGCCCGCATCGAGTTTTGACTTCAAAAGAAGATCGGAAATGCCGCTCGTCAGTTTCGATGAGGATTTCGAAAGTCCCTGCGTCAGGCGCGAGAACCAGCCGCCTTCATTCGTGTGATCGCTTAAATCTTCCTGCTCGTGCAGGTCATCGGCGGGTGTATGCGCGGGAACCGGAGTTTCCTCGAGATCGTCGATAACTTCCATCTCGGATTGTTCGAGGCTGTGTTTGAAATCGGGGCTCATGTCCGCGTCGTATTCGGTGGGCGGCTCGATCGCGGCGTCATCGTCGCGATGAAAGATACGGTCGGCGCGCTCATTGCTGCCCTCGCCCGTGGACTTGCTTTTTTTCTTCCAGAAAACCATTCCTGAAATATATAGAACGCGGGGCGTTAAATCAAAGCCCTGGTTTTATTGAGCAGGCGGCGGTGCAGAATCAACCTTTGCCGCTGCGGGCGCCCTGAATTTCTCAGGCAACTGGCGCATAAGCTCTCGCGGCACCATTTTATCAGGCTGGGCCGGGTCGCAAAGTTGGGATTCACGCTCGTAATTCTCAGGCGAGTCGATTGGTGTGTTTCTTTTCTGGACTTCCTTATACATGTGGTCGCCGTAAATTTCGATGGCATCGCTGAGGCCCGTACTTAAACTTTCAAAGCCTTTTTCCATTTCCGAGCGCGGCACATAGCGCCGTTCCATATAAGCGATGATTTGCGGCAATTCCTTTTTCAGTTTCGCCAGCACATCCTGGACGGCCCTGACGTTGGTTTCGTGGTGCCACACTTCGTGGTCGAGCGTCAGGTCGAATTGACAGGTGCCCTTTTTGAGTTCAGAGCCGACGAAAATCTGCGTGTGATAAAACACATCGATGTTCAGCTCCTTTACGTAGGGGCAGAAATACATCCCGTAACGGTCATAGGACTTGCCCATGAAGCGCGAGCGGGTCTGCACGCCCATGGCGCCGCGCGCCTGGCCCAGCACAAAAAGCTCCTGCGAGGTCCAGACATGATCCACGTTCGCGTTCTTCCATTCCTCCATGCGCTTTTCGTCGTCGCTTGTGAGCTTTTTGACCGAAAGCTTGTGGTTATATGTCACGTCCGGGATTTCGAGATTGATGTTGATTTTCGTGTTGAACGGCTTGTTTTTATGGCAGCCGTTACGATCGCCGGTTGCCCCGGCGGGAATCAGCAATGCGCTCGCGAGAAGAACAGGTAACGGGATCATTAGGAAACTGAAGTTATTACGACAGAACGTCGCCTGTAAGAGTATTATTTTTAACGCCGGTTGTATAGACGTGAATGAGACTACCGGCCTCTATATCGCCTTCAAACGCGACAGGCGCGAAGTTTTCAGTGCGGGCGATATTCCCTTTTTCAACGATGCTTTGCATTTTTTTATTAACGTTTTGATTCAGGAATTTCTGAAGCTGCGTGTCGCCCAGCGCACGGAGACGCGCGGCGCGTTCCTTGCGCACGGCTTTCTCCACAGATGGCATACGGGCGGCGGGGGTGCCTTCGCGCTCGGAATACGGGAATACGTGCAGGAATGTCAGATCGCATTCCTCGACGATATCGAGCGTGCGCTGGAACATTTCCTCGGTCTCGGTCGGGAAACCCGCGATGATGTCGGCGCCGTAGGCTATGTCAGGACGATATGAACGTGCGCGGCTGCACATATTAATAACATCGTCGCGCAAATGGCGGCGCTTCATACGTTTTAAAATCATATCGTCGCCTGCCTGCAGCGAAAGATGGAGATGCGGCATAAAACGCGGCTCTTCGGCAATCAATCTCCAGAGATCATCATCAATCTCGACAGGATCAAGCGAAGACAGACGAAGGCGCGGCAGTTCGGGAACCAGCGCAAGAACACGGCGGATCATCTGGCCGAGCGTGGGCGAGCCGGGAAGATCGGGGCCGTAGGACGTGATATCCACGCCGCTCATGACGATTTCTTTATATCCTGCGACGGTGAGCGCACGCACCTGATCGACAATCACGCCGATGGGAACCGAGCGCGAATTGCCGCGGCCATAAGGAATGATACAAAAGGTGCAGCGGTGATCGCACCCGTTCTGGACCTGAATAAATGCGCGGCTGCGGTCTTCAAAGCCTGTGATGAGGTGTCCTGCAGTTTCCTTCACCGACATGATGTCGTTGACGAGAATGCGTTCCTCACTCTCAAGGCCCCACGTCTCGGCTTTCAGTTTCAGATCATTACCGATGACCTGATTCACTTCCGCCATTTCGGAATACATTTTCGGATTAACCTGCGCCGAGCATCCGGTGACGATGATTTTCGCATCCGGGTTTTCGCGGCGCGCGCGGCGGATGGATTGTCTTGCCTGGCGTTCGGCCTCTTTGGTCACGGCGCAGGTATTGAAGATGATAGCGTCCTGCAGCCCAGCCTTTCTGGCATGGGTTTTCATCACCTCGGATTCATATGCGTTGAGGCGGCAACCGAATGTTACGACTTGCGGGTCGGACTTGGTCATGCCGTGGTTTTAGATGTCTTTATAGATGCCGTCAAATACATGCGCGGCGGCACCGGTCATCAGGACACGGTTGTCGTCGCGCCAGTAAATGCTGAGCGTGCCACCATCGAGCACGATATCGGCCTTGCGCTCGGCCAATCCTCGCCTGACAGCAGCAACCAATGTGGCGCAGGCGCCCGAACCGCAGGCATGGGTCTCGCCGGTATTACGTTCCCAGACGCGCATGCGGAGTTCAGTCGGGCTTTTTACCTCAACGAATTCAACGTTGACCTTGCGCGGGAAGAGTTCATGGCTTTCGAAGCCGGGGCCGATTTTCTGAACGTCGAGTTTGTCGACGTCTTTGACGAAGAATACCGCGTGCGGGTTGCCGACATTGACGCCGACGGGGTCTTTCACGTTCCCCTCGCCGATGCCGAGATGCAGCGTGTCGATCTCTTTCGCCAGAGGAATATCTTTCCAGCCGAATTTCGGCTCGCCCATATCGGCGGTTATTCTTCCATCAGGTTCTTTCCAGCACGGCAGCGTGCCAGCGACGGTTTCGATCACAACTATATCCTTCTTGGTCTCACCCATAATGAGCGAGGCCACGCAACGGGTCGCATTGCCGCAGGCCTCGGCCTCGGAGCCGTCCTGATTGTAAATCGCCATGAACAAAGCTGCCTCGGGGTTCTTTTTGGGTTCGAGGATAATGAGCTGATCGCAGCCGATGCCGGTTTTCCGGTTGGCGATGGCGGCAATTTTATGCGGCGCAGGCGGGCTCGTCCCGTCCCGGAGGTCGAGGATCACGAAGTCGTTGCCAAGGCCGTGCATCTTGATAAATCGCATGTTTTTCAATCTTTTATGGTCGTACCGGGTAGGAATATAGGCCAAAACCCCCGAAAAGGCTATAAAACCTTGACTTTAAACCCCTTACCCCCTAATTTCCGGCCATTCCACCTGACTTTTGACGTCAGTGTCTACGGATACACCCTAGTCGGCGATTACGCTCACTGGGGCGAAAAACTTGTTTGGGCTTTTGATGTTTGAATCTTTAAGTACAAAACTCGGGAATGTATTCGGCAAGCTGCGCGGCAAGGGCAGCCTTTCCGAAAACGACGTTATGTCGGTGGCGCGCGAAATCCGCGTGGCGCTGCTCGAAGCCGACGTTGCCCTTCCGGTCGTTAAAGATTTCATCGAGGGCATCAAGAAAAAAGCCGTCGGTCAGGACGTCATTAAGGGCGTCAACCCGGGACAACAGATCGTCAAGATCGTTCATGATGAGCTCGTCAAAATGCTGGGTTCGGAAAGCACGGATCTGAAATCCGGTTCCGCTCCGTCGGCTTATCTGATGGTTGGATTGCAGGGTTCGGGTAAAACAACGTCGACCGCGAAGATCGCGAAATTCCTGACCGACAGGCAGAAGAAAAAAGTCCTGATGGCGTCGCTGGACATCTACCGTCCCGCCGCGCAGGAACAATTGAAGCAGCTCGGCACACAGACCGGCATCACCACCCTGCCCGTTATCGAGGGCCAGAAGCCTGTCGACATCGCCAAGCGCGCTATGGATACGGGCCGCAAGGAAGGTTTCGACATCGTTATGTTAGACACGGCGGGCCGCCTGTCGATCGATGAAGAGCTGATGCGCGAGGTCGAGGCCGTTAAAAAAGCCACGAACCCGGTTGAGGTTTTATTGGTGGCCGATGCGATGACGGGACAGGACGCCGTCAATACCGCCAAAAATTTTGACGCCCGCGTGGCGCTGACCGGAATCATGCTCACCCGCGTTGACGGCGATGCACGCGGCGGCGCGGCGATGTCGATGAAAGCCATCACCGGCAAACCGATCAAGCTGCTCGGCGTCGGCGAGAAAATCGACGCGTTAGAGCAATTCCACCCCGACCGCATCGCGGGCCGCATTCTCGGCATGGGCGATATCGTTTCGCTCGTCGAGAAAACCATCGAGACCGTTGACCGCGAAGACGCGGCGAAAATGGCCGAGAAATTCCAAAAGGGTAAATTCGATTTCAACGACCTGCTTAGCCAGATGCAGCAGATGAAGAAAATGGGCGGCATGGGCGCGATGATGAAACTGCTGCCCGGCCTCGGCAACATGGCCTCGCAATTAGAGAATGCCGGGATGGATGAGGGTTTTATCAAGCGCCAGGAAGCGATCATTTATTCCATGACGCCAACCGAGCGCGCGAAGCCGGAATTGCTCAACGCCAAGCGCCGCATACGCATTGCGAATGGTTCGGGCACTTCGGTGCAGGAGATCAACAAGATCACCAAGCAGCTTGAGCAGATGCAGAAGATGATGCGCCAGGTGAAAAAAATGGGCACCGGCAAGATGATGGGCATGATGAACAAGATGATGGGCGGCAAGATGGACGATTTATCGATGCTTGCGGAATCCATGAACCCTGACGCACTCGGCGAAGACATGGCGGCGATGGAGGGCGAACTAGGCCCCAATCCTTTCGCACCCGGCGGCGCGGCATCGAATGCCAATCCGCTCGGCGATCTGAATTCCCTCCTCGGAGGAAAGAAGAAGTAGTTTTTGGTTTTTTAATTTTGTTTTTAACTTTTAATTTTAACACCTAAAGGAGACTAACATGGCAGTAGTAATCAGAATGTCCCGGGGCGGACGTCGTAATTTGCCCTTCTACCGTATCGTGGTTGCGGATTCCCGCTTCCCGCGCGACGGTCGTTACATCGAGCGCGTTGGCACGTACAACCCGCTGCTGGAAACGGGCAATGAAAACCGCGTTACGCTGGTTAAAGACCGTATCGAGCACTGGCTGAAGCAGGGCGCGAAACCGTCCGAGCGCGTGGCGATGTTCCTCGGCCAGGCTGGCATGATCGACATGCCGAAGCAATCGAACCGCCCGGAGAAATCCGCACCCGGTGAGAAAGCGAAATCCCGCCTCGAGGAAAAAGCCGCGAAGAAAGCAGCCGCTGAAGAAGCCGCAAAAGCGCCTAAAGAAGCACCGGCTCCTGAAGCTGCACCTGCCGAAGCCCCGGCTGAAGCAGCGAATGAAGCTGCTCCTCCCGCTGAAGAAGCGGCCGCAGGTTAAAATCAACCCTCTCCCACCGGGAGAGGGTGATCGAGCAACGCGAGATCGGGTGAGGGGTTTATGGATGTTGTTAAAACGGCCAGAACCTTACGTCAGAACCAGACAGATGCCGAAAAGAAATTATGGCGCCTGCTGAGAGATAGACAACTGAATGGCTGTAAATTCCGCCGTCAGCACCCTATTCAGCCTTACATCGTTGATTTCTTTTGCGAAGAAATAGGTTTGATTGTTGAAGTTGACGGCGGGCAACACACGCCGGAAAAGGACGCAAAGCGTTCTGAATTTCTTAATCAGAACAATTTTAAAATCCTTCGCTTCTGGAACAATGAAGTGCTTGAAAATATAAAAGGCGTTTTGGAAATGATCGCAAAAAATCTTCCTCCTGACCCCTCACCCCAACCCTCTCCCAAGGGAGAGGGAGCAAAAAGAGTGTGCCTCGGTAAAATCACATCCGCGCACGGCGTCAAAGGGCTGGTGAAAATCCTGCCCTTTGGCGAAGATCCCCTCTTGATCGAAGAGCTTTCCCCGGTTTTTACGGGTGAAAGTTCTTCGGATCAGCTTTCCATCACGATGAAAAATTCCGCCGGGAATAAATACTGGCTGGCCGCTGTCGATGGCGTTGTCGAACGCGACGGCGCCGAAGCCCTGCGCGGCACGGAAATCTGGGTGGAGCGCGATGCGTTGCCCAAGATTAAAGAGAAGAATACGTTCTATCACACCGACCTGATCGGGCTTACCGTGCTCGAAGACGGCAAGGAAATCGGCACCATCGTCAACGTCCAGAATTACGGCGCGGGAGATTTACTGGAAATCAAACAAACGGCAGGCGGTACGTTTTTATTTCCCTTCACCAACGACACCTGCCCCGAGATTAATGTCAAAGGCGGCTTCGTCGCCGTCGTGAATACAGCCGCGTATATGGATCTGAAATGAAACAGTGGCGCGTGAATATCCTTACCCTGTTCCCCGAAATGTTTCCCGGCATGCTCGGGCAATCCTTGAGCGGCAAGGCGCTGGAAAAAGGATTGTGGTCGTACCACGCCATCAACATCCGCGATTTTGCGCAGGACAAACATAAAACGGTCGATGATACGCCGTTTGGCGGCGGCGCAGGCATGGTGATGCGGGCCGATGTGATTGAATCCGCCCTGCTCTCGATCAAGGATCCGGGCCGGAGAATTTATCTTTCACCGCGCGGCCGACCTCTTACGCAGAAACTCGCTGAAGAGTTAAAAGACCAACATCTCACACTGCTTTGCGGGCGTTATGAAGGCGTCGACCAGCGCGTGCTGGATGCGCATAAATTCGAGGAAGTCAGCATCGGCGATTACGTTCTATCGGGCGGCGAGCCTGCGGCGATGATTTTGATGGATGCGTGCATCCGCCTGCTGCCCGGCGTCATGGGCAATGAAGAAACCGCGGGCGAGGAAAGTTTTTCAAACAACATGCTGGAATACCCGCATTACACACGCCCTGCCGAATGGACGGATTCACACGGAAAAACACATGCCGTTCCGGACGTGCTGACGTCTGGCAATCATGCCAAGGTAAAAGAATGGCGACGCACCGAGTCTGAAAAACTGACTCAAGAGCGCCGCCCTGATCTTCTTAAAAAATAATTATTTCAAAACCGCGCGGGCAGAAACCGTCACCGTGATTTCGGAATCGCCGGGGCTGGCAACCGGTGCGGCGGATTTCATATCCATGGCCTGCATGCCCATTTCGGCACGCGCCATCATCGGCATCGGGTAGTTGGGATACGCCGTATCGACATTCACCTCGACCAGCTCAGCCTCTTTCTTGCCGAGGGCCTTGGCGGCGCGCTCTGCCTTCTCACGCAGTTTTGTGAGAGCGGATTCCATCAGGCCGTCGCGCACGGTTTCAAACGATTCCGGCGAAAGCGTGTAGGACAGGTTATTGGTCTGCATGCCCATGGCCTGCAATTCGCCGAGCAGCTTCAGCAGGTCGGCAGAGTTTTTGCTCTTTAACTGCAGACCCTGGCTGCCGCGCCAGACGACCGGCTTTTTCTCGTGGTTGTCGATCTTCTCTTCCGGGTCGGGATGGGGTTGCTGGTTGGGGTCGTAGGGATAAACATAATAATGGTCGGTCGCGACCTGCACGTCTTTATATTTCTTCCCGGCCTCCAGGGCTTTGGTAATCAGGGTGTTGATCTTGTTCTGGAGAGCGGCTGAATCCGGGCTTTCCGTCTCATAACGCAGGGAGGCGATCAGAAGGTCTTGCTGGACGTTCTGGCGCTCGCTGGCCGAGATATTCAGGACCGTCTGGCCGGACTTAACCAGGCTGGCCTCCTGTGCAAAGGCTGGGGCCATGGCCTGAGTCGTAAAACCGGCAAAAAGAACGCTTAAAATCAGGAAAAACCGCATAAATACCTCCGTTTGGCTTTGTCTGGGTTAGTTTGGTCTAACATATATAGGGTTGGACGCCCAGACCCTGCCATTCCTTGGGTGGCTTGGGGGCGATTTTTGAGGTTTTTTTCTTTGCTTTTGCCCTTTTATGAGGGTATAAGACCCCAACTTTTAACCCATAAAACGATAAGCGGTCCGCGCCCTTAAGGGTATTCGGGACCGGATAAAGGGAAGAAAACGATGAACGTTTTAGAAAAATTTGAAGCCAAGCAGCTTCAGAAAATCCGGGGAGATAAGAAGATCCCCGAATTCAGCCCCGGCGATACCGTCAAGGTCAACGTCAAGGTCAAAGAAGGCACGCGCGAGCGTATCCAGGCCTATGAAGGCGTCTGCATCGGCCGCGCCGGCGCAGGTCTCAACGAGAATTTCACCGTCCGCAAGATCAGCTACGGCGAAGGCGTGGAACGTGTATTCCCCCTCTTCAGCCCGCGCATCGACAGCATCGAACTCCTGCGTAAGGGTTCTATCCGCCGCGCGAAGCTTTACTACCTGCGCGACCGTTCGGGTAAATCGGCGCGTATTACCGAGCGCACCACCGGTCACGGTTTCGACGAGGAAAGCCTGGCAGCGGAATCTGCCCTGAAGGCCGAACAGAAGGCCAACAAGGCAAAGAAAGAAAAGCCCGCCGATGGCCCGAAAAAAGAAAAGAAAAAGAAATAAGCAGAATAAAAAACGGGCCCCTAGCGGCCCGTTTGTTTTTGAGGCGCCTGCCTCTTAGTTCTTCACTATCAAAGGTGTTCTGAGATTGATCGCGCCCGAATAATAATGCGGCGCGGCGAGTACGACTTCGGATGTCGAGGCGAATGTCTTTGTCAGGTCGCCGTCGATCCTCGCTATCAGATGCAGCCCTTCATTCAGAACAGCATGCAGGCTGGAATCCTTGCGATTGAAAATAATGACATCCGAGCGCACATAGGCCGGGTCGGAAAACGTGATGCGGACCAGCCCGTGATCAAGACTGAACTGCACCGGAACGCCTTCGGTTATATTGTGAAACATAATTTTAAACCCCCGTTATTGCGCTAATACATTGCAAAGCCTAGTTTATTGGAAATAGATTGCGGCTTTATTAATGCAGCCGCCCAACGGAAATTATTGATTTATCACGAGAATTTGTGGTTTATTTCAGCCTATGAAACCGCGCACGTTATTTGAGAAAATCTGGGACGATCATGTCGTCCACCGCACAGATGACGGCACCTGCGTGCTGTATATCGACCGCCATCTTGTGCATGAAGTCACCTCGCCGCAGGCTTTCGAGGGACTGCGCATGGCTGGTCGCACGGTGCGCAAGCCCGAGGCGACGCTGGCTGTTGCCGATCACAACGTGCCGACCTATGACCGTTCCCTTCCGATTAAGGAAGAAGAGAGCCGTATTCAAATTGAGACGCTTTCGAAGAACTGCGCGGAATTCGGCATCACGCTGTTCGATATGAAGGACAAGCGCCAGGGCATCGTTCACATCATCGGCCCCGAACAGGGATTCACGCAGCCCGGCATGACCATCGTCTGCGGCGACTCGCACACCTCCACGCACGGCGCATTCGGCGCGCTGGCGTTCGGTATCGGGACGTCTGAAGTAGAGCACGTGCTTGCGACGCAGACGCTCATTCAGAAACCCGCGAAGACAATGCGCATTACGGTCGATGGAAAACTTTCGCCGGGTGTGACCGCCAAAGATATGATCCTAGCCATTATCGGGAAGATCGGAACCGCAGGCGGCACGGGCTACGTGATCGAATATGCGGGCGAAGCGGTGCGAAGCCTGTCCATGGCCGGACGCATGACGATGTGCAACATGTCTATTGAAGGCGGGGCTCGGGCGGGCATGATTGCGCCGGACGAAACCACTTTCAAATATATCAAGGGCCGCCCGATGGCGCCGAAGAATGATAACTGGGATAAGGCTATTAAATACTGGCGCGCGCTGAAATCCGATGACGGCGCAAAATACGATGTCGAGGTAACGCTGAAGGCCGAAGAGATTCCGCCCCTCGTCACGTGGGGCACGACGCCCGAGGATATTGTGCCGATTACAGGTTCAGTCCCCTCGCCCGCCGACTTCGCCGACCCGAACAAGAAAAAATCGGTCGAACGCATGCTGGATTATATGGCGCTGACTCCGGGCACGAAAATGCAGGACATCGCGATTGATAAAGTCTTTATCGGTTCCTGCACGAATGCCCGTATCGAGGATCTGCGAGAAGTCGCAAAGATCGTCGAAGGCAAAAAGATCGCGAGCACTGTTGAAGCCATGATCGTTCCCGGCTCCGGCCTTGTGAAAGAACAAGCGGAAACAGAAGGCCTTGATAAAATCTTCATCGCTTCAGGTTTTGACTGGCGCGAACCGGGGTGCTCGATGTGCCTTGGCATGAATTCCGACCAGCTCAAGCCCGGCGAGCGCTGCGCCTCGACCTCCAACCGCAATTTTGAAGGCCGCCAGGGCCGCGGCGGACGCACGCATCTGATGAGCCCCGCTATGGCCGCCGCCGCCGCGATCAAGGGCAAACTGACTGACGTGAGGGATTTATAATGTCTATAATGTCTGAGTGGCCTGATTATGATCTCGAGATGGAGAAAATTTTCAAGGAAAGGTTTAAGCCTTTCATTGATGCTCAAATGGAGCTACTCGCCGAATACGATGCGCGGCGCCCACAGGGAATCACCTATGTTTTCCATGAGCATTCGAAGCGTGTGGCCATCGACGTCAGAAACGCCTGCCTTCATATGAAGCTTGGTGAAAGAGTCGCGCAAAACATGTACTGGGCATTGCTGCCGCATGATATCGGCAAGCGCATGCTGCCTTTAGGTGTCTGGGACCATGAAGACAAGCCTGGCGGAGAATTGAAAGACCGGCGACGCGAGCACACGAAACTGGGCGTGGAGATTGCCGAAGAGGAACTTGGCGATATCAAACATCCGTTTAAAGACCTGATGATCGACATCATGCTTAAACATCATGAACAGCTGAATGGCCAGGGTTACATGCAGCTGGGGCCTGAAGATCTCTCGCAGCCCGTTCGTCTGGCCGCCATCGTCGAGGATTTTGACGGCGGACGCATATACCGCCCTCACTACGGCAAGCGGGACACTTCAATTCCCGGCGTTCTGGACCGGATGCGTACAGTGAAAGCCGGATTTTTCGATAAAGAATTGTTTGACGCATTTGAAGAGATGAAGATGGCCGAGTATAACGGGCCGAAAGAGCCAACTCTATGAAACCTTTTAAAAAGCTTTCCGCGATTGCCGCGCCGCTGCCGATGATCAATGTCGATACCGACGTGATCATCCCGAAGCAGTTCCTGCGCACCATCAAGCGCAGCGGCCTTGGAAAATCAGCGTTTTTTGATATCCGGTATAATGAAGACGGCAGCGAGAAGCCGGATTTCGTTCTGAACAAATCTGCCTACCGCAATGCCGAGATTTTAATTACCGGCGCGAATTTCGGCTGTGGATCGAGCCGCGAGCATGCGCCGTGGGCTTTGCTGGATTTCGGCATACGCTGCGTGATCGCCGCAAGCTATTCCGATATTTTCTACAGTAATTGTTTCAAGAACGGGATTCTCCCCGTCATCCTGCCGCAGGCACAGATTGACGAACTGATGAAAGAGGCCGAGGAAAATCCCAGCGCGCCCATTGAAGTTGATTTAGAAAAGCAGGTCGTGACGCGGGGCAACAAATTCTCCTTCCCCTTCGAGATCGACACATTCCGCAAGCACTGCCTTGTGAACGGGCTTGACGATATCGGCCTGACGCTTCAGAAAGAGGCGCATATTTCTTCGTTTGAAAAAGATACAAAATCGAAACGCCCGTGGATTTGAGGAAAGAATAATGGCGAAGACACTCATGTTACTGCCCGGCGACGGCATCGGCCCGGAAGTGATGGCGGAAACCCGCAAGATCATCGACTGGGCGAACACACGCGGCGCGGACATCGAAACAAAGGATGGACTCATCGGCGGTTGCTCTTACGACGCTTTCGGCGCGCCGCTCAGCGATGAAACGCTTCGCCTCTGCCGTGAATCGGATGCAATCTTGATGGGTGCGGTCGGCGGCCCGAAATGGAATAGCGTCGATTATGCCGTACGGCCAGAAGCCGGCCTGCTCCGCCTCAGGAAAGAACTCGACTTGTTTGCGAATTTGCGTCCGGCGATTGTGTTCGATGCCTTGATCGACGCGTCCACGTTAAAGCCTGAAATCGTCAAAGGCCTGGATATTCTCATCGTGCGCGAACTGACTGGCGGGGTCTATTTCGGCGAGCCTCGCGGGATCGAAGATCTGGGCAAAGGTGAGCGCCGTGGTTTCAACACGCAAACTTATACGACATCCGAAATCAAGCGCGTCGGCCGTGTGGCGTTCGAACTCGCGCGCAAGCGCCGCGGCAAGGTCACGTCCTGCGAAAAGGCCAATGTCATGGAATCGGGCAAGCTGTGGCGCGAGGAAATTACCGCCCTGCACGCCGAATACAAGGACGTTCAGTTAGAACATATGTATGCCGACAACTGCGCTATGCAGCTCCTCCGTAACCCGTCGCAATTCGATGTCATCGTCACCGACAATTTGTTCGGCGATATTCTTTCCGACGAGGCTGCAATGCTCACAGGTTCGCTCGGGATGCTGCCGTCCGCCGCTTTGGGGGCGCCGGGATCGCCGGGACTTTATGAGCCCGTGCATGGCTCAGCCCCCGATATCGCCGGCCAAGGCAAGGCCAACCCGCTGGCCACGATCCTCAGCTTCTCCATGTGCCTGCGTTATTCGCTGGGGCAGCCTGCCCTTGCCGATGCGATTGAAGAGGCCGTGCGTAGCGTGCTGGATAAAGGAACACGTACCAGTGACATCATGGCGAAAGGATCGCGCGAGGTTTCAACATCCCAAATGGGCGATGCGTTGATTACGGAACTCAAAACCGCCGAAAGTAAAGCAGCTTAACCGTCATTGCGAGGAGGCTTTTGCCGACGAAGCAATCCATTCTTTTCTGGATTGCTTCGCTGCGCTCGCAATGACGATGGATAATAAAAAAAGGGCCCCCGAAGGGGCCCTTTCAAATCCGGTTAGCTCAGATAATTAGTTCTGGAAGCGGATGGCGAGGTCGCACTTTTCAGTTGTGCTGTCCTGGTCATAGTCGCCTGCGGCTGAACACGCGTTGCCGTTGTCAAATACGGAACCGGTATTACCACGTCCGTCATCCAACTTGGTGTCAATACGCGCAGCTTCGTTCGCAGTAAGCGTGTTGTTAGCGCTGCCCGCGTTCCATGTGCTGACAAGCCCTAAATAATGCCCAGGAGGAGCGGCTCCATTGCTTCCAAGCGCTGCGCCGTTTGAATAGCCCGCATGAAAGCCCCCTGCAACTTTAGCTTCAGGATATATATCACCCCATTCGTTAGTCCCCGTATTAGTAATGCCTCCTAAAAGATCGGATGCTGACAACATGCGGAAAAAGTTTTGTCCTTCACCTGCAGGAGCTCCTAATGGGTTAACGTTAGCATTGCCTGTAGCGAGCCTTCCGTTACCATCGCCGTTTACGCAACCCGTGCAGGAACCGGCCGGAAGACGGTTGGCAAAATTGTTCATATCGCCCGGAAGTGAGTCATATTTGTCCCGGAAGGTCGTGGTTGCAGCATCAATCGCCTTAACCTGCGAGACCGTTGCACCGACCTGCGCGTTGGCGATCAGTTCCTGGCCTTTCAGAATACCGCCGATCAGCAGACCGATGATAATCATCACGATCGCCAATTCGACGAGGGTAAAGCCTCGTTCCGAGCGGCGATTTTTCAATTCCATAGTATCCATATACTGGTTCTCCTTAGTTGGTTAAAATCAAGAGTTGTTAGGAAGGGGGTGGTAGAGAGGGGTAGTTCAAACCCCTAAAACTATACACAGATTTATCCCCTCGAAATAGCCCCTATTGTTCCATTTTTGGCTGATTCTCTAAATAAAACCTTAAAAATCAGACACGTACAGTGTCAGTTTGACAAGGTGATACACCATAAAAACAGGATCGTAACTTAGGCGGCTATATCCTGCCGGAACTGTCCCGGCGAGCTGCCTGTGAGTTCCTTAAAGACCCGGTTAAAAGTCGCAAGGGAGTTGAAACCCACCTCCCCGGCCACGGTCCGGACGCTGGCATCGGTCTCTTTAAGCATCCTTTTGGCGTCCTCTATACGGTGCTCGTTCATGAGTTGGGGGAAGGTCTTGCTAAAATGAAGGTTAATGATCCGGGACAGGGCCGCCTCGGAAACCTCGCACTCCCGGGCCAGGTCAGCCCTGGAATAGGCCGGTTCATGGTAGACCTTCTCGAGGGCCATCAGGCTTTCGATCCTGCGGGCGGTTTCCATGTCCCGGGCCGTAAGCGTATCGGGACCAATATCGGACAGCATGACCGCCTGCGGATATATCCGGAACAGGCTGGTGCCAACCAGGTAAACAAAGCCAAGCCCGAGAACCGTCCGCACAAGCAGCGCATTTTCCGCATAGGCAGGGTTGAGACTGAGCATCATGACGCCCAGCATGAAGATATTGGTGAAAACTAGTGCGAGGATAAGCCAGTAACGCGCCTTGCCGGTTTTTTCGGAGGTTATGGCGGCGAAAACGTCGCGCTGGAGCCAGATTGCCAGCAGGCTTATACAGCCGGCGATGATGCCGAATATTATCAGGGCCGACTGCATTTCAGGGGCGCCTTCAGAGGGCACCATCAAACGGGTAATGAGAAAGGCCGCCGGGATCAGGGCCAGCACCCAGAAATGTTTCAGTTCGGGCGTGCGGCTGATCTGCGCGACCTGGATCACAAGCAAAACACTGAGCGGCGGGCCCAGAAACCATGTCGCCCATTGCAGGTAAAAATAATTATCGATGCTGGTGCCGAGCGAACGCTCCGCGGCGTCCGACAGAAACGCGAGCGCGAGAACCAAGAAATATAAAATCGGCAGGCCGGCGCGCGAGAGGCGCCCCGCCCTCATGACCATATAGACAAGGAAATAAACGCATTGCGTTACGCCGATGAGCGAGAGGATTTCGGGGATCGTGAACTGAAGCTGTTCCATTGACTATCCGTCCCAATCATCCTGGCAGATCGGATCGTTTTTGGCCTGCGCCTCGTCCAGAATGCGCTTGCAGATATAATATTGCATGGCGTTCATTTCCTCACGCGGCAAAGTGTTCTGTCCGCTGCGCATGATTTCTATCATTATATCATAGGCACCTTGCTTGTCGCCTTGCCCGTTGCGCACAAAAGCTGGCATTTGTTTGGTCCACATCGGCATATCGTCACGCGGAATGGACGCAAGTTCCTGCGCCCAGAGATAGGCCTTATCGAAATCCTTAAGTTTGTAATGCGCGAGATAGACCGCCTGGGCAAGCCAGCGCCATCTCTGTCCTTCAGGGCTGTTGCCTGCATGATGCAGATATTCAGCAAGCGGCGCGAGCTGTGCCGGATTATCGGTAGCGCTGAAATAGAAAGCCGCCAGCGTCGGCACAAATCTGGCATGAGGATCCATCTTGTCAGCGAGTTTAAACCATTCCGTCAGGCGGTTATAATCGTAATCCCTGAATGCTGTCGTCCGCCCGCCGGTGTCGCCCAGATTTTGAAGCATTACCCCCATTGTACGGTAAGCGAATTGCCGGTCGCCAAGCGCGAATGCGACGGCGCCGTTTTCACCCGGAACCTGCGGTACGTTCAGCCAGCGCGCCTGATCGGTGCGGACCTGCAGCCATGCGAGAACCTGCAGCGCGATCACGAGAGCAAAAAAGGAATATAAAATATATTGCCGCGCGACGGGCATCAGAACTGCCTTCGGACAAGATCGATCAAGGCGGCGGTGATGATGAGAATGGTGAATATCGCGCCCTGCAATAAAATCGAACTGATTTCGACTGCCTCGCCGTAAATCAGCCATGATGTCTGGGCCATGAGATCAAGACGCGGCATGACCGCCGAAATGGCCTGCAGGATATATTCCATGAGATTATAAATGAAAGTGCCCTTGCCGGTGGAATCTATTATGCCGAGCAACTGGCCCATCAGCCGCGCAAGAATATAAAATCCGGCGGTTGCCGTGGCGGCGGTGGCAGCGCTGGAGAGGATCATGGAAAAAAACAGCGCGGCGTTCACCATGATGATGTTTTCAAAGGCGATGCTGACCGCCCATGATATATGGCTGGGGCCAAATAAATTGCCACCGATAATGTAAAGGCAAAGGGTTTGCGCGGCCGCCATGCCTAATGCGAGTAATGAAAGCCCGGCGGCATAAGAGAGCAGAAATTCCACGCGGCTGACGGGACGCGAGAGGATGAAATCGACATCGCGGGCATCGAACGAGCGGCGGATGAAGAAAACGGTAAAAAGAACAAGGCCGAGAACACCTGCCAGACGCAGGCCCGCCCCCGCAAACACGAGCGCGAATTGTTGTTTTTCAGCAATGGCGGCTGAGCCAAGAAAAACGGCAAGGCTGGTGCCGACAACAAGCGTGATGATCATCGCCATCACAAGCCTGTCCCTGAGAGCTGCTGTCAGGACATAGAGGACGAGAGGCCGGGACATGGATCAGTCCATCGGTTAGAGCTTGAAGGGGCGGCGATCTCCTGAGAACCCACGATAGAGGTCGCGGTCGGTATCGTGAATCGAGTCTTCCGGCGAAGCCAGAATGGTTGCCTTGAGGAAGATCACCAGTTCTGTTTTCCGCACGAGGTCGGTGTGCTGGCGGAACAAAGCTCCGACAATAGGTAGCTCGCTCGCGACCGGAACGCCTTCCTGAACACCTTCAGTACGGTCCTGTAACAATCCGCCCATGACAATCGCCTGGCCGGAACGTGCCTGGATGACAGAGTCGATCTCCTGTACGTTCAGTTCGGGAACCAGCGATTCAACGCCTTCAATACCGTTGGCAGCCGTTACGTACTGAACTGCCGGGTCCGGTCTCTGGGCGATAACGCGCGTAATCGTGGGACGAACCGCCATCGAAACCGTTCCCTTATCAAGATTGATCGAAGGCTGGACATTGATGATGACGCCCTCGGGAACGTTTCTGATATCGCTGTCGATATCGACTTGCGACACGCCTTCATCCGTAGTGACATCGATATCGATATCGAAGAAGACGCGGTTGTTGGAAACGTTCAGGACCGCTGACTGGTTGTTCAGCACTGTCAGGCGCGGGCTGGCCAGTGCGCGTACGTTACCGAATGCCGATATAGCCTGGATAAGTGCCTGCGCATCGTTGCCGATGTAGCCAAGGGCGAAGTTCGACAGCTGATCGCTGGTGGTGAGGTCAGCGCGCGTCGGGATGTTGCGCAGGGAAAGCGCACTATTTGTTGATCCGATAGCAGGAATAGTATCCAAACCTAATGCGCCGGTACCAGCCTCGAACAAGTTGGACGTACCGTACTGGAGAAGGCCTTCGCCGCCTTCATCCAACAAACGCCAGTCAATGCCCGTGGCATGTTCGTCGGTCAGCGCCACTTCCAGCACTTTCGCCTCGATCAAAACCTGGGCGGTGACGGCACGGCGAACCAGCTTGAGGTATTCTTCGACCTCTTTCTGGGCGCGCTGCGGCGCATAAACGTTGATCAAGCCTGCCTGTCTGTTAAGCGTGAAGGTCGGCAACATAGGATCATTCTCAGGTGCCGGGGCTCCGCCATTGGCAGCAGCCTCTTCCTCTTCGGTCGGCAAAGACTGGACGTTCAGCACGGCCTGCGGTGCCTGCGCCTGAACATTGACGCCTTCGCTGCCGGAAACAGGATTGCCCTGCTCGTCCGTCGCCGCAACGGCCTGAACGTTCGGGTTTTGCTCGGTCGCAGTTATGCGTGGATCACGCCTCGTGCGCAGAACGGCACCCTCGGCAGAACCAAGAATTTGCTGGATGTTGACTTCAAGCTCGCCCCAGAAGTCGGCTTCGCTGGAGGTGCTGGCTTCAAAGCTGGAGCCGGTGTCTGCGCCCTCGCCCTGAACAACGCCGATATCGTTGCGGATGTTACCGGTATTGCTACGGATATAGCTCAGGTAGTCAACTTTATAGACCTTGTTGTACGGCGTATCGAGCTCGACGCGCAGGCGGTCGTTCTCGAATTTGAAACGAAGACCGGCAATGTCGGCGATACGCTCGACAACCTGGTCGAATGGCCGCTCACGCGCCGTGAAGATGATCGAGCCCGTGATTCGCGGGTCAAGCTCAAGATCGTAATCGGCCTGCTGGGCGAGTTCGAACAGAACATCGCGGACAGGCACGGACTGGTTCACTGAAATCGAAACCAGAGGCATAGGCTTCATATTGCTGTCGGTGGCAGAAATGTAGGGCTGCAGCGTCGGGATTCCGGCACCTGCGAATGAATCGGCACCTTCGTCTTCAACATCAGGCAGGCGGGGTGCAAGACCATCGCGGAAGTCCTGGGTTTCCATGTCCGCGGCGCGATCGGCTTTCAACTGATTCCGTGCCATATCGCAGCTGGCGGTTGCGAAGCCAACCATAAGCAACGCTGGTAAAACCAAAGCAAGCCTTTGAGTTTTAATCTTTTTTTGCTGTGTCATTAGACAGGAACCCATTCAGGATGAAATAAGAAAACGAGGACGCGCCGTTACAGGCGACTTTCAATATTAGAACATATCGGTGATGACCAGACAATAGCCATAGTGGGCACTACCCATATGATAAACACTTAATCCTTAAGAGATATGACGGATGTATCGAAGGATTTAAGAGCTTCGCGGCTGCCGCCCTTTTTGCCGGACAGTTTGATCTGCTGCAGCTTGACCTTGAGGTCGGCCTGTTTGTCGGAGTTGAGCATGGCGACATCTTCGGTGATGAGGCCCTGCTGATAAAGCTGGAGGAAGGACTGGTCGAAGCTGCACATGCCAAGAGTGCTGTTCTGCTCCATGACATCCTTGATCTTGTTGATTTCGCCTTTGAGGATCAGTTCGCGCACATGGCCCTGGTTCAGCATGACCTCGATTGCCGGCACCATGCCGCCTTCGATGGACGGCACGAGGCGCTGCGAAACAATGGCTTTCAGGTTAACGGACAAATTAAGGCGGATCTGCGAGGCGTAGTCCTCAGGGAAGAAGTTCACGATGCGCTCGATCGCCTGATAGGAGTTCGCCGTGTGAATCGTGGCAAGGCAGAGATGTCCCGTTTCGGCCGAGGTCAAAGCCTGTTCCATAACCTCGCGGTCGCGGATCTCGCCGACCAGAATAACATCGGGGCGCTGACGCAGGGCGTTCTTGAGGGCGATTGCATAGGATTCCGTATCGACGCCGACTTCACGCTGCGTGACGACCGATTTTTTATGCTCGTGATAATATTCGATCGGGTCTTCAATCGTAATGATGTGCCCCTCTTCCAGCGCATTGCGGTAGTCGACCATGGCTGCGAGCGTTGTCGATTTGCCCGAGCCGGTCATACCCGTGAGCAGGACGAGGCCGCGCTTGTCCATGGAAAGTTTTTCCAGGATCTTCGGCAGGCGCAAATCCGCGAAGGTCGGGATTTTAGAAATAATACGGCGAATGACAAGAGCGGGAAACTGACGCTGACGCAGCGCGTTCAGACGGAAACGCCCGTAACGTCCCATGTCGAGAGACGTGTTCAGTTCCATCTGACTTTCGTAATCGCGTTTCTGGCGCGCGGTCAGGACCGTATTGAGAATATTGTTAATGTCATCATGCGTCAGAGGTTTTTTTTCGAGCGTGACAAAACCCTTTTCCGTCCGAAGAGTCGGCGGATGATTGACGGTCAGATACAGATCACTGGCTTTGTGATCGTTCATCGCGTTGAGATAGTTGAATATGACGGGTGCGTTCAAAATGAATACCCTTCAGCCGAGCCTTCGGCTTTTTTACCGCTGCTGCCGCTCTCGGAACCGGTGATAAGCGTTTCACCGCCTATTTTGCCGCCGCCAAGTGCGCCGTCAGCATATTCTTCGTCGCGATCCTCATCGCCGCCGCCAACACGGAGCAACGCTTCGCGCGCCTCGTCCTTGTCGATGATACCGGCCTCAAGCATGCTGGTGACTGAATCTTCCATCGTGACCATGCCGTAACGCGAGCCGGTCTGCATCATGGAGTAAATCTGCGGAATCTGGTTTTCGCGGATCAGATTTCGCACGGCGTTGGTGCCGACAAGAATTTCGAACGCGCCGACCCGGCCCGTACCATCGGCACGGCGGAGCAGCGTCTGCGCCACGACGCCCTGCAATGAAGAGGCAAGCATCGCGCGGACCATTTCCTTGTCGCCCGTCGGGAAGACGTCGATGACGCGGTCGATGGTTTTCGCGGCCGAAGATGAGTGCAGGGTTGCAAACACCAGGTGGCCCGTTTCAGCGGCAGTCAACGCCAGAGAGATCGTTTCGTAATCGCGCATCTCGCCGACGAGGATGACGTCGGGGTCTTCGCGGAGCGATGATTTCAGAGCGCGCGCAAACGTGCTGGTGTCCGTCCCTACTTCGCGGTGATTGATCAGCGCCTTTTTCGATTGATGGAAGAATTCAACCGGGTCCTCGATGGTGAGGATATGTTTCGGCTGATGCAAATTGATGTGGTTAATCATCGAGGCAAGCGTCGTCGATTTACCGGAGCCTGTCGGACCAGTGACAAGGATGATGCCCTTTTCGAGATCGGCGAAGCGGCGCATGACGGGCGGCAGATCAAGCTGCGCCATCGTCGGCACTTCGGTCGGAATTGTTCTGAAGACAGCGCACGAGCCGAGACGGCTGGTGAATCCGTTGACGCGGAAACGCGCTTTTTCCCCGAGCGCGATTGCGAAGTCTAGTTCCATGTCCTTTTCGTAGACGGCGCGCTGGTCTTCGGTCATGACCGAATAGAGCATCGTGCGGATGTCATCGCTCGATAGCGCGTCGCCTTTGACGCGCTTGAGGATGCCGTGGACCCGGATGACAGGCGGGCTGCCCGAGCTGAGGTGCAGGTCGGAAGCCTTGTTTTGCATCGTAAATGCCAGAAGTTGCGTCAGGTCCAAGGGAGGTCTCCTTAAGATTGGGACGGCCGGACAGAGTGGCCGTACTATAGTTTTAGCTTAACTTTATGAACGGAAAGTAAAATTTTACCTGTTTTTCATTTTAAATGAATTCGTTAAAAAAGAGAACCATCTGTCAAAACAAGCAGGAAAAGCGCGGCAATCAGGGCCGGACCGAAGGGGAACTGCCCTTCCTTTGTAAAGTTACGGAAAACAGCTGCGAACAGGATCCCGAAGAAGCCTGAGAGGCCGCAGAACCAGCCTAATTTCGATAATCCCAGCCAGACCCCCGCTACGGCGAAAAACTTCACATCCCCCATCCCGAGGGATTCCTTTTTCATGATTTTTTCCATGATGAAGCCGATGGTCCACGAGATCGCGGCGAACATTGCGATCTCGATGCAGAAGGTCAGGAGCATTCCCATGTCGGGTGAATCGCTCAGGAAAACCGCTTTGTAAATCATCCGCGCGATGCCGATCAAGGCGATGATGATGAGCAAACCATCGGGCAAAATCATGTGCCGCAGATCGATGACAAGCAGCGCGGCAAGAAAAGGTATTGCGGCGATGATGAACGCGGCTTCCGGCGTCCAGCCTTTTACCCAGTATGTCACGAGGCATGCCATCAGCACCCCGAGCTCCATGAGCGGATAGCTCATGCTGATGGCTTTGCGGCAGTAACGGCATTTGCCTGCGCTCATGACCCATGACGCAACGGGAATGAGATCAGCGGCGCCGAGGGTGTGATTACAATGCGGACAGGCCGAGCGCGTCTTGCTCATGGATTTACGTACGGGCACGCGGTGCGCCAGGGCCGTCGCAAAGCTGCCGAGCGACAGCCCGACAACGATTAGTATGATGTTGATGATGAGAGGCGGCAGTTCGGCGCCCATGCGGGTCTAGCGCAACCGCGACAGGCGTTCGAACACGGCTTCGCGCGGTATGGATCTGTTGCCGCCGTAAATGCTGTCGACCTCAAGCGCCTGCTCGTAGAATTGCACAGCGGAATCTTTCTGGCCCGCGAGATCGGCGACCACGGCCATGTTGTAGACATGGTTGGCGTTGTTCGGCTCGATGCTTGCCGCCATGCCGAGATATTTCATGGCGTCTTCATACTGGCCCATATTGGCCTGGAGGACCGCCATCTGGCCGACAATCGCGACATTCTGCGGCTCTTTCTCGCGCAGTTCGCCAAGGCGTTGCAGCGCGACGGCCGGGTATTTCTGGCCCATCAGGCCGAGCATATTGATTTCCGCCTGCGTATTGCCGGGACGAAGATCAAGCAGTTCCTCATAGGCAGCAACGGCTTCTTCCTGCTGGCCGAGATGCTGGAGCGCGATGGCGCGGCCCATGACGATGTTCGGGTCGCGGCTGTTTTTCGCGTACATCTCGTTGTAAATCTCGAGCGCGGAATCGTAACGGCCCAGAGCAATAGCACGCTCCGCCGAAACAAGTTGCGCCTCGCGGCTGCCGCCGCTGTAATCTTTTTTGACGACGATCAGTTTCGATGCGGGCTGGAGCGCCGGGTTGACCTTGCGCGGCGCGTTTGAGCCCATTTCGCCAGTGGGAACCAGCGTGTCGGCATCGAAGAAGAGATTTTCATCGGGGGTCTGATCCGCCGGCAAAGCCGGAACGACAGATACATTGCTTTCTGCCGTCGCGGAAGGCTCGGGCGTCAGGCCTGCATCGGCGGGCGGTGCGCCCTCGACAACCTGAGGCGCGGTTTCAGGAACAGCGGGCGCGGCTTCGGTGCCAGACTTGTTACCTTCGTTGATATTTTCCAGCAAATTCTGCATGGCGTCTTCGGCCTGCGCTTCTGCGCCAGGCTCAACCGGCGCACTCAGCACCGAAGGATCCTGCAAGGGTTCTTCCGGTACGCCGTCTTCGATCAGCGGCGCGGCTTCGTCGGCGGGCAATAGAATATCGTCCTGCGCGAATGCAGGCGCAGCTATCATAAACGCACATGCGCCTAGCACGAGAATGGCGGGCCTGGAGGATGTGAAAAGATGATCAAGAAGAATACGCATTTTGAAGCCTTATGGTTGCAGAAGGCCGGGACTTATAAAGATTCCCTTCCCCCCTATTGTTAAACTTATCACGCAGCGGCCTTTTTCTCAATGGATTGTAAAAAGGCCCTTTCAAGATTCTCGGCATTCATGGTTTTCCGCAGCTCGGCGGGCGAACCGTCGAATTGCATGCTTCCTTCGTGCAAAACCGCCACGCGGCTGCAGATTTCGTCCATATCCACCAGAATATGGGATGTCAGGAAAATCGTGCGTCCCTGCCCGCGGCATTCGACCAGCAGATCCTTGACCAGCGCGCGGGCCAGCGGATCGAGGCCGCTCATGGGCTCGTCCAGAATCATGAGCTTGGAGCCCGTCAGGATCGTAGCGATCAAGCCAAGCTTCTGGCGCATGCCCTTGGAATAAGTCTGGACCCTGCGGCGCAGGGCGCCCGGATCGAGGGCGAGCCTGCGGGCATAATCGATGACCTTTTGCTCATCGAACGGCTCGCGGTAAAGCGCCAGTGAAAATTTCACGAACTCCATGCCGCTCAGGAACCAGGGCGGCTCGAAACGCTCGGGCAGAAACACGAGCAATTCCCGCCCGGCCTTTGATTGAGGCGGTTTGCCGAATACGGTGATGCGCCCGCCACTGGCGGTGCGAAGACCGAGGATGCATTTGATGAGACTCGTTTTACCAGCGCCGTTCAGGCCGATCAGGCCGAATGTTTCACCGGCCTTGAGACGAAGCGATACGTTCCGCACGGCGGTTAGTTTACCGTACGTAATGTTGACATTATCCAGAACGAGTATGTCTTCAGCCATGAACTTTTAAATCTGATCAGCCGGGAAGGAAAATCCGGGTATCGATGTTGAAACGTTGATGAGCACGCATACGCAACGGGAAGATCTGGTTCGTGTAATCGTCGTACCATTTCATCTCGATATATTCCTTGTACACCTTCAAGTCGGTGACTTCGCGCGGGATGGCCTTGGGCGTCACACGCTTGCCGTTCAGCCAGATGGTCCAGTCAGCGGTCGTTACATAAACGATTCCGCCCAGCGTGATATCGCGCTCCTCAGGCGGCGGCTTGACGCCCAGCGGCTCGTCCTTGATATTCTGCCATTCTTCCTGGGTGACTTCGCGCGTGCTGCCGACCGCTCTTTTGGCGTCGGTGATGGCGGTGTGCTCCCAGTATGTGAACAGCACGGATGGAATGTCATTAGGATTGATGGCCTCTTCGCCAACCGCAACGGTGGCGGCTTGTTCCGGCGCTTGCGCGGCGGGCGTTTCAGCCGGTGCCGCAGCCGGATCCGTTACTGCTACAGTCGGATCAGTTGGCGCGGGTTCCCCTGTCGCGGCGGGCGATGAAATGCCCATCGGTATGGGGTCGACAGCGTCCTGCGCCAGTGAATAGCCAGCGGCAACCAGCAAGGCGCCACCGAAAATCATCATCGAAAAAGCTGAGCGGATGCGACGTGTCATTGAGGCGCCCCCTCCTGCTGAACGGGCGCGCCGATTACATCCTTCTGCGGGATCATCGTGCGCCATTCGGCCTGAATGTCAGCGGTAACGAGTTGCGGTTTGCCGCCGGTGGCGATAGCACGCAACACAGTGTTGTTTATGTTTGTCTTGCGCTCAAGCATGATTTTCTGGAACGAGATGTGGCCGGGGAAAAAGCGCTCGACCAGATACAGATATTTATACACGTCGACGTCATCGACAGCCGAGAGCTTGATCGTGACGGGGCTGACGAGAATTTTATGTTCGGCCTTCTGGGCCTCCTCGCTGTCCTCGATCTTGCCGGGCTGGATACTGGCAACCGCCGAAACAACGCCGGCCTCCTGTTGTATTCTCTGGAAAACTTTTTCCGCGTCGCGGCGCCCCTGCGTACCGAAGAAACCGCGTTTTTGTAATTTTTCGAACTGGGCCTGCTGGACGGCGAGCTGATCGAATTCAATCTGCATGCGGCCGATATCATTCTGCACCGTTCCAATCTGTCCGCGCAAGCTTGAGAGCTCGCGATTCTTTTTAATTTTTTCGGGCATAAGATAGAAATAAACGGTCGTCCCCATCAGCACATTGAGCGCGATAAGAGCAACGATAGTCAGAATGCGCTTTGCGCCGAGAACCCGGATCATTGCGACACCTCCGCGACCGGCTCAAGCGGCGGCCCCTTGATTTTTATTTCCGCGACGAAGTCCTGGCTTACGTCTTTTTTCTCGAGGTCGCCCGTTTCAACGACTATTTCCTCGACATATTCATAGTCCTTCAGGAGCTTCGTAACCTCGACCGTATGGTCAGGCAGCAGGCTTTGCAGACGCCCCTTTAAATCGTTCACTTCCTTGTTGCCCTTGTCGATATTCGTGGTGCTTGGATAGGTCATCTGCAATGTAACTTCGAAAACAGGCGGCGACGTTTGCGGTGTTGCGGCATCAATGAGCGAATTCACCAGATTGTCAGCCGGTCTCGTCATGATAACGCGATCGAAACGCAAATCCCTGCCCAGCGCACGGCCGATATTCTGGAACAGGCTGAGCGGCTTGATATTAACCTTCTCCAGCGCATCCTGCACGGCAATAGAGCTCTGGACGAGACGAACGTCAAAACCGAGCTCCTCCTTGCGCTGCACTTCCTTTTCATACTGAACGCTCAGCATGGAAAGCCTGCTTCTAGATTCATCGATATCACCGGACAGAGTGGCCATCGAGGCAATCTGGCTGAGCATCTGGTAGCCGAGGACGCCAAGGCCGAGAATTAAAACAACCGAGGCCGCCATCGCGGTTTTTCTCGGCTTGGAAACATTGTCGATCTGCGCGGCGCGCATCGGCAGGATGAATTTCGCCTTGCGGCCCACCCATGCGGCATGGAGCGGATCGGCGTAACGGAAATCGTCCTGCGAACCGAGCGCAACGTTCAGCACGCGCGCGGCTTCGGATGATGTCAGTGCCGTATATTTGCACGGCTCCTCGATCTTCGCCTCGATTGCCTCGCCGGCGGATTCATTCGCCATGACGATGACATGCAGGCCGTCTTCGGACTGGAATCCGAAGCGCGTGAGGTAGCTCATGGTGGCCTTGAATTCCTGGTGAACTTCGTTGGCCCACGCCTCGACATCATTGTCGCTTTCGACAATGGGCGTCATGCGGGTCAGGGCCAGCTCGCCGTTCTTGGTGACGATCTGGCGGAGCGAGCCGTTTTTATGCTGACCAATGAAAAGGACCCAGCGGCATTTGGGCTCGCCTTTTTTCGTGAGCTTCGCCGACAGAGTCTGGACCATGTCGGACGATTCCACGGGCAGCAGGCAGAAACCAGAAACCGGAACCAGCGACTTGCTCGTGGCGCCGATGGTCAGCGCGAGCTGCTTGGTGTCGGGAACGGCGGCGAAAATATAAATATCTGCCGGGATTTTTCTCTCGGATTTGGGCGGCTTTTCCTTGAGCGGATACGCGGCCTTGACCGGGTAATTCGGAAACGCGACATTCAGCTTGCGCCTCAGCATTCCCGATTTGTCCATGACGCTGACACCCGCTTTCAGGACTTTTTCCTTACGGTAGTGTTGCTCGACCATGTCGTTGAGAATCAGGACAGGCTTGTTGCCGCAATCTTTTTTCAAGATGCCCGCGACATTGCCTTCGAAGTTTTCAGCTTCCCACGGCACGGTCTCGACCAGGCGCACGCCACGGGCACTCGTGGAATAAATATAGGCGGCCTCGTCGCTGACGAGCATTACTGTGCGGTTAGGGGCGAGAAACGAAAGAGACATGAAAACCTTGAAATCAGAAAGTTAACCGGCGTAAGCAGAACAGAGCAGAGTTACATCTCCAGCTCTCCTATCATTGCATAAATCGGGCCGAACACGCCAGCCGCAATCCATAATATCATAAGACCGAGGATCCCCGTAAGGGTCGGCTCAACCGTGGCAATCAAACTGGTGACTGTTTCATCGACGTCCTTGGTATAGAATTCCGACACCTGCTCAAGCACCACCGTGAGGTTACCCGATTCCTCGCCGATCTTCAGCATCCGCACCACCATGCTCGGGAATTCCCCGGAATAATTGAACGCTTCGGACAGCGGGCTACCGGTCTCGACATAGTTTTCAATCATTTCCATCGCTTCCAGCAGCACCCGGTTATTCACCGTCTGGCGCGCCGATTTCAATGCGCTGATAACATCGATGCCGCTTGCAAACAGCGCGCCGAAGGTCTGCGCGTAACGCGCGATGCTGGTCTTGCGGATCAGATTGCCGAGAATGGGCGTCCTTAGCATCATATCATGCACATGGTACTCAAAACTCTCCGACGTGCGGCAAAGCGCCTTGATGATGGCAAACAAAACCACCGGCGTCAGCAACACGACCACCCCGCCCGGCACCGGTATGCCGAACAAGTGGAAAAGCGGGTTCTTGAAGAAATCTGATGTATTGATCAGCGAGGTCGTAATCCAGCCGAGCTCACGATCCATATTGCGGATAAAGTCGACAATCTGGGGGACGACGACACCCATCATCACGCAGATCGTCACTAGGACAACCACCATGACAATAATCGGGTACGTCATGGCCTTTTTGACTTTGGACTGCATCTCGGCAACCCATTTCAGGTATTTCACAAGCTGCCGGTAAACTGCGGTCAAATCGCCCGTGTCTTCGCCAGCCTTGATGAGGGACAGGTAAAGATTTGTAAAAACCTTCGGATGTTTCGCCATCGCCTCGGACAGCGACGCGCCGTCGGAGACGTCGCGGTAGATTTCCGTCATGATGTCGCGCATGCGGCTGTTGTCGGTGGTGTCGCGGATGTCGGCCAGCGCATCGAGCAGCGGCACGCCCGCGCTCTGCATCTGCTCCATGTGCATGAAAAACTGGATGAGGTCGCGGATTTTCACGCGCTTCATCGAGGTGCCGAAAGACAAGCCCTTTTTCTCGTGAAGGGATTTGCAATCGACAAGCTCGAGGCCCGCGGACTGGAGCTGGTTATAAAGGTCGGTTTCACTGGCAGCAGAAATCACGCCCCGGATCGGCCTGCCGTTTTCGTTTACAGCTCTGTATTTGTAACGTTCCATGAACTCTTGATCAGAAGGACGGGCGGAGATTTAAGGTTATTTATGAATATCGACAACCTTGGAAAGCGCCTGGAGGTCGGTGATTCCCTCAAGCACCTTAAGAATGCCATCGTCTTTCATGCTTTTAAAGCCTTTTTTCACAGCCAGCGCCTTCAGGTCGGCCTTTGATTCGCCGCGCGCCAGCAAAAGATCGAGATCGTCATCGAAAAACAGAATTTCGGCGACAGCAATACGTCCTTTATATCCCTGACCGGCGCACATATCGCAGCCGCCCTGCTTGGCTTTGTAAATCTGCGGTGCCTTTGAAGGCTCTACACCTAAAATCTTGCATTCATGCTCGTCCGGCTTATAGGCCGTTTTGCAATTGTGGCAGAGAACCCGCGTCAGACGCTGAGCGAATACGGAAATAATAGAGCCTGCGATCATGCCCGGCTTCATGCCAAGGTCGATAAGACGCGGAATGGCGCCGAACGAGTCATTGGTGTGAAGCGTCGTATAAACCTGGTGACCGGTCATGGCGGCCTTAAGGGCCATGTTCGCCGTTTCGCCATCGCGGATTTCGCCGATGAAGATGATATCCGGGTCCTGACGGAGCAAGGCCTTGATCCCCTCCGCGAATTCCAGCACGCCTTCGCGGACGTGGGTCTGGCGGATCATGCCGAGTGAATATTCGACCGGGTCTTCAAGCGTCTGGATGTTGACGTCGACCGTGTTGATTTCGTTCAGCATCGAGTAAAGCGATGTCGTTTTACCGGAACCCGTCGGACCGGTGACGATGATGATGCCTTCGGGTTTTTCCTGCGAGCGTCTGATCAGGTTCGTATTGTGCTCGCTGAAGCCAAGCTTGCTGAGCGGCATGATGCTGGCGCTCTTGTCGAGAACGCGGAGAACAATGTTTTCGCCATGAACCGTCGGCAGCGATGAAACCCTGAAATCGGCGACGCGGCCCGCGACGTCGAGGCCGAAGCGTCCGTCCTGCGCGCTCATTTTGTCGGCGATGTTCATCTGCGACATGATCTTGATACGCTGACTGATACCGCTCCAGTGCTGCTTATGCAGGATCTGCGCGGTAAACATTTCGCCGTCGAGACGATAACGAAGGCGCACGAAATTTTCCTCGGGTTCGAAGTGAAGGTCGGATGCGCCCATCTTCACCGCTTCGAACAGCAATCCATTCACAAGCCGCACGATCGGGTGTGAATAGGCTTCGTGTTCGCTCAGCGTGGCAATGTCTTTTTCGTCTTTATATTCTTCGAGCTCTTTCAGAATTGCGTTGATCGAACTGGCGTATCCGTAGGCGGCATCAATTGCCTCGGCCAGCACCTTTGCCGTCGTCACGAGCGGCTTGATCTGTGCGCCTTTGGGCAAAAATCTGCGAAGCGTGTCCAGCGCAACGACGTCATACGGGTCGGCCATCGCGACGCGCACGTCGTTGCCGCTTTTTGAAATCGGCAGCATGTTGTATTTCAGCGCGACTTTTTTCTCGAGCAGCGACAGCGCATCGCCATCGACGATCGTGTGCTTGGGATCGAACAGTTCAAAGCCGGACGATTCAGCAAGGAAGCGCGTCAGGACATCTTCGGTGATGAAGCCGAGTTCGACGAGAATTTCGCCGAGCATCTTGCCGCTGATTTTCTTTTCCTGGAGCGCGACGTTCAATTGCGATTCAGTTATGAGACCCTGCGTGACCATGCGGTCGCCCATGCGGCCTTTTTTACGAACTTCGCTGTCGGATTCTTCAGCCTTTTGCAGGTTGGATGAATAGGTTTTCAGCGCGCGGTTATCCCCGCCCTGCTGGCGATACTGGACGGGCAGATTGGCGTCCGTTCCAGACATCGTTTCTGATTTTTTAGTTGTGGAATCGGCAGCAGCCTTCGACGCAGCGGCTTTTTTCGCCTTGCTGTCCGGGTCCATGAGCTCCATTTCAAGACTTTCAATCGTCAGGTTGAGCTTGTTCTTTTTTGTGTCTTTGTTGTCAGGCGTCATTTTAAGGCGTTTTGGGAGTTTGAATCAGAATTAATCCAATAATGTCATTTCAGCCTAAGCCTAAAAGGTTAACAAATTGAATATGTTAGGTTTTCATAACGCAGGAAGACCTTATTTAATTTTATCTTTTAAGAGACTGGAACAAAAGAGAATAAGGCGGTTGCAGAAATGCAAGATTCACACCAAACAAAAAGAGCGCCCTAAGGCGCTCTTTTCATTGAATTGTTTATTTATGACTACTCGGCTGCGACAGCGATCTTGCTGTCCTGGCGAGGCCAGCTCGAGAATTTCATAACGGACTCCGGAATGCCGCATACCGTGGTGCACAGACGCGCCGTGACCAGATACGGGTCGGCGTTTGCGCCGGGGCGACGGTCTTCGAAGTAACCATAGCCTTTCAGGGCGACGGGCTTCGGGATACGGATCGAGCAACCACGATCTGCATCGCCAACACGGAACGTGTTGATGTCGCAGGTCTCGTGACGACCGGTCAGACGCTCGTGGTTGTTCGCGCCATAGAGTTTGATGTGCTCCTGGTGCTTTTTCGAGAGCGCATCCGTGGCAGCTTTGATGGCGGCCTTCCCCTTTGCAGGGTCGCGGGTGTCGTTGGTCGAGAAGTTCGTGTGCATACCGGTACCGTTCCAGTCGCCTTTGACAGGCTTAACATCGAACGAGACAGTAACGCCGAAATCTTCTGCCACGCGGCAGAGGAGCCAGCGCGTCAGCCATGTTTCGTCGCACATCTTCAGCGCGCCCGCGTCTTCCTTGTTGTCGCCGCGGTAGCCGATCTGGAATTCCCACTGACCGGGCATAACTTCGGCGTTGATGCCGTAGAACAACATGCCGGTTTGCAGCGCGAGCTTCGCGTGCTTTTCGACAACGTCACGGCCGAACACTTCATCCGCGCCAACGCCGCAGTAGAATGGGCCTTGTGGGCGCGGGAAGCCATGTTCAGGCCAACCCAGGGGAGTACGGCCTTTAAAAAATGTGTATTCCTGTTCGAAACCGCACCAGGGATCCTGCTTGGCTGCGCCTGCATCGAGAACGGCGCGAAGTTGCGCGCGCGAATTCGATTCATGGGGCGTGCCGTCGGGATTCATGACTTCGCACATCACCAGCCAGCTGCCCTCGCCGCGAACCGGGTCCGCAATGAAGTGCGCGGGTTGCAGGATGCAGTCTGAGTCGTGGCCTACGGCTTGTTCTGTCGAGGAGCCGTCAAAGCTCCACTCAGGGAAATCTTCTATTTTGGGATTTTTTCCAACTTTTACGGCTTTCGCTTTTGAGCGCATAAAACGGGTAGGCTTCGCCCCGTCCAGCCAAATATATTCAGCTAATCCAAACGACATTCCTGTCCTCCTAAAAGGGTTAAGGTGAATTTGTGATAATACGAGCACGCTAAAGCTTTTAGCGGCTTTTGCAAGGGAAAAAACGCCCGTTATTGCTGCCATGCGGGAATGATTGAAGTCAAAAAAAATGTCAAAGTATTTTCTTGAATCACACCAACATTAATGTTAGATAATATGTGTGCTTTATTTCATAAGCCTTACGTTCCTAATCATTCTCGCGCTTTTTTACACGGCCCCGGCGTTCGCCGCCTGCACCTCGCCTGCCGGGGTGGCCGGAACACTCGAATGGTTTTCCGGCACATCGGAATACAAAATCTGTGACGGGACGAACTGGGATGTGATCGAGCTCGACAGCGTTAGCCTCGGCGCATGCTCTCCGATTGCAAACCGCGAATGGGATGCCACCCTGAAAGCCTACAAGATCTGCGATGCCTCCGGAGACTATAAAAGGATTAATTGCATCGAGGACGGCCTTGTCGGTCACTGGAAGTTCAATGAAGCCAGCGGCCCGACAGCCGTGGATCATCACCGAGCGGCAATGACGGCACCTATGCCAACAGCCCGACGCCGACGACCGGGCAGTATAACAACGCGCTCGAATTCAGCGGCGAACTGGGGTCGGACCCGACGCACGACCGCGTGGCCATAGGCGACCCTGCGGACGGCAGTCTTGATTTCGGCAGCGGGTCGTTCAGCTACGGCCTATGGCTTTATGCCACAGGGTCGGCAGGAAGTTATGACATGCCATGGACCAAGGGAGGGGGATGTGTAGGCTGCAGAGGTTACGACATGGAATTTGGCACCGGCAGCTGGACCACCTATATCGGCGATGGCGATGAGGTCAATACGTCACTCGTCAGCGCCAGCCCGATTCTGAATGCCTGGACGCATGTCATGGTGGTTGTCGACCGCCCGGCAAGCAAGCATAACACGTATGTCAACGGTGCCCTGGTTACATCCGACAACATCTCCGCGACATTCGGCTCTGTCGACACAACGACACATGCAAACATCGGTGCCGCCACCACCGGCAATCACCCTTTCCTCGGGCTAATCGACGACGTTCGCGTTTATAACCGCGCCTTGACCGCCGACGAGGTCGCTTTACTCTACAATGGCGGGCAGTCTTGCGGCGTCAGTTACGGCGCATGCTCTACAGCCGGGCAAAAGGAATATGATCCGACCGACGGCATGCTCTGGTGCGACGGCACCGACCTGCGCGCGGTGAAAGCGCAGTAGGATCAGATTTTGAATGGCTGCCCGGGTTTCGCCAGCGGCGCAACCTCTTCAGCATCCAGCCCCTGCAGGCCTAGTGCCTTTCCGTACTGATCGGTCAAATCGCCCTTTGCCTGCGAACCCACATCATAGGAAATCGGTATCGCGCCCGATGGTGTTGATGGTGCGCCATCATAAGATTGAGGCCTAGCTTTCGGCATGTATCTTTCCTGCTCCGCTTCCGCATCCAGTTCCGCTTTGCTTTTACCAGGAGGATTCTTTTTTCGCTCTTCTTTTTCCGCTTCAAGTTTTTTTGTCAGCGCTTCCTGCTCCGCGAGCTCTTTCTTATAGAGTTCGCTTGGCCCGCGAGGTTCGGCCAGAGTCTTTTGACGCTTCTCTTCCTCCAGCCTTTGGGCCTCCTCGTCTTTCTTCAGCGCGTTGGGGTCTGACCCGCCGCCATTGAAACCTAAACCGCCTAAAATTCCCTGTTTTGTTTTTCCGGTCGTCTCATCGACCTTATTTCCGACGCCGCGCTGGGCATTTCCCAGGCCTTGGTCCACTGCCTGTCCCGCCTTTTGCTGACCTTTGCGCAGTTGCTCTTCCGCCTTACGTCTTGCCGCCCCTGCCGGATCCTGTGCATCGCGCAAATCCTGCTCGTTAAGGCCGGTTGTGCCTTTGAGTTTTTCCTTTGCAGCGTCTTGTGACCTGCGTGTTATACCGTCTACAGCACTATCTTTTAACTGCTCAAGTTTACGGCCTAAGCCCAAAAAATCATTACCGTCAGCCATAATTTTATCTCCTTACGATTACCGCCAAGAGATTCATGCTTTCACAAAATCATTAAGGTAATATTAAGCAACGGTGATGGTCGTTAAGGATTGAGAGCCGCCGCGACCTGCTTCTCTAACATATGATTGAGCGCCCCAACCTCCTCCGCCATCAGATTAAGAATATGCGCCAGGTTGTCGAACAGCGGATCGTCTTCGGTTTCTTCATCCCGGGACAGGTTCAAAATTGCCCGCGCGGCGCTGATGTAATTTTCGTGACGTTCATAAGCCAGCTTGATCAAAATCGCTTTCTGAACGGCTGGATTGTTTTCCTGGTCTGAATTCATGTAGTCCCCCTTTTTTGAAATCCCACCCCTGAATTATTCTCGAAATGCCATCGTATGCAACTAAAAGTGATATCAATTGAGGTTAAACTTGCTATATATAAAGTTATCCCCTTTGGCTTGATAACAAACGCATTTCAGGTGAATCATGATTACGAAAGAGCAATGCCGCGCCGCCCGCAACTTCCTGGGCCTTAAACAATCTGAGCTTGCAAGTGATTGCGGCCTTTCAAAAACGGCGATCACGCATTTCGAAAGCGGGCTGTTTCATCCGCGCGCCGAAAACATGGCGAATATCCGCGCGGCGCTGGAGAAACGCGGCATCGAATTCGTCGGCACTTACGGCATTCAGAAACGCCAGACGCTTTTTCAATTGCTAGAGGGCGAGATGGTTCATCTCGATCTGTGGGATGACATTTTCAACACGCTCAAAAGAAAAGGCGGCGAAGTTCTGATCTCGCATCTCGATGAGCGCAGTGTTTTTCAAAGGCATCCTGAAGAGCTGATGTCGCATCTGAAACGCTTGAAAGACCATAAAATCACGGAGCGCCTGCTTCTCTGTGAAGGTGATACGTTCTTTGTCCAGGACCCGTCCTGTTACCGCTGGCTGCCGAAAGAAATTTACAAGAGCGGCATGGCATCGTTCCTCTACGGCAATAAGCTGGTCCTGAAATTCTGGAACAACTCGCTGTGCCTGATCATCGAGAACAAGGAAATCTTCGCGCAGGAGAGGCAGCGTTTTGAATATCTCTGGGCAAATGCGCTGATCCCGAAGCTCCCGGCGACCGCCGCTTAAGATACAAAGTTACATACACCGATATTCATCTTCAAAATAACTTGCACGGTAGCAACTGTTCATGCTTTGTTTTCTCTAATGCAACTTTAAGTTGCACTTGTGGGACTTCAAATGAACAAACTGACTTATGAGTTTCTGCGAAGCGTGCTGTCAGGCGATGAAAACGCCCGTGACGACAGCTATGTCAATTCCCCGCTCTATTACATGCTGACCGGCCGCAAGGGTGCCCAGCTTTACAGGAATGATGATTCTGCGCTGGTCACCTGTGCTCATCCCCATACCGACCACCGCCTGCTGGTCTTTCCCGAGATCGGCCATGGCGATTACAGCCTGACTGCGGCGGTTCTGAACATGATCACGCCGCCCGCGAACGGCGTGCAACTCGCGCGCTACCATGAGGACGATCTGAAGAAGCTTAAAAAGCAGATCGATGGCCCGAACGATTCCAATGTCAGCACGATCACGGTCACCGAGGAGAATGTGCTCGACTGGCGTTATCCGGTCCGCGTTCTGGATACGGCCCTCGTCGCCGCGCTTGAGGGGCATGATTTTCAATCGATCCGCAGCAAGTTCAAACAGGCCGCCAGCCATATCACGCATGTCCCGCTCAATCGCGGCACGGCGCTGCGCCTGATGAAAGCGTGCCTGAAATACTGGGAAGGCAGCATGATCTATAATTCCAAGGACAGCGAGAATATGTCGGAATTTTACGTCGAGCTTTTTAAAGTGATGGAGGACTATCCCGAAATGCTCCAGGGACTTTTGTTCATGGAGGGGAAAAAGCCGCTGGGTTTTTCAATCTGGGACCAGCCGACGGATCACACATCCAACCTGCTCGCGAATTTGTCCGATGGTTCGGTCACGGGGCTTGCGGATTACCAGACCATTACGGTCTGCCGGACGCTCCGTGATCAGGGCATCCAGTATCTTAACCGCGGCGGATCGGAGACCCAGAATCTCGATGCCTTCAAGGCCAAGTTCAAACCGGCGAAGACGATCAATATCCTGTCTGCCGATGTGATTTATAAAAAGCCGAAGCACCACAATATCGAGGTTCACACCCTCGTGGCGGGGTAATCTGGTTTGATTAAGGGAAATGGCGCGCCCGAAGAGATTCGAACTCCTAACCTTCTGATCCGTAGTCAGATGCTCTATCCGTTGAGCTACGGGCGCATGGTGCTTTGTAAATAAGGCTTAAAGCGGAGCAGACCATACTTGAAAGAAAAAACGAATGCAAGCAATCCGGCAGGGCCTTATTTGGGCTCAAACTTTTGAAGATTCACACAAATCTATGCACAACCATACTCACGGCGCTTGACTCCGCCTTTTACAGAGGCGATGCTGGCAGGGGTTGACTTTTATGACGAGTAGCTTTCAAATCCCCTGCATTATATAAAACCCTTACGTATTGAATTTTTAGGATGTCCAGAAACATGACCTTCCGGAACGTTTTCGCCCTGACGCTGGGCCTCGTGGCCTGCTCGGGCCTGACGGCCTCTTTGGCGCACGCGCAGCAGCCTGTCTCCAGGCCTATCGAGATCAACGCCTACCCGATGAACGAGCAGCTTAAATCGCAGATTTACAGCAAGCCTTCGCAGATGCAGGACATCTCGCCCGAACAGGTTCGCGGCAAAACATATTTCGAACCGACATCAACCATCGTCACGCAAAAGGTCAACGACCTCTCGACCGATCTCGACACACTGCAGGGCAAAGTCGCCATGCTCTCCGCCAACCTCAACGCGCTCCAGCGCGAAGGCGAAGGCAAGGCCGCTGAATATTACGCAGCCGTCGCCACTATCAACACGCAATTACAAGCCGGCACCACGCCCGGCAACCCGCGCCTGCTGAAGCGCGTCAGCCTTGCTGAAAGCAGCCTCGAGAATCTCGGCTCGTCCGTTGCAACGCTGAACCAGCTCGCCGCCGAAGCTGCAACGACATCCTCTGAAGCCTCTTACCTGTTAGAGGCCGTTCGCGCCGCTTACGGTCTCTCGGGCGCGATCGAGGAAGACCATGTCCGTCTCTCCGAACTTGAAGACGGCGTCAACAACACGATGGTGATTATCGAGCGCCTGCTGAACAACGTGAACGACGACATCACGCGCACGACGACATACCTGAGCTCCGAGCGTAACAACCTCCGCACACTTGCCCTTGCCGTTTCGAACGGCGACCTGTACGGCAAATCGCTTTCCAACCGTCCGTTCTCTTCGGTTGCGACAGAAGCTTCGGCTGATGCCTCGATGCCTGTCACCGCTGGTTCGCCCGGTCTGGTGGGCGGCAATGGCAGCTACGGTCGCCAGGCTGCGCCGCTGTCGGGTCCGCGCCCACTGGTCAAAATCAAATTCGACCAGGCCAACGTAAATTATGAAGAGCCCGTCTATGTCGCCGTCAACGAGGCGCTGCAGCGTTACCCCGATGCGCGTTTTGATCTCGTCGCCGTGCACCCTGCGAATGGAAATGCCGCCGAGGTCGCGATCGAAAGCACCAAGGCGCGCCGCAACGCCGAGAAAGTCCTGCGCACCCTCACCCAGATGGGGCTGCCACTCGACCGTATCGACCTCTCGCACAAGCAGAGCCCGGATGCGTCTTCGAACGAAGTTCACCTCTATATCCATTGAGTTTGCTTATTTTTCCCTGTCCTCTTATAGAAGGGCTGCGGTGTCCCCGTAGCTCAGCTGGATAGAGCACAGGTTTCCTAAACCTGGGGCCGGAGGTTCAAATCCTCTCGGGGACGCCAATTAATATAAGGTATCGGCAATTTGAACCTCCTTTTTTAAAAGATAGCGCGGCAAAGCCGCGCGGGGTTCAAATCCTCTCGGGGACGCCAATTAGCCTTGATTTATGCACTCAAAAGCTTAGGATGCCCGGCACGGAATAATATATGCAAAACGATACACCCGATAACATGGAACAGACCGGCTCCGATCAGAACGTGATCGTGCGCCTCGCCCGCGATGAGCGCGAGATCGAAGAAGCGCAGCGCCTGCGTTACCGCGTCTTCTATGAAGAGCTGGCGGCGACAGCGGACAAGGAAATGGCGCTGGTGCGCCTCGACCGCGACGACTTCGATAAATACGCCGACCATCTTGTGGTCACCGACGAACGCCGTCCTGCCGGCGACCGCATCGTCGGCACGTACCGCCTGCTACGCCGCGAACTCGCGATGAAATTCGGCGGGTTCTACAGCAGCACCGAATTCGACATTGCACCGCTTCTGAATTCAGGTCACTCGCTGCTGGAGCTTGGACGCTCCTGCGTTATGCCGGAATACCGGACGCGCCCGGTTCTGCAATTGCTCTGGCAAGGCATCGCCGATTACATGACCGATCACAAAATTGACCTGCTGTTCGGCTGCGCATCGCTGCACGGCACAGACATCAAGAACATCTCGACGCCGCTGTCATACCTGCATCACTATCACCTCGCGCCTGAATATCTGCGCCCGCGCGCGCTGAAGGGCCGCTATATCAACATGAACATCATCCCGAAAGAAGATATCGACCGCAAGCGCGCCTTCGCCAAGCTGCCGCCGCTGATCAAGGGATACCTCCGTGTCGGCGCGACAATCGGCGACGGCGCCGTGATCGATGAACAATTCAACACCACGGACGTCTGCATCCTAATGCAGACCAACATGGTGAGCAGCCGTTACCGCAAACATTACGAACGCAAGATTCAAAAATCGCTTTCGGGCGAGAGTAATGTCGAACAGTTTTCACCGCTGCCTAAAGAGCGCGGCGACGATGAGCTCATTTAAAGCTTCCCTAAAAATGCTGGCCTTTGTTTTGTGGTCGCTGGTGCTCGTGCCGCCGCAAATGCTGATCCTCGCGTTTCACCAAGGCAGGCACGCTTACGCCATTCCGTTCCTCTGGGAGAACGGCGTGCGCACGATTTTTCAAATCCGCTACACCATCGAAGGCGTCCCGCTACGCGGGCACCAGGTTTTCTACATGTCGAACCACCTTTCCTATCTCGACGTGCCACTACTCGGCAGTATCCTGCGTGCGTCCTTCGTCGCCAAAAGCGAAGTCGGAAAATGGCCTGTCTTCGGTTTTCTCTCGAAGCTTCAGCAGACGGAATTCATCGAGAGAAAAAGAACTTCGATTGGCCGCGAAACCGGAAAACTCGCTGAAAAAATCGCGAACGGCCGCAGCCTGGTCCTTTTCCCGGAAGGCACATCGACCAGCGGCTATGAAGTTTTTCCATTCAAATCGAGCCTGTTCACGCTCGCATTGGGAAACGGCAACGAAGATATTTTTCTGCAGCCCGTCACGATCAGTCTTCTGAAAGTGAACGGCGAGGCGCCGCAGACAAAAGACGAGCGCGATCTGTACGCATGGCCACTTGATCTCGACATGGAACTGCCGCCGCACCTGTTCCGTTTCGCCAAAACATCGGGCGCAGATTTACGCGTAACATTCCATCCGCCTGTGCGTGCCCGCGATTTCACCGACAGAAAAGTGCTTGCCAAAACCTGTCATGACAGCGTAAGCAATGGGCTGAAAGCCGCCTAGAGCGGACGAGATAAAGGGAAGAAGACCATGGCTAATTTCACACAGCAAGAAATCACCCGCCTGCAGGCCTATATGCAGACGACCTTCAACAACCCCAATATCTACCTGAAACCGCGTAAAAACGGCGATTCCGTCGAAGTCGACATCAACGGCGAATTCATCGGCACGATCTACAAGGACGAGGAAGACGGCGAAACGTCCTATGATTTCAATATGGCGATTCTCGATATCGACCTGCCCGGGTCAAAAGCGGCCTGATTTAACTCAAAAAACCCTTATTTTCCAAACTCTTTGCCAGCAATGGCTGTAATTTGCTAAAATTACAGGAGCGGTCATCTTGACCATCGACGGGGCGGCTTTTGAGAATTTTCGCAGTTTTATTCCTGTTTTCAGGGGTTTTTGCAGTCATGGCGCCTGCCGCCCCTGCCCATGCCGCCGAGCGGCTCGGCTTCGGGGGTAAAATCGGCGAAAGCTCGCGCCTTGCCCTCAGCCATTACCTCCAGCGTGACATTTCTGGCGATCTGTTGATCGCGCCCGTGGACCTCAACGAAGACGGGCTTGATGAGTTCATCGTCCATGACAAAAACTGCGGCAAGATATCTTCGCCCTGCAGCTTCATCGTTCTCTCGGAAAACGAGAGCGGCATTCAAAAACTGGGCGATATCCCTGCCCGCGCGCTCGCACTCGGCAATGACAATACGAAGGGTGTCCGCAGCCTGCTGGCCTATCAAAGCACAGTGAATGATTACAATTACACGGTTTATGTATGGGAACCCAATCAGGGCCAGTATATAATGGCAGGGCAAAAATGATTACGATGCCGCGCCATTCCCGCCCCTCTGTTTCCAGCCTGAAAATTATTCTCGGCGTTGTTTTCTGTTTCATGGTTTTTGCCGTAAACCATGCGCAGGCCGGGTGTTTCGCAGGCGTTCCCTGTATCGTTCCCGCAACGCCGAACCTTCCGCTCGTCCGGGGCGATGGTCCGACCGCTCCTGGAATGCCCAACCAACCCAAGGCCACAGGCGGCGGCGTCTGCTTACCCACCAACACCCCTGCGCCCGGCTGCACCTGCGATGCCGATTTCATGAACCAGATTTACGCCCGCGCGTGGCTGGAATCCCAGCGTGACATGATCAAGGCGCAAGTCCTGATCCGCAAACCGGATTCAATTCTGGAATATACGTGCTTCAACCAGTTTAACGACCTGGCCGTTGAACGCGCGGCGCCGCTTTTCTCGGAAACCGAGCGCTGGACCGGCAGCGGCAGCACCCCTCCCAGCCTCGGCCTTAACCCAGCCGAACTTTTCGGAGATGCATACAATATTCTCCCTGAGGATCTCCAGGCGTTCGCCGACGCAGGCTCAGGTGAGATCGATGTCTCAGCCCTTCTCACCGAGCTTCTTCAAAAATTTACAACGCCTCAGGGCTTTATCGGCCTGACAGGACCCGGTTTCCTTGGCGGCATGCTGTGCATGCCCCACCACGTGCCGATCACCAGCAACTGGCTCATCGGCTGGATCAACTGGTTCCCGGTTCCGTGCGTGGGCATAAATGTTTATATGGGACCCGACAAGCTCGCCACTTCGCTTGAGGGTCTCGTGCGGGCGAGTCTCAGAAATTACATCGACCAGAATTTCAGCCACAGGTTTCTGGGCGGGGCGGCCACATCCCTGGATTATATAGAGATCAGCGGCGCGGGCGGCTACAACTGCAATTTCATGGACCAGGTTTATTTCCTGTCGAAATGTACAGACATCGTGACGGACGACCGCTTCTGGAAGTTTTCGGAACTTATCGATATCGACCCGCGGGTTTTGCCGGAGATGTGCCCGGACGGAACGAAGATCACCCAGGACATGATCGATCTTTCAGAGAACACGGATTACGAATATGTACTTTTCGACAGGGTTTTCAGCAACAACTGGCTTCTGGAGCATGACGGCGGCACGGCGGGATGTACCCCGCCCATTCCTACGGGCCTGATTACCGTTTTGAAAACATATGATGTGGATTCCCGGGGCAATGTCTCTGTCACATCAACCGAGGAAATACTCGACAAGTTCTGTGTGGCGCCTAACTGCCATTACGAGGGGGGTGCTACATGCGTTGCGCCCTGATAAAAGCCATTTGCGCCAAGGCCCTGTTTTCCTGTAAAATTTTACTTAGGAGCTGTGTTTTATACGTTTCCCCAGGGGCAAGCATGAACTTTTATAGTTCAAAAAGAACGGTTTATGTCGTTTTGACGGCACTTGTTCTTTTTGTATCAGGTATTTCGCCCGCCATGGCCGGTGCAGCCCCCACCCCCTGCGACCCGCTGTATTACGAGTCGCTTCGCTCCCGCGCCTGGCTCGAAGCCCAGCGTGAAATCACCCAGAATCAGAACCTTATCGTCAAGCCGGACAGCGTCCTGGAATATACCTGCTTTGACCAGTTCATGAATATTCTCGCCTACGAAGCGTTTAATATGTTCAGCGAAACCCCGCGCTGGGGGATCGTTCTGCCCCCTAATAGTATGGATATGGCGCTGGAATACCTGGTCGGCGGTGCAATGCGTTCCTACCTGGCGGCTAATTTCCCGCACAGGTTCCGCGGCCATCGCTCCCTTACGCTCGACTACGAAGCAGGGCCTATTCAGGGCATGCCTGGCACAGACTATCTCTGCACCAGCATGCGTGATGTGTGGCTGGAATCCAAATGCGTCGATTTCATCGAAATTCCTGACGCCGATGGCTTTTTCACGTTTGAAAACTATCGTGACACGCCGGACAAACGCATCCTTCCTGAAGCCTGCCTCGGCGTACCGGCTCGCTGGGCGGAGAACTTTGATGTTGCCACCGTCAATCCTTTCACACCCTGGGAGGAGGACAACCAACTCGTTTTTTTCGGCCTTCTCGATCCGGCTAATTGCGGCGGCGCGACCCTCCAGATCGAAACCGGTGTGATTATCCGACGCTCGAAGCTCGACCCCATCGAGTATCAGGAAAAGGCCTGCCTGCCGCCCGGATGCCATTACGTGCCCAGCGGTTTCAGCGGCGGCAGCTGCCAGAACTAAGCCTTTGAGCCCTTAATCATTGCCAAATCCTGCTTTATAGCCTTATATCTACTGCGGAAAACAAGGCTTTAGAGGCTTTTTGGCATAAAATGCTCCAGCTTTATAAATCGGTATCCGGGGCCAGCGGCCCCCTGCTGCGCGCCCTGCTGCGCGCCCGCTCGAGGAAGGGCAAGGAGCTGCCTGCCCATCTGGGCGAGCGGCTGGGCCGGGCCAGCCTTGCCCGGGGCAATTCGTCGCTGATCTGGGTCCATGCCGCCAGCATCGGCGAGGCGCAATCGGCCCTGATCCTGGTCGAGCGGCTGCAAAGGCTGGTTCCGGGCACGCAGATCCTCATGACCACCGGCACGGTTTCCTCTGCCAATATGATGCGCAAAAACTTGCCCGCCGGGGCGGTGCACCAATTTTACCCGGTCGATCACCCGGCATGGGCGAAGCAGTTTCTTGATCACTGGAAGCCCGACCTTGTCCTCTGGATGGAGTCTGAGCTCTGGCCGAACATGCTCACCGATATCAAGGCGCGCGGTATCCCCGCCATTCTCGTCAACGCCCGCCTTTCGGAAAAATCCTTCCGCCGCTGGTCGTGGTTCGGCAGCGCGGCGAAAGAAATTCTCAGCGCCTTTTCGTTGATCCTCGCACAGGGTGAGAAAGAAGCTGCGCGTTTTCGAGCGCTCGGCGCAAAAAATGTCACGGCCACAGGCAACATCAAATACAGCGCCAAACCGCTTTCCTTCAGCGAGAACGATTTAAAAACGGTGGGCGGTGCCATCGGCCAACGTCCGCTGTGGCTATACGCAAGCTCGCACAAGGGCGAGGAATCGTTGGCTTGCCACGTGCACCAGAAACTGAAACTGAAATTTCCCGATCTCCTGACGATCATCGTTCCCCGCCACCCGGAGCGCAGGCAGGACATTATCGCCACCTGCGAGCAGGCCAATCTGAAATTCGTCCTGCGCGGTGAAATCAGAATACCGCCTTCTTACGATACCGACATTTACATCGCCGATACGTTCGGTGAGCTCGGGCTTTTCTACCGCCTGGCGCCGCTGGCCTGTATCGGGCGTTCCTTCAGCGATGACGGCGGCGGCGGTCACAACCCGATCGAGGCCGCGCAGCTTAACTGCGCTGTGCTTTATGGACCGAATGTCCAGTTCCAGAAAGAGCTGTTCGAGGAAATGAGCAACGCAAGCGGCGCGCTCGGCGTTAATAACGAATCCGAACTCGAAGAAGCCGTCGGCGCTTTTCTTTCCGACCCGCAGAAACTGGCAGCCATGCAGCAGAGTGGCCTGGAATTCACACGTGTAAAATCTAAAATTGTGGACATCGTGATTGAATCCATTTCGCCGTGGCTTGATTTTTCTGCTGAAAAAACCGGGACGCAACCATGGCACTGAAAACGCCTGCATTCTGGTATAGAAAAGGCGGCGATATCTCGCTGAGGGAAAAAATCCTGACGCCTTTTTCCCTTCTCTACCGGATCGGTTATGAATTCCATCAGCATTCCGTGACGCCGGAGAAACTGGATATCCCTGTCGTATGCATCGGCAATATCAATGCGGGCGGTACCGGCAAAACGCCCACCGCCATCGCTGTGATGAATGCCATCACGAAAAACAATCTTGCGAAAAAACCGTTTTTCCTGCTGCGCGGTTATGGCGGCGGGGAACGCGGGCCTTTGCTGGTCGATACATCAAAACATAATTCATGGGCGACGGGCGACGAGGCCCTCATCCTCGCGCAGCATGCGCCCACAATCATCGCCGTCGACCGTGTGCAGGGCGCGTTGCTGGCGGCAAAGCACAATGCGGATCTTGTCCTGATGGATGACGGCCTTCAGAACCCTGGCATCCATAAGGATGTGAAAATTGTCGTCATTAACGGCGAGATGGGTTTCGGCAACGGCAAGATGCTGCCTGCGGGACCCTTGCGCGAACCTTTGAAAAAAGGAATCGCGAGGGCCGATATCTTTATCCTTATCGGCGAGGATACGCGCGGCGTTACCGCCCTGCTCCCCGCTGACAAGCCGCTGATCCGTGCAAAACTTGAGCCCGAACTTTGTGCACCGCTGTCCAGTGATAAAAAATACGTCGCTTTCGCAGGACTTGGATACCCGGAGAAATTCTTCTCCTTCATGCGCGAGCGTTTAAATCTCGACATCGTCAAGACCATCAGCTTCCCCGATCATTACCCCTACACGGAGAAAGATGTTCAGAACCTGCAGGAGCGCGCCAGGGAATGGAACGCCGAGCTTTTGACCACGAAAAAAGATTCCTTGCGCCTGCCGGGCGTGCCGGATGTCACGGTACATGTGGCGGATATAAAAATGGCATGGGACAATGAATCCACCCTGACGGATTTCCTGAAAACGCGGCTGGCCCGGTAAATGAAACAGCTCCGCTATATTCTCGAAGCCGTCGTTCTTTATGTTTTTTTCGGCATCTGTTTTTTACTGACTCCCGTTCCCGCTTCCAATCTCGGCGGGTTCATAGGGCGCACGGTTGGGCCCCGCCTCGCCGCGTCGCGCAAGGCACGAAGAAATCTCGATCTCGCCTTGCCGGGCCTGCCTGACGCCGAGAAATCGAGAATCATTACGGATATGTGGGATAATCTAGGCCGCGTCATTGCTGAATACGCGCACCTCGAAAAAATTGCCAGGACGCGCGTCACTGTTATTAATGAAAGCATCATCACAAAGACAATCGATGCCGGCCAGGGCGCCGTTTTCATCGCCGCGCACCAGGCGAACTGGGAAATCGACATGACAACCCTGCATGTGCGTTTCAATGTCGTGCCCAGCCTCACCTACCGCGCGCCCAACAATCCGATGACGGATTATCTTCTTGAACATGCGCGCACGCTTGGCGGACGCATCAAGGCCATTCCAAAGGCGCGCTCCAGCGGCCGCGATCTGATGAATGTGATGAAGAACAAGGAATATCTCGGCATCCTGATCGACCAGAAATATCACGAAGGTATCGCCGTCGATTTCTTCGGATATCCGGCGATGACAAATCCAATCGCCGTTGTTCTGTGCCAGAAATACAACACGCCTTTGATCCCCGTGCAGAACCGCCGCACCGGCCCCGCGCAGTTCGAGCTGACAGCCTATCCGCCCATGCGGCTGTTTGATGACAGCGGCGAACCGCTGCCTGTTGCCGATGTTCTCAGAGAAGCAAACGGCATGATCCAGAACTGGATTGTGCTGGACCCCGGCCAATGGCTGTGGCTGCACCGGCGCTGGGATTTAAAGTAAATTAGTTGATGGTTTTGCCTGGGCCGTCCGCGCCGCCGCTGTGAAGCAGCAGGAAGTCGGAATATTCAGGCTGCGGGAAGGCATGATTGCCGTCGGCAATTTCTCTTTCCGCCAACGCAAAAATCCGGGCCATGTTGGCGGCGAATAAACGCTGACCCGCGTCGGTCAGCATCTGCCGCTGGCAGATATCGTTCAGGAAATCCACGATGTCCTTGGGGAAGGCCTGCTCCTCGCCCATTTCACGCTTATACAAACCCGTCTCATACGTCGTGACATTGTAATCAAGTCCCGCCGACGTGCCGATATCGGCCTCGTGCAGGATTGCGCACATCATGGTGAGATCGGCGTCCCTTTGCAACGGCTCGAGGTCTTCATCAAGATTAAGCGGCCCGGTCTTTCTCTTCTGGCCGAGGAAGTGATAGCGGTAGGCCGATTTCATCTGGTTCACCGGATTGGCCGGATCGCCGAGCGGCGCGACATCTGTGCACAGAAGCATAACGCGCAGTTTTTCCAGATCGGCATAATCGAGGCCGCAGGCCTCGAGATACGGGAAGGCCAGTTTGAACGCGCGGCGTTCTAACCTGCCCGGTTCGAAGACGCCCTTGATCGTGTTGCCCCTGCCGTCATGGCCGAGATCGTGGATGCAGGCGGCGATCATCAGCATGCCGATTTTTTTGCAATTGAATGTCTGATCGGTGCCTTCATAAATATTATTATGCATGGCGATCAGGCGCGCGGTCTGGAATAAAACTTTCTTATAATGAAGATTGTTGTGATACGGGAGATTATTTTCAACCTCGCCCAGAACGCTCGCGGCCAGAACGGCGCGCGCTATTTCCGGCGGCATATTGGTGCCCAGATATTTTGCCACGAAGATCGCCAGCGCCGAAAGGCTGGGCGCGCGCTCGGCAATGTGCCAGCGCAAAAGCATCGCGACGCTCTGCTGCGTCAGTCCTTCCGCTCCGGCAGACAGCGAGAAAATGAATTTCGCCTCGCCTTCCAGCGTTTCGATATCCCGATCAAGTGTCTGGAGGGTTTTTTTGGTGGTCTGGTGGACGGCGTCGCGCGTGGCCCATGACGGATCCGGGCGAATACCATCAAAGGCAGGGCTCATAGCCCGCAGGATGGCAGCCCAGTCCATGTTATTACTATCGTCTGCAAATTCGACCATAGGCTTTATTACCCCGTTTCCCCTCAATCTTAATAACGCAGCCCTCGCCCTGACAAGCGGGAAGGTGCTCAAAACCGGAAAATTACTGGATTATCAGAGGCCTTATTCGCTTGGCTAAACCCCTTGAATTGCTATATATAAGGATAATTTTAAAGCTAAAAGGTTAACGGATTATTTTATGTCCCGGAACTGGTCCCCCTCATCCTGGCGCACGAAACCGGTCTTACAGATGCCGGTTTATGACGATCAGGCAGCCCTGAAACGCATCGAAACCGAGATTTCGAGGATGCCCCCGCTTGTCTTTGCAGGCGAGGCACGCAACCTCCAGGCCAGGCTGGCGAAGGTTGCCGAGGGACAGGCTTTCCTGCTTCAGGGCGGCGATTGCGCCGAGAGCTTCTCTGAATTCGGCGCCAATAAAATCCGCGACACGTTCCGCGTCATCCTGCAGATGGCCGTGGTCTTGACCTATGCCGGTTCGCTCCCGGTCGTGAAGCTTGGTCGCATCGCCGGGCAGTTCGCCAAGCCTCGCTCGAGCGGCGAGGAAACGCAGGACGGCGTTACCCTGCCCGCTTACCGTGGTGACAACATCAACGGTTTTGAATTCTCGAAAGAGTCGCGCCGTCATGATCCTGAGAGGATGCTGAAATCATACAACCAGTCCGCCGCGACGCTGAACCTTCTCCGCGCTTTTGCGGATGGCGGTTATGCGGATCTGCACCGCGTACATGGCTGGAACCTCGAATTCGTCAAGGACAGTCCCCTCATCAAGAGATATGAGGAGATGGCGGGCCGGATCAGTGAGGCTCTGGGCTTCATGGGCGCCTGCGGGATCAATAGCGAAACTGTCCCTGCGATCAAACAGACTGAATTCTACACCTCACACGAAGCGCTGCTCCTTAATTACGAGGAAGCCATGACCCGCGTCGATTCCACATCGGGCGAATGGTACGACACTTCGGCGCACTTCCTGTGGATCGGCGCGAGAACGCATCAACTAGATAACGCGCAGGTCGAATTCATGCGCGGTATCAAAAACCCGATCGGTTTGAAATGCTCGCCCGATATGAAGACGGATGAATTGCTGAAGCTTATCGATGCGCTGAACCCTGACAATATTCCAGGCCGCCTGACCTTGATCGCCCGTATGGGTCACGAAAAGGCCGAGGCAAGCCTGCCGCCGATTATCCGCGCAGTGAAAAAAGAAGGTCGCTCCGTCGTCTGGTCCTGCGATCCGATGCATGGCAATACGATCAAATCGACGACGGGTTACAAGACCCGCCGCTTTGAACATATTTTGTCCGAAGTGAAGACATTCTTCGAAGTGCATAAAGCAGAGGGAACACATCCCGGCGGCGTTCATTTCGAGATGACCGGCCAGAACGTGACAGAATGCGTCGGCGGCGCCGAGAAAATCACGGACGAGGATTTATCGAGCCGTTACCACACGGCGTGCGATCCGCGCTTGAATGCGAACCAGGCATTGGAGCTCGCGTTCCTTCTCGCGGATGAATTAAAGGGCCTCCGTCAGGGTGGCTATCTTCCAACGGCGGCTGCAGCGGCGGAATAATGACATCAAAATTTCATATTTCCCTCGCCCAGATGAACCCCATCGTGGGCGGCCTCGACTATAATTTTAAAAAGATTTGCACCGTCTGGGATTCCGTTCCGAAGAACACAGACCTTGTCGTGTTCCCTGAAATGGCGGTGTGCGGTTACCCGCCCGAGGACCTGGTTCTCAATCAATCCTTCCTCGACGAGGTTAAAAAATGCGTCGAGAAGCTCGTGGCTTTCAGCAAGAATAAGGCGGCGGCCATTATCCCCGCACCATGGGTGATTGACGGGCAGATCCACAATGTCATGCATATGATTGAGAACGGCAAGATTACCGTGACGCAATCCAAGCATCATCTGCCGAATTACGGCGTCTTCGACGAGGCCCGCGTCTTCACCGCCGGACCGCTGCCGGACCCGATAAAATTCCGGGGGTTTTCGCTCGGCCTGATGCTGTGCGAGGATATGTGGTATCCGAAAATCGCGAAGCACCTGAAAAAAGGCGGCGCGGAGATTCTCGTGGTGCCGAATGCTTCCCCTTTTGAAAGCGGCAAGAAAGCCGTGCGCCACAAGTTAGCCGCCGACCGCGTCAAGGAAACAGGCCTGCCCTTGATTTACGTGCACCAGGTCGGCGGACAGGACGAACTGATTTTCGATGGCGGCTCGTTCGTTATGAATGAAAAAGGTCATATCCTGCTCGAGGGCGACCAGTTCGCCGAACAGACCTATCACGTGCTGCTTGAGAAAAACGACAAGGGCATCATTTTCGGCGGTGTTGAAAATTCCGCCGTGCCGTTCTCACCGCAGGAAGAAATTTACCAGGCGCTGATGCTGGGCCTTCGCGATTACATCGGCAAAAATAATTTTCCCGGCATTATTATCGGTCTTTCGGGCGGCATCGACAGCGCATTATCCGCCGCGATTGCCGTCGATGCGCTGGGGCCGGAACGCGTTCATGGCATCATGATGCCTTCTATTTTCACTTCAAGCGTCAGCCTTGCGGATGCGCAAGCGCTTGCAAAAAACCTTGGCATACAGATCGATGAAATCTCCATCGAAAAAACCGTTGATGCGTTGCAGGGTGTTTTAAGCCCGCATCTTAAAAACGCCCCGCCTACCACCTTTGAAAATATCCAGCCACGCGCGCGGGGCATTATTCTGATGGCTCTCTCTAACGCGTCCGGGAAAATGGTTCTCTCCACCGGCAACAAATCCGAAATGGCGGTGGGATACGCGACGCTTTACGGCGATATGTGCGGCGGTTTCAATGTTTTGAAAGATGTTTACAAGACGCAGGTCTATGAGCTTTCGAACTGGCGCAACAAACACAGACCGCGCGGCGCATTCGGTCCTACCGGCGCGGCCATCCCGCAGAATTCCATCAACCGCGCCCCGACGGCGGAATTGCGCGAGAACCAGACGGATCAGGACACGCTGCCGCCCTATGAAACGCTGGATGCGATCTTAAAACTGCTGGTCGAGGAGGAACTGAGCGTCAACGAGATCGTTATCCTCGGCCATGACCGCGCCACCGTTCTTAAAGTCTGGGCCCTCGTCGACCGGGCCGAATATAAACGCCGGCAGGCCTCGCCCGGCATCAAGATCACCCGCCGCGCCTTTGGCCGCGACCGCCGCTACCCGATCACGAACCATTTCGTGAAAATCATTGAAAAAGGCTGATCCAGCCGCTATTTAGAGACCTCAAAGGAGTTTCATGACCGTTCGCGTTCGTTTCGCCCCCTCGCCCACCGGGATGCTGCATATCGGCAATGCCCGCACGGCGCTTATTACCTGGCTGTTCGCCCGGCATAATAACGGTTATTTCCTGCTGCGCATCGACGACACGGACCTGGAGCGTTCAAAGGTCGAATACGAACAGGCGATTGAAGAGAGCCTCACATGGCTCGGCCTGCCATGGGATGAAAAAACCAACCAGAAGCTGCGTTTAGAGCGCTACAAAGACCATATACAGAAGCTGAAGGATTCCGGGCGCCTGTATCCCTGCTATGAAACGGCAGAGGAACTGGCGCTGAAGCGTAAATCGTTATTGGGTCGCGGCCTGCCGCCGATTTACGATCGTGGCGCGCTGAACATCACCGAAGCGCAGAAAAAACAATATGAAACCGAAGGGCGCAAACCTCACTGGCGCTTCAAGCTGGATCATAAACCCATCGAGTGGAATGACCTTATACGCGGGCCGGTGAAATTCGACGGCGCGCAGCTTTCCGATACGGTCGCCATCCGCGAAGACGGCAGCCCGCTTTATCACCTCTGCTCTGTTATCGATGACATTGATTTCAAAATCACGCATGTCGTGCGCGGCGAAGACCACGTTTCAAACACAGCGACGCATATCCAGATGTTCGAAGCGCTCGGTGCGAAGCCGCCGGAATTCGTTCACTTGCCGCTTATCTCTGACACCGAGGGCGGCAAGCTTTCGAAACGCCTTGGAAGCCTGAGCATGAAGGAAATCAAGGAAAATGAAGGGCTGGAGCCAATGGCAGTCAATAGCCTGCTGGCACGTCTCGGCACGTCGGACCCCATCGATGCTTTCGCTGATCTGAAACCGTTGATCGAGAATTTCGATTTCTCAAAATTCTCACGCGGCACGCCGAAATTCGATCCGGACGAGTTGCTACGCCTCAATTCCAAAATCATTCATGAAACGAAATTCAGCGACGTGAAGGCGCGTCTCGCCAGTTTAGGTCTCGACGGAATTGATGAAGGGTTCTGGAATGCCGTACGCGCGAACCTTGGCAAGCTGGCTGACATCAAGGAATGGTGGCATGTCGCCAAGGGCCCCGTGCAGCCGAAAATCGAGGAGCCGGATTTCATCAAGGAAGCCGCAACATTACTGCCCGCTGCGCCATGGGACAACAACACATGGACTGTCTGGACGAATGCGGTGAAAGACAAAACCGGCCGCAAGGGCAAGCAGTTGTTCATGCCCCTGCGCCAGGCAATTACGGGCATGGATCACGGGCCGGAGCTTGCGGGATTACTCCCGCTTATCGGTCCTGAAATTGTGAAGAAGCGTCTTGCCGCTTAAGTGCGCGCGGTTTTGCGCAGAAGAACCAGGAAGCTTTCGAGTTTTTTTACGTCGAGCAAAGTCGCTTCGGGCCATAGCAGTTTAACGGTGTTCTGGAACGTTTCAAACCCTTCGATGAAAAGATGATCGCAGAGCAGGACCTTGCGCTTGGCGCTCAGGGTCGCGAATTCCTCGATAATGCTGAAAGGCTGCTGGGCCTGCTTCAGAAGATCGTCGCCGCCCTCATACCGTGCCATGGCTTTACCCCTGTCCTTAATCTCAATAGATTATCAATCCAATCTACCCTATTTTTGGCAATAAGAGAACTTAAACGCATTTTATTATTTTAAATCAATAACTTACTATCTTAACGTTATGTAAACCATTTTGGCGAAATTGTGACGAAGGCAATAAAATCAGGCTCTCCCGCCATCATTCTGGTCCGGCCCCAGATGGGTGAAAATATCGGCGCGGCGGCGCGCGCGATGCTGAATTTCGGCCTCACGGACCTGCGGATTGTGGCGCCGCGCGACGGCTGGCCGAGCCAGGCGGCAATCGATATGTCCGCCGGCGCGCTGGAGATCATGCCTGAGGTGAAGGTTTTTGAAACGCTCGCGGATGCCGTAAAGGATTTGCATTTCCTCTTCGCCACCACCGCCCGCCCCCGCGACATGGTCAAGCCGGTCTATACGCCCGCCGCCGCGATTGAGGAAGCGTTCAAAAAGCAAAGCCAGAAAATCGGTTTTGTGTTTGGGCCGGAACGGTCGGGCCTTGAGAATGATGACGTTGCGCTGTGCCACGCGATTTTGACCATGAAAACCAATCCTGATTTTTCATCGATCAATATCGCGGCGTCGGTGATGGTGATCTGTTACGAATGGATGGCGCGGCAATCGGACAACGAGATCGTCACACCGACCAACTCCAGCTTTCCTGCTGAACATGAAAAGCTTGAGGAATTACTCGTGCGGCTTGAAGCCGATCTCGATACAGGCGGTTTTTTTCGCGCGCCGGACCAGAAACCGACCATGGTCCGCAACATCCGCAATCTGTTTACCCGCACGGGCATAACCGACCAGGAAGTGCGCACTTTTCACGGCATGCTCTCGGCTCTGACGGGCAAGAATAAAAGCTGATTAAAATCCGGGAGCTTTCGGTCCGCGCTCGATCTCGCCGGAATCGTTGCAATCGTCGATGAGGAGCTGAAGCTGTTCCTGCACTTCCGTGCCGTACTTCCTCATATGCTCTTTTAAAACCTCCACCGGCACCGCGACATAGCGGCCCTCGTTGCTGCAGGTCCATATAAGAGCGCCGGTTTCCTTGTCGATCCCGTCCTTAATATCGTTAGCCGAATTCAACAGATCCATCAGGACATACCATTTGCCTTCTCTCTTATAGGATCCGAGTTCGCTTAAGGTCTGCAGTTGCATCCAGTTAATTCTTATGCGGGTGATTACACTTTCGGGTTGTTGCAAGGCTTTACTCATAGTGACTCTTCCTTTTTTTTATAAACGTGGCGTATCGGGAGCGGATTCAACAGTTATCGCCATAAATTCATTTTCACGGTCCGGATCAGCCACTACAGTATTCCTGTTAAGCCGCATCAGCATGCCGTTAATATTCATGTGACAGGAACCGGTTTTGATCAGACGCATTTCATCTGCGAGCTGTTTTTCTGTTAGTGGCACATGAATATTTATGTCGTTCATAGGCTGCTTTTTTAATAACGAGCAAATCATAATCCAGAGATTAAATTATGTAAACGTTTATCATGGGCATATATACCCAGCAATAATATTATTTATTTCGGGCTATTTCGGTTGTGAAATCTTAGATTATTCACGCAATAGAAACCCTGGGCGTACTAGTTGCGATCGCATCCGTCTTCGAACTCCCCCGACGGATTCACATGAGGGTTTGGAATTATTCATGAAAGGCCATATCAGGAGTTACTTGAGCGCGGAGGAATCCGGGCTAATTAAATGCGTTAACGGAAAAGAGTTTAGATTTTTGCTCATGGACTGGCTGGATACGAAGCCGCCTCATGCCTCTCAATGTGTTATCTTCCGGCAAAACGGCAAAAGCGCCGTGGACATAACCGAAGAATAAAAAAAAGCCGCCAGAATATGGCGGCTTTTTGAAAACTGATTTCGATTAACGCGAATAGAATTCGACGACCAGGTGCGGTTCCATCTGAACGGCATAGGGTACTTCGTCGAGCTTCGGAACGCGCAGGTACGTCGCCTTGAACGCAGCGACATCAACCGATACGTATTCAGGAATTTCGCGCTCGGCCAGTTGCACGGCGGCGATAACCATCGGCAGCTGACGGGATTTTTCCTTCACTTCAACAACGTCGCCCTCTTTCACGAGGTAAGACGGGATGTTAACGCGCTTGCCGTTCACCGTAACGTGGTTGTGGTTGATGAACTGACGCGCTGCGAAAACGGTGGGTACGAACTTGGCGCGATAAACAACCGCATCCAGGCGGCGCTCGAGCAGGCCGATCAGGTTCTGACCGGTGTCGCCTTTCATGCGCGATGCTTCATGATAGTAACCGCGGAACTGACGCTCGCCGATATTGCCGTAATAGCCGCGCAGTTTCTGCTTAGCGCGGAGCTGCGTGCCGTAATCGGTCGGCTTGCCGCGACGGGCGCCGTGCATGCCGGGGCCGGTCTGGCGTGTGTTGACGGGGGATTTCGGACGGCCCCAGAGGTTTTCACCCAGGCGGCGGTCGATCTTGTGTTTGGATTGTAAACGCTTACCACTCATAGCTTTTCTTCCTTTTCTTGTCCCGGCGGACCAATTCGGTTTGAAGGTGCGGACAATTCCGCTCAATCAACGGGAGGTCAAAAGACCCCCTCTTTCCCGGGAATGCGGGGAATATAAGGATTTGGCCGAAAATGTCAATTATTCCGGGTTTTCAGGGGTATTCCGGGTTCAGGACGATAACCGAGAGCTTCTTGGCGCTGGAATAATCCATTGTATACAAGGCTTTATAGGGCCTTATGTCGTCCTCGGTGCGGTAGCGGACAACGGCCATCCCGTCCGGGTGCCTGATGAACCAGTCGTGTAACAGGCTGAGGTCGTGCAACCCCTCGACGGGCTTTTCGCGCTTCGCCAGGAACCCGACCTCGCCGTGATAATTACGGACATAGGCCCAGTCGGTGTCAGGATGCGCGGCGACGATTTCAGCAATCTTGCTTATATCGTGGCGGGGGAAAACCGTGAAGGACGCAATGCCCTGCCCGATCACCATAAGGCTAACGGCAGCAACCGCGACGCGCTTCAGCGTTTTCATCTGGACGCTTTCAAGGCCATGCGCGGTCAGGATGGCGACGAACGGCAGAAGCGGTATGAGGTAATGCGCCTGCTTGCCGCTCATGATCATAAAAACCGCGAGCGTGGGAACGATGGTGAAAAAGCAAAAGCGTATGACCGGGTCGGCGCGGCGTGCGAGTTTCAGTTTTCTCCAGAAGGCTGGAAACACGATCCATGGCACGAACAGGCCAAGGAAGAACGGCAGGTAGAAATAAAACGGGCGGGAATGCGCGCCGCCGAAGCTGCCGGTCATGCGGCCCTTCGTTTGCTCGACCACCAGCCAGTGGAAAAATTCCTTGTCCGTGCCCTGGGCTACTTCATAAAGCCAGACCGATACCGGCGCGAGTGCGACGAGGATCATGATCAGTAATCCGGTGTAGAATTTCTTTTTCTGCACGCCGTCATGCCAAAGTGGCGCAAGAAGCCATGGCAACAGTGTGAACAGCAAAACCACCGGGCCTTTCGCAAGCACGCCGAAGCCGAGCGCAAGGCCTGCGGGAACAGTGAAAATAAACTTCCCGCCTTTCAGAAATTTCGCCGCGAAAATCCACGCCGTCAGCACGCAGAAGGTCAGAAGGAAATCGAACATGATGGCCGTGCCCATCGCGAGGAACGGCGCGCTGGCGACCATGATCCACGGGACGCGGCGAGCGAGTTCCCCACGCTCAGGAAACAAAATAGCGACCAGTTTATAGGCGAGGAAAATCGTTCCCGCACTGATGAGCGAAACCATCAGCACAGCGGGCCATCTGTGCGCCCCGAAAATCTCCCATGACAGGTTGATCAGCCAGAAGAGCAGCGGCGGCTTGTGATGGTACGGCGCGAAATTCAGCGTCGGCAGGAAATAATTATGATTTAAAAACATTTCCCACGCGGCGGTGAGATAGCGCGTCTCATCAATAGGCAATGCGGGGCGGAAAATAATTGCCGCAACAGTCAACGCGCCGCAAAGCGCCGCGACGGTTGCGAGATCTTTCCTTAAGGATATCAAATTATACCGCCTCTTCACGGTCGGCGGCCGGATCTGCTGCCGGATTCAGATCGCGCAAATGCTGCGTCTTGATCAGATAAATATTCCGCATATAAATCAGGAGGCCTGCACCCTGCCCGACGATAAAAACCCATTCGTCCTTGTAAATCGCGTAGACCAGCAAGATTGCACCACCAGCGATGCTGAAATACCAGAACGCGTCGGGTACGGTGCTGCGTTTATATTTTTCGGAAGCCAGCCACTGCACGAAAAAGCGCATGAAGAACATGACCTGTCCCAGCATGCCAATAGCAAACCAAAGGGTATCTAGCTCATCGGCTGTTAATACTATCACGGCGCTTTTCCCTCATTGGTGTCAGGTCTGTTACATTAATGTCAGGCCGCGCCCTTTTCAACAGCCACCGTACGCCGAATAAATCATGGACCCCGGCCCAGAGCCGGTCGAAAAACCCGTATTTCGAGACGCCGCGCCCGCGCGGGCGGTGCGAGACGTCGACATGGCAGACCTCGACATAATGGCCCTTCATGAGCGCGGGCAGGTAACGGTGCATGTGGTTGAAGTATGGCAGTGCCATGTAATCCTCCCGTCTGAACAGCTTCAAACTGCAGCCGGTGTCCCTGGTTCCATCTTTCAGGAAATAAGAGCGGATGGCGTTGGCGGCGCGGGAGGATAAACGGCGCACAAGGTTGTCATTCCGCTTCAACCGCTGGCCTGCAATCATAACGCGAGGATTTTTTGCGGCCTCCATTTGATAAAGCTCCAAGAGTAACGGGATATCGGCGGGGTTGTTCTGCCCGTCACCGTCCAGCGTGACGATTAATGGCCCGCTCGCATGGCTGACGCCCGACCACAGGCCGCGCGACTGGCCGGAGCGTTTTGAATGCTGGATGATGCGCACGAACGGGTACGTGACTGACAGTTCCTGAAGATGCAGATGCGTGCCGTCGTCGCTGCCGTCATCGACATACAAAACTTCCGTGATCGGCACCGCGCGCGCAACCGCGCTGATCTCCTCCAGCAGCGGCCGAATATTTTCTTTTTCGTTATAAACGGGGATGACGATGCTGAGCACTACAAACCTTTGGCTTTATATTCTTTAGCCTGCATATAAAGTTTTGAAGGATTTTTTTCATCCACTTTTTCCCAATCGCATCTGTAGGAATAGTAATTATCGTGGAATTCTTTATTTCTCTTTGTATAAATTAGATAACTTTCGCCATCAACGTAATCCATCCCAAATATAGAATGTGATGCATGATATATCTCTGCTTCACTTATAGGATCGCCTTTATATAACTCTTCTATTTTGAATGTTGTGAACTGGAATTTTCCAAACCAGCCATTGATACTTTCGTCTGTCCAAGTCCCATCCTCATCTTTTGACTTTACTTCTTCATGAATTTTTCTTGTTTCCTCTTCTAACGTAACAGTAGAAAGAGCCTTCCCCTTGAAAACCAAAGTATAGTTTTTGTCGGCGATATCCGGATCATCGCACTTCTGCATTGCATGTGCGGAACCTGAGAGAACAAAAAATAAGATTAAAAGAATAGCGAAGCGCATCGGTATGATCATATTTCAAAAATTGGTGGGCCCACCAGGACTTGAACCTGGGACCAATCCGTTATGAGCGGACTGCTCTAACCAACTGAGCTATAGGCCCTTAGGGTTAAATCTATTCTGCCGGCTTTTTCGCGGGCTCAGCGGGCGCTTCTTTATTTTCCTTCGACTTCGAGCGCTCGAGCCACGCCGCGATCTCATTCATGTGCGGCTTCACCGCTTCCCTGTCTTCCTTGGGAGCGCTGGTGAAAATTTCCATCATGCGGATGCTCTGATCGAGCTGGGCCTGTTGCGCGGGCGGCATTTTCGCCTTGCTCGCCTCGGGTATGTCGCGGAGCTGTTTCAGCGCGTTCGGGTTTTCCTGGTCGATCTTGATCGCCATATAAGCCAGCATCACGCCGTCGCCCGTATTCGCCCAGTCTTCCTGTGATTGAAAATCATGCTTCTTCACGATATCGCCCAACTTGGCGTAATCGGAGGGAAGCTTTTCCTTCATGATCTCGATGCCCATCAGATAGGGCGCATAGCTTTTTTCGCCGAGCTTGGGCTGCAGCGCGACGTTGAGTTCCTTGTCCTTGCCTTCTTTATGAAGACCTTCGGAGAAAACCTCGACATCGGGCAGCGCTTTAACGAATTTCGAAACATTATCGCTCGAGAGTTTTTCGGCGAAGGCTGGCGCGGCAAAAAATCCAAGCGCGCAGATCATTACAAAGGCGTTCAATACGTACTTCATGGAAGTTTCCTTTCGGGTTCTATAAATCAGGTATCGAGGAAGCTGCGGAGCTTGCGTGAGCGGCTCGGGTGCTTCAGTTTGCGCAGCGCTTTCGCTTCAATCTGGCGGATACGCTCGCGTGTAACATTGAACTGCTGGCCGACTTCTTCCAGCGTGTGGTCGGTGTTCATGCCGATACCGAAACGCATGCGGAGCACGCGCTCCTCCCTCGGCGTGAGGCTTGCGAGAACGCGTGTCGTCGTTTCGCGCAAATTCGAGTGAATGGCGCTGTCGATAGGCTGCAGCGCGTTCTTGTCCTCGATGAAATCGCCCAGCGATGAATCTTCCTCGTCGCCAATCGGGGTCTCGAGCGATACCGGTTCTTTCGCGATCTTCAAAACCTTGCGCACCTTGTCGAGCGGCATATGCAGGCGCACAGCCAGCTCTTCCGGCGTCGGCTCGCGGCCGATTTCGTGCATCATCTGGCGCGATGTGCGGACCAGCTTGTTAATCGTCTCGATCATGTGGACCGGGATACGGATCGTTCTTGCCTGATCGGCAATCGAGCGCGTGATCGCCTGGCGGATCCACCATGTCGCGTAAGTCGAGAATTTATAACCACGGCGGTATTCGAATTTATCAACCGCTTTCATAAGGCCGATATTCCCTTCCTGAATGAGATCGAGGAATTGCAGGCCGCGGTTGGTGTATTTTTTGGCAATCGAGATCACGAGACGAAGGTTGGCCTCGACCATTTCCTTTTTCGCGCGCCCGGCTTCCTTCTCGCCCTTCTGGACGGTGCCGACGATGCGGCGGAATTCCTTGATCGGCAGCATCGCCTCTTCGGAGATCGCGCCGATATTGTCGCGAATGGTTTTAACTTCGTCCTTGTGCTTCTCGGCGAACTTGGCCCAGCCCTTGCCCTTAAGAACTTTGACTTTCGTCAGCCAGCGCGGGTCGAGTTCGGCATCATAGTAACGCTCAAGGAATTCCTCGCGCTTTACGCCGCAGCTGGTGGCGAGGCGGAGCATTTTTCCTTCGAGCTGCACGAGCTCTTTGTTCATTGTGTAAAGGCGGTCGATGAGCTGCTCGATGCGCGGGTTCGACAGGCGAACCTCGTTCATCAAATTGACCATCTCCTCTTTTACTTTTTGATATTTCTTGTTGCTGGCCTCGTCGGGCTTCTTGCCCTTGTTCAGCAAATCCAGGCGTTCCTCCTGAATTTTGCGCATCTTCTTGTAGGTCTTTTGAATCTGGCCGAAGATTTCAAAAACCTGCGGCGCGAGCTGCTCTTCCATCGCGGAGAGAGAAATATTGTTCTCATCATCCTCTTCACCTTCGCCGCCCTCGCCGCCTTCAGCGCCGGGCACGCCGGGCTCACCACTTTTTGCGGGTGCGGGTTTGGGCATCGGTTTGCCCGGAATTTTTCCGGCTGCCGCGTTTGCAACCGCCAGCGCCGAGGCCGTGGCCGCAGCAGCTGCAGCGGCAATACCTTCCGGTCCGCCGCTGTATGTTGCATCAAGGTCGATGACTTCACGGAGTAAAATGTCGCCCTTCTGGAGCGCCGTGTACCACGCGATCATGGATTCAATCGCGAGCGGTGACTCACAAATTCCGCCGATCATCAGTTCACGACCGGCTTCAATTCTTTTGGCAATAGCGATTTCGCCTTCGCGGGAGAGCAGTTCAACCGCGCCCATCTCGCGCAGGTACATGCGGACCGGGTCGTCGGTGCGGCCTGTGTCGTCGTCGGCGATGTTACCGCCGGCTTCGTAGTCGCCGTCTTTGTCCTTATCCTTGTCTTTTTCGTCGCCGTCTTTTTCCTCGACGTCGTCTTCGCTCTCGACGAGTTGCACCCCGATATCAGAGAATGTCGCCATCGCGTCCTCGATCTGCTCCGAGGAGAATTCAGCGGCAGGAAGCGCCTTGTTGATTTCGTCATAGGTCAGGAACCCGGCGGCCTTGCCTTTTTTGACCAGCTTTTTGACAACAGTCTCCAGCGAGCCACTGGCGGTTTTTGTTTCCGCCGTCTCTTCGCTATCCTCTTTTTCAGTCACTGCCAGATTTTTGGTCTTCTTATTAGACGCCATTAATACTCCAACCCGATTCGTTGATTTAATCCCAATTCCTATGAAATCCAAAGCCTTAAGATGATTGTTCCCCAACCTGTCAGCTTCTTTCGCCAGCCTTCAGTTCCACCATGGTTCTCAGTCTTTGCTCGTCATCCTCGCTCGACATCTGAAAGGCCTGTTTCCAGCCGCTCCGCACTTCCTGTTTCAGAGCTTCGCCTTCGTAATCCCGGTACAGGGCCAGCCATGTCTGGGCCACAGACCCCGGATCTGCGCGCGGACCCGCGAAAGTCGCGAGACGATAGACAGATTCGTTAAGGATGTCACTTAATTCTTTCGCAAGCCCTTGTGATTCCAGATGGTTCCTGAGGCCCTCGCCGTCAAGGTCCGGATTATGGGAAAAAGCGCCTAAAAGCACCTGCCGGACCCGGTCGCAGGCGGGGTTCCGGAAATCGAATTGCCCGAGCGGCTGCTCCACCGTTTCGAAGATATGGGGGTGGTTGATGATGGCGGCCAGCAGACTGCGCTCGTCTTTTTGCCGGACGGCACCGGGTGCCTGCGGGCGCATGCCGGGCCGGACGGGTTTGGTGAAATCGCGCGGACCGGCGGCGCGGGAGCGGTTGAAGAATACCTCGCCGACTTTCCGGCGCAGATGTTCCTGGTAGTGGCGCTGGACCTCGCCGTCGGAAATTGTCCTGATGGAATTCTCCAGCGCCTTGACCACGCCGGCGCGGCTTTCGGGCGAGTCAAAATTCCTGCCGCCCGTATGCGCGAGCCAGAGGAAATCAAAAAGCGGGATGGCGGTGTCCAAAATATTCTGGAACGCTTTCGCGCCGCCTGCCTTGATCAAGGTGTCGGGGTCTTCCCCTTCCGGCATGAATGCGAAGCGTGCGGAGTGATAGGGTTTCAAGAGTGGCAGAATTCTTTCGCACGCACGCACCGCCGCGCCGCGCCCGGCATTGTCGCCGTCGAAACACAGGACCGGGATTTTTTCTTCGGCGACGATCATGGACCAGAGCATAACGATCTGGTCTTCCGTGAGTGCTGTACCCATCGGTGCGACAGCACCTTTGAACCCGGCCTGATGGCAGGCGATGACATCCATGTAGCCTTCCGTCACCAGCACAGTTGCGCCATCCCGCGCGGCCTGACGCGCAAAGCTCTGGCCGTAAAGCGTGCGGGATTTATCGAACAGCGGCGTGTCGGACGAGTTCATATATTTCGCCGGTTTGTAATCGCCCTTGTCGGGTTCGCGCATGTGATCGGGAAGAATTCTGCCGCCGAACGCGACGATACGTCCTCTTCTGTCCCCGACCGGGAACATGACGCGCTCGCGGAAAAAGGCGTATGGCGGCTCGCTGTCTTTTTTTCTGACGAGGCCGGCTTCGAAAATTTGTTCGTCGGTGAATTTTTCAGCGATCAGAAATTTCCTGAGCGCCTGCCTGTCCGGCGGCGCATAGCCGATGCGGAAAGACTGAATGGTTTCTTTAGAGAGGCCCCTGCCCGTCAGGTAATTCAGAATTTCCTTATTGGCGGGCGCGAAGAGTTGTTCCTCCATCCAGCGCGTCGCGGAATCGATCAGGGCATGGAGGTCGCGGGCCTTTTCGGCCTTCTGGATGTCCTGCGGGCTGGGTTTGGGAACCTGCAGGCCCGCCTGCCCGGCCAGACTCTCCACCGCCTCGATGAAAGAAAGATTTTCGTAGCGCATCACGAATCCGATGACATCGCCGTGCGCGCCGCAGCCGAAACAATGGAAAAACTGCTTGTCGTCATTGACGGTGAAGGATGGGCTTTTTTCCTTGTGGAACGGACAGCATCCTTTATATTCCCGCCCGGCCCGGGTCAGGCGCACGCGTTTTCCGATGACATCGGAAAGCGACAGCCGGGAGCGGATATCGTCGAGAAAACGCGGGGGAATCGTCATAGGGAATTCATAGCACGGCGATTACCCTACGGAAAATGTTTCACGTGGAACATTAAGGGAACGGCCAAAAAACTTGCAAAGTGCACAAAAAAAGTATATATATCTATTAATAATTCGTTAAAAAAGAGAACCAAACGGCGACCAAAACATGCCCAAGATCTTTACACAGAACAAAAAATTCAACGTTATCGTGTACGGAGAACAATGCACAGCTTCCTCCTGGCAGGAGATGATGCAGGCCTGTTTCGGCTATATGAGGAAAGTCCTTAAATCGTCCTGAGAAATCAGCGACGATTTTGTGTATTAAAGGCCAGAACAAAGCCGCCATTTGGCATAATACTTGCAACTTTAGCCCCTAAGAAACGTTAGTGGCGGAAAGGCAAAAAATGACAAACGCTTATGATAAAGACTTGAACTCAAATATGATGAACGACGAGGATCGCTGCTTCAAGCCGATCACGTTTAAGTCCCTTATTTGCGCCTTCAAAAGCCTTTTTAAGTAAACATCGCTGACGCGTGATAAAAAAGCCCGCCCCTTCATCAGGGGCGGTTTTTTATTCAGGCACTTCAAAGATGATTACGACAGCGGGTTGAATTCCAATGTGCTTGCATTGGGTAAAGCACATTCCCCAGATTTCAAAATAGTTCTTTCGTCATTTTGCAAACGCGCGTTCATGATTTTTTGTTTTTGTTCGGGTGAAGACGCCCCCCTTACATAGGGACTCCAGAAGAACACGCCCGTACGCCTGACTTTAAAATGACCCCGAACAAGAGCTGCCGCCATGGACTCGGAAGCTTCTTTTTCCGACATTGCCGGGCTTTCTTTTAAAAGCCTCGATACATCAAACTGAATGTTATGCATTGATAGAATATCAGGCTGACCGTTTTTTCTTCTTTTTATATTCAACCTGGAATAATTTTCTTCTGGCTCCATAGGCTGAATAATGTTCGATCTGCTATTCAATAAAAGCAAAACACTCATCACGATACGGCACATGGAATTCCTAGTATCTTCAGCTGCGTGCACAAATTCCACAGGTCCTTTCAACGGTGTAAAAAATTTAAAACCTTCTTCTGATATTAAATAATGGTTTTTGCCTTTCATATACATCGGCAGGTGATTAAGATTGCTGATAGATCCTACATTTTTTAAAGAAATTCCCCCCGAAACTGTTTCAAGAAGCCAGCCAAACCTGTCCATATCACCCGGAGTAGAATATTCAATCCATGTTTTGGGAAAAGGAAGTTTGGCAAATTTGTAAGCCCGCAAAAGAGTTTCCGTCGGCGTGCGATCCATTTTAGCAACAGCAGCCCCTACACGATGATCAAGCGCGAACCGCATTGAGGAAGACAAATGAGACGAAATATCTGTGATGTCCTGATATAACGGTGTAACCTGAGCTGCAAACATAAGTGCAACCTCCGGGTTGATCTGCGCAGCAGGGCTTTGAAAAATAGATTTTGCCCTGCCGCGAAAAAAATCCGCACGATTTTTATTCATGGCATGGGCTGTATTCAAAATATTTTGAGCAAGTGACTGATACATTAATAACTCCAGTAATACTGAACCGGTTTTACACATATCCAGTTTTTATGTCAACTTAATGTGCGAAAATGACAGGAATGGATTGCTTCGTCAGCCTACCGGCTTCCTCGTAATGACGATGGCGTCATCCCTGCCCTTGCGTCAGGCCTGTGAGGTGGACCACATGGCGATGTAGAACAGGCCTGTAAGGAATCCGCCGAGAAGAACGGCGCCGAGAACGAGGCGCACAACAAACGAGAAATATTTCTGGAATTTCGTTTTCTGGTACGGCGTGTATTTCCATGAAGAAGATGGGGACGGGGACGGCTCCATGAACACGTCCATATATTTGTCGCCGAGATGCGCGAGGCCGGAGCGCATGAAATACATCGAGAATAAAATATACATGAGTGATGGCAGGATGATGTTTTTGAGCGGCGGCATGTTCTTGCCGATCCAGGCAAATGTGCGGCGCATGTTGTAGTAGAATTTCTCGGTGGAGTCGCTGTGGGGGCCGAGGGCCTGGATTTTTTCCTCCTCCATGAAGTTCAAAAGAAAATCCATGTCCATGTTGGAATTTTTTTCGCGTATTTCGCGCGCGCCTTCGCCGTGATGGACGGCGCCGGTGTAATCGATGTAGATCAGTTTTCCGACAGTGCGGTATCCGAGGAAACTGAACGGAACCTTGCAGACGATGTCGCGCTGGTTAACGACGGAATACGTGATGTCGCCGAGCGTTTTGTCTGAGCCTTTGATGGTTGCTTTTGTATAGCGGTCTGCCGTGCCGAGGAAACAGGCCTTCGGCGCGCCGAAGGTAACGACGGAACCGAGCGGAAAATCGCGGGCAAGACCCAGCGCCGCCATGTGCGCGATGCCGCCGCCGAGCGAATGGCCGCAGAGCGTCACGGATTCAACATCAGCGGGAAGCGAAGCGAGCCATTTGCGAACCTGTCCACGAACGCTGAACCACGCCGTTCCGAAACCGAAATGGCGGATCGGCCAGTAGAACGGGATGAGGAGAAAATCGTAGACCCAGTCGAGCGGACTGGAGGAGCCGCGAAAAGCGATGCAGGCGGTTTTGTCTTTAAGGCAGGCGATTGCCTGTGTGCCGGTGAGGCGCCCTTGTATTTTCTGAGCGTGCGTGAATTCCGCGCCCTTGAGTTCTTCGGCCAGATGATCGAGCGGATCGTAGACGACAAAACTGAACTGCAGCGCCTTGCGGACGATTTCAAGCTCGGCATTGTTAGCGTTGGCAAGCACGTTTGCGCGGAGGATTTGTTCCGCCGCCGGCGTTTCGGATATCTCGACCGGCGGAACGATGTCGGTGGCCTTCAGCGGGCGGTTCGGGAGTTCCGACAGTGACGGGGCTTTTAGAATTTTCATGAAAAGGAATATATTCGCAGCATATCAGTTTATCAATGCCGTCATTGCGAGCGAACAACATGAGCGAAGCAATCCATTTTAAGTCTGGATTGCTTCGTCAGCCTAACGGCTTCCTCGCAATGACGATTAACCCAGCTTCTGCTTCACGACCGCACCGGCCTTGCCCATGTCGAGCTGGCCTGCGTACTGGGCCTTGAGCGCGCCCATGACCTTGCCCATGTCTTTTTGAGATGCGGCGCCAGTTTCGGCGATGAGCTTGACGACGATGGCTTCGACTTCGGCATCGCTCTTCTGCGCGGGGAGGAAACGCTCGATGACTTTGACCTCGGCCTCTTCCTTCGTGGCGAGGTCCTCGCGCTTGTTGTCGCGGAAGATGGTGATCGACTCTTTACGCTGCTTGATCATGCCCTGGAGCATGGAGAGGATATCAGCGTCTGTGACTTCTTTCCCAGACGGGCGCGCGTCGATGTCCTTTTGCTTGAGGCCCGCGTTGATGAGGCGGATGGTGCCGACGGCAACCTGGTCTCCGCCTTTCATGGCGGTCTTGAGGGCGTCGTTGAATTCTGTGCGTTTGCTCACGATTTTTCTTTCCTTTTAGGTCCAAAGTGATTATTAAATCTTTTTCTAGCGGCATCAAGCTAGAAAGACCAGCAACAATGACAAGTTTAAAGGCCTCAAAACAACCCCGAAACGCGACCGGGGTGATTATTCTGGCTGACGGAAAAGTCATATGGGGCAAGGGTTTCGGGGCTCCTTCCAAGGCTGTAGGCGAGATCTGTTTCAACACTTCGATCACCGGGTACCAGGAGATTCTCACCGACCCGAGCTACGCCGGCCAGATTATCAATTTTACATTCCCCCATATCGGCAATGTCGGCACCAACGATGAAGACATCGAAACCGTGAACCCGGCCAGCCGGGGCCTGATCGTGCGCGAGGACATTACCAACCCCTCAAGCTGGCGCTCGCAGAAGCATTTCGACACATGGCTGAAAAGCTACAATTTACCCGGCATCTGCGACGTGGACACACGCGCCCTCACCCGCCTGATCCGCGACGGCGGCGCGCCGGTGGGGATTATCTGTCATGCGCCGGACGGGAAATTCGACCTCAAGGCCCTGCATGAAGAAGCGAAGAGCTGGCCGGGGCTGGAGGGCATGGATCTCGCCAAGGAGGTTTCCTGCACGCAGATGTATAAATGGGACGAGGCGCAATGGGTGCTCGGCCAGGGTTATCAGAAGCAGGACAAGCCGCAATTCAAGGTCGTGGCGGTCGATTACGGCGCGAAGCGGAATATCCTGAGATGTCTGGCCGCTGCGGGATGCGAGGTTGTCGTAGTGCCCGGCAATTCGAGCGCCGAGGATGTCATGAGCCACAAGCCGGACGGGGTTTTCCTGTCGAACGGCCCGGGCGACCCGGCGGCGACGGGCAAATATGCCGTGCCGATGATCAAGGCGCTTTTGACCAGGAACATCCCGATTTTCGGGATTTGCCTCGGGCACCAGATGCTGGCGCTGGCGCTGGGCGGTGAAACGACGAAGATGAATCTGGGTCACCGCGGCGCGAACCAGCCGGTGAAGGATCTGACCACCGGCAAGGTCGAAATTACATCCCAGAACCATGGCTTCCACGTGATTTCTGAGTCGCTGCCACAAGATGTGGAAGTGACCCATGTGAGCCTGTTCGATGGTTCAAATGAAGGTTTAAGAGTTAAAGGCAAGCCCGTGTTCTCAGTGCAATATCACCCTGAGGCGTCACCCGGCCCGCAGGACAGTCATTATCTGTTCGAGCGTTTCGTCGATAATATCAAGAAAGCGAAGGCGGCATGACGGAAACGCTGCTGAAAGGCTTCAAGGAATTCTGCGCCGACGCTTACGACAGCGAGTCGAACGTCATGGGCAAGCTGGTCGAGGAAGGCCAGAACCCGGAATATTTCATCATTTCCTGTATCGACTCCCGTTCCAACCCCGGCACGATCTTCCGCCCCGCCCCCGGCACATTCATGGCCTACAAAGCGATGGGCGCGATTGTCAGGCCTTACACAAAAGGCACGGCGCTGGCGGCGGGCCTGCAATTCGCCCTGCATCACTGCAAGGTGCGTAAAATTATCCTGCTCGGGCATACACGATGCGGCGCGGTCCAGGCGCTGGTCGATAAAATCGACGACCCGGAAATTTCGGACTTCATCGATGTGGCGCAGACCGCCCTTGCGAAGGCGAAGGCACAAGGCGGACCCAGCCTCGATCACGATGCGTTATTGCACAAGATGGAAGAGCAGCTCGTGATGCTCAGCGTCAAGAATCTCAAAACCTATCCGAGTGTTAAATCGCTGCTCAAAGACGGATCGCTGGAGATTGTGCCGTGGCTGTTTGAACTGGAGACAGGAACACTGAAAAAACACGACCCGGAAACGGATACATTCATCCCCGTGCCGGGACAAAGCGAACATAAAAATTACAGACGCAAGAACGTCAGGAACTGAGGAACAATGCCTAAGCGTACCGACATAAAATCAATCGCGATCATCGGGGCCGGGCCCATCATCATCGGCCAGGCGTGCGAATTCGATTATTCGGGAACGCAGGCCTGCAAGGCGCTGCGCGAGGAAGGCTATAGAATTGTTCTCATCAATTCGAACCCGGCGACGATCATGACCGACCCGGAGATGGCGGACGCGACTTATATCGAGCCGATCACGCCAGGTGTTGTTGCCAAGATTTTAGAGCAGGAACGTCCTGACGCACTGCTGCCGACCATGGGCGGGCAGACAGCACTGAATACGGCGCTGGCGCTGGCGGAAGATGGAACGCTCGAGAGGCTCGGCATCGAACTGATCGGCGCGAACCGCGAGGCCATCGAAATGGCCGAAGACCGGAATAAATTCAAAGAGTGCATGAACAGGCTCGGGCTTGAATCGGCGCGGAGCAAAACCATTCATTCGATCGATGAGGCCGAAGCGGCGCTGGAATATGTCGGGCTGCCCGCGATTATCCGTCCTTCCTTTACACTCGGCGGCACAGGCGGCGGGATTGCGTACAACAAGGAAGAGTACGAGGAAATTGTTTACAGCGGTCTGGACGCCTCGCCGACGACAGAAGTTTTGATCGAGGAGTCGCTCCTTGGCTGGAAAGAATATGAAATGGAAGTCGTTCGCGACAAGAACGACAATTGCATCATCGTCTGCTCGATTGAAAATGTCGACCCGATGGGCGTGCACACGGGCGATTCCATCACCGTCGCCCCGGCGATGACGCTCACGGATAAAGAATACCAGATCATGCGGAATGCCTCGATTGCGACGTTGCGCGGGATCGGCGTTGAAACCGGCGGATCGAACGTGCAATTCGCGATCAACCCGGCGGATGGCCGCATGATTGTGATCGAGATGAATCCGCGCGTGTCGCGCTCGTCAGCTTTGGCGTCGAAGGCGACGGGTTTCCCTATTGCTAAGATCGCGGCGAAGCTGGCGGTGGGTTATACGCTGGATGAACTCAAAAATGATATCACGGGCGGGCGCACGCCAGCCTCGTTCGAGCCGACGATTGATTATGTGGTGACGAAAGTGCCGCGTTTCGCGTTCGAGAAATTCAAGGGCGCGAAGCCGCTGCTGAATACGTCGATGAAATCGGTCGGTGAAGTTATGGCGATCGGGCGGAGTTTCGAAGAGTCGCTACAGAAATCGATGCGTTCGCTGGAAAAAGGTTTGACGGGTTTAGACCCGATGCCCATTCTGAACGCCGACCCGGCAAATCCGGAATCGGTTACAGATGCGATACTGGCCGCCGTTGCGCTGCCGACGCCGCAGCGTATTCTTCATATCGCTGACGCGATCCGGCACGGTATTTCTCTGGAGAGAATTCACGACACGTGCAAATACGATCCGTGGTTCCTGGAGCGCATCAAGAATATCGTCGATGCGGAAAAAGGAATTACAGCCAAGGGCCTGCCAACCGACCGCGAAGGATGGGTAAGACTCAAGAAACTCGGATTCTCGGATGCGCGTCTTGCCATCCTGATGAATGTGACCGAAGCGCAGGTACGCAAGGCCCGTAAAACACATAATGTGCACCCTGTGTTCAAGCGCGTGGATACGTGCGCGGCGGAGATCCCCTCTTCGACGCCTTATATGTATAGCTGCTACGAGGGCGACGGGATTAACGAGCCAGAGAGCGAGATCGATCCGAGCGACAAGGAAAAGATCATCATCCTCGGCGGTGGGCCGAACAGGATCGGCCAGGGTATCGAATTCGATTATTGCTGCGTGCATGCAAGTTACGCGTTGCGCGAGGCGGGTTATGAAACGATCATGGTCAACTGCAACCCGGAAACGGTTTCGACGGATTACGATACGTCGGACAGACTTTATTTCGAGCCGCTGACGGAAGAGGATGTGGTTGAACTAATCACGGCCGAACAGCAAAGCGGCACAGTCAAAGGCGTGATCGTCCAGCTCGGCGGACAGACGCCTTTGAAACTCGCCCACCCGCTACAGAAAGCAGGTATTCCGATTTTGGGAACGGACCCGGATGCAATCGACCTTGCCGAAGACCGCGAGAGATTTCAAAAACTTTTGAAAAAACTGAAACTGCGCCAGCCGCCGAACGGCCTGGCGAGATCGGCGAAGGAAGCGGAAGAGATTGCCGATGACATCGGCTTCCCGATTGTTATTCGTCCCTCTTACGTTCTCGGCGGTCAGGCGATGCAGATCGTCCATAACAAGACAGAACTGAAGCAATACATCAAAACCGCAGTGAAGGTTTCGGGTGATGACCCGGTTCTGCTGGATCGTTATCTGAAATCCGCGATTGAAGTCGATGTCGATGCGCTGGCCGACGGCACGGATGTTTATGTCGCGGGCATTATGGAGCATATCGAGGAAGCCGGGATTCACTCGGGCGACTCGGCCTGCGTATTGCCGCCGCACTCGCTTCCCGCCGAAACGGTGAAGGAAATCGAGGCGCAGACGGTAACGCTGGCGAAGGCGCTTAAAGTTAAAGGCCTGATGAACGTGCAGTTTGCCGTGCGCAAGAACGATGAATCCGGCGTGCTCGACATTTATATTCTTGAAGTCAATCCGCGCGCGTCACGCACGGCGCCGTTCGTCGCGAAGGCGACGGGCGTTCCAGTTGCAAAACTTGCCGCACGCATTATGGCAGGTGAGAAGCTTGCAGACTTCAAAGGCATGCTGAAAGGCATGAACCCGAACCACCACGCGGTGAAAGCGCCGGTGTTCCCGTTCAACCGTTTCCCGGGCGTCGAGCCGCTGCTCGGACCGGAAATGAAATCAACGGGCGAAGTGATGGGGCTGGATACGGATGTCAGCCACGCTCTCGCGAAGGCGTTTCTTGCGGCGGGCACGCGCCTGCCGACGGGCGGAAAAGTATTCCTCTCGGTCAAGGATGTGGACAAGGAAGCCCTCGCCCCGATCGCAAAGGAACTGGCCGATGTCGGGTTCGAACTCGTCGCCACCGGCGGCACGGCGCGCTTCCTGAAAGAAAAAGGCCTGAAGGTCAAACGCATTAACAAGGTGATGGAAGGCCAGCCGCACATTGGCGATGCGATCATCAACGGGGAAATTTCGCTGATGATCAACACCACGGCGAAATCGTCGCAGGCGGTTGCCGACGGGACTAATATCCGTCGCCTCGCTTTGATGAACAAGATTCCCTATTACACGCTGCTGACGGCGGCGAATGCGGCGGTGCAGGCGATCCAAGCTGTGAAGGCCAAGGAAATCGAGGTCGCGCCGCTGCAGAGCTATTTCGAAGCGCCAAAACCAGCGGAAAAGCCGGAATCTACGCCCCAAAAGCGCCGCAAGACGGCGTGATTGACGAAATGGCCTAACCCCCCTATCTTTAAAGCCATCCCGGCTTGCGCCGGGATATTGCTGTAAAAAGGAAGCATACGTGGAAAAAATCCCGATGACGCCGCAGGGTTTAGTAGACCTTGAGGCCGAACTGAAGAACCTGAAATCGGTCCAGCGCCCGGCGATCATCGAGGCGATTGCGACGGCGCGCGCGCATGGCGATTTGTCCGAGAACGCGGAATATCACGCGGCCAAGGAGCAGCAGAGCTTCATCGAGGGCCGCATCAAGGAACTCGAGGCCGTCACCAGCAAGGCGCAGATCATCGACCCGGCGACGATGTCGGGCAACGTGGTGAAGTTCGGCGCGTCGGTGAAAATTATCGATGAAGATACGGACGTTGAAGAGACCTACATGATCGTCGGTGAATACGAAGCCAACGCCGAGAAGAAAAAAATTTCCATCACCGCCCCTATCGCGCGCGCGCTGATCGGAAAAACGGTCGGCGATTCCGTCGAGGTGCGCACACCCGGCGGTAAAAAATGTTATGAAATCGCGGAAGTGAAATACAAGTAAGGACTACTACTCATCAATCGGAACGCCGGGATCTTCCTTGATCGAGCGAATTGCCAGCGACGATTTCACCGACGTGACGTTTGCCATTTTCGTCAGTTCATTTGTCAGGAAGCTCTGGTAGCTATCCCAATCGCGGGCGACGATACGGAGGATGAAATCAACCTCGCCGGCCAGCATGTGACATTCGCGAACCATCGGCCATTCACGGACCTGCTTCTCGAATTTCGAGAGTTCGTTTTCAGCGTGGCTGTTGAGCTTGACCATCGCGAAAACGCTGACGGTATAGCCCAGTGTGGAAGGGCTTAAATGGGCGTGGTAGCTTTTGATGTAGCCGGCTTCCTCCAGTGCACGCACACGGCGAAGGCATGGCGGCGCGGAGATGCCTACGTTTTTGGCTAATTCGACATTGGTGATGCGGCCATTGTCCTGAAGATCGCGGAGGATTTTTTTGTCGATTTTGTCTAGTTTGGAACGGCGCATGAATAATCACTGCCCTTTAAATAAGGATTTTAGAATTAATACCGGGTTTGATATAAAGTTGCGCGAGGGTTGATGCAAGGCTTTTCTTTTTTAAATATTACGAAACTTATCGCTTGACAGCTCATGGTTGAAAGACGACTCGAACAATGAAGTGCTGGATCATTACAGAGGGCATGGCCGGAACGGAAAATCAATGCCTTGGCGTGGCCGAGGCGCTGGGCGTTTCAGCCGAGGTAAAGCGCATTACACTGCACCAGCCGTGGAAGAGTTTTTCGCCGTGGCTGGGGTTTGAACATGCGGGAATTTTCGAGCCCGCTTTATCGCCGCCATGGCCGGACCTGGTGATCGCCAGCGGGCGCAAGAGCATTGCCACTTCGCGTTACATTAGAAAAGCCAGTAACGGAAAAACTTTCACGGTACAGATTCAGGACCCGCGGGTTTCACCCGCGCAGTTCGATCTTGTCGCCCTCCCCGCACACGACCCGACGCGTGGAAGCAATGTAATCGTGACGGATGCGAGCCCAAACAGAATCACGCCGGAAAAACTGGCGGCGGCGCGGGAGAAATCCAGCGCGTTAGGAAAACTGAAAGGCCCTCGCGTGGCGGTGCTGGTGGGTGGCGACAGCAAGTCACATAAGATGACAAAACAAATTACGCAGAATCTGGCCGCGCAGTTGAAAAAACTGGGTGCCGGATTGATGGTGACGACGTCGAGGAGAACCGGTGAAGAGAATGCGAAGATTTTGCGCGATGGTTTACTGGACCCCGGCTTTCGCCGGGGTTACGGAGAAGAAGATATTTTCTTCTGGGATGGTACAGGCGAGAATCCGTATTTCGGCATGCTGGCGTGGGCGGATTTTATAATTGTGACGGAAGACAGCGCGTCGATGCTGTCCGATGCCGCGACGACGGGAAAACCGGTTTACGTGATTTCGCTCAAGGGCGGATCAAAGCGGCTGGATCAATTGCATGAAAACCTGCGGCAAAAAGGAATCACCCGCCCCTTCGACAGCAGGTTAGAGAGCTGGAGCTATGAGCCCTTACGGGATTCGCAGAAAATAGCCGATGAAATAAGGGCCCGGATGGCTGGACATCGGGCCTGAGAAATGTAATTTACTACAGGGGTAAATATGACCAATTTGCATTCCAAAGTCCTGATTATCGGATCCGGCCCGGCCGGGTACACCGCCGCGATTTACGCGGCGCGCGCGAATCTGAAGCCTATTCTTGTGACCGGGCATGAGCCCGGCGGCCAGTTGATGGTGACGACGGATGTCGAAAATTATCCCGGATTCAAAGATGTGATCCAGGGCCCGTGGCTGATGGAGCAGATGAAGGCTCAGGCCGAACATGTGGGCACACAACTGGTTACGGATTACATCACCAATGTCGATCTGAATTCCCGCCCCTTCCGTGCGACGGGCGATGGCGGCACGGTTTATACAGGCGATACGTTGATTATTGCGACGGGCGCGAAGGCCCGATGGCTTGGGTTGCCGAGCGAGGAAAAATTCCGCGGCAAGGGCGTTTCGGCCTGCGCGACATGCGACGGGTTTTTCTTCAAAGGCAAAGAGGTCGCGATTGTCGGCGGCGGCAACACGGCGGCGGAAGAAGCGATATTCCTGACGAATTTCTGCTCGAAGGTCACACTCATTCACCGCCGCGATTCACTGAAGGCTGAAAAAATTCTGCAGGACCGATTATTCAAAAATCCGAAGATCAATGTTCTCTGGGACACGGTGATCGAGGAAGTTGTCGGTGATGCGAGCGGGATGACGGGCCTTAAGCTGAAAAACATCAAGACCAGCAAGCAAAGCGATTTCACCGCACATGGATTGTTTGTTGCGATCGGCCATGACCCGGCGACGGAATTGTTCAAGGGTAAGCTCAAGATGGATGAAAGCGGATACATCATCAAAGCGCCGGATTCCACGGCGACGGAGATTCCGGGCGTGTTCGCAGCGGGCGACGTGGCCGACCATGTTTACAGACAAGCTGTCACGGCGGCCGGCATGGGATGCATGGCGGCGCTGGAAGCTGACAGGTTCCTGGCCGCGCACGTAAACGATAAAAAACAGGCGGAAGCCGCGGAATAATATGGACTGGGACAAGCTCCGCATCTTTCACGCCGTCGCCGAGTCAGGAAGCCTGACGGGCGCAGGCAAAGCGCTTTCCCTCAGCCAGCCAGCCGTATCGCGCCAGATCGCGACACTTGAAGAAAATCTTGGAGTCGGATTATTCAGACGTCACGCACGCGGCCTTGTGCTCACCGAGCAAGGCGAAATTCTTTATGAGACGACGAAAGATATTTTTCACCGGCTTTCGGTGGTCAAGGGACAGCTTGGCGATACGCGCAAGCGCCCGGAAGGGCAATTGACGATCACGGTTTCGGAATTCGTCGCCTCGACATGGCTCGCGCAGAAGCTCGTGCAGTTCCGGGAAACCTATCCCGATATCCAGTTGACGATTCTCGTCGACGATAAAATTCTCAAAATCAATCTCAAGGAAGCGGATGCGGCCCTGCGCCTCAGCAAGCCGACGGAATCGGATTTGATTCACCGCCACCTCGCCTCGATTCACTTTCACATCTGCGGCTCGAAATCGTATTTCGAGAAATACGGACGTCCAAAAATTGTGAACGAGTTGAAAAACCACAGGCTGATCGGCGTGCCGGAAAATATCACCTGGCCGTTCTCAAATCCGAACTGGTTGTTCGAAGTTGCGGGCGTGAACGAGCGCACGGCCAATAATCTGATGAAAACGAACTCCATGCAGGCGATTCACCAGGCAGTAAAAACCGGCGCGGGGCTCGCGGTGCTGCCCGATTACCTGATCGCGAGCGACGAATCCCTGGAGGCCGTATTGCCCCGGCTGGAGCGTCCGCCGGTTGATATGTACTTCATTTATGCCGAGGAGCGGCGCAATTCGCGCCGCCTGACGGCATTCCGCGACTTCCTGCTGGAGCACATACAGGCGACTCCTTTCGCGCTTCGGCCTCCGGAATCAAACAGCTAAAACATTGATTTTAAAGATTATTTTTTTATCCCATGCATAAAATGCATGGCTGACATCGCGAATTGGCCGTAGAGCCTTATGGCTGGAAAAGTATATAAACTCACGCATCGACGCCACACATTGCGTCGAAAAGGACCCGCAAGGGTTCTTACGTCTCCCAGACGTGAAACCTCCCTGTTCAACTCGCCGGACCTTTATGGTCCGGTTTTTTTTTGATATATCTGTTAAATGATTGCTCCTTCCGTTCCGGGCACTCCCCGACCTTCCAAGACAACGATTGCCCTGTTCAATTACGGCGGCGGCATGCGCGGGTTGATCCCGGCGCATTTCATGGCGCGGATCGAAGAGGTCACCGGCCTGGCGATGACCGACATGGTCGATATTTTCACCGGGCCATCGACGGGCGCGATTTTAAATGCCGCGCTGAACATGCCCTCGCCTAACGACCCGACGCGGCCGAAATACCGCGCGTCGCAGATGGTGCAGTTTTATGAGCGCGAGGGACTGAAGATTTTCCCGCACGACAGGTTCCGCGAATTCCGCGCCTTCGTGCATGATTTCAACAACCGCACGATGAAAATCGGGCAGATGAAAAAATTGTTCCGGCAGGGGCATTATCACCCGGGACATCTTCAGAAATCATTGCGCGCGATGTATGGCGACGCGAAACTGACCGACACGCTGAAAAGTTTGATTATCCCCGTTTACAATCTTGATGGCGACGGGTTGCAGGCGGTGGAAGAAGTTGGCGAAACCGGTAACGCGCCCGTCCACACACAGAACAATTTCGTCGACCAGGGCGGATACGCAGTCTGGCTCAAAAATATCAAGACCGGCATGGCGCTTTACCCGACGCCGGATGTTTCTATTTACGATGCGATTCTGGCGAGCTGCGCGGCGCCGACCTATTTCCCCTGCCACAATTTCACGGTGGTGTACGGCAAGAACCGGCGCAAGACGATTGAATATGCGGGGATTGACGGCAGTATCTTCGACAATCCTTGCATCAGTTATCACGGCGCAATCCGCCAGCATGTGCCGCCGGATTCTAAATTGACGATGATCATCCTCGGGACCGGGCACACGCTGCGCTCGTTCAAGAAAGATGACTGGAACAGTTTTGGCGGGCTTGGCGTTGTTGACCCGACCAACGATTTGCCGCTGATTAATATTCTGTTTCATGCTTCGGAGACAGCGTTGATCGAAAGTTTCGCGCAGGAAATGAAGGGGAATATTTATACCTTCAACAAGTCGCTGATCCCGGAGATCAACAACCCGAAAAATCCGAGCACGCAGATCGACGATGCGCGGCCCGAGAACCTGAAAAAACTAAGAAACTTTTTCGAGGAAACGCTTGAGGAAAATAAAAACAGCTTTGACGAGATATGCAACATCCTCGTGCGCAATCGCGACCAGAATGTCCCTGAAAAAAGAACGCTGATGAAAGACATGCGGCGATTCTTCGGCCTGGAAAAGATAAGAGTTTAAGCCGCCTGGGCTTTACCTTTTAATGCTGCGCAGGCGCGCTGGATGCGCTTGCAGGCATCTTCCAGAACTTTATCAGACGTCGCATAGGAAATGCGGAAGAACGGCGAAAGACCGAACGCCGCGCCGTGCACACAAGCGACGCCTTCGGATTCCAGGAGGTAATTCGAGAAATCTTCATCGGTTTGAATCACTTTACCCTGCGGCGTTGTTTTCCCGATAGCGCCCGCGCAGGACGGATAGACGTAGAACGCACCTTCGGGTGTGCGGCAGGAAATTCCCTCTGCCTCGTTCAGCATTTTGACGACGAGATCGCGGCGACGCTGGAAGCTTTCATTGCGCTCCTTCAGGAAGGACTGGTCGCCGTTCAACGCGGTGACGGATGCTTCCTGTGAAACCGATGATGGGTTCGAGGTGCTCTGGCTCTGGATGATACTGATCGCTTTGATCAGTTCCTTAGGCCCTGCCCCGAAGCCGATGCGCCAGCCGGTCATGGAATAGGATTTTGAAACGCCGTTGACGGTAAAGGTGCGGTCGAACAGACCGGGCTCGACCTCAGCGGGCGTGCAAAATTGGAAACCGTCATAGACGATATGCTCGTAGATATCGTCGGTCATGACATAGACATGCTCGTGTTTCATAAGCACGTCGGTGAGTGATTTCATCTCGTCGCGTGTATAGGCCGCGCCGGAGGGGTTGGACGGTGAATTCAGGATGATCCACTTGGTTTTTTTGGTGATCGCTTTTTCCAGATCGGCGGGCTGGAGTTTAAAGCCATTATTTTCCGTGCAGTCGATGAAGACAGGCGTGCCTTCCGCCAGCATGACCATGTCGGGATACGAAACCCAGTACGGCGCGGGTATGATGACTTCATCGCCCGGGTTGAGCGAGGCCATGAGCGCATTATAGAGCACTTGCTTGCCGCCGGTGCCGACAGTGATGTTTTCGCGTTTGTATTCCAGTTTATTGTCGCGCTTGAACTTGCCTATGATGGCGTCTTTCAACTCAGGCGTGCCGTCGACGGCGGTATATTTGGTTTTATTGTTTTTAATCGCCGTATAGGCCGCTTCCTTGATGAAATCGGGGGTCGGGAAATCGGGCTCGCCTGCCGAGAGGCCGATAATATCTTTGCCAGCGGCCTTGAGCTCGGCGGCCTTGTTGGTGGCGGCCAGTGTGGGCGAAGGTTTGATGCGGCTTAAGCGATTGGCAGTTATGGACATTCTCGTAAACTCCGTAAAACGCCCGCAGCATATGGTAATGAAGTTTCCGAATCAAGCGAGCCGATGCATGTTTTATTGTGTAAACAACCAAAATAAGCTGTTGGCACGCCATTAAAAGGCTTGTGCGGCAAGGTTTCAGCCCTTAAATATAGTCGAACTATGAGCCGCAGAACCCTCCTCATCAAATTCCTGTTTTCAGCCGCCATTATGGCGATCCTGGTGCTGCAGGTGGATAAGAGCCAGCTTCGCCTGATGGCTGAAAATATTCACCCGGTTACATGGGGTTATGCGCTTGTGTTCATTTTCCTGCAGCTTGGCGCTCTTTCGGCCCGCTGGATGCTGCTGATGAACGCAGACACGCCGCAGCCCATGCGTTTTCCCACTTCGGTGCGGATCACGGCGGTCAGCTTCCTGGCGAATTATGTTTTCATTACTTCGCTCGGCGGAATTGTCGCGCGCATCGGCCTGACCATGAGCCACGGTTTTACACTGATGAAATCGCTGGCGGCGGCGCTGATCGACCGGGGTATGACCCTGCTGGCGCTGTTGATCCTGGCGGCCTTGTTCATGCCGTTCCTGAATGGCGTCTTTCACCCTGCTTTGCTGAATGCCTCGACTGTTTTCGTTTCGCTCATGCTGGTGGGGCTTACGATTGTCATGCTGTCCATCGTTTACCGGAACCGCCGCGCCATCATCTTTTCACACCGCAGGATTGCTATCTGTTATAAGTATATCCGCGCGTTGCTGACGGACACGGAAAGAATGGCGAAGATCATCGGTATATCGCTCATAGGCCAGATCATGTATTTCGCCGCCGTCTATATCGTGATGAGCTCGCTCGGTACTGATTTCTCGTTCATCCGTTTCCTGGCGGTTATTCCGATTATTACATTGATCGCCAGCCTGCCCGTGGGTTACGGCGGATGGGGCATCCGCGAGGGCGCGTTCATGTACGGCCTCGGCCTGATCAACATGCCGCTGGAGGCCGCGTTCATGGCGTCAGTCCAGATTGGCATTCTCTCGACGATCGCGGCGATGATTTCGGGAATTCCTGCGCTGGTCGACGACGAAACGCAGGACGCCCTGCGGCAATGGCGGCATAAAAAGCGCCAGCCTGTGCATGTTCGCGGCTAGGAAAATCGACGGCGCAGCTTTTGCTGCTGTTCTTTTCGCCATCGCTCTCCAGATCAATCTTACCTTTATGGCCTCCGGCGATTACCCGGGCTTGAGAATTTCAGCGGCGGATTTTCTTCTGCCGCTCGCCGCGTTATTTATCGGTGTGATTTTTTTGAGGCGACGCGGCGCGTGGCCGGAATGGGAAAAACCGTTTCGCTGGCTGGCGCCGATATTGATGAGCGCGGTTATGATTTTCGCGTTTGTTAATGGATATTTCGTGCAGGGCGAAATCAGCCGCTGGGCGCTGACGAACAAGCTGGCGGGCTGGTTCGCGCTGATGGGGTATTTCGGCGCGGGCGCGTGGCTGGCGGCCAATCACAGGGAAGCCCTGCCCTATTTTATCCGGGCCTTCGTGTTATTCGCGATAGCGGCGATGGCGTGGGATATCGCGATCCAGGTTTTTAAAATGTTCGATATCGAGATCAGTGCCTACGGTCCGTGGGAAGCGGCGCGCGGTTTCATGGGTAACCGCAATGCCTATGGTTTTCTGCTCGTTGCTGCCGCTGCGCTCGTCACCACACAGGGATTTAAGAAGTCCGGACCGGAGTTTTATATTTTCTGGCTGCTGTTCCCGGCGGTTTTTATCTTTAACGGGTCACGGACGCTGTGGGTCTGCACGGCTTTCCTGCTCGCGATTTTTGTTTATCTTGACTGGCGGAAGAGTTTGAAAATTATCCTGCCCTGCGCGGCTATCGGGCTGTCGCTCTTTTTCCTGGTATTTTCCGCCGAGCAGCAGAAAAATTTTATAGGGGCGCCGCTGACTGGCATGGATGTGCTGGTGGAACAGCAGGACGATGCACAAGGCTACGGGCATGCGGAGCGGATGGATATTATCAAGGGCGCACTCGCGATGTTCAGGGAGCGCCCGATTCAAGGCGCGGGGCTGGGCTCGGCGCTGTATTTCCAGCGACAGGAAAGCGGGAAGGTTCTCGATGTTATTGATTGCACGCCGCTGTGGATTTTGAGTGAGATGGGTATTATGGGTTTCCTGGTTTTTGCCGGGTCGTATGTATTGATGGCGGCAGCGCTGCTGAAAAAAGCCAAGGACGATACATTTGCACGCAGCGTCCTGATTATTCTTTTATGTTTCGGGATTTTTTCGCTGTTCCACGAACTGCTTTATACACGGTTTTTGTGGTTCATGCTGGGGTTGGCGCTGGTCAGACCGCGTCAGGACGTACAAGCGATTTAATGTCCGTCAGGTCGGGTTTTGTGTCGAACGTAATTCCTTTTTTATCGAAGAAATTTTTGAGCGGTTTCAGGATCGGCTCCTGCAGAGCTTCCCGGATATAGGCTTGCGTGCGCGGAATATATTGCAGATAGCCGGTTTTGTAATCCTTCGCCGCCATCCTTATGAACTGGCCAACGACACGGCAGTGAAATTGCGTGGTGAGAATGCGGTATGCGGGCTCTTTGGATGTATATTTTTGCCGGATAGCGGGCGGAACATCGATGCGCACGTCTTCGAGTAAATTGCCGAGATCATAAAGACCTGAGCCAAGAAGCGCGTCCTGAAAATCGAGAATGCCGCAGCGCTTCAGGCCCTTCCCGTCCGGCAGGAACATCAGATTTTCGACATGGTAGTCGGCATGGACGAAATTATCTGTGCTCGTGGACGCATTTTTTTCGATTTCGGCCCAGACCGCCAGATATTCCTCGGCAAGTCCGTCGGGATTTTTCCGGCGCTTGATCGTCGGCACATACCAGTCGATGACGCGGCGATGAGTTTTATGGATGTTGCTTTCGCAATAGGATGGCATCGATGGAAGATTTTTCTGCTCACGGAGATGGGCCAGCACATCTGCGGCCAGCTTGTAGATTTCATCGGGGCCGTTTTGCTCCATGGCTTTTTTGAAGGAGATATTGCCGAAATCCTCGATGATGAGATAATTTTTCTCGCGCTCGTAAATTTCAGGCGCCCTGAGGCCGATACCGTTCAGCCATTCGGCGATGCGGATGTAATCATCAAGACCATGATCGGGCCTTTCATCCAGCGAGCAGTCCATGAGAATGGCGGCGCGGCCTGATTTTTCGACGCGAGCATAGGAACGCGTCGATGCGTCCTGCCCCATGGGAGATGTAATCGTCCAGTTTTTGGGAGAGACGCCGTGCTTCACTTGTCTTTTTTGGACTTGGTCCGGGTGTTGGCGAGTTTTTTAATGGCGTCGATATGATCCTGCGAGGCGCTCTTGCGGCGGGCGGGCTGGTCCTCGAAGCCGAACACGGTGGCGTGATCATCGACAACGGCTTTCAGAAGCTCCATGCCAAATTTATCCTTGGTGTTCTGACTTTTGACTTTACGCGCGAGCGGCTCCAGTGATTTGGCTTTTTCGCTGCGGCCGGAGGCGACGCGCTCGACATTATACGCAACGATGCCGTTTAAGTGCGGCTTGATCAGCGCATGCATGAGCCGTTGGTCTTCCAGCGCCCATTCGATCAACTGCTTGCTGGCTTTCGTGATATTGCCCTTCGATATTTTCAGGGCGTCGCGGATATAGCGTTCGGCGTATTCGGACATGGCCGGCTCCTTTGCTGTACTTATAATAATGGCACAATTCAGAGGGGCTGTCATCCGGCCAAAATCAAAGGGCGGCGAGCTCTTTCATCAATGATTGCACGCCTTTAACGCGCTCCGAGGGGCTGTCCCAGTGACGTATGGCGACGAGTTTCTGGTCCTGCGGGCGGAGTTTCACGCCGCCGCGTTTTTCGCCGATCCATTTGAACAATGCATCGATATTCGGCGGGCGGTCCTTGTGGAAACCGATGACGGCGCCTTTGGGTCCCGCCTCTACCTGCCCTATCCCGGCCTTGCGGCAGAGCTGCTTGATGGCGACGATATCCAGTAGGTTTTCGACTTCCTTGGGAAGCTTGCCGAAACGGTCGATCAGTTCGGCGGCGAAGGATTCAATATCGTCCTGTGTGTCGAGATCGGACAGGCGGCGGTACAGGCTCATGCGCACCCCGAGATCCTCGACGTAATCTTCGGGAATAAGAACGGAGGTACCGATATTGATCTGCGGCGCCCATTTTTGTTCCGGCGCTTCGGTGAAATCGACGCCCTCGCGCGCGGCGGCGACGGCCTCCTCCAGCATTTGCTGATACAGCTCGACGCCGATTTCGCGGATGTGGCCGGATTGCTGGTCGCCCAGCAGATTTCCGGCACCGCGAATATCCATGTCGTGGCTGGCGAGCTGGAATCCTGCGCCGAGCGTATCGAGCGTTTCCATGACCTCGAGGCGCTTCATGGCGTTCGGATTCAGTATCTGGCCCGGCGGCCAGGTAAGATAGGCGTAGGCGCGGACTTTCGAGCGGCCGATGCGGCCACGAATTTGATAAAGCTGCGCGAGGCCGAACATATCGGCGCGGTGAATGATCATGGTGTTGGCGGTCGGGATGTCGATGCCGGATTCAATGATGTTGGTGGCAAGAAGAATGTCGTATTGACCGTCGTAGAAGGCGCTCATGCGGTCCTCTAACTCGGTCGGCGACATCTGGCCGTGGGCGGAGATGATTTTAACTTCGGGGACGAGATTGCTGAGTTGCTTTTGCAGATCGTCCATGTCCTTGACGCGCGGGCAGACATAGAAGGTCTGGCCGCCGCGATAATGCTCGCGCAGGATGGCTTCACGGATCACCAGCGGATCGTAAGGTAAAATGAATGTGCGCACGGCGAGACGGTCGACCGGCGGCGTGGCGATCAGGCTCATATCCTTGACGCCGGAGAGCGACATTTGGAGTGTTCTTGGGATTGGTGTCGCAGTCAGGGTTAGAATATGAACGTTATTCTTGATTTCTTTCAGCCATTCTTTCTGTTTGACACCGAAACGCTGCTCTTCGTCGACAATAAGCAGGCCAAGATTGGCGAATTTGACGCTTTCACTGAAGAGTGCGTGCGTGCCGATGACGATTTGCACGCTGCCCTCTTTCAATCCCTCTCGGGTTTTCTCGGCATCGCGTGCAGAGACCATGCGAGAGAGTTGATCGACGCGAATTCCCGTTCCGGCGAAGCGTTTCGAGAAATTCTGATAGTGCTGACGGGCGAGCAATGTGGTCGGTACGACGACAGCGACCTGCGCTCCGTCTTTGGCGGCGACGTAGGCGGCGCGGAGCGCAACTTCTGTTTTGCCGAAGCCGACGTCGCCGCAGATCAGGCGGTCCATCGGGTGTTCGCTCGCAAGGTCTGCGATGACATCGTTGATAGCGCGTTCCTGGTCCTCTGTTTCCTGGTACGGGAATTTCGCGGCGAATTCGTTATAGATGCCGATATCAATGTCGAGTTTTTCGGCTTTTCTTAATGTGCGCGCGGCGGCAAGTTTGAGGAGCTGGTCGGCCATGATCATGAGGTCTTGTTTTACACGCGATTTACGCGCCTGCCAGCCTGCGCCGCCGAGCTTATCGAGCTGGACGTTGCCTTCACTACTGCCGAAGCGCGAAAGGACTTCCATGTTTTCGACAGGCACGAACAGGCGGTCGCCGCCCGCATATTCGAGCTTGAGGCAATCGTGCATCGTCCCGGCAGCTTCGAGCGTTTCGAGCGCGATGAACTGGCCGATACCGTGATCGACGTGCACGACGAGATCGCCTTCGTTGAGTGAGGAAACTTCGGTCAGGAAATTATCGGCCTTGCGGCGTTTTTTGGATTTACGCGCCAGACGGTCGCCGAGAATGTCCTGCTCGGTAATAACGGCGAGATCATCAGCGGCGAAACCATGTTCGAGGGCGAGAATGCCGATAGCGACATCGCCTTTCTCTATTTTTTTGAGAGATTCAAATTCCTTTGAAGCGATGCCTGCATGATTCATCAGGCCTTTCAGACGTTCTTTAGAGCCTTCGGAATAGGCGGCGATGAAAACCGGCTTTTGCAAAGAGAAGATGTGTTTTTTTAGTTCGCCGAAGACGTCGCCGTCAGGCAGCGCGCGGATATCGGCAAAATCACGGCCTTTTCTGGCTTCGCCGGAAGCTTGTTCGTCGGGCGAGCCGAAAGGTGAAAGCGAAACGGATTCTGTTGTGAGCGATTTCCATTCCCTGTCTTCTATATAGAGACGTTCGACGGGCAGCGGGTGATAAACTGTGCCGGAGAGACTGACGTCGCTCTTTTTGGCTTTTTTAAGAGAGTCCGATTCCAGTGTTTTACGGGCCTGATAGAAATCGCGGATATGCGTGATGCGTTCGTCATGCGCATCGGCGGCATGGTAATCGAAGCTGATGGATGCATCCGGAACGTAATCAAACAGCGTGTCGAGTTTTTCGTGGAACAGCGCGAGCCAGTGATCCATGCCGCTGTAGCGCCTGCCTTCGGAGACGGATTCATATAATGGATCGTCTTTCTGGACAGCACCAAAGGTTTCGCGGTAACCGGCGCGGAAACGGGCGATTGACTCTTCATCAAGGAAAAATTCGGTGGCAGGTTGCAGCGTCAGGGATTTGATTTTTTCCAGCGTGCGCTGAGTCGCCGGGTCGAAGGTACGGAGCGATTCAATTTCATCACCGAATAGATCCATACGCACGGGATTCTCCTGCCCGGGCGGGAATAAATCGATAATGCCGCCGCGAATGGCGTATTCCCCCGCCTCACGGACGGTTTCGGTCCGGCTGTAGCCACCGCCCGCGAAAAATTTCTGTAAATTGTCGATTTCGAGCTTTTGCCCCTGCGCGGCGATCAGGGCGGCATTTTCGAGAGCAACCCTCGGCATGACGCGCTGGACGGCGGCATTGACGGTGGTGATAAGGATGCGGGGGTAGCGTTCCTGCTCCCGGTCCCAGGCCAGGAGTTTGGTGAGTGCGGCAACCCGGCGGGCGACGATATCGCTGTTGGGCGATACCCGGTCGTAAGGAAGGCAGTCCCATGCCGGGAATATGATGACCCGTACATCAGGGGCGAAAAAAGCCAATAAATCCGCGAGGGTAGCGGCCCGCATGTCGTCCAGCGCGATATGCAAGAGTACCCGGTCATCGGGCATAAGGGCGCGGGCCTTTTCAGCCAGAATCCGGGCGTCATGACCCTCCGGCGCACCGTATATAACGCCGGTTTTCTGCGGGGTCTGGGCATGGGCAACATGGGTCGGCAAAAGGGCGGTTTTCCTGGTGAATCGAGTGGTTAAAACATTTGTCTTGGAATGCGTTTTTATATATATATTTCCCTCTGTTGCAAAGGGCGACAAATAAGGGACATTAGCCAGATGGGCGCCAATCCTGCGATTTCAAACCGCGAAGTTAACAGCGAAAAAAAACGGCTTCTTGAAGAGGCCGTGGTTCACGATTTCAAACCGACCAGCAAGCGCGGATTCCTGGAGCGCCTGTTCGCTTTTGCGTTCCGTGGTTTCGTTTACCCACAAATCTGGGAAGACCCGGAAGTCGACCTGCCTGCCTTGAAGATTGACGATGACAGCCGCATCATGACCATCGCGTCGGGTGGCTGCAATGTGATGAATTACCTGACTGAAGGCCCGCGCCGCGTGAAGGCCGTTGACCTTAACCCCGCGCACGTTGCATTGACACGCCTAAAAATTACGGCGCTGAAGCACCTGCCGGATTACGAAAGCTTCTTTAAATTCTTCGGCCATGCCGACACGAAAGAGAATATCGCGAATTACGAGAAATATATCGCGCCGAACTTAGACCCGTTCTCGAAGAAATACTGGGAGAGCTATTCTCTGCTGGATGGCCGCCGCATCAATTACTTCACTAAGAATTTGTACCAGTTCGGATTGCTGGGCCGCTCGATCAGCTTCGTGCATATCCTCGCCAAGATTTACGGCAAGGACCCGCGCGACATTTTACAGGCGCGGACCATGCCGGAGCAGAAGGAAATTTTCGACCGCACGGTCGGCCCGCTGTTCGACAAACCGCTGGTGAAGAAGCTGTTCAGCTGGCCAGTTTCGCTTTACGGCCTCGGCATTCCACCCTCGCAATTCGATGAACTGCAGAAGGTCGCGGATAACGGCGACATGGCGCAGCTTATGAAAGCGCGTCTTGAGCGTCTCGCCTGCGATTTCCCGATCCAGGATAATTATTTCGCATGGCAGGCTTTCGGTCGCGGTTACGACCGCGAGAACAAGCGCGGCATTCCGCGTTATCTGACCGAAGAGAATTACAACAAGATCAAAAATTACGCAGATCGCGTTGAGGTTTATCACACGTCGATGACCGGGTTCCTGGAATCGCAGCCCGCGGCGAGCCTTGACTGTTATGTTTTCCTTGATGCGCAGGACTGGATGAACAAAGACCAGCTTAACGATCTGTGGAACGGCGTCATGCGCACCGCACGCCCCGGCGCACGCGTGATCTTCCGCACAGCAGGCGAGGACAGCCCGCTGACGAACGCCCTGCCCGCCGAGATGCTCGGTAAATGGGCCTACGACCCCGAAGCTTCAAAAGAGGCGGTCAAGCACGACCGTTCCTCGATTTACGGTGGTTTCCATGTCTATACCCTCAAAAATGGCCCGGCCCGCGCCTGAATCTGACGCGAAGGCGGCGATGGACCGGATGTACCGCTGGACGCGGCATGTCTATGACGCCTCGCGGAAATATTACCTGCTGGGGCGCGATGTTCTGATCCGCCATATACGCCCTGCCGCCGGGGAAGTCGTCTGCGAGGTGGGGTGCGGCACGGCGCGGAACCTCCGCAAGATGGCACCGCGCTACACCGAGGCCCGTTTCTGCGGCATTGATGCTTCAGATGAAATGTTAAAATCAGCGCGCAATATTTTGAAAAACCGGGGGCTTTCTGAAAAGGTCCAGGTGGAGCAAGGGTTTGCCCAGTCGTTCGACCCGGCAGCGCTGTTTGGGCTTACGAAGCCACTCGACAAGATCGTTTTTTCCTATGCGCTGTCGATTATCCCCCCGTGGCGGGAGTCGGTCGACCATGCGCTGACTTTGCTTAAGAGCGGCGGGGAAATCCATATCGTCGATTTCGGCGCGCAGGCCGGGCTGCCCGCCCCGTTCCGGGCCTTCGTGTTCTGGTGGCTAAAGCAATTTCACGTCTATCACAAGCCGGAAATCCTGAATTACCTGCGCCGCCTCGAGCTCGAGAAGAAAGGCACGCTGAAGGTCATACCTTTATATAAGGGCTATGCGGATTACGCGGTTTTTAAGAAGAATTGACGTTCGTCATTGCGAGCGATAGCGAAGCAATCCATATCACCGTTTGCACAAAAAAATGGATTGCTTCGTCGGCGGCGCCTCCTCGCAATGACGCCTAAACTTTATGTCTTTTCAGTTTTTCAAATAAATCAGTGTTTAAATTCGCCGGGACGGGCTCCGTGCCCGTGATCCAGTTATAAAGGTCGGGGTCCTGGAGCTGGAGCAGGCTTTCAAATTCATCGAGTTCCGCATCCGAAAAACCGGCCGCATTTTTATCGGCGAACGAGCCCAATATAAGGTCCATTTCGCGCGTGCCGCGATGCCAGGCGCGGTATACCAGCCGTTTGCGGCGGATTTCGATATCTTCTATAGTATGCGCAGACCCCATGGAAAGGACCTTAGCGTTATGAAAGCTTTTCTGAAAGACAATATTGCCCTTGTCGCCGCCATCGCCCTTCCCGCCCTGCTCGCGGTTGTTTTTGCGATCTCGGCCATGGCTGTCAGGGTCAGTGTCGAGGACCCCAGCACCGATTTCTTCATCGTCACCGATTATTACGATAACGGCTCGCGCTTCCAGTTCGACGTCAATAACGAACGCCTGAACATCAATTACCGCGCCGCCGAAAAAGATGTGAGCTATAGCGCGAAGCCGCGTTTGTGGCGCGTCAATGCGCCGGAAATGACGGTGCAGGAAATTTCGCTGAACTCGCCCGGCGGCGATGGCGCGAAGACCATCGACATTCCCGGTGTTACCGACATTAAAGTCGTGAATGTCAGCCCTGGCCCCGACGGTTATTCCTTCGTTGATTCTTACCGCCCCGGCGGCAATATCATGACCGAAGTGTTTTCGATGGACAGCCCGAACCGCAACCGTTCGGGCATCGCGAAGGACGGCCGTCTCGTCAGCTTCAAAATTCCCGACGGCAATAATTACAATTACTACAATTCGCGCTTTCTCGGCTGGGTGGTCGAATGACGGTTTTTTCCACGGCGCAAAAGGACGGGCTTGAACAGATCCTGCGCCTGATGGATGCGCACAGCCTGTCCGGCGCGGATGTTAAAAAAGCGGCGGCAGAGCGCAAGAAAGAACAGAAATCCGGCGACAAGGACATTTCAAAAGGCGAAATGATCATGCGCCTGTTCGCCTATATGGGCGGCGCGCTGATTTTCGCAGGTTTGTCGGTTTTCATCGAGACGATCTGGGACGATATTGGCCCGCTTCCCCGCGTCATCATCACGCTCGGCACGGGTTTTGTTGCTTATATCTGCGGTCTTGTGTTCGCGCTGGATAAGAGATTTGAAAAAGCCGCGACGCCGGCCTTCATCCTCGCCTTTATCATGCAGCCGATGGGATTGTTTGTCCTGCTGGATGAATATTTCCCGGGCGATAACGCCGCCCTCGGCGGCATGGTGGTGTTTGCGCCGCTGGCGATTCAGCAATTCCTGACCTTTATTAAATTTCGTTTCTCGTCGCTGCTGCTTTATAGCCTGCTTTACCTGCTCGGCTTCGCGTTCAGCTTTGTCGAGTATTTCGATCTCGACCGGGGCGCGTCGTCGCTCGCGCTCGGCACTTTCCTTCTCCTGAGCACGATCAATATGCAGCTCAAGGAGAAATTCAGGGAGCTCACGCCGCTGTTTTTTGTTATTGCGACTATATTGTTCTTTTCTGGTGTTTATTATTTTGTCGGGCGAACGGTGTTCGATTCTATCGCATTATCTCTGATCCTTTCGTTGCTGGGTTTTGCGGTGCTGAAGGAATCCAAGACACTTTATGTGCTATGCATGATTTATATGGCGGGTTATTTCTGCGGCGGGCCGGGCGGCGGCTGGAGTAATTTCGACTGGCATTTCTACAACCAGGTCACGGCGGTTTTTACTGGCACAAGTCTCGTCCTGGCGGGGCAATGGCTGCGACGCTCGAATTACATCTCGCTTCATCCGCTCTGGATGTTCCTCGGCACCAGCTTTGCGCTTGGCGGCCTCTACAGTCTTTTCCCTGTTGCCTTGCAGCCCGTGGTTATTGGTTTCGCAGGTATCGCGATTTACGCGGCGCTACTGCTTAAATCCCGCGCCGTGCTGGCTGCCGCCGTGTTATCCATGATCAGCTTTATCGTCGCCTACAGCGCCGAGCATTTTGCCAATACAATCGGCTGGCCGATCATGCTGATGACGCTCGGTATTATTATTCTCGGTGCGGGCTTTATGTTTGCGCGTCTTTCGGGCCGCATCAAGGCGAGCGCGTAATGTCCAGCGAGCGCAAGACTGAGCCGGCGCGGCCCAGCCGCCCTTTCGCGCTCGACCCGATGTTCCGCGCGCTGACAGCGCTGCCGGGTGTTGGACCGAAAAACGGGAAATTGTTAGAGAAGCTTGTCGGGGGGCCGAAAATCCTCGATCTGCTCTGGCACAGGCCGATCGCGTTTGTCGACAGGCGGTTTTCACCTAAAGTTAAAGACGCGCCGGACGGCAAAGTGGTGACGCTGGCGCTGCGGGTGGGAAAACATTTTCCGAATGCGCGGAAAGGTCTTCCATATAAGGTCTGGTGCAGCGACGAGACCGGCGCGATCAACCTGATTTTCTTTCATGCGCATAAAGACTGGCTGGAGAAGCAATTGCCGATGGATACAGACGTGATTGTTTCCGGGCGCGTGGAATATTTTCAGGGCAACCCGCAGATCGTGCACCCGGATGCGATTGGAAAGCCTGAGGACCGTGCAAGCATCGAGACGGTGGAGCCGGTTTATCCGCTGACGCAGGGCATCACGAATAAACTCGTGCGCAAGGCGGCGGGTGCTGCGCTTGGTTTTGTGCCTGAATTACCGGAATGGCTGGACGAGGCACATAAAAAGCGTGGGCAATGGCCTGCGTGGAGCGAGGCCGTGAAGGCCGTGCATAATCCTGCCGATGAACGCGGATTATTGCCCGAGGACAAGGCGCGGGAGCGGCTGGCGTATGATGAATTGCTGGCCAACCAGTTGACGATTGCACTGGTGCGGAGCAAACAAAAGAAATCGAGTGGGCGTGCGCTTAAAGGCACGGGAAGCTTGCGGAATAAAATCATTCCCGCCCTGCCCTTTGAGCTGACAGGCGCGCAGAAACGCGCGATTGCCGAGATCGATAAGGATATGGCTGAGCCCTCGCGCATGATGCGGTTACTGCAGGGCGATGTCGGCAGCGGGAAGACTGTGGTCGCTGCGATGGCAATGATGAACGCGGTGGAGAACGGCGCGCAGGCGGCGTTCCTGGCGCCGACGGAGATTCTGGCACGGCAGCATGGAGACACATTAAGACCTTGGCTGGATGCGGCGGGTTTGAGATATGTGGTGTTTACGGGCCGTGATAAAGGCAAGGCACGGGATGCATTGCTCGCGCAGGTCGCGAGCGGCGAAGCGCAGATCATCATCGGCACGCACGCGATTTTCCAGGAGGGTGTGGAGTTTCATGATCTGGGGTTTGCCGTGATCGACGAGCAGCACCGTTTCGGCGTGCATCAAAGATTACAATTGTCGGCGAAAGGGCGCGGCACGGATATCCTCGTGATGACGGCGACGCCGATCCCTCGCACGCTCACCTTGACCGCGTATGGCGATATGGAAGTCTCGCGTCTTGATGAAAAGCCGCCGGGACGCAAGCCGGTGGATACGAGGCTGCTGGATGCCAGCCATATGGATGAAATGGTCGATGGCATCGCGCGGCAGATTAAGACCGGCGCGCGGGCGTATTGGGTCTGTCCTTTAGTTGAAGAATCCGAATTGATCGATCTCGCGGCGGCGGAAGAACGTTACGATGTTCTGCATGCACGGTTTGGCGACAGGGCTGGGCTGGTACATGGGCGCATGAAGCCGACGGAAAAAGATGCGGTGATGCAGAAATTCAGCAAGGGCGAGATTGATATTCTCGTTGCGACGACGGTGATCGAGGTCGGCGTCAATGTGCCGGAAGCGACGATCATGGTGATCGAGCATGCTGAGCGATTTGGATTGTCGCAGCTTCACCAGTTACGCGGGCGTGTGGGGCGTGGTGGCGATAAATCCTACTGTTTCCTTCTGTATTACGGTCCGCTCGGCGAGACGGCGAAGGAGCGGTTGGGCATTATGAGGCAGACCGAGGACGGATTTTTGATTTCAGAGAAAGATCTGGAATTGCGCGGCGCAGGTGATTTGCTGGGCGTGCGCCAGAGCGGCATGCCGAATTTCAGGCTGGCGGAGTTGCCTGCACATAATGAATTGCTGGCGGCGGCGCATGATGACGCAAAATATATTCTCGGCAAGGACCCGGAGCTGAAAACACCGCGCGGCGAGGCGCTGCGCACCCTGCTATACCTGTTTGAAAGAGATCAGGCGATTCAATATTTAAGGTCAGGCTGATTTTTTTGTATTGAGAATTTTACGAAGTTCTTCTACTTCCGTAACGAGAGAATCCAGCGTTGCCGTAAGCGTTGCCATTTCATCGCGGCTGGGCATGCCGTAGCCGCGATTAACTTCATCGCCGCCGACAATGCGGGCGGGGATACCGAGCGCGGTTTTATGCGCGGGAACATCAAAAGTCACGACGGAATTCGCACCGACTTTCGCACCTTCGCCCACCGTGATATCGCCCAATACTTGCGCGCCCGCGCCGATCATGGCGCCGTTTTCGATTGTCGGGTGACGCTTGGCGCCGGGATTTGCATCGCGCCGCTGCACGCCGCCGAGCGTGACGCCGTGATAGATGGTGACGTTGTCCTTGATAATCGCGGTTTGGCCGATGACTACGCCGGTGCCGTGGTCGATAAACAGGTTTTTGCCGATTTGCGCCTCGGGGTGAATTTCAACGCCGGTCAGGATGCGGGAAAGATTGGCGAGAAAACGCGCAATCGCCTTCAAATTCATATTCCAGATTGCGTGATTCATGCGGTGGAGAACCACGGCGTGAAAACCGTTATAGCCGAGGATGACTTCCATCAAGGTCGGCTTGGCCGGATCGCGCTCGCGTATGCTATCGATCAGTTCCATTGCTATGCCGCCTTATCAATATCATGCGGCGGCGCAGGCGCAATCATGCCGCAGGAGATTACCATTTTGATGCCTTCATCGACGCTCATCTTGAGCGAGATCATATCCTTGCGTGGGACGAAGAGCAAAAAGCCATTGACCGGGCTGGGCGCGGTCGGGACAAAGACCGTAACGAGATCCTGATTGAGATCGCCCTGGATTTCGCCTTCAGGAACGCCCGTGACGAAGCCGAGCGTCCATGTGCCTTTACGCGGGTATTCAATGAGGACGACTTCGCGGAAGGCCTTGGCCTGCGAGCCCATGAGGGTTTCGACGACCTGTTTGATCGCGTTGTAGAACGTGCGGACAATGGGCATGCGGCCCATGATGTATTCGGATATCTGGATGAACATCTGGCCGAGGACGTTGGTTGCGAACCAGCCGACGCCGATGAAGAACACAATTGTGATGATGAGGCCGCTGCCGGGGAATACGCTTTCGCCATAGGCGGGCTGCAGATTGTTCGGCAGAATATTCGCGAGCTGGCGGTCCATGAAAACGATGAACACGTAGGTCACGTAAAGCGTGATGGCGATGGGCGCGGTGACAAGAACGCCGGTCAGGAAAAATTTACGCAAACGCCGGAGGGTGATTTTCCAGCGAACGGAAACCTGTCTTTTCAGCGCATCGTTGATGGTGGGTTTTTCCTGCATTCCATGTTCCTTGCCGGCAAAAGAATGGTGACCGCGGTGGGATTCGAACCCACGACCCCATGATTAAAAGTCATGTGCTCTACCGGCTGAGCTACGCGGTCTTTCAGGACTGACGCACATTATGGATTTAAACCCTGCCCGTCAAGCTTCCCGAGGGTTATTTCTTGTACTTTTTCCTCAGTTTTTCAGCCACTTGCGGGGTGACAAATTCGTCCACATCGCCGCCAAGACTGCAGATTTCCTTTACAAACGAGGCTGAGACGAACTGCCACTTGTCCGCGGCCATCAGGAAGACGGTCTCAAGCTCGGGGTCGAGGCGCGCATTCATGCCCGTGAGCTGGAATTCATATTCGAAGTCTGAAACGGCGCGCAGGCCCCTGAAAATGCAGGAAGCCTCCATTTTGCGGGCGAAATGCACCAGCAGGTCGCTGAAAGGCTGAACCTCAATCTCGCACCCCTTCTCGTGCATGTTGGCGATGTCGGCGCGGACCATTTCAAGGCGCTCGTCGATGTCGAACAAGGGACCCTTGCGCGGGTTGTCGGCGATGCCGATCACGAGATGGTCGACCAGGCGGCTGGCGCGGCGGATCAGGTGGAGGTGGCCCTTGGTGACCGGGTCGAAGGTTCCGGGGTAGACGCCCGTCCTGGATTTCTGCGCTGTCATGAGGCCTTCTCTTTCGGACGGCAGACAATGCCGACCCCGAAATTGAAATATGGCGGCAGGAAGCCGAAGGGAATGCCCCGCGCGCTTTCAACGGTGAAATGCTGGCGCAGGGTTTTGATCAGGCGGCGGTAGCTGAAGCCTTTATGTTCGCGGCGCTCGACTTTTTCAACCATACCCAGAGTCGCAAATATAAATTCCCGTACGGAATAGGTTTCGTATCCGCCGATGAAAGCCACCTTGAGAACATGCTTGGCGGCGAAGACCAGGCCGATTTCATTCGGCACCGAAACAAGGAACGTGCCGCCGGGTTTGAGGCTGGCGGCGACGGTTTCAAGATAAGGCCCGAGATCCTGCGGCGGGATATGTTCGAGCGTTTCGAGCGCCATGACGAGGTCAAACTTCTCGCCGTTCAGATTCATCTGGTCGGCTTTCAAACATTCACGGAATTCAAGATGGGGCTGCGCGGCCCAGCGCTGAGCGGCAAGTTGCAGGGCGTTTTCCCAGCCTGCGTCGAAACCGATATAACGCGCCGGGATCTGCGGCAAAAATTCAACCGCGCGTCCGTCGTAACAACCGATTTCCATGACCGAGTCCGGCTTCAGATTAAGACGGCGAAGCGTATCATGAAGCCACCGGAAACGCGCGGTATGAAGGCGGCCACGCACGCCACCCGCAAATAGCCGCTCGTTGTAACAGGGCTGTGGTGTAGCCAGAGATTCCGCCATGTGAAATCAGGTCCTTGTTGCCGGGGCCGGGTTTTCATTTTCCGGGCCACCGGGGGCGCGGCCCGCCAGTTTCCTGAAAAAATTGCGGCCGGGCATTTCCACGAGATAATAGGTAATAATGGCGGCGGCGACAACCATGAAAAGGTAAATGATAACAATAAGATCGCCTATCCAGAGATTGTCGCCCCAGACTATCCGGCCTTCCAGGCTGGTTTCAGGCCCGGGCAGGATTTTCAGCAGAACCGTGAAACCGGACACAACGAAGATCTGGAGCATGTAGATGGAATAGGACACCGCGCCGACCAGCAAGAACGGTTTGCGCAAAAGGATGCGGGAGAGAATTCCGGCCTCGAATGAAAAAACAAAAATCGCGGCGGCGAAAAGAAAGGGCAGTGCCATGGTCCATTGAATCATGCCCGACGAGACCGTTACCGCGAGGATCATGGCCATGACCAGCAGGATTTCGAGCGCGCTGAACAGATGGGCGCGGCGGGCGAAGGGCGCGGCGGCGCTTTCGACGCGGGCGTAGAAACGCCAGAGCAATGCGCCGATGGCGAAGCTATAAATGCAGCGCAGGAACCCGTAATCATAAATGCCGTACAGGTAGATTCCCCTGGTGTATAAATAATAGCCGGTGGCGGCGGCGACCAGCACGAGCACCGGGCCGATGCGGTTTTTGAACAACAGGATCAGGATTCCGAACAGCGCGTAGGTGTAAAATTCGGCGCTGACGGTCCAGCTTGGGCGATTGAAACTCAGCCGGTCGTCGATGCCGAGGCCGTGCGCAAGAAAAAGATTCGACCAGAAATAAGGTAGTTCGCCTGCGCCCCTGAATGCGCTGTCCGGCATGAGCGTGATGACCGGCATGTAGAGATCGACGAGGCAATAGATCGTCACGATCATCAACAGGACAAAATGCAGCGGGTATAGCCGCCCGAAGCGCAGCAGCATGAACTTCCAGAAGTCGTAGCCCTGCTTCAGTCTTTCCTCGTAATTGGCGAAGATCACGAACCCGCTGAGGACGAAAAAGAAATCGACGAACAGATGCGCGTTATTAATGAAGTCGAGCTTAAAAAGATGGCTGTAAATGAAGTTGCGGAAGTGAAACAGCGCGACCAAACAGGCCGCCAGCCCGCGCCATGAATCAAGAACGCGGAAGCGGTGCTGTTCGAAATTCATTGAACTTTATTCTTCGGCGTCTTCTATCGCGGCCTCGGGCAGCGCATCGCCTTCTTCATCGTCATCTTCCTGGATCAGCCAGGCGACGGAGACGACTTCTTCGTCGGGCGCGACGCGGAAGATGGTGACGCCCTGCGCGCTGCGGCCCGTGATGCGGACGGTTTCAACCGGCGTGCGGATGAGCTGGCCCTTGTCGGAGACGAGCATGATCTGGTGGCTGTCGGTGACGGGGAACGTGGCAACAAGTTCGCCGCCATTCTTTGAGGTCAGCGACATGTTGGTGACGCCCTGCCCGCCGCGACCGGAGAGGCGGTATTCGTATGACGAGGTGCGCTTGCCGAAGCCCTTGTTGCTGACGGTGAGGAGGAATTGTTCCTTGGACTTCATTTCCTGGAAACGGTCGGGCGTAAGCTGGAGATTGGTTTCCTCGATCTCGACCCCTTCCGAAGCGCCTGAAGCCTTGAGATAGGCGTTGCGTTCGTCGGGCGAGACGTCGAGATGTTTCAGGACCGACATGGAGATAACTTCGTCGTTCTTATTCGCCAGCTTGATGCCGCGCACGCCGGTGGAGGTGCGGCCAGAGAAGACGCGGATATCGGTAACCGGGAAGCGGATGGCCTTGCCGAGCTTGGTGGCCAGCATGATGTCCTCTTCCTCGTGGCAGATCTTCACGGAGACGAGTTTTTCATCGCCCTCAAGTTTCATGGCAATCAGGCCGTTGGCGCGGATGTTTTTGAAGTCAGTCAGTTTATTACGGCGCACGGAGCCATGGGAGGTGGCAAACATGATGTCAAGCTTGTCCCAGTGTTCCTCGTTCTCCGGCAGGCGGAGATAAACGTTGACGTTTTCGTTCGCTTCGAGCGGCAGCATGTTGACCAGCGCCTTGCCGCGTGCCTGCGGCGTACCGAGCGGAACCTGGTAAACCTTCATGCGGTGGACGAGGCCCTTCGAGGTGAAGAACAGGATTGGCGTGTGCGTGCTGGCGACGAACAGGTCGGAGACAAAATCCTCGTCCTTCGTCGTCATGCCGGCACGGCCCTTGCCGCCGCGTTTCTGGGCGCGGTAAGTGTCGAGCGGCACGCGCTTGATATAACCGCCATGGGTGATGGTGACGACCATGTCTTCGCGCTGGATGAGAGATTCAATATCGGCTTCGAATTCAGCGTCGACCAGTTCGGTGCGGCGCGGCGTGCCGAATTTTTCTTTGACTTCTTTCAGTTCGGTGACAAGAACGTCGAGCAGTTTTTCACGGCTACCGAGGACGGCGAGGAATTCAGCGATCTGGTCGGTGATTTCTTTCAATTCGTTGCCGATCTTGTCGCGCTCGAGGCCGGTCAGGCGGTGGAGGCGTAGGTCGAGAATGGCCTTGGCCTGGGCCTCGGACATTTTGTAATTTCCACGCTCGTCGATGCCGTATTCGGGGTCGTCGATCAGCGCGATGAGCGGCGCAACATCTTTTGCAGGCCAGGCTTTCGCGATTAATTGTTCACGGGCGATGGATGGGTCCTTGGCGCCACGGATAAGCGCGATGATTTCGTCGATATTGGCGACGGCGACAGCGAGACCGGCCAAGATATGCGCGCGGTCGCGGGCCTTGCCCAGTTCGAAGATTGTGCGACGGGTGATAACTTCCTCGCGGAATTTCACGAAAGCCTTGACCATGTCCTTGATCAGCATGGTCTGCGGGCGTCCGCCGGAGAGCGCAACCATGTTGCAGGCGAAGTTTGTCTGCAGCGCCGTGTGCTTGAAGAGCTGGTTCAGCACGACATCGGCATTGGCATTGATTTTAAGTTCGATGACGACGCGCACGCCGTCGCGATCGGATTCATCGCGGATCTCGGAAATATCCTCGACGATTTTTTCTCTGGCGACCTCACCGAGGCGCTCGAGCAACTTGCCCTTGTTAACCTGGTAGGGAATTTCGTGGACGATGATGGCTTCGCGCTTGCCCATTTCCTCGAACGAGGTCTTGGCACGCATGGTGATCGAGCCGTTGCCGGTGTGATAGGCGCTGCGGATGCCGTTGCGGCCCAGGATCTGGGCACCGGTCGGGAAATCGGGACCGGGAACGATGGCGTTGATTTCTTCGGTCGATAAATCAGGATTGGCGACCATGGCGATGCAGGCATCGACGACTTCGCCAAGATTGTGCGGCGGGATGTTGGTGGCCATACCGACGGCAATCCCGCCCGCGCCATTGACCAGCAAGTTCGGAATGCGAGTCGGCAGAACGGTTGGTTCGCGTTCGGTTTCGTCGTAGTTCGGGCGGAAGTCGACCGTGTCCTTGTCGATTTCCTCGAGGAACATTTCACCGGCCTTGCCGAGGCGCGCCTCGGTGTAACGATCAGCAGCGGGCGGATCGCCATCAAGCGATCCGAAGTTGCCCTGCCCGTCGATGAGCGGCAGACGCAGCGAGAAATCCTGCGCCATACGAACGAGCGCCTCGTAAATCGCGAGGTTGCCGTGCGGGTGATATTTACCCATGACGTCCCCGACGATACGGGCGCATTTACGGTAAGCTTTGTCAGAGGTGAAACCGCCCTCTTTCATGCCGAACAGGATACGGCGGTGCACCGGCTTCAGACCGTCGCGCACATCGGGCAGCGCGCGGCTGACGATGACGCTCATCGCGTAGTCGAGATAAGATTGCTTCATCTCGTCTTCGAGGGCGATGATCGGTATGTTGTCGATGGGTTCGGCGGTGTTGGTCATGCTTTATCCTGAAGTGACTGAACGCTTAAATTACTGGCCTGTGGGAGGTACAGGCGTTGACGGGGCACCGGTGCCGCCCGTGCGGGCGCGCATCATGGCCTGGTCGAGCATGCGGGTGATTTCCGGGTAAACCTTGGCGGCATAAAGCTGATATTTCGTCGTTGCGCTTTTTGCCTCGGGCTTGCTGTAGTAATCGACCAGCGCCTGAAGTTCGGCGGCGGTGTAAATTTCCGCCATGGCGTCGATCGAAATTTTCTCGATCGCCTGGTAGTTCAAAATATTTCTCATGTTGGCGCGGAAAATTTCTTTCTGGTTTTCCGGCTGCGCAGAGGCAGCCTCCTCGATGGCGGTGTTGACCTGATCACGCACCGATACGGGCATCACACCATGCCATTTTTTCGAAAGCTCGATACGCTTGTCGAGATCAGCCGGATCCTGTTTTGGCGCTTCGGCTGCGGCCGCAGGCTTTTCATCCGCCGCGTAAAGAGGCGCGGGCAACAACATAAGCAGCAACAAAAAAGATAAAATTTTCATGGCATCACCCTTCAATTTAAGTTTTTTAGAATGGAATTTCGTCTTCGAAATCGTCAGCGCGTCCGCCGCCCGATGCCGCCTTGGCAGGGGCAGAGCCGTAATCATTGGCGCCGCTGTCCTGGAACGATGAACCGCCGCCGCCCTTGGAATCCAGCATGGTAAGTTCGCCGCGGAAAGGACGCAGGACGACTTCGGTCGAGTATTTCTCGACGCCGTCCTTGTCGGTCCATTTGCGGGTTTCAAGCTGGCCCTCGATGTAAACTTTTGAGCCTTTTTTGACGTAGCTTTCGATCACTTTGACCAGGCCCTGGTTCCAGACGGAGACACGGTGCCACTCGGTTTTTTCCTTGCGCTCGCCGGTGGCCTTGTCCTTCCAGCTTTCGGATGTTGCGATGGAAAAACTGGCGACCTTGTCGCCGGATTGCATGGAACGGATTTCGGGGTCCTTGCCCAGATTGCCGACCAGAATGACCTTGTTTACGCTGCCTGCCATAGTGACTTCCTTTTTCAATGATTCTGCGGATTATAGCCGGGTTTTGTAGACGTTGTATAGCGAATAGGATACGGTTTTCACCATGAAAAACCTGCGAAAAAAGACGCCCAAAACGGGTGCGGATTCACCCCCTGCCAGGGCGTGGCAGAGGATGCTTTCGGGGCGGCGGCTGAACCTTGTCGACCCCTCGCCGATCGACATCGAAATCGAGGATATCGCACATGGACTGTCCCGCGTCGCACGGTGGAATGGGCAGACGTCCGGGGGTCATATATTTTCGGTGGCGCAACATTCACTTCTGGTGGAGACGATTGCCTCGCAGACCGGGCGGCAGATGTCGCAGGGCTGGCGGCTGGCAACTTTGCTCCATGATGCGCCGGAGTACGTGATCGGCGACATGATTTCGCCGTTCAAGAATGCGCTCGGGGTCGATTACAGGGCGTTTGAAGAGAGGTTGCAGCGGGCGATCCATATACGGTTCGGCCTGCCGCCGGTTCTGGACCCGGATTTGAAACGGCGCATCAAGGAGGCCGACAAGGCGGCGGCGTGGCACGAGGCCACGGTGCTGGCGGGTTTTAATGAAGAAGAAGCCTTGCGGATTTTCGGGCCGAAGCCGGATGTGCGTGTCCCGTCCCCAAAACCTATGGACGCGGAGACATGCAAGAACGAGTTTCTGAAAAAATTCGCTGAATTATTGGGTTAAGGCGAGTTCCAGGTCGCGCTTTTCCAGCAATTCAACGGTTTTGGTGACGGCTCTACGGTGCCCAGGGGAGATTCCCTCCTCATCCTCCGGGTGCCTCTCTAACCAGCCTTTTGCGCGGGTTAATTGGGAGTATAGCTCCTGAGGTGTCATTGTGCTGAACTCGCGATTGAGAGCACTTGTTATAGTTCTGGCCATTTTTTACCCTTCCCTGTGATTTTTTTATATCTAAATTATATTCTCTTAAAAAAAACGTAGTAATGTAAACACCTGTAATAAATTATCCCCAAAGAACCTAGCCCATCCGATGGTGGACTAGTTTAAAAAATTTGCGGAATTGTCAGGCTAATAAAAAAGCCGCTCACCTAAGATCAGGCAGGCTGTCTGGAGGTCTGCACGATGACAATGCCATCGCTTATGCATTGTTCCATGGCTTGCTCGATAACTCTTCGATCGGAAGGCGACCTCGTTGGCACGTGTTCGATACTGGCCCCGCTGTTCTGCGTGTTAAATTCTCCGGTCGTCGTGTTTTTGCTGGCCTGATCCATCTTATAACTCGTCGTTGAGGTGGTTTTGCTAATGTCCGGAACGTACCTTATTCCGGTTCGCCCCTGCAATATAAATGTTATGGAATAAATTATGCGGGTGGGCGCTTAAAAATGCGCCGATTTTCTGGACTTTCCGGGGCTTTCGCGCCATATAAACGAAATGCTTAAAACCATATCCGTGCGCGGGGCGCGGGAACACAATCTCAAGGACATTAACGTCGATATCCCCCGGGATACGCTGACAGTGATCACCGGGCTTTCGGGCTCGGGAAAGTCGTCGCTTGCCTTCGACACTATATATGCCGAGGGCCAGCGCCGGTATGTCGAGAGCCTGTCGGCCTATGCCCGCCAGTTCCTGGAGCTGATGCAGAAGCCCGATGTGGACTCCATCGAGGGTCTTTCGCCCGCCATTTCTATCGAGCAGAAAACGACCAGCAAGAACCCGCGCTCGACGGTCGGCACGGTGACCGAGATTTACGATTATATGAGGTTATTGTGGGCGCGGGTTGGTGTGCCCTACTCGCCCGCGACCGGATTGCCGATTGAAAGCCAGAGCGCCAGCGAAATTGTTAAGCGAATTCTCAAGATGGGCGACGGGGCGAAGCTTTACATCCTTGCGCCGATCGTGCGCGGGCGCAAAGGCGAATATAAAAAAGAATTCAAGGAACTCCGCGCCAAGGGATTCCAGCGCGTGAAGGTTGACGGGAAACTTTACGAGATCGATGAAGTTCCAGAGCTTAACAAGAAACTGAAGCATGATATCGAGGTTGTCGTGGACCGTCTGGTCATTCGCGATGATCTGGGTAATCGCCTCGCGGATTCCGTGGAGACGGCGCTGCGGCTGGCGGAAGGTCTTATTATCGTCGAAAATGCCGACACGAAAGAGCAGACATTATTCAGCGAAAAATTCGCCTGCCCGGTTTCGGGATTTACAATTCCGGAGATCGAGCCACGCTTGTTTTCGTTTAACTCGCCACATGGCGCGTGCCCGAACTGCGATGGACTCGGCGTTAAACTCTATGTCGATCCGGACCTCGTCGTTCCTGACGTAACGAAATCGATTGAAGACGGCGCGGTCGAGCCGTGGTCCGGCGGGTTCGCGCCGTTCTACCTGCAGGCGATGGAATCCGTCGCCAAGCATTACGGATTCAAAACCACAGTGCCGTGGAACAAATTAAAACAGGAACATAAGGATTATATTTTGTATGGCTCGGGCGACGATGACATCCGCACGACCTACCACAGCAAGACGGGTAATGACTGGAAGAGCAACAAGCCGTTCGAAGGTGTTATTCCCAACGTTGAGCGCCGCCTGAAAGATACGGACAGCGATTCTCAGCACGATAAACTCATCGAATATCAATCAAGCTCGCCGTGCGAAGAATGTAACGGCATGCGCCTGAAGCCGGAAGCGCTGGCGGTGAAAATTGCGGGGCTGAATATCAGCCAGGCAGGAGAATTTAGCATTGAGGAAGCGCATGGATGGTTTTCAGGCCTGAATAAAAAACTCAAGAAGCAGCAGCTTGAAATTGCCTCGCGCATTCTGAAAGAGATCAATGAACGTCTCGCGTTCCTGATGAATGTTGGACTGGATTATCTGAGCCTTGGCCGCGCATCGGGAACGCTGTCGGGCGGCGAGAGCCAGCGTATTCGCCTGGCGTCACAGATTGGTTCGGGCCTGACAGGTGTTTTGTATGTTCTGGATGAACCGAGCATCGGATTGCACCAGCGCGACAATAACCGCCTGCTGGAGACGCTCAAGAAATTACGCGATCTGGGGAATACCGTTTTAGTTGTTGAACATGATGAAGATGCGATCCGCATGGCCGATCATGTCATCGATATGGGCCCCGGCGCAGGCGCGCATGGAGGCAAAGTGGTCGCGAGCGGCACGCTGAAAGATATTTTAAAAAGCCGAAACAGCCTGACCGCGCAATATCTGAACGGCGAGAAAGAAGTTCCGCTGCCGCACGCGCGCCGCCCCGGTAAGCCGAAGCAATTCATCGAGATTATCGGCGCGAGCGGAAACAACCTGCAGAACGTAAATGCGAAATTCCCGCTCGGCACATTTACATGCGTGACTGGCGTATCGGGCAGCGGTAAATCATCGTTGACCATCGACACGCTTTACCGCGCCGCCAGCAAGATTTTGATGAAGTCGAGCGAGCAACCCCTGCCCTACAAACAGATCAAGGGCTTTGAATTCGTCGACAAGGTGATTGATATTGATCAATCACCCATCGGCCGCACACCGCGCTCGAACCCCGCGACCTACACGGGCGCGTTCACGCCGATCAGGGAATGGTTCGCCGGATTGCCCGAGGCTAAAATGCGCGGTTACGGCCCTGGACGTTTTTCATTCAACGTCAAAGGCGGACGCTGCGAGGAATGCCAAGGCGACGGCGTCATCCAGATCGAGATGCATTTCCTGCCCGATGTTTACGTGACCTGCGAAGCCTGCGACGGCAAGCGCTATAACCGCGAGACGCTGGAAGTAAAATACAAGGATAAATCGATCGCCGATGTTCTCGACATGACGGTGGAAGAAGCCGCCGCGTTTTTCAAAGCGGTGCCGAGCATTCGAGACAAGATGGAAACGCTGAAAGATGTCGGGCTCGGCTATATCCATGTCGGGCAGCAGGCGACGACATTATCCGGCGGTGAAGCGCAGCGCGTGAAACTCTCGAAGGAATTGTCCAAACGTTCGACCGGCAAGACGCTTTATATATTGGATGAGCCGACGACGGGCCTGCATTTCGAGGATGTGAGAAAACTGCTCGAGGTTCTGCACCGCCTTGTCGAACAAGGCAATACGGTGGTGGTGATCGAGCATAATCTCGACGTCATTAAAACTGCCGACCATATAATAGATATCGGGCCGGAGGGCGGGCACAAGGGCGGCAGAATCATAGCCTCGGGAACCCCTGAAATCATTGCCAAAACCAGGGAAAGCTATACCGGGCAGCACCTGAAGCCATTGCTGGACACGCGCCGTCACGCCCGCCCACAAGCCGCTGAATAGACAGGGAAAAATCAATATTTTTGTGGGTGGTTTTTAAGATAAATTTGCGCAGGGGTGAGTTTTTATGATACGTTCTTTCCCATATTCAGCAGGGACTGACGAGCGGAGCCAAAAGGCCCCGCTTTTTTTAGAAACACTTATATAGAGGGAGATTAAGTCATGGCAGAAGCAGCAGCAAACGCAGCACAAAAAGTAGGCGGAGCCTTCACAAGTGCCGCTTCGGCGACTATTAGAAAAGCTCCGATTATTTTGGGGCTTGGCATGGCTTTCTTAACCGTAGCAGCTTTAACAGGCGGCGGCGTTGCGGCGCTGGCAGGCTCTGACCCTGTTACAATCAGCAAACTTGGCAAGGGCGTTGTCGAAGGCGTCGTTGAAGGCTCTACTCATGTTGCGAATAGCGCGCAATGGGTTGCAAGTAAAATTGGAACAACGGCCAACTCTCTTCCCGGGGTCACAAACGGATAATTTTTCGTTCTCCTTAACAAAGGGCGGCTTTTGCCGCCCTTTTATTTTGGGCCGTTGACTTAAGGCCGTGAATCCGCGAAAACGGGCCTATGATGCGTAACGCGCTCCATGTGTTCCTGGCCCTAGCTTTTATCCTCTCCGGCATATCACCGGCATGCGCGTTTATTTCGGGCAAATCGCAATCGCTTGAAATCGAGATCTGCACGAATGACGGGCTGAAGACGATCACCCTGCCCGGCGATGCGCCCGAACAGCAGGACCATGAAAAGAAAAATGACTGCGCGTTCTGTTTCGCGCAGACGCACCTGAAAACGGCGAAGGCTGACGCCGTCCTGATTTCCTACGTTCCCAGAATTTTCGATGAACAGCACAGCACACATTCATCCGCACAGGTTCATCGTTTCGAGCTTGCCTCGCTCGCTGCGCGCGCACCCCCGACCCTGTAAATCATAAAATTCTGATTTTGAAATTCCGCTGCGGATGAAGTTTCCGCACGGGATTTTTCCTGTCATTCAATTTACATTCGGGGCTTTTATGAAAGCACTCTGGAAATTTATAAATAATCACTGGATCATGACGGCGAGTATGCTGCTGATGGGCGGCGCGTGGGCGCTGGCGACATACGGCGCGAAGGCGAGCTTCCTGAATATCGGAGCCGGATATTTCAAGCATATGTTCTATGACGGGTTCCAGGCGCTCGGTGCGGGGCTGAAGGCATTTGGCGTCGCGACGGGCAATCTTCTCAAGCTGTTCGGGGTGAATACCAGCGCCATGCCGCTCATCGATCCGGCGACGCTGACTTCCAGCGGTGCAGACCTCATGTCGCACGCCCCGCTCAAGACCAGCGCGCTTGATACGTTAGAGGTGACAGACAAGTTTGCATCGGTCGCGTGCGCGCCGGGCATGGAGCTGGCACAAGATTTCGGACATGCGGCGCATCACGGCATGGCAGCGGCGATGAGTGCCTGCACTCTCGCGCCCTCTGTATAAAAAATGAAGGGTGTGCATTTTGTCTCTTTATTTTAATGAGGCAAGCCGCTAAACAATTCGATCATACTTTAAACCTTATTGGAGATTTCAATGACCAAGACCATGATTTTCGCCGCTGCGCTCCTGATCGCCGCCGGTTTCTCTGCGCCCGCTTCGGCAGGCGGATGCTGCGACGGCATTCCTGCCCCGGTAAAGCGTTCACTGATCCTTTCCGCAGGCGAGCAGCCAGCTGAAACGCAGGCCCCAGCATCGGAAAACGCCGAAGCCGCCGCCGACCAGCAAGAAGCTGCTCCTGAAGCGATTGCCCCCGCCTCCGGTGAGGCGCAAGCCGCGCCAGCCGCTGAAGGCAGCGAAACGCCAGCCGCTGAAGCAGAAGCTCCTGCCGCTGACGAAGCCCAGCAGCCGGAATAATATTCCGTCATATATTCAGAAAGGCCGCCCGGCAACTGGCGGCCTTTTTTATTGTAGTTGTGTAACTTGATATGAACGGCGTTAGTGCGCTATAAAGCGGGCGTGCCCCTGTGGTGGAATGGTAGACGCGCTCGACTCAAAATCGAGTGCCGCAAGGCGTGTTGGTTCGAGTCCGACCAGGGGCACCATATAATCCGATAGACAAAAGGCCGCCCGGAGGCGGCCTGATGAATAAGCGATTTAATAAATTATATTTCCGATTCCGGTTTTACGGCTATGTGCTCTTTTTTGCTTTGGCTAAAAGCATAACCCAAGCCTGCCGCGAGGCCGCCGAGTAAAAGAGTTGTGCGAAATCCCATGAGTAGTTCCTTTCAAGGATAAATTGTTCGTATGACATTACATACGGCTGAGGTCTTGCGCAGTTCCGTCCTAGGACTTTCTGAAGCTGACAATCCTGCTTAAATCCGTGCCTTCGTCGCGGTGATCGCCGCCCTTGGTGGCTGCGAACCATGAGGCGACAGCGGAGACCAGTGAAATAGCTGCCACCGAGAACGCCATGATGACTGCTGCGCTATCGTTCATGCGGAGAATTTCAGCTGTGCGCTCGGCCTCTTCCTGTGCTTCGGGGACAAGCGCAGTTATGGCAGCCGCAAAACCTGCGGCGATGGCAACGAGAACGGTGCCGAAAGCCCAGACGGCGAGGCCGTGAATGCCATCGCGCATTTCACGCTCGTGCGGCGTCGCGCCCGGATCGGACACGCGCATTCTGCCGGTGATGTAACCACCGATCAAAGAGGCGAGGAGTTGAATCCAGAGCATCCAGAGGCAGATGGTTATCACCTGCCCGGCAACCGTTTCGGGGTTCCATTCGGCTTCGGTTGTCATGCTAAGGCCGATGACGCTGCCGAAATGGACGAAGATGATTGAGATGGCCAGCGCGACGGTTGTTCCCGCCAGTATCGCCGGAAGATCGGTATGAGTGTGTTTTTCCATGGTGTCCCTCCTACGGGTTCAGGCCGACGAGCGACAAAATTGCCATAACGACGACCACGAGGCCGACGAGATAAATGATCTGGTTCATGATAATTCTCCTGTTCTGTATTTAAAAAATGGCTGGAAGCAGGAAAAGGTTCCTTATTAAAGTGTAATGCGCCTTGCCGCGCTCAGATTTTGGACCTAATTTTGACTGAAATGATCTCCTGCATCCGACATATAGCATTCTGTTTTTTAATGATTGCCGCTTTGTGCAGCAGCGCCTTCGCCGCAGAGCAATCCGCTTTGCGTTATAAAGCCGTCGCGTTTGATTATTTTGTTATCTTCAATCCTAATTCCGTGACTGACGATGTCGAAGAGGTCTTCTCCGGTAAAGGGACGGAGTTCACCAAAATATGGCGGACGAAACAGTTCGAATACGGTTTTCTGCGCTCGATCACCGGCCACCACGAAGATTTTTTCAAAGTAACGGAAGATGCGTTGGTATATACCGCCGAAATGATGGGCCTGGAACTCACACCTGAAAAACGCGAAAAGCTTTTGAACGCGTACCTGACCCTGGAATTATGGCCCGATGCAGCAGATGGCCTCCGCAAACTGAAGGCAAGCGGTGTTAAAATTATTACGATCGCCAATTTCAGCGAGAGAATGCTTCGCACCAATGCGGATAACGCAGGCATCACTGATTTGTTTGATGAACTCCTGAGCACAGAAACTAATGGCACTTACAAGCCCGACCCAAAAGCCTATCAACTTGGTCTTGACCGCCTTGGCTTGAAAAAAGAAGAAGTGGTTTTTGCCTCGTTTGGCGGGTGGGATGCTTACGGTGCCAAAAATTTCGGTTACCCAACTTATTGGGTAAACCGTTTCGATCTTCCCGTTGAAAAACTCGGCGTGGAAGCCGACCAGACTTCGAACAATTTTGAAGGTTTGTTGAATTTCGTATTAGGCACACCATGATCTCCTGCATCCGACATACAGCATCCTGCACCATCACCGTTTTCAGCAGCATTTTTGGCGCGAGCGGTGGAGCGTTGTTCGCGGCAATTTATTCGCAACTCGCCCTGGGGCTCGAGCCGTGCGTGCTCTGCCTGTACCAGCGCGTTCCGTTTTTCGCGGCGGCGGCTTTGTCGCTCGTGGGTCTCGCCATGCATGCCAATGAGAAAGCAGTGCGGGTTATTTTAAGCCTGTGCGCCCTGCTCTTCCTGGCGAATGCCGGGATCGCGAGTTATCACACGGGTGTCGAGCAACAATGGTGGGCGTCGGCGGTCGAGGGGTGCGCGGTGCCGAATTTCAACCAGGACCCGAGCCTGTGGCAGAAAATCCTGACCGCGCCGGCGGCGAGCTGTTCAGACATCGCCTGGAAAGACCCGGTGCTGGGCCTGTCCATGGCGAACTGGAATATATTTTATTGTTTAGGGTTATTTATGGGATGCGTGATTGCTCTCGCGGTCAGGCGACGCCCAGAACCGTCAGAACAGCCATAAAGCCCAGAATCAACCCGCTGTGGAAGATGAAAAAGCCGACCGACTGCTTCAGGGTGCGCTTTTTCGCGAAATCAAAAAGATCGTCAAACATAGGGTGCTCCTATCCGGTATTCGGGCTCAAAAACGTTGGAAACACTAGCTTTCTAGCCGTCGAATCATACCCAAGTCAACTGTTTTTCGTAACATTTTAAGCTTTTCTTAAAGAATGGGGTGCAGACTGATCTCAAAAGATAAAAAGACTGCGGTAATAGAAGGTGTGCAATGTCTCTTACTAACACAAATAAATTCGCCGAAGCCGCGCAAGAAATTGCGCTCGGGCGCTTTATATCGTCCATCGAAGCGCCGGGGATTAATGTCAGCCGTTTTGAAAAAGGGCTGACGATCCAGCGCGGCGATGAAACAATCAGGATCGATACCACGTCGGGTGTTGTCGGCGCCGGGGAAGAAACATTCCCTCTTCGCTCGACCAGCGACAGCAAAGATATGAAGCTCTTCAAAGAGCAAACCAACGGCGCTTACACATTCGGAAAAACTTACAGCAACGACCGCGAGTTCGTTCTCTATACAGCGCCTTACAAATCCTTCATCCGGATTGACGACGCCAATGGCGTGCTCGTCATAGATTTGAATAAAGACACGCGCGGTGTTGCCGTGTTCAACAACGATATTCTGCGCACCGGCATCATACAGATGCCCGAGGCTGGCCCGAAAATGACTCAGAGCCTCGATCGCGACCTGTCGCCGCTGACGCCTGCAATGATTTAAAGACTGGCATTTCTCCCAAAGTAAAAAGCCCGGCATCACTGCCGGGCTTTTCAATTTTTTAACGCTGCCCCTCGGAAAAACGCCTCTTCGGCAGTCCGGGGGCGGACGTTTTGTTCGCTTACTTACCGAGCGTGGTCAGGTACGATACAACTACCATACCAAGCATCACGTTTACGGTGTAGGCAAGATAGATGCCTACCAGCGCGATGATGACTGACATCAGGTCGCTCGTCAGTTTTTTACCTGACAGAACCATGGATGACAAAATCATCACCCATCCTGTACCAATCAGCGTGTGAACTTCACCGCCGCTGAAGAAATCACCTACTGTGCCGTCTATAATGTTCAAAGAAACAAGATAGTGGCCCAAAAAGGTGGACAAACCAACCAGCAGGATCGTGTAGAAAAGATAGAAGCCGAAAGCCTGCGTGATCGACCGTGTGTGTGCAAGATTTGTAATATGCGTAAACATATTTACCCTCCTTATGTTGCACGTTTCCCGCGCGCGTCACCATGACGTTCGCGAAACCTTATTGATCCAGTTCCGTATCCCAGTAGAGGTAGTCTCCCCAACTTTTGTGCAAGAAGTTCGGGGGGAACCTCCTTCCCTGCTCCTGGAGCTCGTAGATCGTCGGCTGACGAGGCTCCTGGAACGGATACATATCAACTTCACCGGGCAGAAAGTTGCCCTTCCTCGTGTTGCAGCACTGACAGGCCGTCACGATGTTATTCCATGTCGAACGACCGCCCCGGGAACGCGGGACAACGTGGTCGAAAGTAAGATCGTTCGTCTTGTGTGTCTGCCCGCAGTACTGGCACATCCAGTGGTCGCGCAGAAACACGTTAAACCTTGTAAAAGCGGGCTTGCGGGCCATCGGTATATATTCTTTCAACGCAAGCACGCTCGGGAGCTTCATTTCCAGGCCAGGCGACCGCACGATACGCTCATATTCCGAGATCACCGTTACGCTCTCCCTGAAAATCGCCTTTACGGCTTCCTGCCAGGGCCACACTGAAAGCGGGTAGTAACTCAAAGGCCGGTAGTCCGCGTTCAATATAAGAGCCGGACATCTGTCCAGCGGCGTAATCGTATCGACAGTTAACAAACCCATAGGGCCTTGCTCCTCATCTGGATAAACCTGCCAAAAAATCCCGGGACGGGACGGTGCAGGAGGAGGCCTTGTTGAAGGAAAGGGACACTAAAAAGCCTCGCGATTCCATACTTTCAGTATAGCACAGAATGGCCTCAAACTCATGGTTTCACAGGCAAATCTATGTTGCATCCCAGTATATTCCGGCATCGCAGCAATGCATATCAGGACAAAAATCCCAATCAGATGTTCGGGTTAGAATGCGGTGCGGCGCAATAAAATTACTGGTAATATTATTGTTGTGCGACGCGTCAAAAATGGCAGAATTCTGCCCCTCTCAGGTCAAAACCGACTGCAGGAATTTTGCGCCGTTTTCGATGCCATTTTCGTTGATGCTGTGGGCCAGCCCAGCCTCGACTTCACCTGAAACGGTAAAGCCGGATTTCTCAAGTTTTTCGCGGGCATGGTGATAGGAGGAAACCTCGAGGACTTCGTCAGCATCGCCATGGATGAGGTGGACGGGCGGCGTGTTGATGTCGGCGGGCATTTCCTCTTCCCAGATCAGGGCGCCGGAATAGCCGAGGATGCCGGCGATTTTCTGCTTATAGCGCGGGCCTGCATAAAGGCTGGTCATGGTGCCTTGTGAAAATCCGACGAGTGCGAGTTTACTGGCGGGCAAATTAAAACGCTTTAGCTGTGCATCCATGAAATCATGGACCAGCGGCACGGCGGCTTTCAGGCCCTCGAGGCGGCCTTCGAAAGTGCGGGTATAAAGCGGGAACCACTGATAGGCATCATAACCCGGCGGAGCCTGGTCATACGGATATGGCGCATCGGGCGAGATAAACACCGCGTCCGGCACGGCCCCGGCGAAATAAGGGGCCAGTGAAATCAGGTCGCGTCCGTTCGAGCCGACACCGTGCAGAAGGATGACAATCTGCTTCGGGTCGCCGCCGGATTTGGGTTTCTGCTCATAAAAATTCTCAATCATAACCAGTGACCTAGCACGCTTTATTAATGAATCAAAGAAGGCTTTCATTTTGTCGCTAATCTGCCTAGAATGTCTCAAATAGAGACATTTGCATGAAATATGATTTGCTTCATATACAGGGAAAACCTTTCGTTCTGATCCCGCTCCACGATTACCGGGCGATGACAGGGCCCGGCAACGAAAGCAAGCTTCCCGAGGACGTTCTCGACCAGCTGGCGATGAAAAAGGCCAGCGCGGTGAAAATCGTGCGGAAGTTCAGGGGTATGACGCAGGAAGAGCTGGCGCAGAAGGCCGGTATCTCCCGTCCCTATCTCACGGAAATCGAAACCAAGCGCAAGGACGGCTCGGTCCGCGCGATCAAGGCGCTGGCTGAAATTCTCGACGTCGATGTCGGGATGCTGACCGGCTAGATATTACGGTCGTGTTTCAACGCCGGGATTAATCCGCGCACTTTCTGAACATCTTTTAAATTGATATCGGCCATGATGATGCCGGGGTCCTTCCCCGCTTCGGCGAGGATTTCACCCCACGGTCCGACGATCATGGAATGACCCCATGTCTTGCGGCCGTTTTCATGCTCGCCGGTCTGGCCCGGCGCGATGATGAAGCTCCCCGTTTCGATAGCTCTAGCGCGGAGCAGGATTTCCCAGTGCGCACGGCCTGTCGGCACGGTAAAGGCTGAAGGGACGGTGATAATACTCGCGCCCTGCTGCGCCAGTTTACGGAAGAGATAGGCGAAGCGCACGTCGTAGCAAACGGTGAGGCCCACGCCGCCGAACGGCGTTTCAGCGATGGAGATTTTATCGCCGGATTGAATCACATCGCTTTCACGGTATTTTTCGCCGCCCGGCAGGTCGATATCGAACAGGTGAATTTTATCGTACTGCGCGGCGATTTTTCCGTCCGGTGAAAACAGGATGCTCCGATTGGAGAGCTTGCTGCCTGTCTTGACGGCGAAAGAGCCCGCCAGCAGCCAGATATTCAGCTCCTTCGCCAGTTTCGTGAATAGCGCTATGCCGGGATGGCTTTCCTGCGGCGTCGCAGTTTTGAGTTTCTCGGCGGCAGGGTGGCGGATCTGGTCGGTATTTTCGGGCGTGGCAATAAAGGTCGCGCCCTGCTGCGCGGCCTGGCGGATATACATTTCCACGGTTTTGAGGTTTTCGGCACTATCCGGGCCGCTGGTCATCTGGATACAGGCGGCGCGCAATTTATCGGTCATATATATTCCCATTTTTTATTATATTAACACGGAGTTCACGGAGAACACGGAGAAAAAGAACTCCGAGCGCTCCGTGTCCTCCGTGTTTAAAAACCTCATATTCTTTTTATTAAAAATATTATAAAACAGGGGATATGAAACAAATGAAGACCGATATTGTCGTTTCAGGCGGGGGAATTGCCGGGCTTGCGCTTGGCATCCTGCTGGCCGGGGCCGGGCTGGAGGTGCACCTCATCGATGCCGCGCCGCCGTCAAGCAAATCCCCGCCTTCGGGCCGCACCGTGGCGCTGATGGAAAATTCGCTGAACATCCTGAAGGCCGCGAATATATGGGATGCGGTTAAAGAGCATTCTGCGCCGCTCGAGATTATGCGGATTATCGATGACAGCTCGGTGGCCGGGCGGACGGAAGTGGATTTTCACGCGGATGATATCGGCCTTCGGCAATTCGGATACAATATTCCGAATAATATCCTGCGCGATGCGCTTTATGACGCCGCGAAAAATACGAAACGCCTGAGCCTTCATATACCGGATGCGCTTGCGGCTTATGATGTGCATGGCGCGGGCATAACTGCGGCGCTAAAAAGCGGCAAAAATATTTCGGCGTCGTTGATTGTTGGGGCGGACGGGCGCAATTCCATGGTCCGGCAGATCAGCGGCATAGAATGCACGGAGCATGACGACAAACAAAGCGCGATCACCTGCCTGATTTCTCATTCCCGCTCGCATAATAATACGGCGACGGAATTTCACCGCCCCGGCGGCCCCCTCGCCCTTGTGCCAATGCCGGGAAATATTTCCAGCGTGGTTTGGATTGAACCCGGCGCGCGCGCCGATGAATTCATGCGGTTAAAGAAAAACGAGTTCACGCAGGCGCTGCAGGAACAGACCAAAGATATCCTCGGCGCCATCCAGCTTGAGAGCAATCCGGAATGCTGGCCGCTCAAGACGCTGAAGGCCAAAACCCTGACCGCGCCGCGCGCCGTGCTGATGGCCGAGGCCGCACATGTGATCTCACCGATCACGGCGCAGGGATTGAATTTGAGTTTGCGCGACGTCGCGGCATTGGCGGAAACGCTGGTGGATGCGGCGCGGGCGGGGCTTGATATCGGCAGCGCATCGGTGCTTCAGAAATATGAACGCCGCCGCCGCGTGGATATCAACACCCGCATATTCGGCGTCGATGGCATGAATAAAATCGTCAGTAACGATGCGAATGCGGTTAAAGGATTGCGCCGGGCCGTTTTGAAAACGCTGGATCATGCCGGGCCGCTGAAAAAAATCGCGATGCGGGCGGGCCTTGCGCCGGAAATCGATGCGGGAAGACTGGCGAAAGGGGAAAGACTTTAACCCCTTACCCTCCCGCTTCGCGGGCCCCTCCCTCTCCCTCTGGGAGAGGGTTGGGGTGAGGGCCTTAAAAGTAACCCTCTCTAACAACCCTGGCCAGAGTTAAAACGTGAACTTTGCCAGCCCCCGATTTCATTAACACCTTGGCGCATTCGCGCACGGTCGCGCCGGTGGTGTAAACGTCATCGACCAGAACAATCGTTTTGCCTTTCACATCTTCCGTATATTTCGGGTCCAGAACAAAAGCGCGGCGGACGTTGCGAAATCTTTGCTTGGCATTTAAATGCCCCTGGCTCGGCGTGGCGCGAGTGCGGCGTAAAAGATTTGAAATCACCGGCTTGTCGGTTTCCTTCGCCAGCGACTGCGCAATCAACGCGGCCTGATTATAGCGGCGCGAAACCAGCCGCCAGAAATGCAGCGGCACGGGCACGATAAAATCCGCCTCTTTCAACATGTGTGCTCCAGCGCGTTTCAGCCACGGCATGAACGCCTTCACGGCGTGGGTTTTGTCGCCATGCTTAAACCCGAGAATAAGATCGCGGCTGGCCTCGCCGTATTTCAAAGCCGCGCGCGCAGTTTCATAGGGCGGCGCGTTGGCGAGGCAGGATGCACATTGCGCCTCCTCGCCCGCCTCGAATTCAAAAGGAAAACCGCAGATGGCGCAGAATGGCGCGGCTATGAAATCGAGCGTCGACCAGATTTCCGGGGCGATCATGCCCTGGCGCTCGACCATCTGCCCGCTGACGATGCAGCGCGGCGGCAAAACCGTATCGACCGCCAGCCCGAGAACGCCGGAAACCTTTGCCCGCAACGTTTGCATTAAGGAAAGCCTTTTCTGTATGATGCCCTGCGCGCTTAGGATATAAGCTTATAACGTATTGTAAATACTAATTTTATTAGCCGGTTTATGGCCACTCAGAACGACGAAATCGCAGGCCTGCAGGAATCGTATCTCGAGCGAAGGGATATGCTGCTGAAGCTTGTTGCGCCGGCGGATATCCGCAAGGCGTGGTTCGCGCTCTCACACCTGCTGCTGGATGAAGGGTCGCGCGTGATCGATATGGGGTGCGATGACGGCGCAGTTACGTATGCGATGGCCGCGATGGCGCCGAAGATCAAATTCACCGGCCTTGATAAAAGCAAACGCCAGATCAACAAGGCGCGCGAGAAATATTCGCTGCATAACCTTGAATATGTGATCGCAGACGCAACCAGCGAAATTTTCGAGCCTGAGTCCGTGGATGCGATTATCAACTCCTATGTTCTACACGAGGTTTATTCCGGTTCGCGCTATAACGAGCGGATTGTAAGCGACACGCTGCGTAAACATTTCCGCGTGCTAAAAAAAGGCGGCGTGATGTTCATCCGTGATTTTGCCCGGCCACCGCAGGGTGAATTCGTGCTGATGGAAATGCCGGATACGCCGAGTACAGGCGATTCACTTGCTGATTTATCCGAGCCGGATTTGCTTATGTGGTATTCCGAACATGCAAGGCCGCGTTCGGACCCCGGCACAGGCGGATTTTTCCTCGAGGAACTGCCGCCACGTTTTCCGCGCACGAGGCTGTTCAGGCTCCCACATAAATGGGCGTACGAATTTATCATGCGCAAGGACGACCGCGCGCACTGGGAACTGGGCCTGCCACTGGAATTCACGTTTTTTACGGCGCGTGATTTCATTCGCGAACTCAGTACGCTCGGTGCGCGGGTGCAATATTCCGGTCCACACTGGGAAGATGAAATCATCGACAAGAAATTCGAAGGCAAGTTCAAGCTTCACGCTGATGACGGGACGATGCTCGGCCACCCGCCAACCTGTTTTGTCGCCGTCGCGTATAAAATGCAGGAGCGCAAAAGCCTGTATATCGAAGAACGTCGCCCCTCTATCACCGAAAACAGCAGGCTGAAAATTACCGCCATGCGCGATGATAAAACCGGACGGATCCTGGATGTCGTCAGCCGCGGTGTAAATGCCAGTGAAATCATTCCCTACCGTCTCGACGAGGAAGGCCGCCTGAAGATTTTCCTGCATGATGGTGTTGCGCGCAGTATCGCCAACGCCGTGCCGCGCAATGGCATAAATTTAGATGGACGCGGATGGTCGGGGCACATGATCGAGCCCGTTGCCGTTGACGGTAAAATTCTTTCCGACATGGAAACGCAGGATGTTAAAAACTCGGCGCGGTTTTCGCGCGATCACCTCGGCCTGATCCCGCGCGAGGGGGCTGTTCTGATCAAGGGACCGGATTATTACCCCTCACCCGATTATATCGACGAGCGTATCGTCACCTATTATCTTAATGTCGAGCCGCCGAAATCGGCCCCGATCCCGAAGAATTTTATCGGCCACGCCGACCGTTTCCATGCACGCGGCGTTGTCCGTGAACTTGATGCGCAGCAGGTACTGAACGCCATCGCCATCGGCATGATTCCGAACGGGCGGCTGGAACTGCAGATTCTTTCGCTGTTTGAGCATCTAAAACTCAGGGCCGAAAACTGGACGAGCAAGAACGTTCCGTTCCAGGTCGGCAACATTACGAAACAGAAAAGCCTGCACAAGCTGATGAAGCAATATCAGGGCCAGCAAAAACGTTTTCGCGAGGTCAAGGGCACGGCGGGTCAGCTCCGCGCCGTTCATTCCACATTCGTGGAAGAAGGCCAGATGCGCGGCGCGGTGACGGGTCTTTCATCACAGGATGCGGATTTCGTCGTGTTTGACGATCAGACAATCAACACGGCTGTTGTCCTACCGATGGCGAAGGATATTAAAAACGATATTCATGCAGGGTTTTTCCTCGAGACGACGCCTGTGCCGCAGCTGCACCAGCCCGGCAGTCTGACAATGTCAGCGCCGAGTTTCAACCTACCCCGGACCGTGACAAATCTGCAGCAGGCAAAAAAATTCATCGCCGAGCATTTCGGCGTATTTCCGCAGATGGTTTTCAAGATCGGCGAAAGTTATCACAGCCATGTCGGCGTAACACCGCAACGCATTCATCCTTTCGGCGTCGCCGTGCCGCCTGATTTCTTCAGCGACAGGAAGATGGAAACCATGCCGTTGTACCAGGTGATGCTGATAAGGCAGAAAATCGCCGATATGAACGTTAATCTCGATTACCGCCTCATTGCAGCGCGGGCGTACAAAATGCTCGGGCAGGACGCGGCGCTGGACGCAAGGCTGCGCGCGAAGCCGATCCTCGCGCAGCGTCTTGGACAGGTGAATACGGAATGGTCGATGCCTGTTTCGTATCACCAATCGCCAGTGATCGAGACGCAAAAACCTGCTCCTGCAGCTCCGGTTCAGGCGCAAAAGCCGCAGCCGTTTCACGCCGCGATGATGGCTGCGCCGCCGCAGCAACAGCCTGAGACGCCAATTACCATCACGCCTCTGCGCGCCCCCATCGTGCCACCGAAAGAAATCGCCTCGGAGCCCGCGCCTGTCGCCCAAGCCGCAGAGCCGATCGAGGAATTCGCGCAGGAGCTCGATGAATTCCTGGAAGAACAAGTCCAGCATGAAGGGCTGCGACATGACCCGCGCTAATAAAATGGCGGCAGATAATGGTATTGTCATTTTCGACCGCCAGCGTGTGCGCCAGAACCGTAACCGGGCGCGACCTGAGCATAATTTTCTAATAGATTGGGCGGGAAAACAGATTGTTGACCGCCTGCGCGACGTAACGAAGAATTTCCCTCTCGCCCTGCAGATGGGGTTACGGACGCCACCTGAATTCGCACAAAATCTTGCCGCCACGGGGAAAATAGAAACGCTGGTCGGCATGGATGCGGCGGAAAAACTTTTGAAACCCGGGACTATCTGTGCAGATGAAGAATTCCTGCCATTCCGGGATCAATCATTAGACCTGATTATGAATGTCCTTAGCCTGCACAGCACGAATGATTTGCCGGGCGCGCTTATTCAAATCCGCCGCGCACTGAAACCGGATGGATTGTTTCTGGCCGCGTTGTTCGGAGGCGAAAGCCTGATGGAACTGCGCCAGTCTTTGATGCAGACGGAAATCGAGATGAAGGGCGGCGCCTCCCCCCGCGTTTTTCCTTTCGCAGACAAACCGCAGATGGGATCATTGATGCAGCGCGCAGGCTTTGCCTTGCCCGTTATCGATTCAGAAATTGTGACGGTAACCTATCCCGATATGTTCGCGCTTTTGAAAGATCTGCGCTTCATGGGCGAAGGCAATGCCATCCTGAAGCGCGACAAGACATATCCGGGCCGGGAATTTTTTGCGAAAGCTGCTGAATTTTATAAAAATAATTTCTCAGATGAAGACGGACGCGTTCGCGCCTCGTTCGAGGTCATCTTCCTGATCGGCTGGGCGCCGCATGCAAGTCAGCAAAAACCCTTAAGCCCCGGCAGCGCAAAAACACGGCTCGCCGATGCGCTGAATACAATTGAAACCAAGCTCTAAATGAAATCCCGGCGAAAGCCGGGATCCATACAGTCTTTTAAAAGACCCCGTCTTTCGACGGGGTTACGATGAATGTCAGTTGTTGCCCGGTCCGGCGCCCTCGCCGCGGCGCTGGACGCGGCGCTTCATAGTGCCGCCAGAGCGTTGCTGGCTGTGGCCTTGCGGTGTGTTGTAATTGGGGCCGCCGTCATTATCGGACTCGAAACGCTGGCCTTCGAATTCGGCGTCGTTGCCGCTGCGGTGCTTGGCGTCGCGGTGCGGTGGAATGGGAATGGGTTTCTGCGCCATTTCGTTACGCTCGCTAACGGCGAGTTCAATTTCAAGACGGGAAGCAACTTTGCGCAATTCATGGATGGCATCCTGGAGAGATTCACGGACCGGACCGTTTTTCTGTTCCTTGCGCCACGCCTCGTAAGACTTGAAACAATTTTCAGACGTTTCGCGCAAGCGTTTTTCGATCTCATCCATCCCTGTTTACTCCCTTTTGGATTAAGCCCCGAGTTTAATGACCCGGCATGCAAAGCGCAAGTTTCTATTCACCGCTGCCAAATATGGTATTCAACTGCTGGCTGACGCGGATAAAGGTGGTTCGCTTCGATAATTCCTTCAATCTGCGCGCCCCGACATAGGTGCAGGTCGAACGCAGGCCGCCGAGAATATCCTGCAGCGAGGATTCAACGCCGCCGCGGTATGGAATCTTGACTGTCTTGCCTTCGCTCGCGCGGTATTCGGCGACGCCGCCCTTGTGTTTCTTCATGGCGGTTGAGCTGCTCATGCCGTAGAACTGCACGAATTTTTTGCCGCCTTCGGTGACGATTTTTTGTTCGGATTCATCATGACCAGCAAACATACCGCCTAACATTACAAAATCAGCACCGCCTGCGAAAGCTTTCGCGACATCGCCCGGCACGGTGCAGCCGCCATCGCCGCAGATCAGGCCGCCCAGGCCGTGGGCGGCATCGGCGCACTCAATAATCGCCGATAGTTGCGGGTATCCGACCCCCGTCATCTTACGCGTGGTGCAGACACTGCCCGGCCCGATGCCGACTTTCACGACATCGACGCCGGAGAGAACCAGTTCCTCGACCATTTCGCCGGTCACGACGTTGCCGGCCATGATCGTGACGTCATCAGGCAACGTATCGCGGATGCGTTTTACAAAATCGATGAATTGCTGGCTGTAACCGTTCGCGACATCGATGCAGATTTTCTCGATACCCTTGCCCTCTTTCTGGGTTTTGGATTTTAGAAAGGCCTTGAGCTTGTCCTGGTCGTCCTGCGTGATGCCGATGCTGTACCAGACCGATTTGCCGCCATGCTTGCTGAAAAATTTCTCAAGATCGGCGAGCGCGTAATGTTTATGCAGCGCAGCGGTGAGGCCGTTGCCGTCCTCGATGAACGCCTTTGCCATTGCGAAGGTACCGACGCCGTCCATGTTCGCGGATATGATCGGCACGCCCTTGAACGGGCGGCCGCTCCATTTGAATTTATAGTCGCGCGTGATGTCGACATCCTTGCGGCTGGCGAGCGTCGAGCGCTTCGGCCGTATAAGCACGTCTTTAAAATCGAGTTTTACTTCTTCTTCGATGCGCATAATTTCCGCCTATGATTTAAATAATGAAGACGCAGCATTCATGACCGCCTTTTTCCTGGCGATATTCTCTTCGACACGTTTGATTTCGGCTTTCATGTCCTCGATATATTGCTCCAGTTCGGAGACGGACATGTCGGTGAGGTTTTTTAGCTTTGCCGGCTGTTTCTGCGGCAGCATATCTTCTTCAAGCATAACTAATGTATTCTCCCTGAAAACACTCAAAAAAGAGTAAATCCGGGCCTCCGATAAAGCAAATAGGCTTTTTTTGAGATTCTACTAGCTTTTAGGGGCCTTTTTCCCTATATAAGGGGTATTCCCAATAGTTAAGGTTTAAATACCGTTGATCCATAAAGGGAGATGGATCGGGCGCAAAAGCTATTTGCGTTAAGGAATTCAAGGAGAAGAAAATGGCTGCTGCCGCTAAAAAATCGAAACACACGCTTCTGATGCCGAAAGCTACGGCTGTATGGCTGATCGAGAACACCGCCCTGACCTTCAAGCAGATCGCGGAATTCACCAACCTGACCGAGATCGAGATCGAGGCGCTGGCGAATGAAGATATCGGTCGCGGCCTGGTGGGCCGTAACCCTGTTGAGAACAATGAACTAACCAAGGAAGAGCTGGCCCGTGCGGAAGCCGACCCCAAAGTCACGCTGAAAGTCGCGAAGACCGACCTGCCGCAGGTTAAAATGCGTGCCAAGGGCCCCCGCTACACGCCGGTCTCCAAGCGCGCCGACAAGCCGGATGCGATTGCCTACATTCTCAAGAACAACCCGGAAATCAGCGACGCGCAGATCTGCAAACTGGTCGGCACGACGAAACCGACCATCCAGATGCTTCGCGACCGCACGCACCCGAACGCTTCCAATATCCGCCCGCGCCACCCTGCGGATGCGGGCCTGTGCACCTACCAGGAATACGAGAAGGCCGTAAATAAGGGCCTGAAAGCCGCTGGCAAGGACCCGGAAAAAGTAAAAGCCGAGCGCGCCGCCGCCCTGGACACCCCGTCACAGACGCAACAGACGCAGGAAGACGTTACCGGTACCGCCGGGTTCGATTTCTCGAACTTCCTGCCGAAGAAAGACCAGACCAAGGTTCCGCTAGACGACGACGGCACGAACTAATTTACCGGATCCCCGCCTTCGCGGGGATGACATGTAGAATACAAAACGGCCGGGTCAAACCGGCCGTTTTTTACGCAATAATTATGCGAGGCTACGCTGTGCGAATGCCCTCGATTTCTTCCTTCAGCATCAATTTCTGCTTTTTCAATTGCCTGAGATAGAAATCAGTCGTGGAGGGCATACCCTGCATTGTTTCGATCCGGTGCTTCAGAAGTGCGTGCTTGTGTCTAAGGGCTTCAATCCGGGACGCTGGGGATGTTATAGACGTTCCACGTTCGGTCATAGGCGTTTTCTCCTGTTCCTTGGCTTGGTCCAAATTTCCGAGTCAGAGTGTACGACTCGTTCAGAGCCCCTTACAAATTCCTGTCAAATTATGCCTTCCGCATATACGGATTCAGCCTTGAATCCAAGGCAGTTACGTCGTGACTCTGATGTTGCGTAGTATTGTTTTACGAAACAGAATTTGAAGGGTGATTTTTCTGAACCGATTCGTGCACATTCTTCCATTATATTCAGGGGCTTCTTAAAAAATGGTTAACGGAATCTTAAGATTCAGGCGAGTCAGGAAGGCTCAAGGGACCATGGCTAGAGGTCAAATTTGACCCCCTGCGCCAGGGGCAGATCGGACGAGTAATTCACCGTCTGGGTCTGCCGGCGCATATAGGCGCGCCAGGAATCGCTACCGCTTTCGCGCCCGCCGCCGGTTTCCTTCTCGCCGCCGAACGCGCCGCCGATTTCGGCGCCGCTGGTCCCGATATTCACATTGGCGATACCGCAATCGCTGCCTGTTGCCGAGAGAAAACGCTCCGCCTCGCGAACATTATTGCTGAAGATGGATGACGACAGGCCCTGCGGCACGTCGTTATGCGTATCGATGACTTTTTCAAGATCGGAATATTTAAAAACGTATAAAATCGGCGCGAAGGTCTCGTGGCGCACTATTTCGCTTTGCTTCGGCATTTCGACGATGGCGGGCTCGACGTAATAACCTTTTGTGCCGATACGTTTGCCGCCGACGAGAATTTTACCGCCCTGCTCCACCGCTTTTTTTAGCGCGCTTTGCATCTGATCGAACGCGGCCTTGTCAATGAGCGGCCCGACAAGCGTTTTTTTATCAAGCGGATCGCCGACGCGGATTTGCTTGTAGGCTTTTACTAAAACGGGAACAAGTTTTTTATAAACGTCGTCATGTACGAACAGGCGGCGCAGGCTTGTGCAACGCTGGCCGCAGGTTCCTGCGGCACCGAAGAGAATGGAGCGCACAGCCATGTCGAGATCGGCGCTACTTGCTACGATCATGCCGTTATTGCCGCCGAGTTCGAGCAATGTTTTACCAAGGCGAGAAGCGACGACTTCGCCGACGGCCTTGCCCATGCGGACGCTGCCGGTCGCGCTGATAAGGGGGATTGCAGGATTGCGTGATAACGCATCGCCCACTTCGCGACCGCCGATAACGATTTGGGAAAGGTCTTTTGGTATATCGTGCCCGGCTTTTCTGAATTTGGCGGCGGCCCTGTCGAAAAGAATCTGGCAGGCGAGCGCGGTAAGTGGCGTTTTTTCAGACGGCTTCCAGATCAGGGAATCGCCGCAGACCAGCGCCAGCGCAGCGTTCCATGCCCAGACTGCAACGGGAAAATTGAAGGCCGTGATAATGCCGACGGGACCGAGCGGATGCCAAAGCTCGCGCATGTGGTGGCCGGGTCGTTCGGAAACGATCGTCAAACCGTAGAGCTGCCTCGAAAGGCCGACAGCATAATCGCAGATATCGATCATCTCCTGCACTTCGCCGCGACCTTCGGAAATAATCTTGCCGCATTCAAGTGTGACGAGTTGCGCAAGGTCCTCTTTGGAATCCCTGAGTTCTTCGCCGAGCAGGCGGACGAATTCACCACGCACGGGCGCCGGAACCTTGCGCCATTCACGGAAAGCTTTGTCGGCCTTTTCAGCCGCTTTTTTTACATCGGTGGCGGAATGCTGTTTCAACGAGCCTATTTTCGTGCCGTCAATCGGCGAAAAAATATCAAGATCACCCTTCCCGGTGCCTAGTCCAAATTTTTTAAGAATTTGCTGATGCGTTGGCATGATTCTGCCTCCTCACAACCATATAATGTCAGAAAGAGTTCTTCGCCACCAGATAGGCTTTTTCTTCGGGCGTGGTTTCCCGGCGCAGCGCCGCGTTGCGCTCGGGGTAGCGGCCATATTTCTCGATCACGGCATAGCGCTGCTGGGCGACGAAATAGGCCACCGGGTTTTCATCCTGCATGGATTTAAAGAGTTCGAGATTCTTTTTCTGGTCGGACAGGCGTTCGCTGTGTTCGAAAGGGATATACAGGAAAAAGCGTTTTTCGGGGCTGAGCACCTGATCAAAGCCTTTTGAGATTGCCTGTTTGGCAATCAGAAGAGCGCGTTCGTCGGTTTCAAATTCAGCCGCCACACCGCGAAACATCCGGCGCGGAAACTGGTCGAGCAGTAAGCAAAGCGCGAGACAGCCATCCGCATCGACATTCCAGCCGTTGCAAAGCCCGTCCTTGGCCATGTTATAGGTCATGGTGAAGCGGTCCTTGATAATGGAATCGAACTCGTCGCTGCGCTGGAACCACAGGCGGGGCTCGGTTTCCTCGAACCAGAAGTGGGTGATTTCCTGCCGCGTGTCGCGCAAGGCGTCAGGTTTCCTTCAGGAATTCGCTGAGCTTGCGCTCGGCACGGCGTGCCATAACAGAAAGCGCGATGGCAGGCACGAAAGGAAAAATCAGGAAGACGATGCTGACGGGATTGCGCAGCAAATTGAAAATATTTCCGCCTTCGGATTGCTCGAAATAGGTGTAGCAGAACAACAGCACGCCGAGGCAGGCGAAAACAAGCGCAAGAAACCGGTAGAGTTTGGATTTAATCAGGTATTCCTTGGCGCGTTCCTTGTTCATTGCCGCACCTCCCGTGCGATTTGCTCAGTGCAGTTTAGCCCATATCCGGCGCTTGACGGCATACATAAGTCCCGCGAACACCGCGAGGAATATAATGACCTTAATTCCCGTGCGCTTGCGCTCCTCCATGTACGGATCGGCAGACCAAGCGAGGAATTCAACCACGTCGCGTGAATATTGATCAACCGTCTGCGGCACATCGTCTTCATACGCAACCTGACCATCAGAGAGCGGCGGCGCCATAGAGATCAGGCTCTGCATCTGGTTATTCCAGTGCTGGCCGGGTCCGGGCGTGACGCCTTCAGGCGCCGGGCCGAAGCTTGTGAGCACGCCAAAAACATGGTCGGGGCCATGATGGCGCGCCTTGGTGATCAGCGAAAGATCGGGCGGCAATGCGCCGTTATTCACGGACTTGGCGGCATTATCGTTCGGATACGGCGAAACGAAGTGATCGCTCGGCAGCGCGGCGCGCTCGAACATTTCGCCTTCGTCGTTCGGGCCGTCGGTGACATTGTATTGCGAGGCGATGTTTTTCACCTGGCCTTCGTCATAGCCGAGATCCTCAAGATTGCGGTAGTAAACGCGCTTCAGCGAGTGACACGCGGCGCAAACCTCGCGGTAAACTTTCAGGCCGCGCTGAAGAGCGGCGCGGTCATAGCTGCCGAACATGCCGGAGAAATGCCATTCATTGTGACCGTGCGGTGCGGCGGCATGATGATCGGGCGCATGCGCCTTATCTGCTTCAGCCCCTTCCGGCGGTAATTGGGCGGCGGCCTCAAGATCGGCGGGTGTGGGCATGGCGTGTTGTTCCGAATCGGCGGCGTAAGCCATCGCGGGAGGCAATGCCAGTAGAGCTATCAATAAAATGTGGCGGGTGTTCATCGTCTCTTCTCCGACGGAGCGTAGGGTTCCGGGCTTTCGATGATGGGGATGGAAATGCTGGGCGGCAGGTCACGACCTTTTTCATGCTTGTTCAGGTAAGGAAGAATAGCCAGGAAAAAGCCGTAATAATAAATCGTACCGAGCAAGCCCAGATAACTGAGCGGGATACCAAATTTCACGGCGTCAGCGGGTTGAGAACCGACATAACCGAGGAAGACGAATACGGCAAGCCAGACCAGCAGCGCAATCCGGTATTGCGGGCGGAAACGCGCAGAACGGATAGGATGGCGATCAAGCCACGGCAAAACAAAAAGCAGCGCGATTGAGCCGAACATTACTAACACACCGCCGAGTTTTGCGGAGATAATGACAATCTCGGTGAAGGGAATGCCGATATTGAAAGTAATGGCGCGGAGCATCGCGTAGAACGGCAGGAAATACCATTCCGGCACGATGTGCGGCGGCGTCACCATCGGGTTTGCAGGCGTGTAGTTGTCCGGGTGTCCGAGCGCATCGGGCATGAAGAATACGAAGAAGCAGAAGATAACCAGGTAGACCAGCGTGCCGAACGTATCCTTGATCGTGTAGTAAGGATGGAACGGAACGGTGTCCTGCGGACCTTTCGTGTCGATGCCGAGCGGGTTGTTCGATCCCACGACATGCAGCGCCCAGATATGCAGGAACACGACAGCGAAGATCACGAACGGCAGCAGGTAATGCAGCGCGAAGAAACGGTTCAGCGTGGGGTTATCGATTGAGAAACCGCCCCAGAGCAACGTGACAATGCTTTCGCCCACAACAGGAATGGCGGAGAAGAGATTCGTGATCACGGTTGCGCCCCAGTAGGACATCTGGCCCCACGGCAGAACGTATCCCATGAAAGCTGTCGCCATCATCAGCAGGAAAATCAAAACGCCGAGGATCCAGAGAAGTTCGCGGGGCTTTTTGTACGATCCGTAATACATGCCGCGGAAAATGTGGATGTAGACGGCGATGAAGAAGAAGGATGCGCCGTTCATGTGCAGGTAACGGATGAGCCAGCCGCCATTGACGTCGCGCATGATGCGCTCGACGCTGTTGAAAGCCATGGCGGTGTGCGGCGTGTAATGCATCGCGAGCACGATTCCGGTGACAATCATCAGCACCAGCATGATCATGGCGATGGCGCCGAAATTCCAGAAATAGTTGAAGTTGCGCGGCGTCGGGAATACGCCGTATTCCTTCTGCATCATCGTGAAAATCGGAAGGCGCGAGTCGATCCACTCGACAACCGGATTTTCAAAGGGTGTTCTTGGTCCGCTTCCCATTTGCTCTATCCAATCTTAATAAGCGTGTCAGAGAGGAACGTATAAGGCGGCACTGGAAGATTGAGTGGCGCCGGACCTTTGCGGATGCGGCCCGACGTGTCATAGGCCGAACCGTGGCACGGGCAGAACCAGCCATTATATTCGCCCTTGATCTCGCCGGTTTTTTGTCCTTGCGGGATGCAGCCCAAATGCGTGCAGATACCGACGACGACCAGCCATTCCGCTTTTTGAACCCGGTCTTTGTCCGCCTGCTTGTCGCGCAGTGTCGAAACATCAACCGCTTCCGCGTCGGCAATTTCCTGCGGGGTGCGACGGCGGATGAACACCGGCTTGCCCTGCCAGGTATAGGTGATCGATTGCCCGACCTGGACTGTCGACAAATCAACTTCAATCGTTGAAAGCGCCAATGTGTCTTTTGCGGGATTGAGGGAATTGACGAGCGGCCAGGCAAAAACGCCTGCTCCTACTGCGCCGAATGCCGCTGCTGTTAACTGGAGAAAATCGCGCCGTGTTTCGCCGTCCTGAGGATGGCCGTGATCGGCTTTCGTGTTGGATGCCATAATTATACTGAACCGAGGTTTGTTTAATCGTGAGACGTTTAATACTTCTCTCTTTATAATCAATCAAGGGTCAAGTATCTACTATCCATGCTAAATTTTGTTGTTTTCCACACAGTATGAAAAAACAGGCCATAGCCATGTACCAGCCCGACATCCCGCAGAATGTCGGGGCCATGATGCGGCTGGCGGCCTGCACGGGCGTGGAATTGCACATTATAGAACCCTGCGGCTTTCCCTGGAACGAGCGGAAAATAAGGCAATCCGGCATGGATTACGTCGATAATATGGACTACGTGCGCCATGAATCCTGGCCAAAATTCCTTGAAAACATTGCGGCTCGGCGGCTTGTCTTGCTGACGACGAAAGCGGCAGAGCCCTATTACAACTTTGAATTTCAGGACGGCGATATAATACTTGCCGGGCGCGAAAGCGCCGGGGTGCCGGATGATGTTCATAACGCCGCCCATGCCCGCCTTTTAATACCCATGGCCGGTTCGGCGCGATCCTTGAACGTGGTCAATGCAACTTCTATGGTGCTGGGCGAGGCATTGAGGCAGAGAAATGGCAACTGAAAGAATCACAAACGACAGGCAGAAACAGGCGGCGACATGGTTCCGAAGCCTGCGCGACCAGATTTGCGCGGAATTCGAGCGTATTGAAAAGGATTTCGGCGAAAAACCGGGCCATTTCGAGCGTAAAAACTGGGACAGGCCCGGCGAAAATAATAAAAGTGGGGGGGGCGGCGAAATGTCGATCATGCGCGGTCAGGTTTTTGAAAAGGTCGGGGTGAATATTTCCGAGGTCTGGGGGACATTCCCCGAGGATTTCCGGGCACAGATTCCCGGTGCAGCTGACAATGGCGGGCAATTCTGGGCGGCGGGCATTTCGCTGGTCGCGCATATGCAATCCCCCCTCGTCCCGGCGGTGCATATGAATACGCGGATGATCGTGACATCCAAATCACGGTTTGGCGGCGGAGCGGATTTAACGCCGATGATCGCTAATGCGAATGACGCCGAGGATTTC
>JAGNLJ010000013.1 GCA_017999645.1 Alphaproteobacteria bacterium
GGGCCACGGTCGTTGATGCGCACGACGAGCGAGCGGCCATTTTCAAGGTTGGTCACGCGCACGAGCGACGGCATCTGCAGCGTTCTGTGTGCGGCTGTCAGTTCATTACGGTCGAAGCGTTCGCCGTTGGCGGTTTTTTTGCCATGAAAGCCGGGTCCATACCACGACGCAATGCCCGTTTCGGTAAATTCATACGTTTCCTGTGGCGTATATGTTTTGCCTTCAACTTTGTAAGGATTACCGACTTTGAAATTGCCCTGTTGTTGCTGGCGCGGGAAAGTATTTTTGGCGACGTGGCTGGCAAGTTCCGCCTCGGCGCATGATGCCAGCATCAGGAGGCAGGCCAGCGCGGGAAGAATTCTGAACTTTATCATTGAGCGATCCGGTCGGCGAGCAGTCCTACGGACGTTGCGAAGTAGAGGGATTTATTCCATTTCATGATAACGCGGTAGTTATCATAGACCAGAAAGGCCGGTCCATCCGGGCCGTCGGGCAGAATGATAGCGGCTTTGGTGCGCTCAGTCACGGGGATTGGCTGGCCGCTCGCGAGGAAGACGCCCATTTCTTTCCACTCGCTGACGAACCGGGAATTTTCAATGCCTGTGAAGCTTTCTGGGATGCTGGTCGGCAGGGAAACTTCGCGTCCCCATTTCTGGTCGGCACGCCAGCCGCCTTCGTTCAGATACCGCGCTGAAGAAGCGAATACGTCCGGCAGGCTGTTCCAGATGTCGCGCTTTCCGTCTCCATCGCCATCGGCGGAATAGCTAAGAAAACTAGACGGCATAAACTGGTTCTGACCCATCGCGCCCGCCCATGAACCTTTCATCTGGGCGAGACTGATATGGCCCTGGTCGAGAATCTTGAGCGCATTGATGAGTTCGCCTTTGAAGTAACCGCTGCGGCGTCCGTCATAGGCCAGCGTGGCAAGTGCAGGGATGACGTTGAAATTCCCGGTATTCTCGCCATAGCTGGTTTCGATGCCCCACAAGGCAATGATGTATTGCGGCGGCACACCGGATTCATTGGAGATCCGGTCGAGGAGCGCACGGTTTTTATTGTAAAGCTCTTTACCCTTTTTGACGCGGGTGGGCGTTACGACATTCTGGCGGTATTGGTCAAAGGTGATGGTTGATTCAGGTTGCTTGCGGTCGAGGCGCAGAACTTGTTCGATAGGCCGCACGCCTGAAAGCGCCTGCTCGACGGTCGGCACGGATATTCCCTTGTCGACCGCTTCCTGCGCAAATTCACGGAGCCAAATATCAAAATCCTCGTCCGCATGGGCAGCGGGAGAGAAAAGCATGAGGGCGGTAACCAGGAGGGCCAGTTTTTTCATGGTCGTTAGAATCGCCTTTCCGTCAATCGGGACTAGACAGACATACAAAAAAATCGCTAAGAAATGAAGCTCTTATTATAACATATACTTATAACGTCTACACATTTGGAAGAGTGGCAGAGCGGTTGATTGCACCGGTCTTGAAAACCGGCGGCCCTTCACGGGGCCCGTGAGTTCGAATCTCACCTCTTCCGCCAATGGCTTGCAGTATTTGCCTTCGAACTCACGAAACTTAAAGATAGCGCGCATTCGCGCGCGGGGAGTTCGAATCTCACCTCTTCCGCCAATGGGTTGTAGTCTTATCTCTCCCCACATATCCCTTGCATTTATGGTAATTATACGATTGCGGGAAACAGAGCCTTCGCGACCAGCATAAAAATAGCAGCAAAGACAAAGGTCAGCGGGATTGTCAGTACCCACGCCCATATAATGTTTCCAACGATACCCCAGCGAACGGCTGAGAGGCGGCGCGTTGCCCCTACCCCGAGGATTGAAGAGGATATGACCTGAGTGGTGCTGACCGGTATGCCCCAGTGAGAGGCTCCGGCGATGATCAGCGATGCGGTTGTTTCAGCGGCAAAGCCATGAACGGGTTGCAGCTTGATCATTTTCGAGCCAAGCGTGCGGATAATGCGCCAGCCGCCTGCCATGGTGCCGAGGCCCATAGCGATCGCGCAGGTGATGATGACCCATAAGGGGACATGGAAATCCTGACCGGGGAAAGCCAGCACGAGCGCGAGAGCGATAATACCCATGGATTTCTGTGCGTCGTTGTGGCCATGACTGAGCGCCATAAAGCCTGCTGACAAAATCTGCAGCTTGCCGAAGATCCTGTTTATTTTCCCCGGGTTCATGCGGTAGACGACCCATGTCAGCAGAGCCATGAGCATGAAACCTATGAAAAGCCCCATCAACGGCGAGGCCACCATGGGAATAAGGACTTTTTTGTAAACGGCAGGCCAGATAATGCTGTGGCCGCTCATTGTTGAGGCGAACGTCGCGCCCATAAGCGAGCCGATGATGGCGTGCGACGAACTGGTCGGCAGGCCTTTGTACCAGGTGATGAGATTCCAGACGATAGCAGCAAGAACGGTGCACATGACAGTCTGTAATGAAATCACATTTGCATCGACCAGCCCTTTTCCGATCGTGGCCGCGACTTCCGTACCCAGAAGTGCGCCGGCGAAGTTTAAAATTCCGCCGTACAGCACCGCCGTCGTCGGGCGCATGACGCGCGTTGAAACAACCGTCGCGATGGCGTTCGCGGCATCATGGAAGCCATTGATGAAATCGAAAATGAGTGTGAGGACCACAACCACGCAGAGAAGAATGACTGCAGTTTCCATTTGATCAGCTGTGTTTCAAAACAATCTGCAATGCGACGGCACCCGCGTTGCGGTAGCGGTCGATGACTTTTTCAAGCATATTGTAAAGATCTTTTAGCAGGATGAGTTGCTTGATATCGTTTTCGTCGCGGAAGAGATCCGCAAACAATTCATTCAGCACCATATCGCCTTCGTTCTCCAGATCATGGAGAACGTTGACCTTGGCAACAATGCGGTCGTTGTGATGGCCTTTTGTAAGTTCATAAACCATGTCCTGCATGGCCTCGGCTTCTTGGACGATCAGTCCGGTCTGGCGGGAGAACCTGGCGCTCTTGCCGTTGACCAGCCCGTGCATGTCGAGGCGGTCGCCGATTTTCTTGATGGTCTTGATGATTTTGTAAAGGCTGTGCGAAAAATCCTGAATGTCTTCGCGGTCATACGGTGTGATGAAAGTTGAGCAGAGTTCGCGGGTAATGTCGGAGCTTAATGTTTTGGATCTGATCCGGCTCTCGTTGATAGCAGTGAGTTCCGTTGTTCTCTGGCTTTTATCGTCGGATTTTACGAATGTATCGAGGTGGATCGCACAGAGACGGGCTTCTTCCGCCAGACCGCCCATCAGGCGGTAGAACTTGTCTTCGCGCGGCAGTAGTTTCGCGACGGCTTCTTTGAACATCGGAACCCTCATTTTTACGCTCTTTATCTATACTGCGATGCGATACCCGTCCACTATATTTTTATGATAAAATGGAAATTATGAACCGTCAGGCCTTTCTCGCGCTCGAATTCGTCCTTTTATGCATTGTCCTTCCGACGGTTATCATCGTTTTCAAGCTGGCGCCTTATATGCTTCTTTTCCTGTGGGCGGCATGGGCGGTGTGTTGGTCGATCTACCGGCATTATCATTTTGCGGAGTTGCAGGCGCTCTGGAAATGGAAAGCAGTCACCTGGGAGAATATGAAGCCGATCATATTAAGGTGGCTGGTCTGCAGCCTGCTTATGCTGGCTTTCACCTATTATTATGATCCGGAAAGGCTGTTTTATATCGTTAAAGAAAGGCCGCAGCTTTTATTGTTCCTGTTGTTTTTCTATCCCATCTTTTCGGCCCTGCCCCAGGAGTTCATTTTCTGCACGTTCTTCTTCCAGCGTTACAAACCATTTTTCAAATCGAGAAAGGCACGGGTTTGGGCGAGCGCAATTGTATTTGCTTACGCGCACGTTCTGTTTATTAACCCGGTGGCGCCGGTGCTGAGTTTTATCGCGGGACTGATTTTTGCGAGTACCTTTGCCAAGACCAAATCGCTGGCGCTGGTGACGATAGAGCATTCCATGTACGGGCTGGTTTTATTTGCTGTCGGGCTTGGATGGTATTTCTGGGGCGGCGCGCTGATTTAAAGACTACTGCTTACTCTTCTTATTAATGAATTTCTGAAAAGCGCGAAGCGTTTCCTGACTGACATGGTGCTCGACACCCTCGGCATCCATTTCGGCGGTTTTTTCACTGACGCCGAGAGATTTCAGGAATTCAAAGACGATGATGTGACGCTGCTTGCAGGCGGCGGCGAGTTGTTTGCCTTTTTCAGTCAAAAAGAGCGCGCGGTAAGGTTGCGCGTTCACGAGCCCTTCTTTCTTCAGGCGCATGATGACCTTATTGACCGTGGCGTGCGAGATGCCAAAACGTTCGGATAAATCCACGACGCGGGCTTCCCCTTTCGCCTCGATAAGATCTGCAATAAGCTCGACATAATCCTCGGCGGTTTCGGTCTGATGCGCCTCGCGGACGCGGGCGAACCATTGCGCCTGTTTCTTAGGATCGGCGAGATCGGCTGTTTTAACTTTTCCCATCCTGTTCATCATGTGAGAATTTTACCCTCTTGTCAAAATTGTTGCCATGGCTACAATAGGTTTTATATACTTAAACTATAAACATGAGCTTAATTATGCAGAATAACGCGCCCGCTGTCAGTCTTGCCGAAGTCTACAGGACCATAAAAGTGCCTGAAGGGGCTGGATTCTGGCGGAAAATGTTCGCGTTCGCCGGGCCGGGTTATCTCGTCGCGGTTGGCTATATGGATCCCGGCAACTGGGCCACCGATATCGCGGGCGGGTCGGCGTTCGGCTATACCCTCCTGTCCGTTATTTTGATTTCAAATTTTATGGCGATCCTGTTGCAGGCTCTTAGTCTGCGCCTTGGCATTGCGACAGGCTTGGATCTGGCGCAGGCCTGCCGCCGTCAATATTCGCGCCCGGTCAGTTTTGTGTTGTGGGTTCTGTGCGAAATCGCGATCTGTGCGTGCGATCTTGCCGAGATTATCGGCACGGCGATTGCGCTCCAGCTTCTTTTCGGCATTCCGCTTATGCTCGGAATCGGGCTGACGGTGCTGGATACGTTGTTGATCCTCTTCCTGCAGTCGCGGGGGTTTCGTTATCTCGAGGCGTTTATCATCGCCCTGCTGGTTATTATCGCCGGATGTTTTGCCGTTGAAATGGCGTTGGCGCAGCCTGAAATTGGCGCCGTGCTGGCTGGTTATATCCCGAGCACCGAGATCGTTACCAACCCGGCGATGCTTTATATCGCCATTGGTATTCTCGGTGCGACGGTGATGCCGCATAATCTTTATTTGCACTCGGCCATCGTCAAAACCCGCAACTACGGCGAGGATACGAATTCCAAGCGCGAGGCCATCAAATTTGGAACCATTGATTCAACTGTGGCGCTGATGTTCGCGCTGCTGATCAACTCGGCGATCCTGATCATGGCGGCGGCGACGTTCCACACCAACGGCATGACGGAAGTCGCCGAGATCCAGGATGCGCATAAATTGCTCACGCCCATGCTTGGCACGGCGATGGCCAGCACGGTGTTTGCGCTGGCCCTCCTTGCTTCCGGTCAGAATTCGACCGTAACCGCTACGCTTGCGGGACAAGTTGTGATGGAAGGGTTTCTTGAGCTTCGGTTGCCCCCCTGGGCGCGGCGGCTGGTGACGCGCTCGATTGCTATCGTTCCGGCGCTTGTCGTTTGTTATTTCTACGGCACCGAAGGTACGGCTCAATTGCTGGTCCTTTCCCAGGTCATTCTGAGTCTGCAACTGCCTTTTGCGGTCATTCCGTTGGTCAGTTTCACCAGCAATAAAAAAATGATGGGTAACTTTGCCACGCCCCGCCCGGTGGCGGTACTGGCCTGGCTGGTGGCCGGGACAATTGTCTGCCTGAATCTCAAGCTGCTTTTCGACTTTTTTACAGGGCTTTAGGGATATAAAGGCCGGGCGGACCGGAAAACCATATTTCTTGACAGCCTTAGGGACTCGTGTATATTCCCCATCTTCATCAGTCAGGTGCTGTATGTCAGGGGTAATAGATCCCAGCAAGCCGCTGATTTATATAGATAAAAACAGGATAATGACAATGTTTGCGATCATCCGTACCGGCGGAAAACAGTACAAGGTTCAAAAAGACGACACGATCCGCGTCGAGAAGCTCGAAGGTAAAGCCGGGGATACGGTTAACCTTGGCGAAGTGCTGTTCATGAGCGATGGCAAGAGCCCGAAACTGGGTGAACCGACGATCAAGGGCGCATCTGTTACCGCACAGCTGGTCGAGCAGACCCGTGGCGACAAGATCATCGTTTTCAAAAAGAAGCGCCGTCAGAATTACCGCCGTAAAAACGGCCACCGTCAGGACATCACTGTTCTGAAAATTACCGACATCAAAGCAGCTTAATACCAGGGACAGGCAGGAGAAAAACATGGCAACAAAAAAAGCAGGCGGCAGTTCCAAAAACGGACGCGACTCAGCGGGCCGACGCCTTGGCGTAAAACGCTACAGCGGTGAGCTCGTTCTCGCCGGTAACATCATTATCCGCCAGCGCGGCACGAAATTCGTCCCCGGCAAGAATGTCGGCATCGGCAAAGACCACACGATCTATGCCCTGCTCGATGGCCAGGTTCTGTTTTCGCAAGGCCGTAACGGTCGCCCGAAAGTGAATATCGTCCCGGCAAACGACGCGGCGATGGCACAGGCAGCTGAATAACTCTTCGGGATATAAACGAACATAGGGGAAAGGCCCGGCCTTTCCCCTTTTTATTTGAGACAAGCTAACCATGAAGTTTCTGGACGAAGCGAAGATATACCTTCAGAGCGGCAATGGCGGACCGGGCTGCGTCAGCTTTCGCCGTGAGAAATTCATCGACCGCGGCGGGCCGGATGGCGGCAATGGCGGCAAGGGCGGCGATGTGATTTTTGAATGCTCCGCCGGCCTTAATACGCTGATCGATTTCCGTTACCAGCAGCATTTCAAGGCCAAAAGCGGCTCGAACGGCATGGGGCAGATGCGGTCCGGCGTTGGCGGTGATGACGTTATTGTTAAGGTTCCAATCGGGACGCAGGTGATGGATGAAGATCAGGAAACCGTCCTGATGGATTTCACCGAGCCCGGCGAAAGCATCGTGTTTTTAAAAGGCGGTGACGGCGGTTTCGGCAACGCGCACTACAAATCATCGACCAACCAGGCGCCGCGCCGGTTCACGCCCGGCTGGCCGGGTCAGGAGCTGGCGGTATGGCTGCGGCTTAAACTCATCGCCGATGCAGGTATTGTTGGATTACCGAATGCGGGTAAGTCGACATTTCTTGCGGCTTGCTCGAACGCCAAGCCGAAAATTGCCGATTATCCTTTTACCACGTTGCACCCTAATCTCGGGGTCGTGAAAATCGCCGACAAGGATTTTGTGCTGGCGGATATTCCCGGCCTGATTGAGGGCGCGCATGAAGGTCATGGTCTGGGCGACCGTTTTCTCGGCCATGTCGAGCGCACCGCCGTGCTGCTTCATCTGATCGATTGCACTCAGGATGACCCTGCTAAAGCCTACGAGACCATTAGAAATGAACTCAGGGAATATGGCGAAGGCCTTGCCGAGAAAGAAGAAATTCTCGCGCTCAATAAAGTTGATGCGCTGGGCGATGAACTGGCGCAGGATGTGGCTAAATCTCTGGAGAAGTCTGTGGGCAAGAAGGTGTATAAAGTTTCCGCCGTTTCAGGTCAGGGCGTGGATGAAGTCTTATTCGCCCTGCACGCGGTGATCGCGGAATACCGCGAGAATGAAAGACAGGAAAGCGCCGAAGCATGAACTGCGCGGAGATCATCAGGCAATCCGAACTGATCGTTATTAAGATCGGCTCAGTCCTTGTGACTGATGAGAGTGTGGGCAAGGCCCGGCATGAATGGCTTGAATCGCTCGCACAAGATGTTAAAGACTGGCAAGCACAGGGCAAAAAGATCGTGATCGTTTCGTCTGGTGCTATTGCGTTAGGTCGCGGTGCTCTTGGGATCTCAAAATCAACACGTCCTTCTAAAATTCCACTGGAGCAAAAACAGGCTGCGTCTGCTGTCGGACAGTTCCATTTGTTCGCGGCTTACTTTCAAGCATTTTCGGCACTGGGTCTTCAGGCCGCGCAGGTTCTCCTGACGATGTCGGAAACCGAGAACCGCCGCATGCATCTGAATGCGCGCGCGACGTTGCTCACATTGCTCGATAAAAACATTGTTCCGATCATTAATGAGAATGACACAATCTCGACAGGGGAAATTCGTTTTGGCGACAATGACAGGCTTTCGGTGCGCGTCGCCCAGATGATAGAGGCTGACCTTGTCATGCTACTTTCGACGACGGACGGGCTTTATACCGCCGACCCATCACGGGATAAAAAAGCGAAGCATATCCCGCTGGTTGAATCTATTGGCCCTGAGCACATCAAAATGGCGGGCGATGCTGTGCCCGGCCTTTCGACCGGCGGCATGAAAAGCAAGATCGAGGCGGCGGCTTCGGCGACACGTTCCGGTATTGCCCTGCTGATAGCCAGCGGCGTGGAAAACCACCCTCTTCGCCGGTTAGACGGCGACATCCGTGCCAGTATCTTTATGGCTCAGGAAAGCAAGGCGAATGCGAGAAAAAGATGGCTGCAAGCGCATTTAAGTCCCAAGGGAAGTGTTTTTGTTGATGACGGGGCACTGAAGGCACTTAAGAGCGGCAAGAGTCTCCTGCCTGTCGGCGTGAAAAAAGCCGAGGGTGATTTCTTGCGCGGTGATGCCGTTCATATCCGCACGATGGAAGGAAAAATTCTTGGCATGGGCCTGATTGCGTACAGTACAGAAGAGGCCCAGCGCATTATCGGCAAGGCGAGCGATAAAATCCCCGCGATTCTTGGCTATGAAGGCCGTGAGGAACTCATTCACCGCAACGATATGGCATTGTCAGATTGAGTTTTCGTCGCATATGATTGCGTATGAAAACCGATGTTCCCAAGACCATTTATCTCAAAGATTACACCCCCTACCCTTACGATGTTCTCGGCATCGGGCTGATGTTTGATATCAGGCCCGGCCTGACGACCGTCAAAGCCGTGACCCGTTTCCGGCGCAAGGGCAAGGAGCCGCTGGTTCTGAACGGCGAGGATCTTGTTCTCAAATCCGTCAAGCTTGATGATGTGGAATTAAAGCCCGGCGATTACACGGTTTCAGAAACGCATTTGACATTGCCTGCGCCCAAGGCGGAGGAATTCACACTTGAAATCGTTACAGCCATCGAGCCGGAGAAAAACACGCGGCTTGAAGGGCTTTATATGTCCGGCGGCAATTACTGCACGCAGTGCGAGGCCGAAGGATTTCGCCGCATCACCTATTATCCTGATCGCCCGGATGTCATGACGACCTTTATGACGCGGATCGAAGCCGATGAAAAATCGATGCCTGTGCTGCTGTCCAACGGCAATTTGACCGCTGAGGGCCAGCTTGAAAATGGACGTCATTATGCCATCTGGCATGATCCGCATCCGAAGCCTTGTTACCTGTTTGCGCTGGTTGCCGGAAATCTGCAGGAAGTCCATGACACATTTACGACCAAATCCGGGCGTGAAGTTGACCTCTATATATATGTCCGCCATGGCGATGAGGGGCAGTGCGATCATGCGATGGAATCGCTCAAGAAATCCATGAAATGGGATGAGGATGTGTACGGTCTGGAATACGACCTCGATATTTTCAACATAGTCGCCGTCAGCGATTTTAACATGGGCGCGATGGAGAATAAGTCGCTCAATATTTTTAATACCGCTTTGGTTCTGGCACATCAGGATACGGCGACGGACGGTGATTTCATCCGCGTTGAAAGCGTGATCGCGCATGAATATTTCCACAACTGGAGCGGCAACCGCGTGACCTGCCGCGACTGGTTCCAGTTATCGCTGAAAGAAGGGTTGACCGTTTTCCGCGACCAGGAATTTTCGTCTGATCTGAATTCCCGGCCCGTGCAGCGGATTGACGATGTTCAGCATCTGCGCCGCTCGCAATTCCCCGAGGATGCAGGGCCGCTGGCGCACCCAATCCGCCCGGACAATTATATCGAGATCAATAATTTCTACACGATGACTGTGTATGAGAAGGGTGCGGAAGTCATCCGCATGATGCGCACCCTGCTCGGCGCGGAAACATACCGCAAGGCAACGGATTTGTATTTCCAGCGCCACGATGGACAGGCGGCGACGTGCGACGATTTTGTGAAGTGTATGGAGGATGCGTCCGGCAAAGACCTCTCGCATTTCAAGCTCTGGTATTCGCAGGCCGGGACGCCGGAAGTTTCGTTCAAAGGCAAATATGACGCCAAAGCACGTAGTTATACGCTGGATTTCACGCAAAGTGTGCCGCCTACTCCCGGTCAGGCTAATAAGAAACCTATGCATATTCCTATCCTTGTCGGGCTTGTGAACGACAATGGCGATGATATGGATTTGGGCGGTGGCGAGACAACGAAGCTGCTTAATCTTGAAAAAGAAAAGCAATCTTTCAAGTTTGAAAATATTTCATCGGAACCTGTTCCATCTGTACTGCGTAATTTTTCTGCGCCCGTAAAACTCATATCCGATGTCAGTGACAAGAACCTCGCGTTTTTAATGGTGCATGACAGCGACGGCTTCAATCGCTGGGAAGCCGGGCAGAATTATGCCTTGCGCACGATTGGTAAAATGCTGAAAGGCGGCGAGGCGCCTAAAGATTTCATCGAGAGTTACGGTGAATTGCTCAGTGATAAGAACGCTGATCCGGCTTTGCTGGCGCGTGCATTGGCTCTGCCCGATATTTCCTTTATCGGCCAGCATAATCGTCCGACTGACCCGCCCGCCATTCATGAAACGCGGGAAAAACTTTATTCCTCAATTCTTGCGAAATACCGCAAGGCACTGAAGCAGATTTATGAATCCAACACCGAGCGCGGCGGTTTTTCTGTTACGCCCCAGGCTATGGGCAAGCGTGCGCTGCAGAACACGGTTCTCGGTATTCTTGCGACTGATCTTGATGCGGAATCCATTGCGCTGGCGAAAGCGCAATACGACAAGGCCGAAACCATGACGGGCCGGGTTGGGGCGCTTTCTGTGCTCGCGGATTCAAATTCGAAGGAGCGCGACGAAGCGTTCGCTGATTTCTACAAGCGGTTTAAAGAGCATCTTTTAGTGATTGATAAATGGTTTGCGTTGCAGGCGGCGGCGGTGCGTCCAGACACGGTTGAATCGCTCAAAAAGCTCCGCGCTCATCCTGATTTTAACATTCGTAATCCGAACCGCGTGCGTTCTCTTTATGCGGCCTTTGCGATGAACAACCCGGTTTGTTTCCATGCGGCGGATGGCGCGGGTTACAATTTCCTGACTGATGCAATTATTGAGCTGAACGGCATTAACCCGCAGATTGCTGCGCGTTTGCTGACGCCGATGCGGGACTGGAAAAATTATACACAGGATCGCCAGGAAAAAATCAAGGCAGGCTTGCAGAAGATATTGGCGCAGCCGAAACTGTCCCCTGATGTCTTCGAAATTGCCGACAAGAGCTTCAAGGCCTGATTTCTCGATTGAGGATTCAATCGGGGGCCTCGTTTGCGGTCTTGACGAAGTCGGGCGTGGCCCCCTCGCCGGGCCTGTGGTTGCGGCCTGTGTTTATATCCCGGCAGAGAAGCGCGGCCTTAAATTCGTCTCTGAAATCCGTGACAGCAAAAAACTTCTTCCTCAAAAACTTGAAACTTTATTCGATTTTATTTCCGAGCATTTTGTTTTTGCTGTTACTGAAATTTCACCGCTAACCATCGATGAAATTAATATCCTGCAAGCATCGCTGCTGGCGATGAAGAAGTCACATGAGCAGATTAAGTCGGCGGCTATCACTCATGCACTTGTAGACGGGAATAAATGCCCTGCGCTTTCCTGTGCGGCAACGCCAGTCGTTAAAGGCGACAGCCGGTCGGTTTCTATCGCCGCCGCCTCAATCATCGCCAAGGTCACGCGGGACCGGCTAATGGAAAAACTGGCCGAAGATCACCCTCATTACGGCTGGGAGCGCAATGTCGGCTACCCGACGGCAGAGCATATGAATGCCATAGACCGGCATGGAATTACCGATCATCACCGCAGAACATTCGCGCCGGTGCGCAATTTCATTGAGTTCGGCAGCGTTCACCGCCCGTTGAGCCAGGCGGTTTAAGACTCCTCCTAATAATTTGAATCCACTTATGGAATCCTACTTTTAGGCTTGACCGCGACTCCGTTTTGACTCATGATTCGTTTTTGCCTTGGGGGAAAATAACGAATGTCGAGTCCAAAATCTAAAGAGTTCACAGATTCGATTCTTATTGGCAATTGCGTCAAAATCATGAAGTCCCTCCCCGCGAACAGCGTGGACTGCATATTCGCCGATCCCCCCTATAATCTTCAGCTTAATGGCGAGCTTCATCGCCCGAATAACAGTCTCGTCGATGCGGTCGACAATGACTGGGACCAGTTTGAGAGTTTGAAGTCTTACGATGAATTCACGCGTGAATGGCTTTCCGCCGCGCGCGATACGCTGAAGCCCGACGGTTCGATCTGGGTGATCGGCAGCTATCACAATATTTTCCGTCTTGGCTATATCCTGCAGGATCTGGGTTTCTGGATTCTGAACGATGTGATCTGGCGCAAATCAAACCCGATGCCGAATTTCCGCGGTCGCCGTTTTACGAATGCGCATGAAACGCTGATCTGGGCGTCGAAGTCAAAAAAATCGAAATATTTCTTTAATTACGATGCTATGAAATCGCTGAACGAAGATTTACAGATGCGGAGCGATTGGTACCTGCCAATATGCACCGGCGCTGAACGTCTCAAGGACGCCAAGGGCGATAAAGCACACCCCACGCAAAAGCCTGAATCACTGCTTTACCGTGTTTTGATGTCCTCGACACGCAAGGGCGATACAATTCTTGATCCCTTCTTCGGCACAGGCACGACTGGTGCTATGGCGAAACAATTGGGGCGGCACTATATCGGTATCGAGAGAGACAAAACTTACGCCGCGTTCGCTAAAGAGCGGATCAAAGAGACAAAAGTGCTGGATGATAATTTATTAGTGACGCAGCCCAAGCGCGAGCAGCCGCGCATTCCGTTCGGTCAGTTGATCGAGCACGGCTTTATCAAGCCCGGCACGGTGCTGACGGATTCACAGAACAAGCACACGGCAAAGGTTCATGCTGATGGCAGCGTTATCGCGCAGAATCGTATTGATCCCCTGCGCGGCTCAATTCATAAAGTCGGTGCGGCGCTACAGGGCGCGCCATCGTGCAATGGCTGGACGTTCTGGCATTACAAGGAAAAGGGCAAGGCCATTCCTATCGACGCGCTCCGCGAAAGGCTCCGCGCTGAAAAAGGCGTGTGATGAATTCTTCCAATAAAATATTTATCCGTGAACTGAAGTTGAAAATGAATGTCGGCATCCTGCCGCAAGAGCAAGGCAGGAAAACACCTGTTATTGTAAACGCGGTTATTGAACTTGATCCTAACCGCCGCTGGGGCCGGGACAAGATTGAGGAGACAGTTTCCTATGCGGACATCGCAGATATTGTGAAAAAAGTTTCGGCGTTGCAGCATTACAATCTGCTGGAAGTCTTTCTTGAAACGGTAGCGGATGAATTACTGGCGGATAAAAAAATAATTGCTGTAGAGCTATCGGCGGAGAAGCCGCGCATCATCAAAGACACCGAAAGCGCAGGTGTCAGAATATCACGTGTAAAATAAATATTATTCAGCAGTTTCCGGATTAAACGGAGCGATCTCGCCCGGTGCGGGAGCGATTGAGCCCGCAGGTGCCGCAGGGTTAAATTCCGGCGCTTTCACAGGCTGCACAACTGAAGGGTCCGGTTCCTCGATCACGATTTCTTCCCCGCCTATTTCGAGCTTGTTGCCAGTCGGACGTTTTTTGGATCTCGAAACTTTTTTACGATAGTCCTGAGAGTAGAGAAGAAGCTTTTTATCTTTGTCGGCGTAAATCTCGAAGCCTTCGAGAACGGCCATGATTTCAGCCATGCGGTAGTTGTCATTGTTCGTGAACTGATCCTTGTAGGCGAAAAATTTTACGTGCATGAACAAATACGCGTCGCGATAGCTGTAGAGGTTTTCCTGGTTCTGTTTGTCGGAGCGCAATTTTTTGAACGTTCTTAGTTTGTCTTCGATGAATGTGCGGGCGAGTTCCTCGGGCACGGGAATGCGAACAAGGTTAATTGGCCGGTTGAATTCTGCGACGATGCCGATCGGATAACCGTCGATCTGCTGAAGCCTGCCCGAGCCATCATCCTGACAGACAACGTCGGCGTAATCCTGTGGGAAAACCTCAATACGCGCAGTATCTGCAATTTTATAATCGCGAAGAACGTCGAAGCTTTCCGTCTGCAAGTCGTATTCGCCAAGCAGCATCATTTGCGCGACTTCAAAGCGGAGCGGGAATTTGTTGCTGTTTTCAGCGAGAAACTGGCGGCCGGACTCGCGCACCTTTCTCCATTCAAATTCGTTGTAGAAATAATCTTTCCAGATGTCGCATTCATTGATCTGGAGGAAGTTATCGATGTTCTTGTCTTCCTTCAGGTCGAGCATGCCAAGCGCCCAGAAAAGGCGTGAAAATTTCTGACGGGTCGGTTTCTCGTAGATATAGCGCGCTTCGCCGGCCTTGATCTCGGTGCGGATGTTTTCATCCGCCGAGGTGGCGTTAACAGCTGATGGGCCTGCGCATAGAAAAACTGCCAGCAAAATAGCCGTTAATGCCAGTTTCCTGGGCTGTATATTCATGAAAAACCTATGTTTTTTGAGCATTGCCGCCTGAGAATATATACGTCTCCATTATAAGCTTCCTGCGGCCTTACTTCAACTAAGCCCTGTTTTGGCTGAGAAACAGGCGCACAGCTTTCTTGAAAACAGTCGGAAACCCTGCATTTTCGATGTCCTCAGCCCCAACCCATGAATAACCTTCCGGGAGGAGGCCTTTGTGGCTGGCGGTTTTAAGGGTCAGTTCCAGCTCGAAATGGGTAAAAACATGCCGGACGGAGGTGCCGAAGTCCTTGGGCTTAAGATCTTTGAAGGCAAGAGACGGCTTTTTTCCAACCTCCTCCCATGAGGTTGTGGGCAGGCCGATCATTCCCCCCAGCAGGCCTTTGGGCGGGCGGCGATGAACCAGCACACCACCCTTCCCGTTGGTTATCCAGTAAACATGGCCGAACTTACGAGGTCGGGCTTTTTTCTTTTCCTGCAGCGGCAATGCCGCCGCGATGCCTTTTTTATAGGCCATGCAGTTATTGCTGACAGGGCATGCGCCGCAGCGCGGCGATTTGGGAATGCAGATCGTCGCGCCGAGATCCATCAGCGCCTGAGCCAGATCGCCGGGGCGTTCGTCGTAATTTTCAAACAAACCGGCTGCGAGGTTTTTTAAATCTTTCTTGGCGGCGGGCATCGGATCGGGCCAGGCGAAGAAGCGGGCCATGATCCGCTCGACATTGCCGTCGACGACTGTTGCAGGCTGGTTGAATGCGATGGCGCGGATAGCAGCACTGGTGTAATCGCCGATGCCGGGAAGTTCTTTTAATTCATTTTGCTCGGCAGGAAACGCGCCTTTGAGCTGTCTGGAAATGATTATTGCGCATTTATGCAGGTTGCGGGCACGGGAATAATATCCCAGCCCCGCCCATTGGCGCATGACCTCCTGCTCGTTGGCATTAGCGAGCGCGTGGATATCCGGCCATTTTTCTGTAAATTTATTAAAATAGGGCCCGACAGCCGCGACGGTCGTTTGCTGGAGCATGATTTCAGATAGCCAGACGCGGTAAGGGTCCGGTTTTTGATTTTTGGTGTATCTCCATGGCAGAATACGCGCATGCCGGTCATACCAGCCGAGCAGCCGTCCGCGGAATTCCTCCGCGCTTTTCTGTGTAAATTTCTTGCCAAGTTTCGCTTTAGACATTCTACTCGTGTCTCGTCAAAGGATTCACCATGCGCCCAATTTCCGAAGCCACAGCCAGAGTATCAGGCCAGAGCTTCAGCCGTAAATATGTCTCGCTCGGACGCATTCTGAGCAGTTGGAAAGAGATCGTCGGCGAGAAGCTGGCGGGCAAGGCGCAGCCTGTAAAGATCAATTACCGGAAGCGCGAGAAGGGCGGCAACCCGGTGGCCATTCTGGACATCGCCGCCAGCAGCGCGGATTCCACCCTGCTCCACTACCAGAAAGACCTGATCCTGGAGCGTATTAACCAGATCTTCGGCGACAAGTGGGTGACGGCCATCCGTTTCGTAGCGACCCCCGTCAGCATCAAGGGCAAGACGGCCAAAAAGTCACGAATCCCCTTGACTGAGGATGAAAAAAGTCATCTATCCGGTATGTTGGAATCTCTGGCCGATCCTGATTTAAAGGCTAAGCTTGAGACCCTGGGTACAGCTATCATCACGGAACAGAAACAATGAAAGTCGCCGCTAACACAATTCGCAAGGGAAATGTCATCGAGTATGAAGGCAAGCTCTGGCTTGTTGTGAAAAATGAACTGCTTTCGCCCGGCAAAGGCGCGGCGGTTGCGCAGATTGAAATGCGCGATGTACGTACGGGCATCAAGAACAACGTCCGTTTCCGCACGCAGGAAGTTCTCGAGAAAGTCACGCTCGAGCAGGATGATTACCAGTATTTGTACCCCGATGGCGATGCGTTCGTATTCATGAATGCGAAGACCTACGACCAGGTCACGATTGCAAGAGACATTATCGGCGACCCTGCGCAGTTTCTGCAGGAAGGTATGGTCTGCGAGATCGAAACGCATGAAGGCACGCCGTTGTCGGTGACCCTGCCCAAGACAGTAACGCTTATGGTTACGGAGGCTGACGCCGTTATCAAAGGCCAGACGGCGACGACATCCTACAAGCCTGCTCTTCTTGAGAACGGCTCGAAGGTTCTGGTGCCGCCGTTCATCGGCGCAGGCACGCGCATTATCGTGAAAACCGAAGACGGAACTTACGTCGAACGCGCAAAAGACTGATTTGTTATGGCCCTTTCTTCTCCCGACCTCAACGTGATGGTGAAAGCGGCCGAAAAAGCCGCCCGCTCACTCAACCGCGATTTCGGAGAGGTCGAGCAGCTCCAGGTTTCCCGCAAGGGTCCTGCGGATTTCGTCACTGCCGCCGACAAGCGCGCCGAGAAGGTTATTTTTGATGAGCTGAAATATGCCCGTCCGACCTACGGCTTCCTTATGGAAGAAGGCGGTGAAGTTAAGGGCACAGCTGACGCGCGTTTCATTATCGATCCGCTGGATGGCACCACGAACTTTCTGCATGGCATTCCGCAATGGGCGATTTCAATCGCGCTTGAGGAAAAAGGCGAAGTGACGGTCGGTGTGGTTTACGATCCGGTCAAAGATGAATTGTTTCAGGCCGTCAAAGGCCAGGGCGCGTTCCTGCGCCGTAAGCGCCTGCGTGTTTCGGGGCGTAATAGCATGGATATGGCGATTGTTTGCACCGGAGCGCCGCGCCGCGCTCTGAACAATCACGAACAATTTTTTAAAGAACAACGGGCAGTCTGGGATACGGGCGCATCGCTCCGCCGTCTGGGCGCTGCTGCTCTCGATCTGGTTTATGTCGCAGCGGGACGTTACGAAGGATTCTGGGAGCGCAATCTCAACCAGTGGGATGTAGCCGCCGGTTTGCTGATCTTAAAAGAAGCCGGCGGTTTTGCCTGCGACATCGACAGTGACAGGAATGATCCGTTCCAGACAGGCAATGTCCTTGCTGGTAACGAAGAAGTTTATTCTGCTCTTAAAAAAGTGCTAAGACCTTAGCAGCATGATTTTTAAACGGACCTGTCCTTTGCTGTCACTTATGGCGGTGATACTCGCCTGCCCCGTGCAGGCCGAAGAGCTTGAGCCGTTCAATGATTACACGCCGCCGCCGCTTTTGTTTGGCAGGCAGTACATGCGGAACACACCTCAAGAGGATAAAAAGTCCGGATTTCTGACGACCATCGAGCCTGAGCAGGAAGAAGCCAAAACTGCTCCTGCTGTTAAAAAACCCACCCCGCCCGCTAAACCTATGAGCACGGTAAAAAAGAAGGCCCTTATATCCAAGCCTAAGGTGCCTGAAAAAAAAGCACCTATCAGGCCGACAGGCAAGGCAACGCTGGCTGAGGGGCAACTCCTGAAACCAGATGCCAGGGACATTCTTGCCAGTATTGAGGGCGTAAAGCCGCCTCAGGGTGATGGCAAGGGTAAGGTCTCGTTGTCCTACCTGCCCGGGGAAACGAGCCTAACCATGAATATGAAAAATATTCTCCTGACGGATTGTCTTCCCGTCATTCGAAAACACAAAAATTCGCGTATTGAAATCCATGCCTACGCGGTTCCGGGCGGTGCCGGAGTGGTCGCGGCCAAGCGGGTTTCCCTCGCAAGGGCGCTTGAAACACGGGATTTCCTAACCGCCGCCGGGGTTAATGCATCCCGAATCAACATCATGCCGTTGGGCGATATTGATGAAAATGTAGGGGCTGATCGTGTGGATGTCGTGGTCGCGCGGAAAGCCCAGTGAATTCGCGGATATTCCAGTGGGTATTCAGGGTTTTTCCGGCGTAATTGATTGACAAACCGGGGCCTTATGTGGATTTTAAACGCTGGAATTTTCCCATATTGAAGCCTTGCCGTCCCGAAAGGGCGAGGGCGTATATTCGAGAGGACAAAACTATGGCTGACAATACAAATCCCTCAGGCAAGAGGCCCCCGATTGCGCTCTTTATAGCTGTAGCTGCTGCCCTTCTGCTCGTTATTGGCATTATCCAGTATATTTCTCAGAATAAAGAAGCCGCACTCACGATTGAAAGCACAGCCGAACAGCCTGCAGAATCGACCGAAGCGCTGACGGAAAAGACGACTGCTGCAACGGCAACTATCGATGTTAATGCGGCGCTCAGCGACCGTACCCTCGGCGACACGAGCGCTCCCGTCAAAATCAGCGAACACGCGTCGTTCACATGTGGTCACTGCGGCGATTTCCACCGCGAGACTTTCGCAAAGCTGAAGAAGGAATATATCGACACGGGCAAAGCCTATCTCGTGTTCTCGGATTTCCCTCTTAACGCTCCGGCTGTTCAGGCATCCATGGTTGCGCGTTGCCTGCCGCAGGAAAAATATTTTGATTTCGTCTCCCTGCTTTTTGAAAAGCAGCAGGACTGGGCCTATAACCCAAACTATCTCGACTATCTGAAAGTCGAAGCGGGCAAAGCGGGGCTTGATGAAGCGCATTTCCAGGCCTGCATCCAGAACACCGAATTACAGGAAGGTATTGTCAACCGTATGAAAGGCGTGCAGGCCCAGTGGAACATCAATTCCACGCCTAGCTTTGTTATCAACAACCGCAATACGGTCAGCGGTGCCATCCCGTTCGAAGAATTTAAAAAGCTTATCGAAGCCGAGCTTGCCGGTGAAAAATCAGCCGCCCCTGCTCCCGCTGCTGCTGAGCCCGTAGAAACGGAAGAGCCCGTTGCCGAGGATGAAGCAACGCCGGAGCCTGATGAAGCTCCTGCTGCTGCGGAAGAAACGCCTGCGCCCGCTGCAACTACACCTGCGGCTCCTGCCGCAGCGGCCACCACCGGATCGGAGGAAAGCGGCACACCAGCCGAATAGACGATGATCCAATTCAGCCGACTGCGTATTAGCGGATTTAAATCCTTTGTTGACCGTACCGAGCTTGATATCGGTCCGGGCCTGACCGGCGTTGTCGGTCCGAACGGCTGCGGCAAGTCGAACCTTGTTGAAGCGCTTCGCTGGGTGATGGGTGAAAATTCCGCCAAGCGTATGCGCGGCGGCGATGGCGGCATGGAAAACGTTATCTTCAACGGCACGGCGCAACGTTCCGCGCGTAACCTCGCTGAAGTTTCCCTTCTTCTTAACAACGGCTCACGCTCTGCTCCGGCGGCTTATAACGGCGCAGACGAAATCGAAGTCACGCGCAAAATCGAGCGCGATCACGGCTCCCTCTACAAGATCAACGGCAAGACGGTGCGTGCGCGCGACGTACAGATGCTGTTTGCCGATACAGTTACAGGTGCGAATTCCCCGGCCATGGTCTCTCAGGGCCGTGTTGCGCAGATCATTAATTCAAAGCCAGTTGATCGCCGTTTGATCCTCGAAGAATCTGCCGGGATTTCCGGTCTTTACGCCCGCCGTCATGAGGCCGAGCTTCGTTTGCGCGCGGCCGATGCCAATCTGCAGCGCCTGCAGGATATTCTTGGCAGTATGGAATCCCGTCTGAACGACCTGAAACGCCAGCAGCGTCAGGCGACGCGCTACAGAAACGTCAACGCACAGATTCGCCAGTTGGAGATCATGGTTGCATGGCTCGACTGGAAGAGCCTTGAAGAGCGTATACAGGCCTGCCGCAAAACATTCGAAGCCGCCGAAAGCGAAGTGGCCGAGAAACTCGCTACTGTCACGCAGCTTACGAAAACGCAGAACACACAGGCCGAGGACCTTCCTGCCCTTCGCCAGGCTGAAGCCGAAGTCGCTGCGAGATTGCAGACAGTTAAAATCGCGCTTCAGCGTATTGAAGATGAAAGCCTGCGCCATGAAAAAGCGTTGAATGACACGGAAGAACAAATCCGCCTAAGCCTGACCGATCAGGAACACGAGAACCAGAGCCTTGAGGAAAGCAAAAGTATTTTTGAAAGGCTTGAGAGCGAGCATGCCGCCATCGTTGCCGAGCAGGAAAAAGATGCCGGTAAGCTTGAGCAGAAAGAAGCAATTAAGAACGACCTCGAACAGAAGGTCCGCGCACTTGAGGAACAGTATACTTCGATGATGCAGAGCGCCGCGGAAGGCCGCGCGCTGAAACAATCGCTTGAGCAGCAGATTACCCAGAACACCACGCGTATCGAATCCGTTAATGCCCGTAAGGACAAGGCGGCTTCGGATCTTGAGCAATTCAAGGCTGGTCAGGGCGATGATGCCGCGAACAAGGAAATACAGGTTCGCATCAATGCACTTGAAATCAGCGCCATGAAATTCAATGAAGAAATTGAAGCCGCGCGTGCCCGTATTACTGAACTGCAACGTGAAGTAAACGAAGCACGCGGTGCCCTGACGCGCACCGAGTCCGAGAGCTCGGAGTTCCGCGCCGAAAGCGCCATGCTGGAAAGCATGCTGCGCGGCGATGATAACGGACGTTACAAGCCGGTTCTCGATCAGCTCACGCCCGATACCGGCTTTGAAAAAGCGATTTCGCGCGCGCTGGGCGATGCATTGCTCGCTTCGCTCGAGGAAAGCGCGCCGTCCCGCTGGGTGTCGCGTACAGGCCTGCGCAATCTGCCAAGCCTGCCGTTCGGTGTTTCGCCGTTGCTGCCGTCGGTCAATGCGCCGCTCGAGCTGCACCCTGCCCTCAGCCAGATCGGCCTTGTTAGTGATGAGTCGGAAGGCAACAGACTGAAAGATTCACTGGAACCCGGACAGGCTCTCGTTTCCAAGGATGGTTTTTACTGGCGCTGGGATGGTTACTTCGTGCAGGCGCAGGCCTCGGACCGCAATGCCGTTCACCTTGAGCAGAAGAACCGTTTCCGCGATTTGCAGAAGCGCCGTCCCGAGATCGAGGAAGCGTTTAAGGAAGCGAACGACGCTCTCAAAAAAGTTGAAGCTGCATTGGCCGAACAGGAAAACGCCCGCCGTGACGGCGAGGCGAACCTCCGCAAGACTGAGCAGGAACTGAATACAGCACGCCATGAGTTGGTAAAAACCCGTGAAGCGCAGGTTCGCGCCGAAAGCGAAATCGCCCGTTTGGCGGAAATCATCCGCTTGTCCGATGAAGATGTCGGCACATTAAACGAAGTGATTAAATGGGATCGGGAGCGTCTTGAGGCTTGCGAAAAAGCCGCGAGCGAGCGCAAGGAAGAAGAAACCGATAAAATCAGAAAATCGTTGCTTGAGGCGCGTGAGACATACCAGTCTGCTGTCAGTGCCTTCGATATGTTCCAGCAGCAGCAGAACAGCCGTAATGCGCGTCTGCATGCCATCGCCGACGAGCGTGTCAACACGCAGAACCGCCTGATCCGCTCGCGCGAGCGCCTGAAAAATCTGGAAGAGCGTCAGGGTGCGCTGGCTGAAAAGCTTGAAACGCTTAAGCGCCAGCCGAAGGATTTCAGCGAGGACAAGGAAAAACTTCTCGGCCAGTTCTCCGAGCTTGAGAATGAACGTTCCTCGGCTGCGGAGCGTCTTGCGACTGTAGATGGTGAAGTCACCGAAACAGGCCGGGCCCTGAAACAAGCCGAAGCGGCGTTGTCCGAAGCCCGTGAGTCCCGTGTCCACGCGCAGGCGACGTTGGCCGCGCTTTCCGAGCAACAGGGCAGCGTCAATCAGCATATTCAGGAACAGTTTGAAGTTCCGGCCGAAGAACTCGCACAACACACCGCCGTCGATATGAACGAGTCGGTTGAGAATCTTGAAAGCCTTCGTGCGAAAAAAGAAAAACTGGTGCGCGAGCGTGAAAATATCGGCGCTGTTAACCTTCGAGCCGATGAAGAATTCCAGATCCTCGAAACCGAAGTCGGCGCTATTTTGAAAGACCGTGACGACCTTATCCAGGCGATTGAGGAACTGCGCGGCGCAATTAACAAGATCAATGCGGAAGCACGCGACCGTCTGAAAGCGGCCTTCGATCATGTCAACACGCACTTCCAGCGTTTGTTCACGCAGCTTTTTGGTGGCGGCAAGGCGCACCTTGCCCTTATCGATGCTGACGACCCTCTCGGCGCCGGCCTTGAGATTTATGCGCAGCCCCCGGGCAAGACGCTGCAATCGCTCTCCCTGCTCTCGGGCGGTGAACAGGCGCTTGCCTCCATTTCGCTGATTTTCGCGATGTTCCTTACGAACCCCTCGCCGATCTGCGTACTGGACGAGATTGACGCGCCGTTGGATGATGCGAACGTAGACCGCGTCTGTAACCTGCTCGAGGAAATCGCAGCGCGCGGAGAAACCCGTTTTCTGATTATCACGCACCACCGCATGACGATGGCCCGTATGAACCGCCTTTACGGCGTCACGATGGCTGAAAAGGGCGTCTCGCAGCTCGTTTCCGTCGACCTTCAGCAATCCTTCGAATTCCTCGAAGCCGCCTAGCCATGCCCTCGGATCTGGAAGATCTCGGGCGGAAGCTGGAACAAGCCTCCAAAACCGATACCCATAAGCAAGACGCAGAGAATGTAAGCGTCGGCATGAAGGCCGGGACCGAACTGGTCGGCTGTATCATTGTCGGTGCCGCGCTCGGCTGGGGTCTGGATACATGGCTTGGTATCAAGCCTTTTGGCCTTATTTTCATGCTTTTACTGGGCGTTACGGCAGGGTTCGTTAATGTGTGGCGGATAACACAGAATATGGGCTCAAATGTCGGATATTCGGAGTTGCATCGGGGTAAAAAACCCGCTAAAAACCCCGCAGATCAAGGAGAATCAGAGTAAATCATGGCCGACCCGATCCACCAGTTTATCATCGAGCCGATCATTTCCCTCCATGTGGGAGGCATTGATCTCTCTTATACGAATTCTTCGCTCTGGATGACCATTTCCGTCCTGGTTTCCGTTACCTTCATGACTCTGGCGACATGGAAAAAAGCCATGGTGCCCGGTCGCGTCCAGGTTGCCGCTGAAATGATGTACGGCTTCATCGCGAACATGATCCGCGAGAATATCGGCACGCGCGGCATGGAATATTTCCCGCTGGTGTTCACGGTGTTCATGATCGTGTTCATCGGGAATATGCTCGGTATGATCCCGTGGTCGTTTACTTATACCAGCCACCTGATCGTCACAGCCGCCCTCGCCCTCATGATCTTTTTCATGGTGGTCATAATCGGCATTTACCGCCACGGCACGCATTTCTTCCATCTGTTCCTGCCGCCCGGTGTTCCGGTGTGGCTGTTACCGCTGATTATTCCGATTGAAATCGTTTCGTTCCTTGCGCGCCCGATTACACTTTCTGTCCGTCTTTTCGCGAACATGATGGCTGGCCACCTTGTGCTGAAAGTCTTCGCGGGTTTCAGCGTTGCGATGATCGGCGCCTTCGGAACTGCCGGCCTGTTCATGGGTATTGTGCCCACGCTGTTCAACGTCGCGTTGATTACATTCGAATTTCTGATCGCCTTCCTGCAGGCCTATGTCTTTACGATCCTGACCTGCATCTATCTGAAGGACACGATTGAAATAGGTCACTAACTTTTACTAAAAGCTTTAACCACTGAGAAAGGAACTAAAACATGGAACTCGAAGCTGCAAAACTGATCGCCTCTGCACTGGCGCTTATCCCGATCGCGGGCGTTGGCGTTGGCCTTGGCCTGATCTTCTCGTCCTACAATGAAGCTGTAGGCCGTAACCCGACCGCGCTGGAACTGCTGGAGAAGAAATTCTTCCTGACCTTCGCACTGACGGAAGCCCTCGCGATTTTCGCGCTGGTTATCTCGCTCGTCATTCTGTTCGGTTAATAATGACCAAGGTTCGTCATACCCTGCTCTGGGCTGTTTGCCTCCTGCTCGCGCGCGTTCCCGCCGCGATGGCGGAGCCTGCGCTAGAGCATGGAGAGACGGACCCGATAGCCGCGCACGGCGCGGCTGTCGATGCTGCTCATGCCGATGCCGTGCATGAGGCTGCTGATGCGGCCCATGGCGGCGGTGGCGTAGGCCTGCCGCAATTCGATCCTTCGTCCTTCGCGAGCCAGGTGTTCTGGCTGGCGATCATGTTCGTCGTTCTTTACGCCTTCTTCTCGAAGAAGGCCCTGCCCGACCTCGGGGCGGTGATGAAAAAGCGCGACGTTCATATTCGCGGCGCACTTGAATCCGCGAAACGTCAGAAGGAAGTCGCTGAAGGGCTGCAGGCCGAATATGAGCGGGACATCGAGAATGCCCGTCTTGAAGCCACAGGCGCCTTTACGGCGGCTGAAAAGGCCATCAAGGAAAAGGCTGATGCCGGATACAAGACATTCCAGCAAAACGCAGCCAAGCAGATCGAAAAAACCGAAGCTGAAATCGAGAAGGCGAAAGCCGCGGCCATGGAAGACATGCACTCCCTCGCCGCTGAAATCGCCAGCCAGGCCGCCGAGAAAATTATCGGCGTTGAAACCGATCTCGACCAGGCGAAAACCCTGGTGCGTTCACTAAAAGCGAAGGCGGCTTAACATGGAAATCCTGAATGATACACATGTCTGGTTTGCCATTTCGTTCGGCATCTTCGTGCTCGTGGCTTTCATTTTTGGCCGGAAGGCCATGCTCGGCAAGCTGGATAATCGCATTGCGGAAATCCGCAATGAAATTCAGACGGCTGATGCGCTGAATAATGAGGCGAAGCAGCTGCTCGTCCAGTATCAGATCCGCCACGAAGAAGCCGTTCGTGACGCCGCCAAGATCAAGTCCGAAGCCGAGAAAGACGCCGAGAAAATCCGTGCCAAGGCCGAGGCTGATTTTCAAGACTCCCTGGAACGCCGCGAAAAGCAGCTCGAGGAGCGTCTCTCGCGCATGAAACAATCGGCTATTTCTGAAATCCAGCAATATGCTGCGGATCTCGCAGCTGCCGCGACGGCGGAAATAATCGCGAAGAAGCTCGACAAGAAGCTAAATGAAAAGCTCGTCGACCGCGCTATCGACAACATAGACGAGAATCTCCATTAAGGTTCGATCATGGGCGCCACGCAAACAGCTGCAACCGCCCAACAGATCGTAAACGAACTCGGCCGCAAGGCGCGGGGTGCCGCTTCCGTTCTTTCGCAGACATCCGAAAGCCAGATTAATGATGTGTTGGATTCCATCGCTGCAAAATTACGCATGAATATAAAGCCCATTCTTGAAGCTAATGAAAAGGACCTTGCCGCCGCGCGTCAGAAAGGCTTGTCGCCTGCCCTGATTGATCGCCTGAAGTTAAACCCCGAGCGTATTGAGGGCATGGCCAAGGGGCTTGAGGTTGTACGTGATCTGCCCGACCCGGTGGGGCGCATTTTGTGGGAAACCACGCGCCCGAACGGCATGAATATTCAACGCGTGTCGGTTCCTATCGGCGTGCTTGGTATGATTTACGAATCGCGTCCGAACGTTACGATTGATGCGGCAGCGCTGTGTCTGAAATCGCGCAACGCGGTGATTTTGCGCGGCGGCTCGGAAAGTCTCAACAGTTCGCTTGCGCTGCATAAATTTGTTCAGGAAGCGTTGAACGAGCAGAATATTCCTGCGGACGCGGCTTCCATGGTCCCTATTGCCGACCGCGATGCAGTTGGCGCGATGCTGGCGGCTTCTGATCTGATTGATGTCATGATCCCGCGCGGCGGCAAAAGTTTAGTTGAAAGAGTGCAGAACGAGGCGAAAATGCCGGTGTTTAGTCATTTAGAGGGCATCTGCCACATTTATATCCATCCGACGGCGAAAGCGGACATCGCTAAAAGCGTGACGCTAAATGCCAAGATGCGCCGGACCGGTGTTTGCGGCGCGATGGAAACGTTGCTGATTGATAAAGATTTCGACCAGAAAACCGCCAGGGACGTTTTAGCCCAGCTTATTGATTCCGGCTGTGCGATCGTCGGCGATAAAATGGCGCAACGTCTCGATGATCGTATCGGCGAAGCGACGGTGAAAGACTGGACGACGGAATATCTCGACGCGAAACTCAGCGTCGCCATCGTCAGTGGCGTGAAAGAAGCCGTGAACCATATTAATACTTACGGCTCGCATCACACCGACAGCATTCTGGCTGAAGACAAAGAAGCCACCGATTATTTCCTGAAGAATGTCGATAGCGGAATCGTCATCCACAATGCCTCAACGCAGTTCGCCGATGGCGGTGAATTCGGCATGGGCGCTGAAATCGGCATCGCGACAGGCAAGATGCATGCGCGCGGCCCGGTCGCGCTTGAGCAGCTCTGCACTTACAAATACCTCATCCACGGCACAGGACAGACGAGGCCCTGATGTCGCTTTTCAGTCTCCCTCACACGCTCGACAGTACACGCTGGCAGGGCATGCGGGTGGGGCTCTTGGGCGGTTCGTTCAACCCGCCGCATGAAGGGCATGTCCATATCAGCCTTGAAGCTTTGAATGGTCTGGAGCTGGACGCTGTTTGGTGGCTGGTGACGCCGCAGAATCCGATCAAGACCGAAAAGCCGCTGGATCTGGATGAGCGCGTGCGCCTCTCGGAAGAAATCACCGCGCCCCATCCGAAAATTATTGTTACGGCGATTGAGCGGGAACTCGGCACCACCATCACCTATGACACCATTCGCAAACTCAAACCCCATTTCCCCAAAACGGAATTCGTTTGGGTCAGCGGCATGGACAACGCGCTAACCCTTCATAAATGGAACAAATGGAAAGAGCTGCTGGACGAGATTTGCATGGTGCACCTGACCCGTGCGCCGGCTAGTTCTCTCATTCAAAGCTGCCCCTTGCTGCTGCTGGAAACCCAGAAACATGTAGTGCTCGATAAAGGCGGTCGCCTGCCGCTTACCCCTCGCACCACCTACTGGATGCTTCAGCAGAAAATGGTCGATATCTCCTCGACACAGATTCGTGAAAAACAGGCCAAAAACGGCGGGGAGTAAGAGTTTGACAGGCATAAGCCGCTGGAATCCCTTGGTTTCTGCCGTTTGCCAAGGGGGCCTAAACGCCCTATAATATATATATGAGGTTAAATAACACTCAGACAGAAAGCAGAGGGACCGCGATTTGACCGGACGCCTCCGTTTTCATGGAAAAGTACCGAACGTGAAGCAAACGCTGCGCCCTATGGGCTCGGCGTTTTTTGTTTATCTGCAACCCTGAAAGGAGCCATAAGCCATTCTGACCTATGAAACACGCGGGCAACCAGGCCCGGATGACATTAAAAGCCTCGTCGAGAAGTCCCTGGACGCAGACAAGGCTCTGAATATCACAACCATCGACCTGAGCGGTCAGTCGCCTTTAGCAGACTACATGATTATCGCCTCAGGCACCTCCTCCCGGCATGTGGGAGCCTTAGCCACGAAAATCAGAGACAAGCTTGAAAGCCGCGGTGTGAAGAACATCCGGATCGAAGGCCTTCCGACCTCGGACTGGGTGGTTGTGGATGCTGGTGATGTGATTGTGCATATCTTCAGGCCCGAAGTGCGGTCCTTCTATAACATCGAGAAGATGTGGGGTCCGTATGCCGGTTTTAATGTCGTAGGACAGCAAGTCACGGCTTAAAAAGCTTCCATTCCCCGGTTTCCCGGGCTGGACGAGCCGCCTTTTATCGCGGATATTCGTCTTATGATGAAAATCGACGTCATTGCCGTGGGGCGATTGAAAAAAGGCCCCTATTACGATCTTTACCAGGAATACCAGAAGCGCACACGCTGGACGGTGACGCTGCATGAGATCGAGAGTAAATACACCGAAGCCGCCCATATCCAGGGCGATGAAGCACGCAAGATCAAGGAACATATCAAGGACGATGCTTTCGTTATTGTGATGGACGAGCGCGGCGATGGATTGCGAAGTCTTGATTTTGCCAAGACGCTGGAAAAACTTCAGAACAATAACGAGAATTATATCCAGTTCATTATCGGCGGTGCCGACGGCCTGACGGATGAGGTCAGGGGCCGGGCCAATCTTCTCCTCAGCTTTGGTCAGCAGACATGGCCGCATATGCTTGCGCGCGTTATGCTTTTCGAGCAGATTTACAGGGCGCAACAAATTCTCGCAGGACATCCCTATCATAGAGAATGAAACACGAAACGTCATTGCGAGCGAAGCGAGGCAATCCAGGAGTTTTTAGACTCCTGCTGGATTGCTTCGTCGCTATGCTCCTCGCAATGACGGTAATTTTACCTGCGCATGCCGAGCCGTCGCTCAAGCAAAAGCTGAAGCAGCATGAGCAAAAAACCGAAACGCTGCAGCAAGAAGTCAAGAAGATCGAGAAAGAATTATCCGGCACGCGCAATGAACTGGTGTCAGTTGGTAAATCAATCCAGGCCAATGAAAAATCTCTGCAGGATCTTGAGGGCCGCATTGATGAACTTGAGAAGAAAAAAACCGAAATAAAAACAGCGCTGCAGACCGATCGTAAATCTATGGCTGATCTTATTCTGGCATTGGAGCGCATTCGCCGCGTGCCACCCGAGGCAATGATCGCCCGGCCCGATGCCCCTTTCCGCACAGCGCAAAGCGCCTTGCTCATGGGTGACATCATCCCCTCCCTTTATAAAAAAGCGGATGCGCTCAAAGAAAATCTCAAAAATCTTGACGAGATCACCGCCGATCTAGAAGAAAAGCGCGGGCGCGAGCAGAAAGAAGCCGCGACATTGGCGGGCGAGCAGGAAAAACTCGCTGGTCTCGTGGATAAACGTGAAAAACTTTTCGAAGATACGCATGCCGATCTTGAGTCTGAAAAAGCCAACGTCAAAAAAATATCGCAGCAGGCTCGCAACCTTGCCGACCTTGTCACACGCCTCGACAACGACCGGCAACAGCGTAAGCCCGAAAAGAAAGTCGTCAGTGTTCCTTCGGGCAATTCCCGCCTGCCGATTTCAGGCATCATCCGCACGCGATATGATGAGCCGGACAGTTTCGGCGCACCCAGCAAGGGCGTTTCCATTGAGGGTCGCGCCGGGGCGCTGGTGGTGGCTCCGATGGGCGGGGTCGTCCGTTTTGCCGGGCATTTCCGAAACTATGGGAATATTGTCATCCTCGAACATGAAAAAGGCTTCCATAGCCTTGTTGCAGGATTAGAAAAAATCGATACAGTGGTGGGCCAAAGCGTTTCAGCGGGCGAACCACTCGGGCTCTTGCACCGGGCCGAAAACCCCGGAGAGAAGCCTGCTTTATACTACGAGCTCCGGCTCAACGGGCGGCCTATCAATCCTGCAACGAAATTTGCCGATCTTGGTTAACAAAGGACATTAACTTTATGCGCTATCTACTTCCCCTGCTTGGTTTTTCAGTTATTGCTCTCTCGGTTCCGGCTTTTGCCGCAGATGAAGAGCGAACCGCCGGGAAACCCGACCAGGAGAACACCTATAGCGAGACCTACCGGCAGTTAAATCTTTTTGGCGATGTATTCGAGCGTGTCCGCAGCCAGTATGTCGAGCCAGTTGACGACAAAACGCTGGTGGAAAGTGCGATCAACGGCATGCTCACGAGCCTCGACCCGCACTCGGGCTATCTCAACGAAGACAGCTTCACCGAAATGCAGGTGAATACGAAGGGCGAATTCGGTGGCCTTGGTATCGAAGTCACCATGGAGAACGGCTTCGTGAAAGTCGTTTCACCAATTGATGACACACCTGCTTTCCGCGCCGGCATTCAGGCCGGGGATTATATCGTTGAAATCGATGGTGAGAGCGTTATGGGTCTTAGCCTTGCGGATGCCGTCGATAAAATGCGCGGCAAGGTCGGCAGCTCGATCAAGCTGGTTATCCGCCGCGAAGGCAATCCTGATCCCCTGCCGTTCGAACTCACACGTGACATCATCAAAATTCAATCCGTGCGCTACCACACAGAAGGTAATGCCGGTTATATCCGCATTACGACCTTCAACCAGAACACCCAGCCTGGTCTGAACAAGGCGATTGAGGAAATTAAAAAGAAACTCGGCACAAACTTGATTGGCTATGTGCTGGATATGCGGAACAACCCGGGCGGCTTGCTCGACCAGGCTATTTCGGTTTCCGATACGTTCATTGATCGCGGTGAAATCGTTTCCACGCGCGGGCGCCACGAAAGCGATACCAAGCGTGATAACGCAACGCCGGGTGACTCGGCTGATGGTCTGCCTATCGTCGTCTTGATTAATGGCGGTTCGGCTTCCGGTTCTGAAATCGTTGCAGGAGCGTTGCAAGATCACAAGCGCGCCATTCTTCTCGGTACGAAATCGTTCGGTAAGGGTTCGGTTCAAACCGTAATCCCGCTGCCCGGACATGGTGCGATGCGCTTGACCACGGCGCGTTACTATACGCCTTCGGGTCGCTCAATTCAGGCGAAGGGCATTGAGCCGGATATTCTGGTTGAACCGGCGAAAATCGAAGCGCTGAAAATGACAGGAATTAGCGAGGCCGATTTGCGCGGCGCACTGGAAAATCCTGACAAGGAAAAAGACAAAGCCAAGGAAGAAGCCGCTAAATCCGAAAAGGAAAAAGCGAAAGAAGAAACACCGCCGAAAACCGGCGCGGCCCCTGTTGAGGGCGAAGAAGGCGTGCAGGATTACCAGCTGATGCGCGCGCTCGATCTTCTGAACGGCCTCTCGCTTTACAAAAGCGGGCTAAAGGCAAACGATTAAGGAGCGGGCGGCCGTGGACATGACACGCAACGGCAGCTTTGTTACCGGTCTCTTTCAGGGCCTCGTTGTCGTTTTTTTTGTTTATGTCGTGATTTTTACAGTCACAATCGTCAAAAGCCGCAGCCCGTCCGAGAGCGCAAAACCACTCGCTTTGGCTACAACGCAGATCACACGTATGAATACGCAGCCACAGGTCGAAGCTGTGGTCACGCCGCATCTGGAGCCGCAGGATCAGGCGCCTGCTCCTGTAGCAGAACAACATGCTTCGGAACCTGTAGCAGAACATCCGCTTGAACCAGTAAGTGAACACCCTTCTGAACAAGCGCATGCTCCCGCACCTGAGGCGCATGGGTTTTCTGACCTGATAGAAATGACTCCGCTAGGGCCGCTGCCAAAACGTTCGGCAAGTGGCCAGACACCTTACGACGCTTACAAAAAACCTTACACGCCGGATGGAAGCCCGGCGATTGCGCTCGTAGTGCTGGATTACGGGATGTCGGCGATCGATTCCAAAGAGGCGCTTAAGAAACTGCCCGGCGAAGTTTCTCTTATTCTTAATCCCTATGCGCAGACGCCGGATACATGGAAGAGTCTGGCTGGTGCGGAAGGACATGAATTCTGGGTTTTTATGCCGGTGGAGAGTCAGGATTATCCCACTGTTACCGATCCGGGTCCGCAGGCCCTGCTTGCGCATTCCGATTTCAAATATAACCAAGAGAAATTTCTCTGGGCGCTCTCGCGCACATCGGGTTATGCAGGAATCGCAGGTTATACCGACACGGCGTTCCTGAATGCGCAATCGGCGCTGAAGAGTTTGTGGAATGAAGGGTATGACCGCGGCATTGGTTATCTCGAGATCAATCCCGCAGGGCTTGAAGGTGTCGAGATGAACGCTATCGAAAAGAAAGCGCCCTATATCCGCAACCATTCAATTTATGAAGAAGGCGCGCAGTCGCCTGAAGCATGGCTGAAAGCGCTTGAGATGGAAGCGACGAATAACGGTTTCACAGTTGGTATTATCAAGCGGCCCTATCCCAAGGTTGTCGATGCTGTTGCCGCTTGGTCGGCGACTCTCAAAGATCGCGGTTATTCCCTCGCCCCGGTTTCCGCGCTGGCGCAGGCGAATAAAGACGTTCCTGAAACTCCTCCTTCCGCAGCACCTGCCGCCGCCGAGCATCATGAAACCGCACCGGCACACTGACCTTTACCGTGCCTGCGTCGGCGTTGCGCTGTTTAATGCGCAAGGCAAGATTTTCGTTGGTGAGCGCATCGATACGCCGGGTGCGTGGCAGATGCCGCAGGGCGGTATTGATGGCGATGAAACAATTGAACAGGCCGCGTTTCGTGAACTCTATGAAGAAATCGGTTGCAACAAGGCCGAGATTATTCGCGTGGCCGATAAAAAAATCCGCTACGACCTTCCCGATGACATGCGCGAGCGTTTATGGGGCGGAATGTATAAGGGACAGGAGCAAACCTGGGTGGCAGCGCGTTTTCTCGGCGCTGATTCCGACATCAACATCGCAAACCACGAACCGGCTGAATTCAGCAACTGGAAATGGGTTGCCCTGGCTGAGACAATCGACCTGATCGTGCCCTTCAAGCGCGACACCTATAAACAGGTGATCGCGCTTTTTAAGGATATTCAATAATCGTCATTGTGAGCGAAGCGAAGCAATCCAGTTTTTAAAATGGATTGCCGCGTCGGCCTTCGGCCTCCTCGCAATGACGGAGCACTAAATATATTAATTAGCGTTCAGCGGTGACCATGCCGGGTCGGAGCCATCCTGCGGCGTGCCGAGCTTGCGCTCGTTATAGCCCGTGATGTCGATTGTGTAGACGCGGGCCGTGCGGGCCGATCCGCTGCCGGGGCTTTCCTTGAAATATGTCAGGACGCGGCCATTGGGCGACCAGCTCGGACCTTCAACGTGATAGGCGTTCGTAATCAGGCGCTCGCCGGAGCCGTCCGGACGGATGACGCCGATATAGAACTGGCCCTGATACTGGCGCGTGAAGGCGATCAGGTCTCCGCGTGGCGACCAGACCGGGTTGCCGTAGCGGCCTTTGTCGAAGGTGATGCGCTGCACGTTGCTGCCGTCGGCATTCATCGTGTAGATCTGCTGCGAGCCGCCACGGTCGGATTCAAAGGCGATGCGCGCACCATCGGGCGAATATGACGGTGCAGTGTCGATACCGGGATTTTCGGTCAGGCGCTTTTTTGTGCGGTTGCCGAGGTCTAACACGTAAACATCCGTGTTACCGCTCTGCGCGAGGCTCATGACGACCTTGTTGCCGTCAGGCGAGAAGCGCGGCGCAAATGTCATGCCGGGGAAATCGCCGAGAATCTGGCGACGGCCTGAAGCGAGATCGTACAGGTAAACGCGCGGGGCGCGGCCCTCGTATGACATGTAAGCCACCTGCTGGCGCGTCGGCGAGAAGCGCGGCGTCAGAACGAGGCTGCCACCGTCGGTCAGATATTTATGGTTGGCGCCGTCCTGGTCCATAATGGCGAGGCGCTTGACGCGCTTGGTTGCCGGGCCGGTTTCCGAGACGTACACGATGCGGCTGTCAAAATAACCGTCTTCGCCGGTTAGGTTTTTATAGATTTCATCGGAAATAATGTGCGCGATGCGGCGCCAGTTTTGCTGCGTCGTCGTGTAGGCCATACCAATCAGTTGTTTCTGGCCGTAAACATCCCACAGGCGGAATTCAACGCGCGCCTTGCCGTCGGGCAGTGAGGTTACGGTTCCCGTTACGAGAGCCTGCGTGTTCGTCGCGCGCCATTCGGCGAAGCGGACGCCGTCGCGCTGGATGGATGCGGCGTCCTGCACGAAGGCCGCCGGATTAACCGGTTTGAACAGGCCTGAGCCTGCAAGGTTATTGGAAATGACATTTGGCATTTCCGAAGCAAGGTTTGCGTCCGCACCGCTGCCCGAGAATGGCGAGATGGCGATGGGCATCGGCTCGATGGTGCCGCGCGTGACGTCAACGCGGAGTTCTCCTTGAGCCTGCGCGGCGGCCGGAATCAGGGCCAAGACAAACAACAGGACGGGTAAAATTCTTTTCATATCAAATACTCTCTCGCGTTGCAGATTCGGTTTTATAGCATATCACTCGGGTCGAAGTTAATAATGGTGTTCTTCCATGTGTTGTATTTGTCAGGTGGCACTGCAAGCGGTGTGCAGCGCGGATTACGCAAGGCGCGCAAAGCGGCCTCTGCGGCAGCCCTGAATGCATTGTCACGTTGATAACGGCCCATATCGACCACAGCGGCGTTTTGAACGGTTCTGTCCCTGTTTATCTGAACGCGGACTGCAACTATTAGTTCCTCGGCGTATTTGCCGCCGGCGGACGCGCCGAGATTCCAGCAGCCCTGGAGCTGATGCCTGAGCGCATCCATTTCACTCATGGTCAGGCGATCGGATAATTGCGCGATGGCGGAATCGACCGCCGAGTTTTCTGCGGTCTCGACAGATTCAACCGGCTGCTCTTCTTTGGTTTCCGGCGTCAGGTTTTTAAGCAGGCTGTCAAAATCCTGTTCCTTCTTTTTCTCGACCTTTGTCGTGTCAGGCTTTAGCTTCGGTTTTTCCTTCGGCTTGACCTCTTCCTTTTTCTTTTCAGGTTTAGGCGGCGCGAGTTGCTCGACAGGCTTTTCCTTCACCTCCTCCTTAAGCTCGGGAGGCTTGGGTTTTTCGATTTCAGGCGGCGTTTCCTCGGCCATTTTCGGCGGCGATGGTTTTTCCTGCACGGGCGGCGGCAGTTCCTTCTTCTCTTCCTTGGGCTTTACGGGCGTGGCGACGCGGTTGGTCTGCGTCAGTTCATCGATGGGTACGATCTCGATGCTGATCGGCTGCGACAATATTTCGTGATCGCGCGCGATAAACGGGATGCCGAAGGCCGTGACGATGAAAAGGATAATATGAAGGATCGCAGACGTAACCACCGGGGCCTTCATGGAGGAATCAAGGCCGAGGAAATCGTCGTCTATCATAGTCCGGTTGATCATGGGATCACCTCGACTTGGCCTCGGAGATGAGCGCCACCTTCGTAAAGCCCGCGCCGCTGACGGCGCCCAGCAATTCCATGATGCCGCCATATTCGAGGCTCTGGTCGCCGCGAATGTAGATGCGGCGGTCGGTCTGGCCTTCGGTCATGGCGGAAAGGAGGCCGATCAGCTTGGAGCGCTCGACGGCGGTTTCGCCGATAAATAATTTTCCGTCTTTATCGAGCGTGATTTCGATGGGTTTGTTTTCTTCATCGCTGATGGGTTTAGCATCGGAATTCGGCAGATCGATGGGCACGCCGGCGGTCAGCAGCGGGGCGGCGACCATGAAAACGATCAAGAGGACGAGCATGACGTCGACGAGCGGTGTGACGTTGATTTCCGACGTCGGCCGGTAGGTGCCGCCGGAACGGCCCCGTCTCGCTCTTGTTTTTCCGCCGCCGAATGATGCGCCCATGGTTTATGCGACCTTCCTTGTCGGACCCGAGGAGCCTGAGCCGCCATTGCGGTCCTGGCTGTCGAGATGGCGCGAGAGGATTGCCGAGAATTCATCCGTGAACGCATCCAGCCTGCTGGCGTAGCGGTTCAGGCTTGTCGAAAACACGTTGTAGAAAATTGATGCCGGAATAGCAGCGACGAGGCCAAGGGCGGTTGCAAAGAGCGCTTCGGCGATACCGGGCGCGACGACTGCGAGCGAGGTATTGTTCGTCGCGGCGATGGCCGAGAATGAGTTCATAATCCCCCAGACGGTTCCGAACAGGCCGATGAAGGGTGCAGTCGATCCGACGCTTGCGAGGAATGTCATGCCGCGTTCGAGTGAATTCATCTCGCGGCCGATGGTGACCGCCATGGCGCGCTCAACGCGCTGGCGAAGTGACGCCTGCATGCTTTCCTTGGACGGAATACCGGCGGAAATTCCCGCCTGCCATTCTTCCATACCCGCGGCGAAGGTTGAGAGCAGTGGATCCTGTTTGCTGTTTTTGACGCGCGAATAAATTTTATCGAGCGGCTCGCCCGACCAGAATGAATCTTCGAAAATATTTGCCTTGCGATTCAGCTTTTTCAACGTGCTGCGCTTGGACAGGATAATGGCCCAGCTCCAGACTGAAGCCATAACCAGGAGGATCATGACGACTTTCACGATCATATCGGCCTGCAGGAACAGGCCCATCATCGTCATGTCGTGGGCGTAACTCCCCCCGAGATTGACGCCGTCTACGGCTGCAACCGGTACTGCTTCATTTGGCATGTCTATTTGCTTTCCTTGAGATATTTCTGGAAACCGCCACGCAGGCCTTCAGGGATACGCACGGGTTTCATCGACCCTGCGTCGATCGACACAACGGTGACATCTGCGGTGAATATCAGGTCTGAGTTACGGTAAATTGATTGTTTCATCACGAGACTGGTGTTTTTGATTTGAGTTACAATGGTTTGCATTTCAAGCAGATCGTCGAGAACCGCCGGTTTAAGGTAATCGGCATTGATATGACGAACGACGAATAAAATCCCTTGGTTCTCATGTAATGATTTATTCTCAAAACCCATAAAACGCAAGAGTTCCGTGCGTCCCCGCTCAGCGAATTTGATGAAGTTGGCATGGTAAACAACACCCCCTGCATCCGTGTCCTCGTAGTAAACGCGTATGGGTAATTTGTGTTCCATTATTCGTCTTCGGAAAACTGATCTATCTGGGGAGTGTTTTTAGGTTTCATGCCTAGATACTCGAACCCTTTTACGGATAGAACCCGTCCGCGCGGGGTGCGCTGGACCAGTCCGCGCTGGATCAGATAGGGCTCGATCACATCCTCGACCATATCGCGCTGCTCCGAAAGAAAGGCCGCGAGAGTTTCGATTCCCACCGGCCCGCCACCGTAATTCTCGGCAATACAGGACAGATAACGGCGGTCCATGGAATCGAGGCCGCTGGAATCAACGTCGAGCCGCTTGAGGGCATCGTCGACGTCCTTGCGGTCGATTTTGTTGCCTTCGGAGAAATCGCGAACGCGGCGGGTCAGTCTTCCGGCAATGCGCGGCGTCCCTCTGGCACGTTTTGCAATTTCGCCTGCGCCGTCTGTAGTTAGATTCATATTAAGTAGAGAGGCTGTGCGTGCGACGATCTTCGCGAGTTCTTCCGCTGTATAAAATTCCAGCCGCACGGGAATGCCGAAGCGGTCGCGCAGCGGGTTGGTCAGCAGGCCGCTGCGGGTTGTTGCGCCGATGAGGGTGAAAGGGACGAGATCAATCTGCACTGAACGTGCGGATGGCCCCTCGCCGATGATGAGATCAAGCTTGCGGTCTTCCATGGCGGGATAAAGAATTTCCTCAATCGCCGGATTGAGGCGGTGAATTTCATCGATGAACAACACATCGTTCGGCTCGAGATTGGTAAGAAGTGCGGCGAGGTCGCCCGCCTTGGCAATCACGGGCCCGCTTGTTGCGCGGAAACCGACACCGAGTTCCTTGGCAATAATCTGCGCCAATGTTGTTTTGCCGAGGCCCGGCGGGCCGAACAGCAGAACGTGATCCATGGCATCGCGCCGTGATTTTGCCGCTTTGACGAAAACTTTCAGATTATCGCAGAGCGCTTTCTGCCCGACGAAATCGGCGAAGGAGAGCGGACGCAGGGCGATTTCCTGCCCGCCTTCGAATTCCTGCTTCACCGCTTCGAGCTGTGCATTTTTGGTCATGCGCTCAGCTCCTTAAGCGCCATGCGGATAATGGTCTGCAGATTTTCTTTATCGTTGTCGTTGGCTTTCGTGCGTGCCTGCATGACAGCCCCGTAAGCATCCGAGCGCGGGTAGCCAAGATTGACGAGTGCCGAGACTGCATCCTGGTCGATGCTTTTAGGCTCAGCGGCAATCTCTTTGTATTTCACGCCTTTAGATGGCGCGGTGATTTCAACCTGTTCGGCTTTGTCTTTCAGTTCGGTCAAAATCCGCACGCCGAGTTTAGGCCCGACGCCGTCGGCAGATGTAATCGCACCTTTATCCTGCGAAGCGATGATGACGCCTAAACGTTCCGCCGGGCACGCGGTCAAAATCGAGAGTGCGACTTTCGCGCCGACGCCCTGCACGCTTGTCAGCAACCTGAACCATTTCTGTTCGTTCGCATCGGCAAAGCCGTAGAGATGGATATGATCCTCACGGACATGCGTATCGATCAGCAGTGTCGCCGGGTCGCCGGGCTGGCCGATGCGCCCAAGCGTGCGGCGGCTCGCGAACACGACATAGCCGACGCCGTTCACGTTCAAAATCGCGTGGCTGTCTGCAAAGCTGTCGATGATGCCGCTTAATTTTCCAATCAAAGTACTACTCCTCGATTGTCACCCCCGCGAAGGCGGGGGTCTGGCTTTTTAATTGCCGGATGCCCGCCTGCGCGGGCATGACAATGTTGTATGTTTTTCTATAATGCGCATGACATATCGCCACCGCAAGGGCGTCGGCCTCGTCTTCGCTGATTCTGCCACAGGCTGGCAGCAACCTCTGGATCATCATACCGATCTGGTTTTTGTCCGCGTGGCCGGAGCCGACGATGGATTTTTTGACCTTGTTGGCGGCGTATTCCGCCGTTTCCAGCCCGTAGAGCGCCGGAACGCTCAAGGCCACGCCGCGTGCCTGCCCCAGTTTCAGGGCCGAGGCCGGGTTCTGGTTGACGAAGGTTTCCTCGACGGCGGCGGCTTCCGGTTTATGCTCCTCGATAACCCGCGCCAGTTCACGGTGGATATGCGCCAGGCGGTCCGGCAGGCTTTGTTCTGTATCCGTCTTGATCAGGCCGCTGGCGCGGTATTGCAACGTGCTGCCGTGGCTAAGGACAATGCCCCAGCCGGTTTTTTGCAGGCCCGGATCGATACCTAGGATAAGCATTTATGTTAATAGAAGGTGGTTGACGAATAACTAGAACAATAGTGGAACATATTGCAGCGCTTTTCGCAACCCCGGCGAAAGCCGGGGCCCATTATTGTTATAGCTTTCATACCCTGGACCCCGTCTTGCGACGGGGTTGCGAATGACGGTTAGCCCGCCGCCATTAGTTTTTCCATGATCTGGTCACTGACCTCGACATTGGTGGTCACGGTCTGGACGTCGTCGTTTTCCTCGAGTGCGTCGATCAGTTCCAGAACATCGCCTGCCTGTTCTTCGTTGGCCGGTGCCATGACGTTCGGCTTCCAGACGAGGCCGGATTTTTCCGGCTCGCCAAATTTGGCGACAAGCGCCGAGCGCACGGCTGCGAAATCGTCGGGAGTTGTCGTGATTTCGTGATGGCTACCGGATTCCACATTCGAGGCCCCTGCCTCTAATGCAGCTTCGAACATGGCGTCGGCTCCCGCAACGGATGCCGGGTATATGATTTCGCCGATGCGGTCGAACATGAAGCTGACGGAATTGGTTTCGCCGAGATTGCCGCCGTGCTTTGAGAAAAGCGAGCGCACCTCGCCTGCCGTACGGTTTTTATTGTCTGTCAGCGCATCGACGATCACCGCGACGCCGCCGGGACCGTATCCTTCATAACGCATTTCGACATAGTTGCTGAGGTCGCCGCCACCGATGCCTTTCTGGATAGCTTTCTCAATATTGTCGCGCGGCATGCTCTGCACCTTGGCATTTGCAACAGCGAGGCGCAGGCGGGCATTCATATTTGGATCGCCGCCGCCCATTTTCGCAGCCACTGTAATTTCACGCCCGAGCTTGGAAAAAAGCTGCGCCCGTTTCCGGTCCTGCGCGCCTTTGCGGTGCTGGATGTTCTTGAACTTGGAATGGCCTGCCATCTGACAATCCTTAATATTAGAGAGCGCTTATAGCTAAATTAGGGTCTGATTTTTTAGCGAATCCTGTGTTAAAATACAAGGAAAGGTAGCCTGAATCATGTCTTATCAGTTCCAGAACATTACCGTACTGATCGTCGAGGATAACCAGCCCATGCTTGAGCTGGCCAGGGCCCTTATGACTGCTTTTGGCGTTAAAAATGTCATGGGCGCCAAGCACGGCGAGGAAGGCTTCAAGAAATTCTGCGAGCATAATCCCGACATCGTCATTGCCGACTGGATGATGAAACCGATGGACGGGATATCGCTCGCGCACCGGATACGAAACGATCCCGCTTCGCCGAATAAATTCGTCCCGTTTGTTTTGATGACGGGTTTCAGTGAAAAACGCCGTGTGATGCAGGCGCGTGATGCGGGCGTCACGGAATTTCTAGTGAAGCCGTTTACTGCGCGTGATTTATACAGACGGCTCTACCAGATCATCGAGCGGCCACGCCAGTTCGTACGCTCGGAAGATTTCTTCGGGCCGGATCGCCGCCGTAAAGGTGCGGTCGGTTATCAGGGCCAGCTCCGTCGTAATACGGATGTTCAGCCAGATGATTACTACGTCAATGTAGATTCGGATAAACGCTCATGAACGACAAGCAGCATTTCAGTCAGAAGCCCCGGCGCAATGCGGAATTCATCAAGCCGCCAAACATGCTCAAGACCAAGGTTGGCTCGGGCGGGCTTAGCGATGACATATTGAACAAGGCGGAAAATCTGCTTGAGAACAATACGGTTGATTTCCAGCCGCTGGCGGAGATGTATCTCGCGGGCCTGATGAAAGGCATTGAGCTTGCCAAGGAATCCGACCCCAATGACGACCAGGAATACGTGATCTCGCGCATGCTTTATCCGGGGATGCAGCTCAAGGCCAATGGCGGGATGTTTCATTATCCACTTGTCACGCGTATTGCCGACAAACTGATTCAATTTTTAGAAGTTATCGAGCGCGTTGATATCGAAGTCGTCGAAATTGTCATGGCGTTCCACACGACGATCCGCGCCGTGGTCATGGGCCGCGTTTCCGGCGATGGCGGCAAGCACGGCACTGAATTGATGCGGGCACTGAATGAAGCCTGCGTCCGCTATTTCGACAAGTACCAGGGCAAGTCGCTTTAAGCTTTCGGAATATGTTCTGAAATAATCGCGCCCATGCGCACGGGTTCAATACGTTCGGCACGGCCGGTTTTATCGTTCGTCACAATATAGACGCCGCACATCGCGCCTTTTCCGGCGGCGGGGCGCATGCGTTCCCCTGCGAATTTTTTCACAAAGCGCTGAATAGCAATTTCTTTCTCGACACCGATGACGCTGTTGTAATCGCCGGTCATGCCTGCATCGCTCATGTAGGCTGTGCCGCCCGGCATGATATGCGTGTCAGCCGTCGGGACATGCGTGTGCGTGCCGACAAGCGCGGATATTTTTCCGTCGAGATAATGTGCGAGAGATAATTTTTCGCTCGTCGCCTCGGCGTGAAAATCTACGAAAATGGCATGTGTGGATTTTCCCATTTTTTCCTTCTCGATGACATCCTTCACAATGCGGAACGGATCGTCGAGCGAGTCCATGAACAGGCGGCCCATCGCGTTAATGACAGTAATCACCCTGCCGTCATCAAGTTCGTGGCGGACAAATCCCGCGCCCGGCGTGCCTTCGGGAAAATTGATGGGCCTCAGGAGTTTTGGATCTCTGTCGATATAGGGAATGATTTCGCGCTGGTCCCATGCGTGGTTGCCCGTTGTAATGACATCGACGCCCCAGCCGTAAAATTCCTCGCAGATTTTCGGTGTGATGCCTGCGCCGCTGGCGGCGTTCTCGCCATTCACGATAACGACATCTGGCTCCAGTTTCTTTTTGATCTGCGGCAGGTGCTCCTGAAGCGCCTCGCGCCCGGAACGGCCCATGACATCGCCGATAAACAGAATTTTCAAAATACTCTCCTTACGGATTAAAACTTTGTGCGCCTTGCGGCGTGATCACCCAATCGAGTTTTTGATCGTGATCCTCGATCGGCAGATTGAACAGGCAGGCCTGCTGGGCATAGGCCAGGCCCACCGCGGCGATCTTTTTCCTAGCACGCAAGTCGGCCAATGTCGCGTCATAATGGCCGCCTCCCTGACCTAATCTATAGCCACGGCGGTCAAAGGCCAGCAAAGGCACGACGACAATATCAGGCTCCAGCCATTCTGTTTTATCGTTCACGACAGGTTCCATTACCTCGTAGTCCGTTTCCTTCAGCCGCATATCCTCATGCCAGCGGGCGAAGCCGAGGATTTTTTCGTCCTTTTTCATCACAGGCAGGGCACAGGCAAAGCCGTCTTCCAGAAGCTTTTCGATCAGCGGCCGCGAATCGAATTCCCGCCCAAAGGGCCAGTAAGCGGAAATAACCTGACCTTTTTCAGGCTTTATGGCGCTGAAGAAGTGATTTGAAGCTTCAATCGGGTCCTCGACGCGGACATCCATGCGCGCACGGTGGCGGCGCGCCTCAAGTCTCAGGGTGCTTTTGTTCGATTCATCCATAGAGTGAATATACGGGGAAAAAGGTAAGGGCGCCACGCTGGCCGTTTACGTTCAAATCCGCGTGTGACCCAGTTAAACCAGGTGGGCGCCATATATCCAAAAGCTTGTGGCTTAAGAACAGGGACAGCTCCCTTGCGAAATTTATCGGTCTCCGGGAATATGTTGTATCACGCACCCCGCAGCAAACCCTCCCGAGGAATATAGGCGGTTTGCCCGTAATTATCAAATTTGAGGGCTAAAGGGGGTATTGCCTAAGCCTTGGAAATGCGTCCGGCGATCAAATCGATGCGCTCGGCCAGGTGGTCGATGGCACGGGTCATCAGGACTTCGTCTTCACGCTCACTGTCGCTTTCACGGACCTGGCTGTTGAGTTCGCGGGCTTCCTCGCGGAGGTCGTAAATTTCGTCAGCCATCATTAATGCAGTCAAAACAAGCAAATGCGCGTCGTTGTTCGCAGCGCCCGCGCGACCGATTTCCTTCATGCGCTGGTCTACGTAGTACCCTAGATCCTTGAGGCGTTTTTCCTGGCCGTCGTCGCAGGCGATGCCGTAGTTGCGTCCGTTGATGCTCAGGTTTACCTCGGCCATGGGATCACTCTTTCAATATCTCTTCGACTTGTTCGATTGCCTGGTCCAGACGCTTGGCAAACAGCGCGCCCTGAATGGCGTGACCGTTGCCGTTGGTTCCGTTTTTCTTGATGACAGCGCCGAACATGTCACGCTGCTCTCCTGCCATTGAGGTTTCGAGCTGGACTGCGGATGATTCTAGTTTTCCAACCGACTTTTCGAGTTTCGCGAGGGCCTGTCTGATAGACACGGATTACCTTCTTTTGCTCTACGTTTTGAACTGGATGTGGGAACGGTATCAGGACAACTTTGAACCGGTCAAGACTGATGATAATTTTTATGAATCCAGTCACAGAAATCTTGACCTGTCAGACGCATAGCTGCATTGTACGGGCAATCGTTTTTCAATATGGTGTTCAGAGTAAATGACAAAACCGCAAGCGCGTCCGAATCCAGTGGCTGATGCCGAGACAAATTTCAGGCCTATGGCGAACGCCATCAGAACCCTCGCGCTGGACGCGGTGGCCAAGGCGAAATCCGGACATACCGGGATGCCGATGGGAATGGCCGATGCGGCGACCGTTCTTTATTCCAAATTTCTCAAATTCGATCCGAAGAATCCTGAATGGCCCGACCGCGACCGTTTCGTGCTGTCTGCCGGTCACGGTTCGATGCTGCTTTATGCGCTGAATTATCTCACGGGTTATGACGCGATTACATTAGATCAGATCAAGAATTTCCGCCAGATCGGCGCGATTACCGCTGGCCATCCGGAAGTTGAACATCACGCCGGGATTGAAACCACTACGGGCCCGCTGGGACAAGGTATTTCTACGGCTGTGGGTATGGCTTTGGCAGAGCGTTTGCTTAACGCCCGTTTTGGTGATGATCTCGTCAATCACCATACTTATGTGATCGCGAGCGACGGCGATTTGCAGGAAGGCGTCAGTCACGAGGCCTGCTCCCTCGCCGGGCATCTTGGCCTTGGCAAACTGATCGTTCTTTATGACGACAACGAAATTTCCATCGACGGGCCAACCTCGCTCTCGTTCTCTGAAAATATTCCGCAGCGTTTTGAATCCTATGGCTGGGATGTGTTTAGCGTCGACGGTCATGAATTCGGAGAAATTGAATCTGCGTTGGCGAAAGCAAAAGCTTCACAAAAACCGACGATCATCTGCTGCAAGACGCGGATCGGTTACGGACTGCCGACACAGGAAGGCACATCTACCGCGCACGGGGCGATTACCGACGCAAAGGAAATCGAAGGCACACGGAAGAATTTAGATTGGCCGCATGAGCCATTTACAATTCCCGATCAAATTCTGAAATCTTGGCGTGACGTCGGCGAGCAAGGTCGCGATGCTCACAATGTGTGGGAAGCGCGCCTTGTTAAATCGAAGCAGAAAGACGAATTCCTTGCGGGACAATCCGGCGACGTCTCAAAAACCATTGCGCCGTTGATCGCTGAAGTCAAAACCAAGTTTGCCTCCGAAAAGCCGAAACTGGCGACGCGCCAGGCATCAGGCGTGGTGCTTGAAGCCCTCGTTCCCAAGGTCCCGGCGATGATTGGCGGTTCTGCCGACCTGACTGGCTCCGTTAATACCAAGATTAAAAACGCCACCGTCGTCGAAGCCGATAAATATAAAGGTCAGTACATTTATTACGGTGTACGCGAGCATGGCATGGCTGCCGTCATGAACGGCATGGCGCTGCATGGCGGGATTATTCCTTACGCAGGTACGTTCCTCGTATTCACCGATTACTGCCGCCCGGCTATTCGTCTTTCGGCTTTGATGAAACAACGCGTCGTCTATGTGATGACTCATGACTCCATCGGTCTTGGCGAAGACGGCCCGACACACCAGCCTGTCGAGCATGTTGCCTCGTTCCGCGCCATGCCGAACGTGAATGTATTCCGCCCTTGCGACGGCATTGAAACGGCTGAATCGTGGGAGCTTGCTCTCGGCAATCAAAAAGGCCCGAGCATTCTGGCCCTCACCCGTCAGGGCATTCCCACTATTAATGAAGGCCGGAAAGAAAACCTCACCGCGCGCGGCGCTTATATTTTGCGTGAGAATGGCAAAGACCCACGTGTCACGATCTTTGCCTCCGGTTCCGAGGTTGAAATTGCCCTGCAGGCTTATGAGCAGCTTACCAAGGAGGGCTTTAATGCCCGCCTCGTTTCCGTGCCTTGCATGGACCTGCTCTGCTCGCAGGATGATGCCTATATTGACTCTCTGCTCGGCAATAATAGCTTAAAGGTAGCGGTTGAGGCCGGGGTGCGCCAGGGATGGGACTGTATTTTAGGTCCCGAAGGCGTGTTTGTTGGCATGGATTCGTTTGGAGCCTCGGCACCGTATGAGAAATTGTACCAGCATTTCGGCATTACGGCAGAGGCCGTTGTTAAAGCCGTGAAGGAAAAACTCTGATGGCATTAAGGGTCGGCATTAATGGTTTCGGGCGCATCGGTCGTCTTTCGGCGCGCGCAATCTATGAAATGCAGAAGCGCGGGGAAATAGAGATCGCCGCGATCAACGACCCCGGCGTCAATAACGTTCATCTTTTGAAATACGATTCAGTTCATGGTCGCGCGCCGATGCATGTCGTGCGTGACAGCGCCGACCTGATGCATATCGCCGATGATGAAATTCCGCGCTACCGCACGCGCGAGCCCGAGGAGATTCCGTGGGGCAAACATAATGTCGATATCGTTTTCGAATGCACGGGAAAATTCACCGACAAGGAAGGTGCTTCCAGGCACCTGAAAGCGGGCGCGAAAAAAGTTCTGGTTTCAGCGCCATGCAAAGGCGAAGACCTTACGGTTGTTTACGGTGTGAACCATTCGAAGCTCAAAGCCACGGATAAAATCATTTCCAATGCCTCCTGCACGACGAACTGCCTCGGCCCTGTCGCTTATGTGTTAAATAAAGCGATTGGTATCGAACACGGTTTCATGACGACGATCCACTCCTACACCGGCGACCAGGTGACGGTGGATGCTTCGCACAAAGACCCTTACCGCGCCCGCGCCGCGGCGCTGAATTTAATTCCGACGTCCACAGGCGCTGCGAAAGCGATTGGCAAAGTATTGCCTGAACTTGAAGGCAAGCTGGACGGTGTTTCGATCCGCGTGCCGACGCCGAACGTTTCGCTCGTCGATTTCAAATTCACGGCGAAGCGCAAAACCACGGTTGAAGAAATCAACGACGCGATGAAGAAGGCCGCTTCGGGCGAGCTGAAAAATATCGTCGCGGTTTACGATGAGCCTCTCGTTTCATCCGATTTCAATCACGACCCGCATTCGGCGCTGTTCGGCCTCGACGGTACAAAAGTCATCGATGGCACCTTTGTCCGCGTCATGGCCTGGTACGACAATGAATGGGGCTTTTCCTGCCGCATGCTCGACACCGCGCTGGCCATGCACAAGGCCGGGTATAAATAATGTTTGACTCATATACGCGGACGGGAGCATATTTTTCGCTTCTCCGTGGCAAAGCCGGTCTGGCAGCGTAACAGCTTCCAGGCCGGCTTTATTTTGCCCTGAATCAAGGACTTAGATACCCTATCCACAACCCTAAATTCTATATTTCTTGCATGAAAAGCCACTTTTTTAGTATCATGCACTCATGGTCAGAAATTCGGCTAAAAGGGCGATGACAACGACAGATCAAAAGATCTGCACCATCATCGACCACCTTGTAGAAGCCCTCGGCAACGAGCCCTCGTCCTCGCTCCGCAGAACCCTGATTCTCGCCGATATCGATCAATATCCCGGCACGACTCAAACCGGGATTATGGAGCGCCTCGGCATCCATAAATCGGCCCTGACCCGCGAGATTGAATGGCTTTTTAATTACGGCTGCATCATGCGCCAGGAAAACCCTTCCGACGCCCGCGCCGTGAAACTACAGACATGCGGCTATTCGAAGAAGGGCCTTGATGACGCCCTTGCCTATTTCGATGGCAGCCACGATGCGCTGAAACGTTTTATCGAGAAATTCATCCGCGTTATGAAGATGGAAAAACCCACGCTGCGTGACGCTAAAATCATCGCGATCCTTGAGGAAACCAAAGGCGCGACGAAGCAGCAGGTTTTAGATCGGCTTTACGAGGGGGCGGCCTCGACTGAAAACCGCGCGTTCAATGACCTGCTTAAAGAAGGACTGGTAAAAGATGTTCGCGAGTAATGTTGATCTCACTTCCGTTCGTAACGCCCTGGAAAACCCCCATGGCGCGGAGATCATTGCATTTAACCTGAGCGACAGCTTTCAGTCTCACGCCGGCCTGACGAAGGTCCAGCCCGTGCGCCTCAGCCTCGGCCTGTAATAATCCTCATTTAGCAGTTGCTATAATCTCTCCAGTTGGCTATTTTCCAGAGCACAGCCAAGAAGGAGAGTAACTATGAGCGTATCTGCCAGAGAGCTACAAACCCGTAAAATTCGCGAAGGAAAAGGCTTTATTGCCGCTTTGGACCAGAGCGGTGGATCAACGCCCGACGTTCTCACGAAATACGGCATCCCCAAAAGCGAATACGAAGGCAACGATGCGAAAATGGCTGAACTGGTGCATGAATTCCGCACCCGTATCATTACCTCAAAGGCTTTAAAAACCGGACAAGTTATCGGTGCCATCCTGTTTGAAAGAACGATGGATAGCCAGGTCAGAGGCAAACCAACCGCTGATTATCTCTGGGATGAACGCAGCATCGTTCCTTTCGTGAAAATCGATAAGGGCCTTGAAGAGATAAATAACGGCGTGCGAATGCTGAAACCGATGCCGGATCTGGATAAACTGCTGAAGCGTGCTTTTGATGCAAATGTTTTCGGCACCAAGATGCGCTCGATTATCTTCACAGATTCACCTACTGGCATTGAATCCATTGTTAGACAGCAATTCAATGTCGCCGCGCAGATTCTGGGGCACGGTCTTGTACCGATTATCGAGCCTGAAGTGGACATCCATGCAAAGGACAAGCGCGAATGCGAAACACGCCTCAAAGGTATGATGCTGGATCATCTCGATCACGTTCCCAACGGACAACAGGTCATCTTCAAGATTAATCTTCCTGAACACGAAAACTTCTACAAAGACCTGATCGAGCACCCAAAAACTTTGAAGGTGGTTGCGATGTCCGGTGGTTATTCGCTGGAAGAAGCCTGCAGCCGCCTGTCCAAGAACAAGGACATTATCGCCAGCTTCTCACGGGCGCTTACGGACGGTTTGACCCGCTCGCAGACAGATGAGGAATTCAACAACACGCTGCAGACTACAGTTGAAAAAGTTTGGGCGGCTTCCATAAGCCCTCAATATCGTTGATTTTCGGGTTGTTTAAATCTCCCTGATTGGCTAGTTTAAACGCTTCAATCAGGGAGATTTTTTATGGTCGCAAGAGACGAGCAACTCAATAAAATTGCCGCCGGCAAAGGCTTTATCGCCGCGCTCGACCAGAGCGGCGGCTCGACCCCCAAGGCCCTCGCCCAGTACGGCGTTCCTGAAACCGCCTATAACGGCGAAGCCGAGATGTTCGCGAAAGTCCACGAGCTGCGCACACGCATCATCACGGCCCCCGCGTTCAACGGAGAAAAAATCCTTGGCGCCATCCTGTTCGAAAAAACCATGGATGACTCGATTAAGGGCACGCCGACCGCAAAATATCTCTGGGAAAAATTGAATGTCGTTCCGTTTCTGAAAATCGATCAGGGTCTGGCCGATGAGAATGACGGCGTGCAGTTGATGAAGCCGATGCCGAAGCTTGACGGTTTGCTGGGCCGCGCCCGCGACGCCGGGATTTTTGGCACCAAGATGCGCTCGGTCGTTAACAAGGCATCGCAATCCGGAATTGCCGCTATTGTGAAGCAGCAGTTCGAAGTCGGGAAACAAATCCTGGGCTACGGCCTCATCCCGATCATCGAGCCCGAAGTGAACATCAAGGCTGGCGATAAGGCCGAATGCGAAAAAATCCTCAAGGCCGAAATCCTGAAAAATCTCGATGCCCTGCCCGACGGCCAGAAGGTTATTTTCAAGCTGACCCTGCCTGAAGAAGCGAATTTTTACCGCGAGTTGGTCAATCACAAGAAGACATTGAAGGTTGTAGCGCTGTCTGGCGGTTATTCGCTTGATGAAGCCTGCAACCGCCTGTCGGAAAATGAAGGTATTATCGCCAGCTTCTCGCGCGCGCTCAGCAACGATCTGAAAGCTTCTCAAAGCGATGCCGAATTCAACAATGCGCTGCAGAAAGTCATTGATAGAATTTATGCCGCGTCCGTGGATGGTTCCTGCAAGGCCTGCGCTGCGTAAAACATTGAAGGGGGGATTACATGTATTCTGCCGCCATCTTCGTTCTTTGTCTCGCGATATTACTGCCGCTACCGGTTTATTTTGTTTATTGCCATCTAAATAAGAAAGAGACCGACACCCAGGTTATTCAAAATATTGCTTTTAGCGGCATCATCCCGGCCATCACCCTTTTAACCTACGATGAATTTCTCGACCCCGGTGTGGCGTGCGTGTTGTTCGGCGCAGTTGCCGGATATCTTTTCGCGAAGCTTTCCTTCAAAGCAAAAGAATAAAAAAACTCAGGGCTTTCCCGCCCAGAGGACTTTATCGATATCGTCTGCGCCGCTCGCCAGCATCGCTAGTCGATCAACACCGAGCGCATTACCGCCGGATTCAGGCAATCCATATTCAAGCGCTTTCAGAAAATCCTCATCGACCGGGTAACGGTAGCCGTAAAGTTTTTCCTTGAGGTCGATTTCTTCCCTGAAGCGTTTCGCCTGCTCCACCGGATCAATCAGTTCGCCGAACGCGTTGCAGAGCTCAACCCCGCAGACATACATCTCAAACCGTTCAGCGAAGCGCGGGTCTTCCGGTTTTTTGCGCGCGAGCGAAGCCATGCTCACAGGATAATCGTAAATAATCGCCGGGGTGCCGACGCCGAGATGCGGCTCGATCTTTTCGGCCATGACCCGGAAGAACAGATCGTCCCACCTGTCGCCGTCCGCCACCCTGATTCCTTTCGCGGCTATGGCCTTCGAAAAGCCGGGTGTATCGTCCAGATAGTCCTGAAGCCTTATTTCTGAATATTGCTCAAAGGCTTCGGAGACTGAAATAATATTCCAGTTTAAGAACGGGTCTGATTTCATTTCTCTAAAAGCGTATTCTTTTATTTCAAGGTCCTTGGCGACCCGCCGCAGCAGGTTTACGCAATCATCCATGATGTCCCAGTAACCCCCTGGCGCGCGGTACCATTCCAGCATGGTGAACTCGGGGCTGTGGAGGCGCGAGCCTTCGCCATTCCTGAAGACATGGCAGAGCTGGTAGATCTTAGGCAGGCCCGCCACCATGAGTTTTTTCATGGCGAATTCGGGGCTGGTATGAAGGTACATATCCCGTTCGTGGGTCAGGTCGGGTTTCAGGATTTCGGTCTTGAATCCGTGGATGTGGGTGTCCATGACCGGGCAGACCTGCAGGATCGGCGTTTCGACCTCCTGGAAGCCTTCGCCGTCGAAAAAGGCCCTTATAGACCGTAAAACCCGTGTCCGGGCAGCCAGGTAAGGCTTCTTTTCCTCGAATTTATGGGGGTGCCACCACATTTCAGCCCTTATAAATAACTTGCAATTCCACCCTATTAACGCTAAAAAACGCCGTCATTCAATAAGGAAGAAGCGCCATGAAAGCCGAAGGTCACCCCGATTACCACACCATCACCGTCAAAATGACGGATGGCACCACGTATCAAACACGCAGCACGTATGGCAAAGAGGGCGATGTCCTCAGCCTCGACATCGACCCGCTGACCCACCCGGCCTGGCTGGGCGGTACGCAAAAAATCCTTGAAAAAGGCGCGCTGTCCAAGTTCGAAAAACGCTTCGCCGGTTTCGGTGCGCTCTCGAGCAGCGGCAAAAAGGACGAAGGCAAGAAGTAATAACTTCTTCCTGTCCCAAAGAACAACGCCCGGTCAGCCGGGCGTTTTTTATTTCTGGACCGTGCCCCGGGCACATACTATTTTGGGTCTATGACACAAACCCGCGAATATAAAGTCATTCTTTACCGCGAAGGCATGTTCGGTTCGTTGTTCCTTGGTAGTTCCAAGGTCGACCCTGAGCGCTTTTCGGATTTCCTGAACCGCAACGCGGCGCAGGGCTGGCGCGTGGTCACGATGGAAAAGGAATTCCGCCGGATGCTGCTGTTCTTCCAGCGCGAAGCTTTCCTCGTGGTTCTTGAAAGGGAAAAGGTTTAACCATGCAACGTTCGTTATTGCTTGTACTGATCGGCCTTGTTATCGGCGGCGCGGCGCTTATCATCCTCAGCATCTGGGGCGTTGATCTCGGCGCGGCGCTGTTTAAAATCCTCGCGACCATCGGCGTATTGATCCTGCTGGTGGGCTTTCTCATGGTCGTCAAAATGGATTTCGGCGAGCACAAGCGCCTTAAAGATCAGGACTATCTCGATTAATTTTTAGACGGCTTCGAGCTGCTTCAGCGCCTGGCTGAATTTGCGGTGCGTGGATTGCGCCGTTTCCTTGCGCTGCTTGTGCTCAAGAATGATTTCTTCCGGCGCGTTGGAAACGAATTGCTCGTTGCCGAGCTTGACATCGACCTTCTGGATTTCGCCTTCAAGGCGCGTGAGTTCCTTGCGGAGGCGCTCGCGTTCCTTGTCGAGATCGATAATGTCGGCGATGGGGAGAATTAAGGTTGCCTCATCCAAAACAGTCTGAATCGAACCTTTTGGCACTATATGGATAGAACCAATACCTTGTTCATTACCAAATGATTGCATCGATGTTTTAGTTTTCGAAACATCAATTTTTTCGTCTGGCGAAAGAAATCCTATATTTTCAATTTTTGCCATTCTTTTAATAGAAGGCTCATATTCTTTAAGTCTTTTCATTGTTTCTTTAGAAGCATCTTTTACAAAAAGTCTGAGAACCGCTTTTGCTGGCACGTTCATATCTGCTCTTATGCTGCGGATTTCAGATATCAGACGCATGAGCCAGTTAATTTCATCTACTATTTTTTTATCAATTAAAGATTCTTCATATTCTGGCCATTTATGCATAAGCAAAAGGTCATTGCTGTCCTTTGCTGCAGTAGAAGAATAAATTTCTTCTGTAATAAAAGGCATCATCGGATTTAATAAAATCAAAATTTGATTTAAAATCCAAGCGGTAGTCTTTTTTGTGGCTTCATTGTATTGGTAAAAAGTATTTTCTGGATCAAAGCCTGGCTTAATAAACTCCAAATACCAATCGCAGAAAGTAGACCAAACAAATTGATATATTAAATTTGCTGCTTCGTTGAACTTATAAGCCTCGATAGCCTGTTCCATTAATTTTTTAGTCTTAATAAGCTCGCTAATAATCCAAATATTTTGACTTGCTGCAGCCATGTCTGGCTTAAATTTAGGATCATAAACACAACCATTCATTTCGCAAAAACGCGTCGCGTTCCAGAGTTTCGTCGCGAAATTGCGGTAGCCCTCGACGCGGTCCTCAGACAAACGGATATCGCGTCCCTGCGCGGCCATGGCGATCATCGTAAAGCGCAGCGCATCGGCGCCGAATTTTTCAGTCAGTTCCAGCGGGTCCATGACGTTGCCCTTGGATTTGGACATTTTCTGGCCCTTGGAATCACGCACGAGCGCGTGCATATAAACGTCCTTGAACGGCACCTCGCCCATGAAATGAATGCCGAACATCATCATGCGCGCGACCCAGTAGAAAATAATATCAAAGCCGGTGACAAGAACATCGCCAGGATAGTATTTGCCCATCTGCTTCATGGCGTTTTCATCGGGCCAACCGAGCGTCGAGAACGGCCAGAGCGCCGATGAGAACCATGTATCGAGAACGTCTTCGTCGCGTTTTATTTTAACTTTTTCGCCGTAATGTTTATCGGCCTGCGCCTGCGCGCCCTTTTCGTCTTCATCTACGAAAACTGTTCCATCCGGCCCGTACCAAGCCGGGATCTGGTGACCCCACCATAATTGTCTTGAGATACACCATGGCTGGATGTTTTTCATCCATTCGAAATAAGTATTCTCCCAGCTCTTGGGCACGAATTTGGTTTTGCCGTCCTGCACCGCCTTGATTGCCGGTTTCGCGAGCGTGGCGGCATCGCAATACCATTGATCGGTGAGGTAAGGCTCGATCACTTCGCCCGAGCGGTCGCCGATGGGAACCGCGTGCTTGATATCCTCGACCTGCGCGAGCAGTTCCATCGCCTCGAGTTCGGTGAGAATTTTTTTGCGCGCGGCGAAACGCTCCAGCCCGACATAACCTTCCGGGGCGTTTTCATTCAGATGCGCGTTGATGTCGAAAATATTGATCATCGGCAGGTTATGGCGCTTGCCGACTTCGAAGTCGTTGAAATCATGTGCAGGCGTGATCTTAACCGCGCCGCTGCCTTTTTCCGGGTCGGAATATTCATCGGCGATGATCGGGATCAATCTTCCGGTCAGCGGCAGGGAAACGAATTTGCCGACGAGATGTTTATAGCGTTCATCGTCCGGGTGCACCGCCACCGCCGTATCGCCGAGCATTGTTTCAGGCCGCGTCGTCGCGACCGTGATGAATTCTTCCGTCGCGCCCTCAACCGGGTAACGGATGTGCCACATATGGCCTTTTTTTTCTTTCTGCTCGACTTCGAGATCGGAAATCGCGGTGTGGAGTTTCGGGTCCCAATTGACGAGGCGTTTGTCGCGGTAAATCAGTTTTTCGCGGTAGAGCTGGACGAAGGCTTTGAGGACGGCTTCCGAGAGCCCCTCGTCCATCGTAAATCTTTCGCGTTTCCAGTCGGGCGTTGCACCGAGTTTGCGAAGCTGCGTGACAATCGTGCCGCCGGATTCTGCTTTCCATGCCCAGACGCGCTCAAGGAATTTGTCCCGGCCCATCTTGCGGCGGTTGATGCCCTCTTTATCAAGAAGCCGTTCGACCACCATCTGCGTCGCGATGCCGGCATGGTCCGTTCCGGGCTGCCAGAGCGCATCGCGCCCCTTCATGCGGTAATAACGGGTCAGAACATCCTGCAGCGTCATGTTCAGCGCGTGGCCCATATGCAGGCTGCCCGTCACGTTGGGCGGCGGCATCATGACTGTGAAGGGCTTGGCCTTGCTGGCAGGGTCGCAGGCGAACGCGCCGGAGGCTTCCCAACGGGTGTAATGCTTGTCTTCGATGGCCTGAGGATTGAAAGTCTTATCTAACATGCGGCATTTATTGCGGTTTTTGCCTTCCAAGGCAAGAAAAACCGGAGATTATTCGTCGCCGAGGACGCGCTTGGAAATGCGTTCCATTTCCTTCTGGAGCAAGCGCTCCACCATGCTCGGCAGGTGCTTGTCGAGCCACTGTTTCAGCATGGGCTTCAATTCCTCGCGGACGACGTCCTCGACGGTATGTCCCTCGCCTTTGTCTATCGACGCGCGCTTGGTCAGTTCTGTAAATGCGCCCATGACGGAATCCTCCGCGTTTCTGGTAAGAATTGTACTGAGATCATCGGTTATATCCTTGTTCTTGTCCACCGGCTCGGCGTCTTTCGGCGGCCATTCGTCCTTCGGCTCCGGCTTCGGTTCAGGTTTGGGCGGCGGAGGTGGCGCTGGCGGCGCGGCTGCAGCGGGGGGCGGTGCAGCAGGTTCCGGTTCGGCCAGTGCTTCTTCCAGCTCCTGCATGTCCACGACGATTTCTTCTGCTTTTACAGGCGCTTTTTCAGTCAGCTCGATAACGTCGTCAGCTGGCGGCGCAGGAGCCTCCTGAGCGGGCGCACCTTCATCGTCATCGGAGATGATCTGGCGTATGGAATCCAGAATTTCCTCGATCGAGGGGTCTTGATTGTTATCCTGCTGTTTGGACATGAGTACGGCCTGTTATTCCAATCGAATCAGTTTCGTACATTAGGTGGGGGTTGTCAAAGAGGGGTCAGCCGGGATTGCCTACCCTATCCACATCCATATCGAAGTACTGGCGCTCTTTTTTCTGAAGCTTGCTGTCGAGATTGATGGTTTCAGCTCCAAATCCCAGAACATCAGGGGTTAGCAGGCCAAGGGTGGCCAGAAGCGAGAACTGCGCCACGACCTCATCGCGGCGGGCGCTGACGAGGGCGACTTGCGCGTCCAGCAACTCCTGGTCGGCGTCCAGAGAGTCCAGCACGCTGCGTGCGCCGAATTCGGCCTCTTGCTTAACGCCTTCCTGCGCGATGCGTGAGGCTTCAACTTGTGCCTCACGGGATTTGATTTGCGCGCGTGCGGCTTGAAGGTCTTCCCAGCTCCGGATCGCGTCTTCGCGCGAGCGGCGTTTCACATCGAGAATATCGAGGTAGCGGCTGTTGGCGACATGTTTCGCCTGTCTCACGCGTGAGCGCACGGCCCCTGCTTCGTATAGTGGAATGCTGGCTTCGATTCCGATATTGCGGTCGGTGCGGTCGTCCGACAATCCGCTCGGCGGGTCGTAAGTGTGGTCAACACCGGCAAATAAACCGACCTGCGGCAACAATTCACCATATACGCCATCGACATCATTTTCGGACGCTCTGTGTGCGCTGACGGCTGAAAGCACGAGCGGGCTGCTCTCTTCGGCCTGTGTTGTCACAGTTACCAAGCTATCGGGAACGCTGAGTTTTACATCAGGCGGCGCGAGCTTGCCCGGCGCTACGCCGGTGACTTGTTCAAACGTTGCACGTGATGAATTCAGATTACCCTGAGCATCGATTACATCGGCTTCGGCGCCTGCAAGGCGTGCGTCGGACTGGCTGACGTCGGTTTTCGTGAGTTCGCCAACTTCGAAACGGTCGCGCGTCGCCTTGAGCTGGCGGCCTTGCAATTCCTGGTTCTGGCGGCGCAGATCAAGTAAAGCCTCGTCACGAAGAACGTCCATATAGGCAATCGCGACCGCTTCAAAAATATCCTGCTCCTGCGCGCGGAGGAGTTGCGAACGCGCGGTGATGACGGCGCGGGCCGAAGCTGACTGCGCCATAGTCCGTCCGCCGCGATATAAAGGTTGGGTCAATGTCAGGCCTACACCTTTCGATGTGTTGCTTTCATCGGTGTCGCCGTCATCGGAATTGTTGTTCGTGACATCGGCGTCCGCGGTGACTGTGGGTTTCCACCCTGCCTGCGCCTGCGGGAGTTCTTCCTGGGTCGCCAGAAGATCGGCGCGGCCGGAATTGAGGGCCGGATTGTTCAGATACGCCATACGCAGGACATGGCTCATGGTCAATTGATCCGAAACTACAGGTGCGGCGGCTGGCGCCAAAACTGGCGTGCCTCGCGGCGGCTGGCGGTAAATCTCCACATCCTGCGCATAGGCCGGAACGCCAAGCAGAATTACAGCCGGAACTATCTTAAGTCCGGTTCTCAGGAGATTTTTATATCTATTTGAAACAGCCATGAAATCTCTTTTTGTCGGCGTTCATCCTATCAAAGCCGGCAGGGCTTTCAAAGAGATGATACTCGAGTAGGTATATATCCCTGTGATGCCGTGCTTTCAATATGCTGAAGCTATTTAAAAACAAAGGCAGGCTGCGGCGCGAAAGCCGGGAGGTAGTCTGCGCCTGCGTCAAAGAGTGGCCGGGATGAATATTTGTTACCGACGCTGTTGATTGTGAGGGTCGCCTGCCCCATGACCGCGCCGGGCTGTTTGACCACGGTCATCAGCCTTCCGCCCGGGGCGAGCTGGGCCGCGATGTTAAGGGGCACTTCGGTAACCGCTCCATGGATGAAAATGATGTCGTAAGGCCCGCCATTGGCATAACCCGCCGCCAACGGCCCGACGGCTGGCGTTATATTCTGGAAACCCAAATGCTGCCAGGCCTGAATTGCATAATCCAGAAACTGGCGGTCTTCCTCGAGAACCGTCACGAAACCTGCAATACCGGCCATAATCGCCGCCGGATAACCCGTGCCGCCACCGATATCCAGCACCCTGCTGTTTTTGTCCGGGCCTGCCGCTTGTACCAGGCGGGAATGAGTTATTGGTTCAGGCAGGGTACGCCCGCCGCCGAGCGGCAGGTCGCCATCGCCATAGGCTACGCTCTGAAGCGGCTTAGGCACAAATGTTTCACGAGGAACATTTCCGAACGCGGCGAGGATGGCATCGTCCACGACACCGGCGGTATGGATCTGGCTATCCACCATATTTTTGCGGGCTTGTGAGAAATCGGTCATGGGCGGGTAATATCCGTCTTTGAAATTCAACTGCGCCCCATGATAAAGGCGAAAAATAGCCAAATCTATTTATTTTTGGCCTTTATTTTTGCCTTTCTTTCCGGCGGATGTTTCCTCTATTATCCCGGCGACCCACCCTAATACTGGCGCGGTGGCAGAATGGTGATGTAGAGGACTGCAAATCCTCGTATCCGGGTTCGATTCCCGGCCGTGCCTCCAGTTTAGCCTGGAACCAGGGGTTTTACTCCCGAAGAATTCGACGGACTTTGCAGGGCGGGAGGTTTAAAAATATCCCCTGACAGCTCTATGCCTTTTTGTTCAAGCCTGTCCAGGGCCTGCTTCATTCTTTCAAGAGTCATGAATTTTATGGCGTTGTCTTCCCCTGTAAGTGTTCCATTCTCGGCATATATATTCTTACGCGACAGACTATCGACGGCTTCCTTTAATGAAGGGGTGCGTCCCGTTTCCCTGCCCAGCGCTTCCATTTCACGATACACATCGTTCTTGACCGATACTTCAACAAGCGCTTCCCGTTCGCTGAAGCTGTCGTACTGGCTGGCCATTTTTACAATATCTTCTTCGCTCATATTCTTTAATTCGTCTGGAGACATTTCAAGCGCCATGGAAATAGCGAAATAACTGCCAAAGTTATAGTGCTCAATTGACTTATCTTCAGCAGTCACATCATTGCGCAAAAATTTTAAAACTTCGGCATCGCCAACGATTTCCATGACTGCGCGCGCTTGCGGATTTTGTTTGAGGCTCATCGCCGCAGCGTAAAAATCGGCCCCTGCCTCATCAAGACCCATATTTTTTGCATCAACCATCAGATATTTTATGTTATTGCCCTCATCTTCATAGATTTCAGTCATAAAAGTTTCCGGGCCGGTCCTGGTCGCGTGGCCCTGCTCATGAAGTCTTACATAATTTAAAAAGGCCTCTCTCTGTTCCGGCGACAAAGTTTTTTCTAATTTTACTCCAGGGCTGTTTTCTACGTTTTCGGCTTTCGCATGAGAGTTGAAAAACTTGCTGAGAGTTTGGTCCGGGTCGACCATGACATAGTTGGCGTATTTCGTTCTGACGGTGCCGCCGGCGGTTGGTAAATTTGCGAAATTCTCAATGACCTTCTCAAAGGCAGTGTAATTTTCGAAGTACCTGTCCGCTCCGTATTCTTTAACCAGATCTTTTGATGCATTGGGATCCCGGCGGGAAAGCTCGCGTTCGATTTCAACATTGAGTTGTCTTAGCCGTTCATCGAACTCTTTGGAATTCTGCCTTGCCGCTGTCTTATCCGTATAGACAACAACATAAGTACCCTTGTCCTGGATCTTGTATATGCCAAGCTTCTCATCACCTTCCTGGAGTTTGATTTCTTTAGTTCTCTCTGTCACTGCGCCCTCTAATGCCATTCCCCCCTGCCACGGGAAACTGCTTAATTTTATTCATAATAAATTAATAATTATTTAATGAATAAGGCCCGCAGTGGCGTATTGCCTGACGGGAGGCGTTGCTTTAAAAGCAATTTGCATGGAATGGTTCTCTGACCCTACGGCCTGGCTCGGCCTTTTTACCCTCATATTGCTCGAACTGGTTCTCGGCATAGACAATCTCGTCTTTATCGCCATCCTTGCCCAGAAGCTGCCCCCACATCAGCGCGACCAGGCCCGCCGCATCGGCCTCCTGCTCGCGCTCGTTTTCCGCGTCGGCCTCCTGCTCGCTATTTCGTGGCTGGTGACGCTGACGGCGCCGCTGGTCGATTTTGCGGGCTTCGATTTCTCCGGACGCGACCTCATCATGCTCTTAGGGGGACTGTTCCTTCTTTATAAGGCGACAACTGAAATTCATGGGCGGCTTGAGGGCTACGGCCATGGCGGTTCCGGCGGCGGCTACAGGCCCGCCTTCTGGACCGTGGTCGCGCAGATCGTGGTTCTGGATGCTGTCTTCTCACTCGACTCCGTCATTACCGCCGTCGGCATGACCGATCACCGCGACATCATGATTATCGCCGTGACCGTCGCCGTTCTGCTGATGATGCTTGTGAGTAAACCGCTGACGATTTTTGTCAATGCGCGGCCAACCGTTGTGATGCTCTGCCTTGGCTTCCTGTTGATGGTGGGCCTGAGCCTGATTGCTGAAGGTTTCGGCCACCATGTGCCGAAGGGTTATCTCTACGCCGCAATTGGGTTCTCGGTTCTAATCGAGGCGTTTAACCAGTTCGCGCAATCGAAACTCAAGAAGCGCGTTTCCGAAGGCCCCGACATGCGTCAGCGCACAGCCGACGCCGTGCTCCGCGTTTTCGGCGCGCGCAAGAGCGACGGTGAGCATGAAGAAAGCACTTCACACGAGATGAGCATGCTGCTCCAGCAGGCGGCGAAGGAGGATTTCCTGACGCCGGTCGAAAAAGATCTTCTGCGCGGTGTGTTGAATCTGAATGGCCGCACCGTCAGCACCATCATGACTCCGCGTACGGATATCGAATGGGTGGATGTTGCGGACTCGTCTGACGACTTACGCGAATTCATTATTGCTTCGCCGCGCGCGCGGTTGCTGGTGTGTGACGGCGACATCGACAATGTGCTTGGCGTCGTAAGGAAGGAAGATTATTTAGCTAAAACCTCGCCGGAATTCGCGCCATCAATTACCAAGATTATGCAGGAGCCGCTGCTGGTTCATGAAACGACTTCGGTACTAAAGCTTCTTGAGTCTCTTAAGAAGCGCCACAACGATATCGCTGTCGTCGTCGACGAATTTGGCGGGACAAAAGGTGTGGTCACGCATATCGACCTGCTGGAATCCATCGCCGGTGAATTCCCCGACCATGACGACCCCCGCCCCGATATCGGCATCGAGCGGCAGAAAGACGGCTCTTATCTGCTCGACGGCATGGCCTCGATCTATGACGTGCGCGACCATACCGGCCTCGATTACCAGCCCGACGGGAACTTTGCGACCATTGCCGGGTTTATCCTGCATGAAATGGGGCGTTTCCCCACGGAAGGCGAAAAACTGGCCTGGGAGGGCTGGACCTTCGAAATCCTGCAGATGGATGCCAAGCGCATTGGCAAGGTACGGCTTTCAAAGAGTTAATTAATGCGATTTCAGGGGCTGGAATTTATTGACACAAGCCCCGGAAAAACATAATAAAAGGGCCTAAGCATTCCTCGATAGCTCAGCGGTAGAGCAATCGACTGTTAATCGATTGGTCGCAGGTTCGAATCCTGCTCGAGGAGCCATT
>JAGNLJ010000023.1 GCA_017999645.1 Alphaproteobacteria bacterium
GACATCGGGGCATTCTAGCGCCCGAAAAGAAATGGTGGAAGGGGGCGGATTCGAACCGCCGTACTCCGAAGAGGGCAGATTTACAGTCTGCTGCCATTAACCACTCGGCCACCCTTCCATCCGGGTTAGCACAAAAAAGCCTTTCCGACGCGGTGTCAAGTATGTAAATGTTCCAGACCATGAAACACCGCCACCACAACAGCAATAAATCGCGCGATAACAAAGGCCAGAACCGCGAGCGTGGGCCGAAAAGAGAGCCAAACCGCGACCAGCGTCATAATGACGCCCCGGAGCAGCCTAAGGGCCCCCGCGCCTCGCTTTATGGTTTCCACGCCGTCCGCGAAGCCTGGCTGAACCCGGAGCGTAAAATTCACGCCCTTTATATCAACGACCAGAGCGTCAAAGGGTTCGAGGAGACAATCAAGGAGGCCCAGTCAAGCGGCCTGCGCCGCCCGCACCCGGTCATGGTGGAAAAACAAAAGCTCGATTCCATGCTGCCGAAAGGCGCGGTCCACCAGGGTATTGCCCTCGCCTGTGCCCCGCTCGATGATATTTTTGTCCGGGATATGGTTATCGCCGCTGGCGACAAACCCAACGTGACTATCGTCATGTTAGATCAGGTCACCGATCCGCATAATGTCGGCGCTATCCTGCGTTCGGCCAGCGCGTTCGGCGCATCGGGCATGGTGCTGCAGAAACGTCACGCACCGGAGATGGACGGCGTGCTGGCGAAATCGGCCTGCGGCGCGGTCGAGCATGTGCCGGTTGCCTACGAAACAAATCTCAGCCGCGCGATTGAAGAATTCAAGGAAGCAGGATTTTTTGTGTTCGGCTTTGACGAACACACGAATAAAAGCATCCGCGACATCAAGCCGGGCGGCAAGGTTGTGCTGGTGCTCGGCTCCGAAGGCGATGGCATCCGGAGGTTGGTGAAAGAACATTGCGACGAACTTCTGAAACTGCCCACCGACGGGCCGATTCAAAGCCTCAATGTCTCCAACGCCGCTGCCATCGCGCTCTACGCGCTGGGACCGAAGAGATAGAGCCGGGGCTGGACTCTCACCGCCCTATCCTCCACTTTACTCGGCATGACAGAATCAAATGATGGCGAACTCTATCTGGTCGACGGCTCGGGATTTATTTTCCGCGCCTATTACGCCATGGCCTATGGCGGCAAGCCGATGACGAACCCGGACGGCGTGCCGGTCGGTGCGGTGTTCGGTTTCACCAACATGCTGCTCAAAATGCTGCGCGACTATCATGCGCCTTATATGGCGGTGATTTTCGACGCCGCACGCAAAAATTTTCGCAACGACATCTATGCGGATTACAAAGCCAACCGCAATGAGACGCCGGAAGATCTGATCCCGCAATTCCCGCTGATCCGCGATGCGGTGGCGGCTTTCGACATTCCCTATATGGCGCAAGAAGGATACGAGGCCGACGATCTGATTGCCGCCTATACGCGCCTCGCCCGCGCTGCGGGGAAAAAAGTCGTGATCGTTTCGTCGGACAAGGATCTGATGCAGCTTGTGGGCGAAGGCGTGCGGATGCTCGACCCGATGAAGGGTGAATTTATCGGGCCTGAACAGGTGTTAGAAAAATTCGGCGTGACGCCGGACAAGGTTGTCGATGTGCAGGCGCTGGCGGGCGATACGTCAGACAATGTTCCCGGCGTTCCCGGCATCGGCGTCAAAACCGCCGCGCAGCTGATCAATGAATATGGCGACCTTGAGACGTTACTTGCGCGCGCAGGCGAAATCAAACAGGAAAAACGTCGCCAGACGATCCAGGATAACGCCGAGATGGCGCGGATTTCGAAGAAGCTCGTGTCTCTGGATGCGAACGCGCCCGTACCGCTGCAGATCGAGGAACTGAAAACGCACAGCGAAGACAAGCCCGCGCTGGTTGAATTCCTGAAAAAACATGGATTTAATTCCATCATGAAGCGCCTGAGCGTTTCGGATGTTGCCGCGCCCATTCAATCTTCCCCGGCACAAATCGTCACGCATGCGCAGGTTCCCGCCCCGAAAGAAGTGGAGGAGAAACCGGTTCTGATTGATCACTCTTCTTACACGCTGATCAACGATGAAAAAGTTCTGAAGGAATGGATCACGGCTTGTTATGAGAGTGGCATTCTTTGCTTCGACACCGAAACAACGTCGCTGACACCCGCGAAGGCGGAGCTGGTCGGAATTTCTCTCGCCTATAAAGCGGGCAAGGCCGCCTATATCCCGCTCGGCCACACGCAGGAAATGGATCTGCTCGGCGAGAGCAAGAACACGATTGCACAACTGCCGAAAAAGAAAGTCATTGAGCTTCTGAAGCCTTTGCTCGAAGACGACAGCGTTCTCAAGGTCGCGCACAACGCGAAATATGACTGGCAGATGTTTGCGAAGGAAGGCGTCGATATCGCGCCGATTGATGACACGATGCTGATTTCCTATGTACTGGACGGCACCGCGCACCCGCACGGAATGGATTTCCTCTCGCAGCAATTGCTCGGCCATAAACCGATTTCCTATGAAGAGGTCGCGGGTAAGGGCAAGAACCAGGTCACGTTCGACAAAGTGCCTATTGAAAAAGCGCTGACCTACGCGGCGGAAGACGCCGACGTTACGCTCCGCCTGCATAAGATTTTAAAGCCCCGTTTAGCCCGCGAAAAAATGGTCAGCGTGTACGAGGATATCGAACGCCCGCTGATTTCCGTTATCGGACGGATGGAACTGGACGGTATCCGCGTCGATTTGCAGATTTTAAAATCCATGAGCAATGATTTCGGCAAGAAGCTCGTGGAGCTTGAAGGGGAAATTCATAAGCTTGCGGGCACGCAGTTCAATATTTCATCGCCGAAGCAAGTCGGTGAAATCCTGTTCAAGAATATGGGCCTGCAGGGCGGCAAGAAAACCAGCAAGGGCGATTTTTCGACATCGGTCGATGTGCTGGAGAAACTCGCCGACGAAGGTCATGAGATCGTCAAAAAAATCCTCGAGCACCGCCAGCTTTCAAAACTGAAATCGACTTATACCGATGCGCTGCAGGAAGAACTGAACCCGAAGACAGGCCGCGTGCATACATCGTTCTCGATGGCGCACACGAACACGGGCCGTCTCGCCTCGAGCGAGCCGAACCTGCAGAACATCCCGATCCGCACCGAAGAGGGCCGCAAAATTCGCGAGGCGTTTGTGCCGGCGGAAGGGCATGTATTGCTTTCGGTCGATTACTCGCAGGTGGAACTGCGTCTCGCCGCCGCGCTCGCTGGCGTCGAAGCGCTGAAGCAAGCCTTCATCGAGAAGCAGGACATTCACGCGATCACGGCGAGCCAGGTTTTCGGGGTACCGCTGAAAGACGTCACACCGGATATCCGCCGCAACGCCAAGGCGGTCAATTTCGGAATCATCTACGGCATTTCGGGCTGGGGTCTTGGGAAACAACTGGGCGTCAGCAACAGCGAGGCCAACGCCTTCATCGGCAAATATCTCGCGCGTTTCCCGGAGTTGCAGGATTACATGCAATCCAAAAAGGACGAGGCACGCGAATACGGTTTTGTCAAAACGCTTTATGGCCGCAAGTGCGTGATTTATGGCATCAAGGACCCGGCGACGCGCGGGGGCGCTGAGAGGCAGGCGATTAATGCGCCGCTGCAGGGCACGGCGGCGGATATCATGAAGATCGCCATGGGCCGCATGGCGCGGGCGCTGGCGAATGAAAATCTGAAAGCCAAGATGCTGCTACAGGTTCACGACGAACTGGTGTTCGAGGTTCCGAAAGAAGAACTTGAGAAAACCCGTGCTGCTGTCAAAGCCGTGATGGAGGGCGTCGCCGATGTCGGCGTGCCGCTGGAGGCCGAAACCGGCGCCGGGCCGAGCTGGGCGAAGGCGCATTAACCGCCCGTAACCCCGTCGCAAGACGGGGTCCATGATATGGAACTGCACAATTCTAAAGACCCCGGCTTTCGCCGGGGTTGCGAGAGGAGGTTATTTTTGCTTGATTTTCAGGCCTTACCCCCTGTATAACCCCCCTACTTCAAACAGATGGCCTGGCTTAGAGACTACTTTGGCTGCCTCGGTCATCACATGCTAAACCCTTGATAAAGGAGAAGAAAATGCCGAAGATGAAAACCGTAAGTGGTGCCAAGAAGCGATTCAAGGTCACCGCAAAAGGCCGGGTCAAGTTTAAGCAAGCTAA
>JAGNLJ010000014.1 GCA_017999645.1 Alphaproteobacteria bacterium
GGTCTTCTGGCTGCGTTGTCATACCTCTTTGGTATTCTGCTTGCCGTTCTCGGCATCATGAAGATCAAAGACCACGTCGAAAACCCCTCGCAAACGCACCTGAAGGACGGCGCAATCCGTCTTCTGGCAGGTGGCGCGCTGTTCGCGATTCCGATCGTCAGCGAAGCGATGTTCTCAACGGTTGGTGTGGGTACCGCATCGCAGGCCGCGACGCTGAAGAAAGTCACCTTCACGACGAACTAATACCAGTCTGACTTAAGTGCCGGCCGCCTGCTTCACCGCATGGCGGCCGGTATTTCTAAAGCTTGTCTCTAATTCCGAATCCCGCGCGAACCGGAACATCAGATGGATCTTTTACCGATCATTTTGGGCACCACGCGCCCCCGCCCACCATCCAGGGCCTCTAAACAGAGCGCCGGTGCGGCGCCTGCTGATAAAAAGATGCCCGCCGCCCTCAAGGCCAGGATATTCGAGCGCGACGGCCATACCTGCCGTTATTGCGGGTTTTTGTCGCGTAAATACCAGGAAATCAATTTTCTCAACGGCGACCGCGACGACTGGTCCGAGAAAAACCTCGTCACTGCCTGCATCTTCTGCCAGCAATGTTTCGTCATGGACGAGATCAGCGCCATGCGCTCTGGCGTCCTTTTATGGCTGCCCGAGATCGAGCAGCATGACCTTCACCATATCGCCCGGGCGATTTATGTCGCCCGTATCTCGCAGGGACCCGTGGCCGACGCCGCCCGCAAGGCGCTGGATTCCCTGATGGCCCGGCGCGAAGAGGTCAAAAAGCGCATCAGTACAGACAATCCTTATATCCTCTCGACGGTGCTGCGCGACTATCTCGGATCCAAACATTACGAAATGCGGGCAAAAAAGCTCAAAGGCGTCCGGGTTTTTCCCCTGGACCGCCGCATCATCAAGGAAGCGGACCTCGAGTTTAACCAGTTCCCCCAGATCCTTGCTTACTGGCGCTCCAAGGACGGGCCGTTCGGGGGCAAGGCGCCTCTTCAGTGGATTTCCCTCTATAAAGAAATCATGGGCAAGGCCGCCTGATTCCGGCTGTCCGGGAATCGCGGCGGGAATCACTCTCAAAGCCGTGAAAAATATGGGTAATACCTCTATGCGCCCTAGGCGGCGCACATGTGGTAAGATATATTAGAACGTTGATTTATATATTCAGTTAAAGATCCGGCATGAATGTTTTTCAAAAAATACTGGCGCCCTTTCAAAAAGCTTTCCGGCAGTCAGTTTCGTCGTTTATTCAGCTTGAAACCTCTGACGATGAGATCACTCTGGTTTCCACGGATGGGTCGCTTGTCACCTATCTGAAAGTCGAAGGCAGCCGGCAGATCATCGGCGAGGAGGAATTCAAGAAAATCGTTGAAGGCGCAACGATCAAGGTCGGATCGCGTTTCGATCGCCAGGGCCACGCCATGCAGGTCTATTTCGCGCGCGACCCGAACCGCATCCGCGAGCAACTCGAAGAATTGATGCGCCCGAGCCGCGTCTCCGCCAACAATATCGGCATCGATCTCGACGACCTTTTTGAAGAGCGCTTACGTCACCTCCAGCGTTTCTGCACGCATGAAGAATCCTATTTCGTGCTCTGGACGCGTCCAAGCGTCCTGACCAAGACCGAATTCCAGAGATCTTCGAAGGAGGCAAAGCAGAAAGCCAAAGACTGGATCAACGCGCCCTTCGCGCAATACCCGAACGCCGCGCTTGAGCCCTTGCGCACGCGTCACCGCAGCTTCGTGACCGCCATTACATCCGCAATGGACGAGCTTGGCATACGCTGCAACATTCTCGAAGTGCATGACGCCGCGCGCGCCGTACGGAATAATCTTTTCCCCGATCACGGGCATAATAAATGGCGGCCGTGCCTGCCCGGCGACCCGATTCCGCCGCGCACGCCGACGAGCAAAGTCGATCTTTCCGACCTTCTTTGGCCGAGCCTTGCAAACCAGATTTCCGCCGCCGATGCGCGCACGCTCGGCAAATCTTTGGTAAGAATCGGCAACACGTTCTGGTCAGGCGCCGACATGACGCTCGGTCCCATGGACGCCACGGCATTCCCGATTCTGCTGAATCGCCTGGTCGAAGCCGACATTCCTTTCCGCATCGCGTTCCTGCTCGAAGGGGGCGGCGTTTACGCGACGTCGTTCCGCGCGTTCATTGCAACAATTCTGGGGCCGACCAACTCCTACAACAAGCAGATAAAATATTCGCTCGAGGGCCTGCAAGCGATGGCGCGTAGCGAGCCTGTCGTGCGTATCCGCATATCGTTTGCAACATGGTGCACGTACGACCAGCGCAACGACATCATGGATCAGCTCTCGGTTCTTCTGCAGGCGGTTGAATCCTGGGGCTACTGCCAGGTCAGCGAATTCTCGGGCGACCCGCTCGACTGCGTCATGTCTTCCGCGATGGGCATTCATTGCGGCGGCACTGGGCCGACCGGAATCGCGCCGATGACAGAGATGATGAAACTCATGCCCTGGCAGCGGCCTTCAAGCCCGTTCAGCGCGGGCTCGATGATTTTCCGCACGCCGGACGGCAAAGTCTGGCCGTACCAGACCGGCACGAACCTGACCACCACGTGGTTCGACCTGATCTTCGCGCAGCCGGGCGCCGGTAAATCCGTTTTGCTGAACTCGCTTAACTTAAGCACCTGCGTTGGGCCGGGCCTTTCGAAGCTCCCTTATGTGGCCGTCATCGATATCGGCCCTTCTTCCTCGGGGCTTATTTCCATGATCCGCGAGGCGCTGCCGCTCAACCGCCAGCAGGAAGCGGCCTATTACCGCCTGCAGATGGCGCACCGTTTCGCGATCAATCCGTTCGATACGCAGCTCGGCTGCCGCGCGCCGCTGCCGGATGAGCGCAGCTACCTTGTCGAACTCCTCACACTTCTTTGCACGCCGCCGGGCTTTGAAAAACCCTATGACGGCATGCAGCAGCTTTGCGGCCTTGTCGTCGATGAAATGTACCGCTGGCGCGACGACCGCGCCGCCAACGCCGAAGCGCGCCCGTATCTGCCGCGCCTTGATTCCGAAGTCGACGAGGCGCTTGCCCGCTTCAACGTGCACCTGCCTGCCGACCCGTACTGGTGGGATGTCGTCGACAAGATGTACGAGCTCGAGCAGTACCATATCGCACATGTCGCGCAGCGCCACGCGGTGCCGACCCTGAACGATTCCATCACTGCCTCGCGCAGGCCGCAGATTCACTCGCTTCTTGAGCAGACTTCCGTCGGCTTCAGCTTCGAGACCGTTATCGCGGCTTTCGAGCGGATGGTCACGTCAGCGATCCGCGAATTCCCGATCCTGTCTTCCGTCACGCAGTTCGACATTGCGAATGCCCGCGTCTGCTCGCTTGACCTCATGGACGTCGCGCCGCAGGGCGATGAATCCGCCGACCGCCAGACGGCTATCATGTATATGCTGGCCCGGCATGCCTTGGTGCGCAGCTGGTGGCTCGGCAAGGAAGCGCTGGTTCATATTCCTGAAAAATTCAGGCCTTACCACGAACTGCGCCTGCAGGAGATCAGTGAAATTCCGAAAAGACTTTGCTACGACGAATTCCACCGCACAAGCAGATCGCACTCGGTCCGGAACCAGGTCGTGCGCGACGTCCGCGAAGGGCGTAAGCGCGGCGTGCAGATTATCCTGTCCTCGCAGCTTCTCGATGACTTTTCCAAAGACATGGTCGACCTCGCGACGGGCGTATGGATTCTGGGTACCGCCATTTCCGACCGCGCCGTCGACGACGTGCAGGAGCGTTTTGGCCTGTCCGAGACCGCGCGCTACATCATCCGTAACAAACTGACCGGCCCCAAAGCCATCGGCGCGCCGGCGCTGCTGGTTCTCGGAACCATCGAGGGCCGTTATGAACAACACCTCTTCAACACGCTCGGCCCCATCGAGCTGTGGGCACTTTCAACCTCGAGCGAAGACGTCGCCATCCGCAATCGCCTGTACCTAAAGCTCGGCGCGGGCCGCGCGCGGCAAATGCTCGCCGTCACCTTCCCCGGCGGCAGCGCCCGTACGGAACTTCGCCGCCGCGTTCTCGCGAAAACCGAGAGCGGCGAGACGCGCGGCGCAATGATCAGCGCCGTCATCGAGGAAATCGTCGACGAAATCATCGTCGCCAGCAAGGCAGCTTCCAAAGAGGAAGGAACAGGGCGAGTCAGGATTGCAGCATGACCGAGGAAAAAGGCCCAGGCGGCCCCAAGCCTGAAGCCGCGCCGCAGGAGACATCAGCTCCGCAACAACAGCAGCAACCTGCCGCGTCCCAAATATCTTCATCTTCTCCTTCCGCCGCGCAGGCCTCCATGGGGCCTCTCAAGCCGCCGCCCGATAACGAGTTCAAGGGCCGCGAGATCGTTGGCAAAAGAAAGAAAACCAAGAAACAAAAAGCCGCCAAAACGCAGGTCGACGAACAGATCGACGCCGCAATCGCGCAAAGCAGTATCCATGAAAGAAAAAGGGCGCAGCGTAAGGCAAAGTTTTACTTCGCCATGGGCGTGGGCGTGATCGTCCTCCTTTCCTACTCCGTTCACTGGCTGATGAAGCCTTATCAGGGCGGTCTGGCCTTCGGCATCTGCAAGGTTTTTCTCGAGGGCGTTACGCGCTATCCCGATCATTTGCGCCTGAGCACGGTTGAAGAGTTCGAAACCTCGGTCCGCATCTGGTATACGCAAGTGGATTCGTTTGGCGAATACCGCATGGAGCCTATCCAGTGCTATTACAAAAACGACCCCGAGCGCGGCACCGTTGTTGATAAAATTACGATTAACCGCCGCGAGCTGGACCCAAGGCTGGTCGATAATTTCAACCGCGCCCTTCCCTCGATCTCTGCTTTCCCCATCAATACGGACATCCCTGCGCCGCTGCCCGACAGCCTGCAGGATCTGCAGATCGACACGCAGAAATACAGGAAGCCCATACTCTAATGGAATACAGGACTCTCGGCCGCACAGGCCTCAAGGTCAGCCTCATCGGCCTCGGCACCATGACGTGGGGCAATCAGAATACGGAATCCGACGGCCACGCGCAGATGGATTACGCCATCACGCAGGGAATCAATTTCTTCGACACCGCTGAAATGTACGCCGTGCCGCCGAGCGCGGAAACCTGCGGCATGACTGAAACCATCATCGGTACATGGTTCAAAGCCCGTAAAAACCGGGATAAAATCATTCTCGCCAGCAAAATCGCCGGGCCGGTTTTATCGTGGGTGCGCGGCGGCAAGGCACGCATCGACCGTGAGAATATTCTGAAGGCGATTGAAGATTCTCTGAAAAGACTTCAAACCGATTACATCGATCTCTATCAATTGCACTGGCCGAACCGCGAGGATTATCATTTCGGCAATTACTGGAAGTATTCGCCAGATTTTGAAACGAAAGCTGTTGAAGATAATTTTCTTGAGGTCCTGCAGACGCTGAATGATCTGGTCAAAGCGGGGAAAATTCGTCATGTCGGCCTGTCGAACGAAACCGCATGGGGTACGCTTCAATATCTGCGGCTGGCCGAGAAGCATAACCTGCCGCGCATGCAATCGATACAGAATGAATATTCGCTGATCTGCCGCCGCTTCGATCACGACCTCGCCGAGGTCGCAATGCATGAGGATTGCGGGCTGCTCGCCTGGTCGCCGCTCAGCCGTGGAATCTTGAGCGGTAAATATATCGATGGCGCCAGGCCGCCCGGCGCGCGCCTCTCGCTGGAGACGCGGCACGAACACCGCGACGGCGTGAAAACAAATGACGCGGTGAAATCTTATTTGGGAGTCGCGAAGAAACACGGGTTAAACGTCTGCCAGATGGCGCTCGCCTTCGTGAATCAAAAACCGTTTGTCACCTCGACGCTCATCGGCGCAACGACGATGGAGCAGCTCAAAACCAATATCGATTCCATCAAACTGAAACTCTCGAACGACGTGCTCGCCGACATCGAAGCCGTCCGCCGCCTTAACCCGGTTCCGTATTAAGATATTGATTTTGTTTATTATTTAGGCAGTAAAATCCAGTAGTGCCCCTTGGCTTTCATGGGCCCGGCCAGTTGTTCTGCCTGCTCGCCGTAACCCCAGAATACATCGCCGCGCACGGGGCCGCGGATCGCGCCGCCGGTGTCCTGCATGACCATGAGATTGCGCAAACGGTTTTGCCCGTTCACCGCGTAATCGATATCCACCCATACCGGCGCGCCGTACGGGAACAGCGAATGATCGACCGCCAGTGAATGATACGGCGTCAGCGTTACGCCTTCACCGCCGTCAGGGCCATCTTTCTCAAGCGTCTTGAAAAACACATACGAACGATTGGTGTTCATGATTTCATCCGCCTGCTGCGGGTGCGCGGCCAGCCAGTCACGGATTGCCTGCATCGAAACATTTTCTTTCGTCAGTTCACCGCGCGCGATGAGCTCCTTCCCAATCGCTGTATAAATATGCCCGTTCTGCCCGGCATAACCGATGCGCATCACGCCGCCTTCTTTCAGCTGCACAACGCCCGAGCCCTGGATCTGCACGAAGAACGCATCGACCGCGTCATCCACCCAAACCAATACCTTGTCATTATGCGGCCACTGCCCGGCGACGATTTTCGCGCGATCTTCGTAGGGTTTTAAATTTCCTTCCACGACACGGCCCGCGATGCGCTGGCCTTTCAATTCATCGCGGAACTGGCCGAGATCGACCATCACGAGATCATCCGGCCTCGTGTATAACGGGATATTATTAACGGCATCGCGCGTGAGCGAACCACGTAAGGACGCCTCGTAATAGCCGGTAAACAAGCCTTCCGGCTCGCGCCCTGCTGAAACCGCGTAGGGTTTGAAATTCGATTCAAAGAACTGGCGTAATGCTTTTGCATCGTCTTTGGGAACGCCCGCAAGGCCTGCGCAAATTCTCTGCCAGTCGCCATACGTTTTTGCCTCGGGAATTTCGCTGAAATTTTTCGCCGGGTCATTCTTCATTATACGCACGCAGGATTTTCCGAACGCATCCGCCGCGCGGATATAAACCGATGAATCGCCCCACGCGGGCAGCGCGTTGAACCCGACCTCTTTCAGAACACGTTGCGGTTTTTCCTCCGCAGGCGGCAGCTTGGTCGCACACGCGGCAAGGAAAAGAAGCAAAATGATATAAGGAATGCGCATCAATTATTGAATCGTATTGGGCAGGATTTTGTTATCGTCCTCGAAATCGCCGCGCGTCTCGATCACCAGCCAGCGCGGGTCGCGCGATTTGGTGTCGCGGCTGAAGGTCCAGACATCGCGCATGGCGGTCAGTTTTTCCGGGTGGCCGTCAATGATTTCCCCCGCAGAATTCCGTGTGACGGAAACCTCGTCGGCGGTGAAGCGCACGGTGATATTCGCTTTGCTGCGGGCGCTGACTCCCGCTTCGATCGCCTCGGCCTTGCGGATGGCGCGGATCTGCGTTTCCTGTTTTTCGCCGCGCTGTTCGCGCGCGGTAATGGCGGCCTCGAAGGCGTGGTAAACGGCAGGGCCGAGCAAATCCTTGAGCGTCTCGCGGTCGCCCGCGGCAAAGGCCTCGACGATAATTGCAAACGCTTCCTGCGCGCCGTCCATGAAAAAGCCGACATCGAATTCACGGTCGACGCGGGCGATATCGATCAGCCCCGCTTCAACGCCAGCTCCATCGATGGAAATTTTGCCGCCGGAATCAGCCGCGAGTTTTTTGACGCGGTCTTCGCCGGTCATTTCGCGCTCTTCCTCTGCGAAGGGATTCATATTGTCGGGGTTTGCCTCAAGAGGCGGGCGGGTCAGGGGATTGTCGCGCTGGCGCTCATCGCCGTGACGGGTGCCGAGAATGCTGCGCAGCCAGAAGACGAGGCCCGCGGCCACCAGGGCATAAACCAGGAGATCTGCTGTCATATTGTCCTGTTTTTCCGGTTCTTTGACTTTATATAACTATTCTACCATATTCCGTATCTACATTAATGCCCGGAGCGCAAAGGACAAGGGTTTTATGCCATTTTATGTTCTGTTTATTATCTTCCCGTTGATGGAACTCTGGGCTTTTGTCGAGGTCTGCGGTGAAATCGGCTTTATCACCGCTGTCCTGCTTTTGATCGCGAGCGCGCTTGTCGGCGGGGCGTTGGTCCGCTACCAGGGTTTCCAGACCGTCCTTGCCATGCATGACGCCTTCGACCGGGGCCGCGTTCCGGCGGGCGAGTTGTTCGACGGTTTCTGTATTGTTGCCGCGGGCGTGCTTTTGATCGCGCCGGGCTTCATCAGCGACGTTCTGGCTATTTTGCTGCTGGTGCCGCGCCTGCGGGGGCTTTTGAAATCCTTCCTGCGCCGTCGGCCCGGCTGGACCAGCGCCGATTCAGGCATTATCGAGGGCGAATACGAGCGCATTGACGACGAACCCAGGGCCATTAGCGAGCCCAATAGCTCAAATCCTCCTTGAGAGTCCTGTAAAATTAGTGATAATCAGCAGAGCCTAATAAAAAAACAGGGGTTTCTTAGTCATGGCTGACAAAAAAGACAAAAAGCCGGAAAACGGCGCGCCGACAGGCGAGCGTAAAACCACGCAGATGAACCAGAGCGACATGCCGATCACTATCCTCGCGCAATATGTGCGCGACCTGTCCTTTGAAAATCCGAATACGCCTGATTCCCTTCGCGCCGGTCAGGGCGCGCCCGAGATGAACATCCATATCGGCATGGACGCCCGCAAGATCGAGGATGCGAATATTCCGAATTTATATGAAGTTGTTCTGAACGCGCGCGCCGAGGCCTCGCGCAAGGAGCAGCCGGTGTTCATCGCCGAAATTCTTTACGGCGTCACGGTTTCGATTAATGAAAAAGTCCCCGAGGAAAATCACCACCCATTATTGCTGATCGAAATCCCGCACCAGGCTTTCCCGCATGTCCGTCAGATTTTGAGTGACCTCACCATGCAGGGCGGCTATCCGCCATTACTTTTGAACCCTGTCGATTTCCACGCGCTTTACAGCCAGCGTTTCGCCGCCGAAATGGCAAAGAGCCGTGAAGAGTCCAAGGAAGAAAAATCCGAGTAGATTCCGCCGGGGACACCGCCGGACAAGGCCGCAGTTCAAAAATTAACGCATGCCGACGGGTTCGGGAGCATCGTGATACTGTTGCGTAATTTGCTGGCGCATAGCAGGTAGGTCCCGGTAAAGCACACCGTAGATATACTCTTCTACAAATTCAGGGTTCACATGCTCCAACCTTGAACTGTGCAATTCTTCAATTGCGGTAGTAACGTTGTTAAGTAAGGCCGCTTTATCAATCTGAAGGGTAGAATCGTTAACAGCACGACGAATATAACCGACGGCACGAGGTAAACTCCTTCCTGCAGCTCGCAAATCAGCAGGATTAAAACCAGCAAGATAACCCTTGATAAATTCCTGAGTAAGGCCAAGGTTAGTTCTGATATGTTCAATAGTTCGCATGGAAACGTCATCAAGTTGCTCTTCTTGCTCAGGTGAGAGCAGCACAATGTCTTCTCCAAATTTAACTATACCATCTGACGGTGTATTCATAACCTTGCTCCTTTGCCCAATATAATAATCCCTTATTTCAACCTTAGTCAAATTAGTCACCCAAGTCTGAGCCCCGGTGTGGTCAACCAATCTTCAACAATTTTCATGTCAGGAAAAATTGTGTTCAGACTTGTTAAGCCCTTTTCTTGGAACTGCCCGTATCCAACAATTTCAACTAAGCCTGATAGAAATTCCTCATAATCTTTCATAAGCATCGGACCAGATTCACTTTCCAGCCTGTTATTCCGCGACGTGTCAAAGGGAACCAGCGAGTAATAAGCGCGGATAATTTCAAGCCCGTCGATGCAAACGGTCATTTCATTATCAAACCTTTGTTCTTGTTCCAGTCTGTCACATGGCACCCTGATAATAGTCGCAGCGCGCGGCCAGGGCGTTCCAGTGCCATCCCATTTTATATCCGGATCAAAATATATTTTTTCCTGCGCCTCGGCGGCCATGTCGAATCCATCGCGCGCATCGTTGAGCGCGTTGAACAGGGCACGCTCATCACTGCCCTCAGCCAATTGTTCTTGAATGAACATCAGGTCTATAGCCTCTTTTTCGCTGATCTCTCGCTTGCGAGTTATCTTATCTTTTTTTATAAAATCAGCGATTTTAATACTGAAAGCATCCTTATCAGCGATTGCCCATTGCTTTTGCTTTTCCCCTAATTGCACAAGCATCTCGCGCTTTTCTTCATCCGTACCCAGCATGTTTTGAAAAATATCCAGGCCAGGCTGGTGATTCATCCATGCCCTCTGGCTGTAAATATCCCGCAGTTTCCTTGCCTGAGGTTTTTTGTCGAGAATGCCCATCGCATGGATCGCACGGCTGTAGCGCTTGCGGGCCATAGCGTAGCGGCTTTCATCATCGTAAGTAATGAATATAAGGCGTGGTCCGTCACCACTGGCAGTGTCACCAAACCGTTCGCGGAGCGTGTGGTGCGATTGACCTGGATCATAGCCGCCAGATATTCCAGGTTCTGGCGCATCTGATAAGTCGCGTCATAGATTTCGTTAGTAATTTTTTCCATCCTGACAGCATCTTTATTTTGCCTTCTGAAAAAATATACAGCTTGTCCGGCAGCTAAAACGGCGTAGATAAAAGCACTCCAAAAGTCTGGGTCATGAAATCTATCGTTCCACGTCTTATTCTTCATGGCCTCAAGCTCTTTTTTGATGAAGCCAAGCGCTTGCTTTTCCTCGTTAGACAAATTTTTGAAGGCGTTGTCGATATGCTTCATGATCTGCTCGGACTGCGCATTCAATCTGCGCTCGAGCTCTTCGGACGCGATCCCTGCAGGTTCAACAACCTTTGGTTTGCCATGATGCAAATTTTCGGCTTGATCATCTTGTGACGTAATGCTCTTAACGGCTTTTTGATTTTCTCCCTGACCGCCGGTTGACGCTTCGTCGATAATCAGATTTTCTGGCTGTCCGCTCGGCTCGCTATCAGATTGCGCCTACGTGACGCTTGGCGGTTGAATGATTTCGGTTGTGTCCGGGCGCAAATCTGGCTTTGGCTTGCCCTGCCCGTCGTTCGGACCATCGAGGGCACAGCCGGACCCTGCGACCATCATCGCCACAAGGCTGGCGCCCATAAGCTGTTTATTTAGTTCATTGAAAATACTGGCTTTTTTTATGCCCTATCGCCTTTAAAAGTCCTATATTTTACGAAACGCGTAATTTATAGCACAACTATAGGCGATATGTAAAATTTTGGTTTCAGCCGGTTTTCTTGAGCCAGAGCGCGTTTGCGAGCTTTTGCAGCATTTCGCCGTGCGCCTTCAGTTCCTTGGCGCTGGCTTCATGCGGGCGCGGTTCACGGTAGGGGCGATCAACCTTAATTGATGCCGTGCTTTTGCCGGTCGCGTCGGCGCCAATCGTCAGCAACCCATGCTGGCGGCCGCCCAGCAGCTCCATGTAAACCTCGGCCAGCAATTCCGAGTCGAGCAGCGCGCCGTGCAGCGTGCGCTCGGTGTTATCAATGCCGAAGCGGCGGCAAAGGGCATCAAGGTTCGCGGGCTGGCCGGGATATTTCTGCCGCGCCATAGTTACAGTGTCGACGACGCGGCCCCATTGCAGCGGCGGGTGGCCGACTTCGCGCAGCTCCGCATTCAGGAATTTCATGTCGAATTCGGCGTTGTGAATGACGAGCTTCGCATCGCCGATGAAATCGAGGAGGTCAGTATAGACCTGCGAGAAGACAGGCTTGTCCTTCAGGAATTCGCGCGTCAGCCCGTGAACCGCGACGGCTTCGGGCGGGATGTCGCGCTCGGGATTTAAATATATCTGCAAGGTCTTGCCGGTCGGAACATGGTTCAGTAATTCGAGGCAACCGATCTCGACGATCTTGTCGCCTTCATCGGGGAACATGCCTGTCGTTTCGGTATCCAATACTATTTCACGCATTATAATTTCCTAACAACGTCATTGCGAGCGACCAGCGGGAGCGAAGCAATCCATGCAGTCTAAAATTCCATCTCATGGATTGCTTCGTCGCCTCGGTTAAATCCGAGGCTTCTCGCAATGACGCTATAGTCCAACTGTTTCAAGCCATTCTTCAAAAAATATTTTCGCCTGTGTGTTCATTGTATCAACATATTGCGCGTTTTGCGCTCTTAATTCTTCGGCGCTGCCGACGATTTTCGAGCGCTTGATCTCCGCGCCCATCAGCTCGGTCCATTCGTCGGCTTGTGCCGGCGTGACTTCTGGGTGGCATTGCAGGGCGAGAATTTTGCCCCCAAATCCAAACGCCTGATTTTCGTACATATCCGTGGACGCCAGTAATTCCGCGCCTTTCGGCAGATCGAACGTATCGCCGTGCCAGTGAAACATGCTGGTTTTATCGCCGCCGAGATGCCGCACGGGATGGGCTGGATTCTTTATTTTCAGGAGATTCCAGCCGATTTCCTGCCCGGCTTTGCCCTTGTAAACTTCCGCCCCCAGCGCAGCGGCGAGAATTTGCGACCCTAAACAAATGCCAAGCGTCGGCTTGTCGGCCCTCGCGCGTTTGTTCAGAAATTTTATCTCTTCTTTCAGGAAGGGATACATGTCGCTTTCGTAAACGCCCATCGGCCCGCCCATCACGAGAACGAGATCAGGCACCAGCGGGTCGAAATCATTCACGCTTTCCTGCGGCGTGAAAATCGTGCGGCAGCCAAACCCGCGCGCGGCTAGAATATCGCCGAACTGCCCCGGCCCCTCATGTTTCTCATGCGTGAGAATTAATGCGGCCTTCATTCTTCTCTCTTCTTGAAGTCAGCCAGCGCCGTCTTAATTTCCTTCATCGTTTGCGCGCGGCCAAGGCCGGTGTGCACGACGTAATCGGCGCGGGCGCGTTTTTCGCCGTCCGGCATTTGCCGCTTTAAAATGGCGCGGAATTTTTTCTCATCCATGCCCGGGCGGTCCAGCACACGCTGGCGCTGCACGTTGCGCGGTGCGCTGACAACCAGCGTGTAATCCACGCGGTTTTCCCCGCCGGTTTCAAACAGCAACGGAATATCGAGCACGACAATTTTCGTGCCCATTGCCTTGTGCCTGCGGATGAAATCGCTCTGCGCCGCTCGTACCAGCGGATGCAGAATTTTCTCCAGTTTTTTACGGTGGCTATCATTGTTGAACACGACCTGCCCGAGTTCCTTGCGCTTGATCGTACGCCTGCCGCTTTTGGTCTTGCGGCCGTAAATCTGCGGGAACTGGAAATAAGGAAACGCCGCGCCGACGGCGACCGCGCCCTTGCCGCCGGGGCTCAGCAATTTATGCACCTCGTCGTCAGCCTCATGCACCGGAACGCGCAGCGATTCAAACATCGCGGCGGCGGTGCTTTTGCCCATCCCGATCGATCCTGTCAGGCCGATCACGATCATGCCAGCACGCGCTTTTCGAGTTCGGCGTCGACATCCGGCAGTACGCCGAACCATGCCTCGAACGCAGGCCGCGCCTGGTGCAGCAGCATGCCTATGCCGGTGACAATTTGATTTCCCCGGTCTTCGCAATCGCGCAGCAAATCAGTCATCAGGGGCGCGTAAACAATATCATTCACCACCGCAATTTTCGGCAGCGCGGTTAAGTCCAGCTCCAGTTTCGGCTGGCCGGATTGTCCCATCGATGTCGTATTCACAAGCAAATTCGCTTCGACGAAAACTTCCGAGCGTTTTTCCCAGTCATGCACGCGCAATCTTTTAAAATCCCGCGCCAGCGTCTGCGCCTTGTTCTTCGTGCGGTTGACGACCCGCACTTCCGGCACGCCCTCTTTCAGCAACGCATAAATTACCGCCCGCGCCGCGCCGCCCGCGCCGAGCACGACGGCAGGCCCGGCCTTGAAATCGAAGGCAGGACGCGCGGTTTTTATGTTTTCTGTGAAGCCGAAAACATCGGTGTTCGTGCCGTTCATCTTGCCGTTTTTAATCGTGACCGTGTTGACCGCGCCGACCGACTGCGCGAGCTCATCGAGAGAATCGCATACCGCGAAAACTTTTTCCTTATGCGGGCGCGTGACGTTGAAGCCGGAATATCCTTCATCGACCAACCGAATTAATTCTTTTTCGAGATTTTCCGGTGCGATATCGATTGCCTCATAGGACGCATCGATCCCATGCTTTTCAATCCAGTAATTATGGATGAGCGGCGATTTGCTGTGGCCAACCGGCTGGCCGATGACGGCTGCCTTGGCTTTCATATTTTGGGTCATGGATTCACCGCGTGATATTCGTGCAAATAACTGAGCAAAGGCCGCAGCGGCATGCCGAGAATTGTGAAATGATCGCCCTGGATGTCGGAGAACAGCCACGCGCCCGCGCCCTCGATGGCATACGCGCCGACCGCTTTCGTCAGCGCGTCGCCTGCGCGCGCGCAATAGGATTCAAGGAATTCGTCGCTGAAATCATGCATGGTGAGGCTGGCTTCTTCCTCGTGGCTCCAGAAAACCGTGCCGGCTTTCGCCACGGCAACGGCGGAAATCAGCCTGTGCGTCTTACCGCGTAAATGGCGAAGTTTTTCCTTCGCTTCTTCCTTGCTCCTGGCTTTCGACATCATCTTGCCTTCCAGAACCAAAATCTGGTCGCTGCCGATGACCAGCGCATCGGGATTTTTCCCGGCCACTGCCAGCGCTTTTTTCTTCGCGAGGTCGAGCGCGATTTTTTCCGGCGTTATTTTTTCCTTGCCGGAGGCCCGCATCAATTCATGAACCATCGCCATTTCGTCGACAACGGGCCTGATGACCTTGAAATTCACACCGGCATTTTTCAGCATGGCGTAACGCGCCTTGCTCTGCGAGGCGAGAATGATTTTCAGGCCGCGATGTGTGTCACTTAGGAGCATTCAGCCCCTCTTGATAAGCTTGGTACAGCGCCATGATTTCTGCCGAGGTCTCTTCGACCGAACGCTTGGTCACGTCGATCACGGGCCATCCGTATTTCGAGAATAGTTTGCGCGCGTTGCGCACTTCGTCCTCGATTTTATCGCCGTGCAGATATGTGTTTTCCTCGAGCGCTTTCGAGTCCAGCCCGTCGGCTTTCAGCCTGCTTCGCCTGATATGCACGAGCCGGTCAGGCGCTGCGGTCAGGCCGACATACATCGGGCCCTGCAGTTCAAATTTCGCTTTCGGCACTTCGATACCGGGCGCGAGAGGAATATTCGCGACCTTCAACCCGCGCCGCGCGAGGAACACACTTGTCGGTGTTTTCGATGTGCGCGAGACACCCACGAGAATCACATCGGCCTCTTTCAGGTCTTCCAGTTTTTTTCCGTCATCATGACGCATGGTGAAATCAAGCGCGGCGACACGGCGGAAATAGGCGTCGTCCATCTGGTGCTGCAACCCGGGCACGCCCTTCGCATGCATGCCGAGATACGATGAGAGGCTGCGGATGATCGGGTCGAGCACCGAGACGCACGGAATATTCAGCTCGTCGCAGCGCTCTTGCAAACGCTTGCGCATCTTTTCATCGACCAGCGTAAAAATCACCGGGCCGGGATTTTGTTCCATCTTGGAGATGATGCGTTCCAGCTGCTGCTGCGTTCTCACCAGCGGCCAGAATTTCTGCACCGGCTCTACCCCTTCGAACTGGGCGAGGCAGGCGCGGGCAAGGCCCAGCAAGGTCGTGCCGGTGGCGTCGGAAATCAAATGCAGGTGGAATTGGCGGGCGGCGGGCTGGCCGGGCAGGTCACTCATGAAAATAATCCTTTATTCATAGGCTTATCCTAGGGCCCGGCAAAGCCCTGCGCAAGCGAGACCGGGTCTATCTTATTGACATATTGTTGATATTTGTCCTAATATCCCGGCTGTCCCCTGGATTGACCCTCTATTGAGGAAGGCAAGTTGCGTGAGCAATGAAATAGACATCGAAGGCTTGATTGTTGAGGCCGGGATTTTTCTCGATAAGTTCAAATATGCGAAAAGCATCCAGGCAGCCTTTGAGGCTGCATCAGCCATGACTGAAGACGACCCGCGCCACGTAAAAGTGCAGAACATATTATTCAGCGCGGTCCAAAAATCCCAGTACAGCATCACTACTCTGAAAACACTCGGGCGCTATTATACTCTCCGCGGCCTGTATGACGACGCCATGGTCACTTACACATCAGCCCTGCGCCTTTCCCGTTCAACCAAAACTCGCGCTGAATTATTCGCCGAATGCGCCTCCGTACTGATGACAAGCGTTAATGAAGGCCGCTTTGAAAATGAGGCCGATAAAAATAAGCGGCTGGTGAATGCAGCGGAGTATCTGGAGTCTGCGCTTGAAAGCGGAGCGAACCCTGCCGCAACATATTCTTCCCTGATGCATTTATATGCTCTCAAGGGCAATGAGGAGCGCGCTCTTTTTTGTGCGCAAAAAATAGTTACCCATTTCGGCTATAACAATGAACACGCGGCTATTGCCAGAAAACTTCTGGAAGAAGCGGCGGGCTTTGATAAACCCAGCGGTTCCAAGCCGCACCTTTTGCATTAAAATAGAGGCGCTGCGTGAAAAATAAATTAACTGAAAAATTTTCTGACATAGCGGATGCGACGCTTAGAGAGGCTGCAGCCTCTTTCAAAAAACGCGATTACCCAAAATGCGCGGAACTGGCTTTCACGTCTTTGCGCGCAATGGCCGAAGATGACGGGCGCCATGAAAAAGCCGAAAAAATGCTGCGCGATGTCGCGGGTAAAGACAAAGTGGCGGGCAATAAAATCCTTGGCGAATATTATTTATTCCAGGCCCGATACGAAGACGCCCTGACCACCTTCAGCGAGGCTATCTCCGCTTCGCCAGACGGCAAGGCGCGCGCGAATCTTTTCATGAAATGCGCGGCAACTGTGATGGCTGGCGCGCTGGACGGCCCGCGGCATAAAAAACGCGAGCAACTGGAGCGCGCGGAAGAATATTGCCACGCCGCGATAGACAATGGCGGGAACCACCGACAAATATATTTTTTCCTGATGTATGTGCAGGGCATGAAAAATGACCAGGAGAACTCCCGTTCCTATGCGAGAAAAATTTTAAGGGACGGAGCTGACGACGATCTGGCATCAATGGCGAGACAGCATCTGAGATGCACAAATAGCACACCCCTGCCCATCGCCACGATATGGGCCAAACCGCTGCCTCTTCTCAACTGAAATGGCGCGTTCGATGAAACCCAAAATGAAACCAAGTCAGCCGGAAATAGAAATCCTTCTTGAAAAAGCCTGGAAGCTTCAAGTTAAACAAAGATACGCGGATGCGGTGAAATGCCTGAACAGTGCGCTTGATCTCGTGCCCGGACGGGGCTTGAGCAAAAACGTGGGCATTCATCAGCTGGAGACGCTGATAACACAATGCGCAACGCATGAAATAGACACGGCGCTTGGCCAGACCGTTCTTGGCAAATTCCATTTGTTGCACGACCGGGCCCCGCAGGCTGCATCTCATTTCAAACGCGCGCTTGAGCTCTCGATCGAAAGTGCAAAAAAGAAAGAAAAACTTTTCCTGCATCCCGGAGAATTTCGCCTCAATTACGGGCGCGCCATGATGAGTGCCATTCTCCCAGATCTGGCTACGGCAACGGACGAGCAGCTTGATAACATGACGGACAAGCAGGTTGAAGATATAAGCAACTATTTTTTAACCGTGACGGACGAGCAGCTTGAAGACATAGAAAGTTCCCTTTTAACCGCGAGGGAATGCGGCCTGCCCGGCAACAAGGTCAACAGTTATATCATGATGTTCTATGATTTTATGGGTAAGGCAGACAAAGTCCGTGAATATGCGCGGAGAATCATCGACGATCCGGCTGATTCAGATAGCAATAAAAATATAGCAAAAACTTTCCTGCGGCGGCTTGAGCAACTTCTCGAGAGTCAGCCGCCGGAACCCCCATCTCAACGTTACAGCTAGAACCGGGACATAATGGCAGCTGAAAACAAATCCGAAGCAGAATTGATGATGGAAGAGGCGGATAAGTGCGCTGAATGGGCACGGTACCTGGAAGCCGTGCAACTATACAGGAAGGCCATGGACACCTTCCCGCCTTTTGATGAACAGAAAATGCACGACGTGTTCCTGAAGCTCACGGTTTTTTATGCCCGCGCCCAGATGCAGAGTTCGGCGCTCACGGGCGCGAAAAAAACAACTGCCTCCATAACTTTGAGCAAAGTGTTCGCCAGGATGGCGCTGTACGCAGCCTGCCTGGATCCCGTTGAGAAATCGCAAAGCGCGCTTTCTGTCGCAAAAGCAACCATGGACGATTTAAAAGCGCTCGGAGAACGTCCAGCAAGACATGCCGATCTTTTTCTGACATATGCGGGCGCGCTTGAAATGACGGGAGATATCAAGAAAGCCGAAGATAACTTCATCAAGGCTATGAATTACGGTGCCGATCCAAAAAAAGTCTTTTACAGCCTTATGGTGACATATGCGAAAATTGCCCAGTACAGTGAGGGCGCAAAAGTAAGGGCGCTGCATTACCTGGAAGCGTTCAGGAAGGTCGCGGCGGATGATCAGGCTGCCATAGACTTTGCCTGGCCTCTTGCCCGGTGGCTGCAAAGCACTCGCGATGAGCCCCCGCCCACACCGCCTCGCTTATAAATTATCGATGCAAAGAACATGACAGACGCTTCTCAGAATCTGCAGCCAGAAAATAACGACGAAATGCCGGGAGGGCTCCCCTGGCGCAGGGCATGGTATCGCATTTTATTCAACCAGGGCGCGACGTTGTACGAACTGGAAAATTTCGATGAAGCCATTCCCATTATACGAAGGGCCGCGGCCCTTGATCAGACTCCAAGCGTCATGGCCCTGCTCGGACGAGCGCTCAGTGATGAAGTCTGGCGCGATATAGAAATTTCAGGATTTCCGCCTGAAGACGAGGAAGAGAAACTTATGGAAGCGGTTAAATATTTGAGAAAATCGCTTGAAGCGCTGCCCGGGCAATTTGGCCTTAATGCCAGGATCGGCAAAATATATTTTGAACTGGGCCGTTATTTCAACGCGGCTGATTATTTTGAAAAGGAGTATGAACTCGGGAGCAATCACAGGAAACGTCCTGAAGAGTTCACACTATACTACGCGGTCGGTCGATGGCTTGCGCAATCATGGCGCATGACCGGGACGATTGGTAATCTGAAAAAAGCGGAAGGGTTGTACTGCGCGCTCAGCCTCGAGGCAAGTATGCGGGGCCATGACAGCGCCGCCGAAATTTTTGACAGGGAATTCTATCTTATAAAAGGCGAGATCGATTCACACCCGGATAATCCGCCAATGCTTGAGCCGCCGCAGCCACCCCACGCATAAGATATTGACATATTAACTGGCGCGGGTTTATTAATATTCGAATCTAATAATGGACATTACATGATAGACGGCCCTGAATCTCAAGCCTTCAACGTCAATATGTTTCACGACAGCGTTGAATCACTCATATGGTGGCTTGATGCGAAAGAATTTCAAACCGCCATATTGACGGCGGACCGGTTGCTGAAGGAGAGCATGGCCCCTGGCAGGCAGCTCTCACCCAAAATGCTTTCAAAAATTCATGGCCTTAAGGGCGTGGCGCTCGCAGCGAATGCAGAATATGAACGGGCCATTCCTCTTTTGCGCGAGGGCCTCAACCACACCGATGACACTGACGGTGCTTCCATTGAAATCATTGAAAAGATTAAAACAAGCCTTGTGATTGCGCTATTTCAAGATGCCTTCTCTAAATTTGCGCAAACCAAACTGCCCATACCAGCCGAGAGGATCAGGGAAATAATAGTGCATTCCGAAGACGTACTGAAATTTTATCCAAACAATATAATCTACAACAATCTTGGGCATGCATATCTATTCGCAGAAAATTACTTCAAGGCCGCGCAATGTTTTCATACTAAAATCAATCTTATCGGAGATCGCTATAACGCCGCGGATCTTGCAAATCTTGCCAGCGCTGTCGGTATGTTGCCGGGCGGGCTTGAAAAGTCGAAAGCAATATTTAGCAAAGCCTTTGCGCTTGCGATTGTCACTGGTGATAATCCTGTTGCCGAGTTTATAACGCAGAATTTGGATATAATTGAAGAATTACACAGCACCGGCAAAAAGATATTTTATCATGCACCGCCATACGACCTGTCCAGGAATTAGACCTGCTGTTAATCTAGGATCTCTGCTTCACTTCTTCGCGTTCCGGCGTCATTTCGCCGTTCGGGAAGATTTTAGCCGCCAGCGCCGCATCGCGGAATGGGACATTCTGGACGTAGTGCACGGAAGAGTCGCGCATCACATGCATGAAGTGCGTCTGGTTGATCGGGTCGGACAGGCCTGCATAAAGCGGATCGCTCAGGATATCATCGCCAAGGCCGCGCAAATACGCGGTCTTGTCCGGTAAACAGGAGAGAACCTCAACACAGATTTTGCCCGCGCGCTTTTTGCCGAAGACTGGGCCATTCGCGTTCATCACTTCATCCATATATTCCAACGTTTCATGGTCGCAGGTGTTGACGCGGGTCACATTGCGGAACCACTGGCGGAACGCTGCGGTGAGTGCCCGTCCGTTTGAGACCGGGTCTTTCTCGAGCGCACTGGAAAAAGCCAACGCGATATCGCTGTCCTCGCTGCCCGTCATGTGGCGCCATAAATCGCCATTCATTTCCCAGGCGATCGCGACCGTCATCACGTCGCTGTCGGCGGCGCGGATGCGCTCTAACAGCAGAACTGATTCCGGCGTGTAATTTTCATCGAAACCGCCATGACGTTTTTCCTGCCACGCATCACGAAGGGCACGGATCAATGACGCCTGAACGGCGTGATAAAAATACGGCGCGCGGGCAAAGCCTTCGGCGTCGAGCCCGTGATTGTCGAGCACAATTGTTTTTGCCGGAACGTCGAGATGGAAATCATGATGCTCAAGATGCGAAAGGCCGATGCGCCAGCCCTGCTCACCCGCTTCTTTAATCAGCAGGCGCGCGCTCGCGCTTTGCGAAAGCTGTTTGAGATTCTGCGCGATAAATTCCCTGTCATTGCTGGCTTCGCCCGAGGCAAAAGAAAGATCGGCGATAGCCCAGCTGATGCTGTCGAGAGCCTTGACCTTATCTTTATTGCGGTGGTTTTTATCGGACTTCATAAGCAGGAACTCAGCAGGGTTGGAATTTTGCGACGGGTTAGTCTCCTGACCAGCGGCGCAAGTAGACGACATTTCCGTCGCTAGCCTTGCCTTTGTTACGTTTGGCAGACGCTTTTGGAGCGAGGAGGTTCCCGGGTTTGCGGGACTTATCCCCAGAGCCTTCATCCGCGCCAAGATTTTGGCCCGGGAATAGCTCGACGATCTCTGCGTTTTTGGCGCGCTCATTGTTCGAATCCTGAATTCTGGAAATGTTCCGGCGGACGCCGGTAACAGCGGTTTCGAACTCATTGTGCAAATCGCGTTCCGTTTCACGGAAAGAACGCTCAAACTTAATAAACCAAAGGAAATTCGCATTCGAACGGTCGCGAACCTCGTTGAAAAGCGGGTCGGCAATGATGGTCTGCGAGTGGCCGCTCAGGTAATTTTTGCCGTAGGGCATCGAACCGAGCGCGGAAATAAGCGCCGGGGTGAGGGTTTTTCCAGATTGTTCCTCGTCAAACACATAACCCTGGTTGTCGGCCAGCATCTGGCGGATCAGGTTTTTGTCCTCGATCCGGCAACGCTCGGACATGAACCAGCATTCAAAAACTGCCGCTGCGGCCTGGCCGTTATTCAGCGTGCGGAAATCCAGGAACGCTTCGTAAGCGAATGCGCGGCCCAGATCACCCATTGGTGAATTCTCGAGACGCTCCCAGGCGTCTTTAATGCCCGACAACTGCAACTCCCAACCGATGCGGATCATTGAAACTGTGAGATCTGCCACCTGCGCGCGGTTCACAAGAACGGCGCTGTCGGGATGGAACAGAAGCGGATGGATCAGCGCGCCATGGCGGTGCTGCCAGTGACGGCGCAGTTCACGCGCGGCGAGAAGGAGTTGCTCACCAAGTTCAAAACGCGGATGAATGAGAATGAGTCCGTTCTGGCGATCATAGAACGCGTCTTCGATCTGCGAGCTGTGGATCATCGAAACATTGTTCGTTTTCGCGAAATCAATATAGGCTGCAGCCATGCGGCTTTTGCCGAGCATGTCCTCGATCTGTGCGATCGTGATTTCATTTTTCGTTTCTTCGTGCTTCGTGACGAAAGCCATATCGCTTTCCATCAATGCGCGTGTCTTGCTGTCCTCGCGGACGAAATTTCCGGAGAAGCGTTCGAACACGTCGATCTCTTTTTTCAGGCTGGCGATTTCTTTTTCAAGAACGCGCAGCTCGGCATCGTCGAACAGCATGTCGTCTGCTTCGTCGATGTCCATTTCGAAATCCATGTAGAAAAGCGGCTGCGAACCGATGATGCTGCAGGTTACGGGCTGCGCATTGTTCAGCGTATAGGCCACGCGGCAAGGCGCGCGGCGCGTTTGCGTCTGAAGTGAAGGAATCTCGTTGAATGTGTCGCTCATAGCCCAACCAATTTTTTTCTTTTTGTCCCTGAAGGGCCTCACGGAAAGAACTCCCATGAACCCCCGCCCCCGGGGCGAACCGACAGAACGCCGGTTATGGTTTATTATGGGGGGTTAGTTCTTAAGGCTTCCTTTCCAAGAACCAGAAAAATGTGGAAAAAATCGGGGTTTATGGCAAAAAAACAGCGGTTTTTAAGGGCTGTTTAACATATAGGGGCCAAAAATTCAGGCCTCGTTAAGGATTGGCGAATCAGGGGGTTGAGGGGGCGTCACTGTCCGAAGGTGTCGTCCAGGACCGGCATATCCTCGACCAGCAATTCCTCGTCGCTGAGCGTCACCAGACCATTGGGTTGCACCACGACCTTGCTTTTGAACAGCGAGTCCTTGAAGACGATGCGGGCTTCCAAATGGAAGACGCCATCCTTGCCGATTTCCTTCACCAACGTGACTGGTTTTATCATCCGGCCGATCGCCTGGCGGGCTGACGGTGGCGGGTCTTCCTTCCAGTTGATGTCGTCTATGTTCTCGACAACGATAAAGCGTCCGTGCTTGCCGCGCACATAGGTGAAGAAAAACCGCACGTATGTACCGATATTATTTTCATCTAACTTGATCGGCAGGTCGTCGTTGAATTTATAGATGCATTCATTGTGAAAGTTAATAACGGTTGCGTGTTTGGCGCTGTAAATCACGAAGCGGCGCTGGGGCGGCATGGTCGTGTGGTTCGCAACGTCTAATAATTTGCATCCCGGATAAAATGGAATTTCAGCGGCGAGAATCGTCGTTTCGACTGGGTCAAACGTTACGCCTTCCAGCAGCGGCGACACCCGGTCCAGGATCTGGGCCGTCTCATCGAGTTCAAGTTTTTCAAATGCTTCTTGATACATGCGTGGTCTTTATCCCTCATCATAGCTAACATAAAAAGGCTTCGACTCATAGGCTTTATGGGTGTTTGCCCTGTGCCTAATCCTGTGAGGGAATCGCTCCAGCATGGCGGGATAATGAGACGTATAAAGATACGAACAAATCATGCAGGGGGGCCGGGTACGGTCATCCACCTGTTCACAAACGGAAAATGGCCCTGTCTGGAATCAAGGATTGAATCCCGGGAATCGCCGGGAATCCGCGGGAATCCGGGCAATCGATTCTGTGTATTGAATCCGGGACTGATTCAATCCCCATGACTCACACTGCCTACTACTATCAAAAACCTTTTTTAAATCTTATTTATAATTAGTATGCGGACCGTGAAACACGAATCGAAAAAGCCCGGACCCGGGGCGATCAAAACGGGAAAGTTATTTCTGGATACGCTGGACGGGCATGTCGGCGAGCGGGTGCCGTTCTGGTTCATGCGGCAGGCTGGACGATATCTTCCCGAATACCGCGAGCTGCGGCAGAAGAAGGGCGGCTTTCTCGCGATGGCGATGGATCCGGATACGGCGTGTGAAATCACGATGCAACCCATCCGGCGTTTCGGCATGGATGCGGCGATTATTTTTTCGGATATTCTCGTCGTGCCGCAGGCGCTCGGGCAGAAGCTGGAATTCGTCGAGAATGAAGGCCCGAGGCTGGAGCCGCTGCGCTCCGGCGCTGACATCGCCAAATTGAATTTCCGCGATTTCGAAAACAATCTCGCGCCGGTTTCCGAGGCGCTCCGGAAAACAGCCGCGCAGCTCAAGGCGGAAAATTTCGGGCAGACGGCCTTGATCGGTTTTGCCGGCGCGCCGTGGACGGTAGCGGCCTACATGATCGAAGGTGGCGGCAGCCGTGATTTTCTGCACGCGAAAAAAATGGCTTACAGCGACCCGGAAAATTTCTCGGCGCTTATCGATCTGTTGGTTGAATCGACCACGGCGTACCTCAGCAAGCAAATCCAGGCCGGGGCCGAAGCCGTGCAGATTTTCGATTCCTGGGCGGGATTGCTGGATGACGATCTGTTCCAGCGCTGGGTGATCAAACCGACGCGCGAGATTGTTTCGCACCTGCGGGCTGCGCACCCGTACGTGCCGATCATTGGTTTTCCGCGCGGCGCGGGCGCCAATTATATCGCCTATGCGCATGACACGAATATCACGGCTATCGGCCTTGATTCCCACGTCCCGGCGCGCTGGGCGGCGAAGACGCTGCAGCCTACGCTGCCTGTGCAGGGCAACTTAGACCCGGTCGCGCTGATGGCCGGGGGTGATGCACTGTCGCTGGCGGCGGAGCGGATTATCACCAATCTTTCGCACGGGCCGTTCGTGTTCAATCTCGGGCACGGCATTCACAAGGACACGCCGGTCGAGCATGTCGCGGCGCTGTGCGATCTGCTGAAAAACTGGCGGCTTGGCTGATGAAAAAAATCGCTGTTGTTCTGTTGAATCTCGGCGGCCCGGATTCGAAAGAGGCGATCCGCCCGTTCCTTTTTAATTTCTTCATGGACAAAAATATCATCCGCGCACCGTTGCCCGTGCGCTTTCTTGTGGCAACCATGATCTCTCGCAACCGCTCCAAAAACGAGGCCGGCAGCAGTTACGCCGCGCTCGGGAATAAATCCCCGCTGCTTGAAAATTCGCAGGCGCAGGCCGAGGCGCTGGAAAAATCCCTGAACGCGAAAGGCATTGCGAATTTCAAAACTTTCGTCTCGATGCGCTACTGGCACCCGGTAGCGGATGATGTTATGAGCGATGTGCGCAACTGGTACGCCGACCAGATCGTGCTCCTGCCGCTCTACCCGCAATTTTCGACAACGACGACGCGGTCCTCGTTTGGCGCCTGGGAAAAGGCGGCGAGTAAACTTGGCTTTTATGCACCAACGGCCAGCGTTTGCTGCTATCCCTTTAACGAAGGTTTTATCGCCGCCTCCGCCGCGAATATCCGCACTGTGTACGAACAGGCGCAAAAAGACGGCCATGAAAATCCACGCCTTCTCTTCTCGGCGCACGGCCTGCCCGAAAACGTGATTACCGACGGCGACCCGTATCAGTGGCAATGTGAACAGGCCGCCGAAAAAATCGCCGCTGCCGCGGGCATTCCAAATCTCGACTGGGCGATCTGTTACCAGTCCCGCGTCGGCCCGAAAAAATGGATCGGCCCTTCGGCGGAAGAGGAACTGCGACGCGCCGCGCGTGATCAAAAAGCCGTTCTCATGTACCCGCATGCTTTTACGCAGGAGCATGTGGAAACGCTGGTGGAAATCGAAATCGAATACCGCGAGCTGGCGCACACGCTCGGCATTCCCGGTTTTTATCGCGTGCCGACCGTTTCCACCCATCCGGCCTTTATCGAAGGGCTGGCCTCTATAGTTACCGAACGCATTGAACGTGGTTCGGTTAAAGAGGGCGTGAAAGCCGAAGGCGGGAAACGTATCTGCCCCGAAAACTTCACGCGCTGTTGTATGCGCGCGGCGAGTGTGGAATCATAGCGCATGGATTTTACCTTATGAATTTTTTGGCTGAACATTACCGCTGGTTTCTCGCCTTCCATGTCATCTCCGTTATCGCCTGGATGGCGGGCATGCTGTACCTGCCGCGCCTGTTTGTCTATCACGTCGATGCGCCGAAAGGCTCCGTCACATCCGAGACATTCAAGATCATGGAACGAAAGTTACTGCGCGTCATCATCAACCCGGCGATGATGTCCACCTTCCTGTTCGGCATTCTCATGCTGGTGGCGAACCCGGCGCTGCTGCACGCACCGTGGATGCATATGAAACTCGCGTGCGCTATTTTACTTTCTGGTCTGCACGGATTTTTCGCCAAAACCGTCAAAGTTTTCGCCCGTGACGAAAACAGGCGCCCGGCGAAATTCTACCGCGTCGTCAACGAAATCCCTGCGCTGCTCATGGTGATCATCATCATCATGGTGATCGTCAGGCCGTTTTGACCCCTCTCGCCTTGACCCTAAGCACCCAAACAAGCCCCATCCCATACAATAGCATTATGTAAAATTTTATGGACAGGTTCTAGCCGGATGCTATAATGAACATAATCCCTTGACTCTCATGGGTGGCCCGGCTATAGGTTAGACATCTTTGTGATAAATCCAAAAAAACACTAGGAATTACTGGACGTTATCGCCGTTCGCGCGGCCGCAGGAACAAGTTTTATAATATTCATTTCTGCAGGCGCCGCAAAATCCCCCTCAAAAGCACTCAACTGTTTTAAGGCCAAGGATTGAACGATGGAAACAAGGATATTTCCGGCCATTGTGGAAGTGCTCCGGGGATTTACAAAAAAACAAAATAAGAGAAATTCATGAATTTACAGGAATTAAAGGTCCGCTCACCCGCCGAGCTTCTCGCATTCGCCGAAGAGCTGAAGATTGAGAACTGCAGCGCCATGCGCAAGCAGGACATGATGTTCGCGATCCTCAAGCAGCTCGCCGAGGAAGGCGTGCCGATCTCCGGCACCGGCGTGCTCGAGGTTCTCCAGGACGGCTTCGGCTTCCTGCGCAGCCCGGAAGAAAACTACCTACCCGGCCCGGACGATATTTACGTCAGCCCAAGCCAGGTCCGCCGTTTCAGCCTTCGCACCGGCGATATCGTCGAAGGCGAGATCCGCGCCCCGAAAGATTCCGAGCGTTATTTCGCGCTCCTCAAGGTCGGCTCGATCAACAACGAAGGTCCGGACAAGGTCCGTCACCGTATCAATTTCGACAACCTCACGCCGCTTTACCCGGACCGTAAAATCAAATTGGAAATTCCGGACCCGACGAAAAAGAACAACGTCCAGCGCGTTATCGAGCTGACGGCGCCGATTGGCTTTGGCCAGCGTGCTTTGATCGTCGCGCCGCCGCGTACCGGTAAAACCGTGATGCTGCAGAATATTGCGTCATCTATCGCGGCCAACCACCCGGATGCTTACCTGATCGTTCTTCTGATCGACGAACGTCCCGAAGAGGTTACAGATATGGCGCGTTCCGTGCGCGGCGAAGTGGTTTCATCCACGTTCGACGAACCGGCCACGCGTCACGTCCAGGTCGCGGAAATGGTCATGGAAAAAGCCAAGCGCCTTGTCGAGCACAAGCGCGACGTTATCATTCTTCTCGACTCCATCACGCGTTTAGCCCGCGCTTACAACACGGTTGTCCCTTCGTCCGGTAAAGTATTGACTGGCGGTGTCGACGCCAACGCCCTGCAACGCCCGAAGCGTTTCTTCGGCGCGGCGCGTAACATCGAACAGGGCGGCTCGCTCACCATCATCGCCACGGCGCTGATCGATACGGGCTCGCGGATGGACGAGGTTATTTTCGAGGAGTTTAAAGGCACGGGTAACAGCGAAATCGTTCTCGACAGGAAAATCGCCGACAAGCGCGTCTTCCCGGCGATCGATATCCAGAAATCCGGAACAAGAAAAGAAGAGCTTCTCGTCGACAAGGACATGCTTCAGAAAATGTGGCTGCTGCGCCGTATCCTCAACCCGATGGGCACCGTCGACGCTGTCGAATTCCTCCTGGACAAGATGAAGAACACCAAGAGCAACGACGAGTTCTTCACCTCGATGAACCAATAAAATTTCACCCATCTGGGTGTATTCAAAAAAGCAGCCCTTTAAAGGCTGCTTTTTTCATGTTTTGTGCCGTGTGGCGGCTAAATCCCTAAAATACAAGATAAATTCGAAACGAAAGTATTTGCCATAATAATGTTTCCATGTTGCAATAAAAGAAAGGGGTAAGCCGGGATGAAAAATCCCGCTCTGAAGAAAAAGCCGGAGCAATAAAAACCGGCATCGATTTCCAGGTGGGATTTTTTAGTGATGGCACGACAGCGTTATTATTTTTCGGACAGGCTTGCGCGTAAACAGCGCAACACGAAAATCTGTCTTGCCGCTCTCCTTTTCCTCGCAGTTTCAGCCGGCACAGCCTGGTCGCACGAGAATGTCGCGACCGCACCGGCGTCCATGTCTCTTCCTTTGTCCGTGACGGATACGTGCCTCCCCCTCCTTTCATCCGTCCATGCTCCTCAGGCCGTTACGGACAAAACCCAGCGCCCGGCTGGTATTACTGCGGCTCTTGATCTGGCCCATGGGGTTCGTCTTGCCCTCGGTCCCCAGGAGTCACTGCAACAAACCTTCAAACCAGGACCCTCGTTGATCTCCGCCATTCATGCGGCGATGTCGACGGCCGCTTCGCCCTAGCGACCGCCGCCAATCGCCTTTGCCGGAAGAGAGAGTTTTGCGTTTGAAATTCAGGTTGTAGCGAGAACCGCAAATAAACGATGTGTCCCTCGCGTCGCTGGTCGCCTCCGCAAAGCTTAAACGCTTTCGGGGGCGATCATATTTTCAGGCCGAATTTTTTTTGGTTATTTCGAGATTGCGCCGCGCATCATCATGTACCAGTCAGGCGCTTGAGCCCCGCTGGTATGTGCGACGATCTCGCAGGCCGCGAGGAACAAGGCAAAGCAAATGATCGCCGACCATGGGCCGTTATGCCCGGCCTTGGACATGACCATGCTTTTCTGATCTTCGGGCAGCATTTTCCCGAGCGCCTTTTTCATTGCATGCGCGCCGAAAAACTGGATCGTTAGAAGCGCGAACATCATGCCGGCGCCGAGCACGATGCCATCGACAGGAATGTGAAACATTTTATTTTCGATGCTTGCAACGAACATCGTGCGCATGCCTGCCAGCATATAAAAGAGGTAAAACACAAAGGCGAGGGCGGTTCCGGCGATCATGCCGTTCCTGCGCGGCTTGGCGGTGATATTTTTCAGTGCGCGGTCGGCGTTCAGCACCATGCTTTTGATCGTTGTATCTGTAATCCCGAGCGGCGAATTTTTCTCCACCAGCTTCACCGCTTTTCCTTTTGAGTATTTCGCAGTGGCGATGATCGCATGCCGGACGGTGCGGTATTGTCCGGCTTGTTGAATTTTCCCAGCGACGTTGCCGCGCCCTTCGCTCGCTTCCTTAAGCGCGCGTATGCCATCTTTCAGCAATATCTCGAGGAAGGCCGGGGCTTCGGCAATCTGCGCGCGTCGTCCCAGCAGGAATGTACTGATACTCGCCGCTTTGCCGAGTGCGAAATCGACCTCCGCATATGGCAAGCGGACATGATAGCGAAGCGGTATGACATCCGAGGCCGGTTGCTCGCCTTCTTTTTCCTGCGGCTTGTTCGGCTGGATCATAATGTCTGCATAGAGTGGGACATCCCTGGCCTTGGTTTCGACCATTTTCAGCAGTCTTTCAGGCAAAGCCTGGCGGTCGAAGTCGAATGTGCAGATCACATCCATTTCGGCGGTGGTGATATAGGAATGCCATGCCTGGCCGTTGCAGTTCTGGCACTGCGTGGAGCCGCGACCTCGGCAAACGCCGCACTGAATTTTGCGTGTCTGGTGACACATCATGCACGGCGTACGTCCCTGCCCGTTGCATTTCGGGCACGGTATTTTTTCGTTGCCATTGAAAATCAGCTGCGCGCCGCGACACTGCGAGCAGATTTCCATGCTTTGGCCGTTACAGCGCGGACAGAGCTCTGCACCCTTGCCATTGCAGCGCTGGCATTTCAACTCGCCATGAGCGCTGCAGGTACGGCAGGCCTGATGATGCACATATTCTTTTGTAAGAAACGGAAGCTTGATGATTTCATTGCGTGTGCCGAAGCCTTTGTCCTTGCGGGCGCTGATCTGCGCGGCGACTTTTTTCCTGGCGTCTTCGCTTGCTAAAGTTTTGAGACGATCACGGTCGAGCGCCTCGCGTATGCCCTGGGGACCGTCGACCTTTTCGCCCTCTGTTTTTTTGCCGCCGACAATTTTTTCCATTGTGCGCTGGCGCAGTTGCAGCGATAGCACGACGTCAAACTCGACGACTTTGCCCTCGATTTTCTTGACGGTAACCATGCGCGGGTTCACGCCGTTGCCGCGCACTGCCACGCGAATTTCTTCCAGCGCAGGATTGGGATAGGCCTCGGCCAGCGCGTCTTTTTCTAACGGTGCGGCGGGCTCGGCGGCTTTATCGGGGTTCTGGGGATTGTCTTTGTCCACTTGTTGACCGCTGTGGTTGACCCGGATTCACAGAATTAACGACCCTAGCAAGAGTAGCACGTGCCTTCAATGATACATTGAACCGCATGCGGTTTTTTCATAGGCTGGGGCAACTCCAAACAGAGAAAGATAGCGCGATGAAAGTGAAATTCGACATTGAGTGCACGCCGCAGGAAGCGCGGGCGTTTTTCGGCCTGCCGGACGTCGAGCCGATGCAGCAGGTCTTGATGAAAGAGCTTGAGACGCGCATGCGCGATAATATCCGCTCGCTCGACCCGGAGACGATGCTGCGTACGTGGTTGCCTGCAACCATTCAGGGCTGGGGCGAAGTGCAGAAGATGTTCTGGGAGCAGATGGGCATGCCGGGTGCGGCCGCCGCTTCCCCGCCTCCTGCGAAGAAGAAAGGGTAAAGGGGTCACCCGCTCGCTCCAACACATCATTGAATAGTGATATACAATCAAATGCATTATGTAAAACACATTACTCCAGTCTCTGTCTCTTATGCTCTGGTGTTACAGTGAGTGAAACGATTTTTGCACTTTCAACACCGACCGGGCGGTCTGGAATTGCCGTGATAAGAGTATCTGGTACGGCTGCCTGGACGAGTCTTAAAGCCTTAACTGATAAAGAATTCGAGGCACGTACGGCCCGGCTCGTGATTTTGCGCGATCCGAAAGAAAAATCAATAATCGACCGTTCGGTCGTTTTGCCGTTTAAAGGGCCTGAAAGTTTTACCGGCGAAGATGTCGTTGAATATCACGTTCATGGTGGACGGGCCGTTATCGATTCCCTGATCGAAGCTCTGGGCGCGCAGAAAAACCACCGTCTCGCCGAGCCCGGCGAATTCACGCGCCGCGCGTTCGAGAATGGCAAAATGGATCTTACCGAAGCCGAAGCGATTGCCGACCTCATCAACGCCGAAACATCCGCGCAAAAAATCCAGGCGCTGGTACAGATGGAAGGATCGCTCTCGCGTTTGTACGCCGAGTGGACGGACAGCTTAAAAAAACTTCTCGCGCATCTCGAGGCGGAAATAGAATTTCCTGACGAAGATCTTCCGGGCGGCATTGTCGAGCGCGCGACTCCGGCAATTGAAAAAATTTCATCGGAAATTTTTGCGCACCTGAATGACAATCGTCGCGGTGAAAGATTGCGTGACGGCGTGCAGGTCGCGATTATCGGCGCGCCGAACGCTGGCAAATCTTCGCTCGTGAATGCGCTGGCGCGGCGCGATATTGCGATCGTCTCCGACATTGCGGGCACGACGCGTGATGTGATCGAGGCGCATCTGGATATCGCCGGGTTTCCCGTCATTCTCGCGGATACGGCGGGGCTGCGGCCTGCGCAGCTGAATGAAAGCGGACACGATAAAATCGAATCCGAAGGCGTGCGCCGCGCTCTTGCCCGCGCGCGTGAGGCCGACATAAAAATCCTGCTGTTCGATGGTACGGCGAAAAATTTCGATGATGCGACGTTGAAACTGGCCGATGGACATTCGATAATCGTGGTGAATAAGAGCGATGCCGGCGCAAAGAAAAATCCGTCCGCGCATATGGAGACGGTTTTGATTTCCGCGCAAAGCGGTGATGGAATTCCCGCCCTGCTCGCCGCGCTGGAAGGTAAAATCAAAGATATTTTCCGCCCGTCGGAAACGCCGTCGCTCACCCGTGCGCGTCACCGGGCGGCGCTGGAGGATGCGCTGGCCAGCCTTACCCGCGCGAAAAGCGCAGCACTGCCTGAATTAGCGGCTGAAGACGTACGTCTCGCCGTGCGCGCGGTCGGTCGCATCACGGGCCGCGTTGATGTCGAGGATCTGCTCGACGTCATATTCAAGGATTTCTGTATCGGGAAATAATCAGGCGGCGGAAGGTTCCGGCACCGGGAAGACCACTACATTTTTTTTGTGCTTCGCCCTGCTGCGTGGCTTCGCGAATATTCCTTCAGATCCCGGGCAATTTTTAAACTGCTCAGGCCGCACACCGGTTCCCGTGAAGTCTGCTCCCGCAACCAGGCAATCAATCCATTTCACGTCTGTAACACAGGCATCAACGAAAATAGTGTTTTCAAGGTTGCAGTTTTCGAAGACAGCGGGGTAACGCATATCCCCGATGTCGCGGCAAAGTTGAGCCCCGGTCAGATCCTGGCCGCTCAAATCGATGCCTTCAAATTTCTCGCGCACGTTTGAGCGGAATTTTTGGTGTTTAGAAGAGTGGTTTTGCTGATATATTTTATTACTATCGATACGGTTCTGCAGAATCTGGTCAGGTTTGACGAATTCCTGCTGCGCGATTTTTCTTTTCATGACCTGTATCTTCAATCAGTCCGGTTCGCGTGCGTTACATTCTGTGGTCGTAATCGTCAGCGCCGGGATCGAAGCCGGATCCCAGAACTTCACGTACATTTTCATGATCGTGCTCAATAGCAACGATTTCTTCGATGTTCAGTTCATCACCTTCTTCGCCTGCTACAACAATTGCCGGCTTTTTCTTCTTTGAGGGACCACGGCCTTTTTTGGAGGCGGCAGGATTCGCAACTTCGTTGATCTTTACGGTCAGCGATTGAGCTTGGGCCGTCGCCTCTTGCGTTTCAACGACTTCCACATTTTCAGCAGTAACATTTTCTTTTGCTGTTTTCAGCGCGGGCGCTTTTCTGTTCGAAAAAGCTGCGAACGCGGCTTCTACAATCTTTCTTTCCGCTTCGCTTAAATCCTGGAAAGGATCGGGCTCAGGCAAACCGGCAGATACGAATCCGCCTCCGTGCAATGTAGGCACGAGCTGGAGCGGTTCTTTGTTTTCCGGCTTCGGCCTGTGTTTCCCGGGTTTGCCGAGGCTGGCGAAGAATTTTTTGTCGTTTTCCCTGGTCATGTTGACATGGGGTTTTGGCGTGTGGGTTTCCGCTGTAGCGAGCTGCGCATCTGAATTCGGGGTGGGGGCGGGCGGCGCTGGCCTGTCGCTTCTCACTACATGCCGCTTGTTTGATTGAATCATTGCTGAAATCCTTCTTTATAATTACCCATATTCTGGATTAATTATGGCAACCTATGCAGGAATTATGTCTTTTGCAACAAAAAAAATCCGTATGAAATTAATTGACATATATAACCCCCGCCCTATACAAACAATTATGGCAAATGAAGATGATGAGCTCAGACAGGTTGAAGTCGCCCTGGAAAAAGCCCTTGAGGCGAGGGATTACCCGTGCATTCGCGAGATTTTAAAAGCCGAAGGGCTCGGGGCTTCGGAGGAAACAGCGACCCGGGTGTCTGAGGACGTGTATTTTTCGAAGGCATGGGGGCCCAAAGAACCTGACGATTCCGACAGCATCGAAATAGCGGTTACGCCTGAAGAGTATGAGTATCTTACCAGCGATCTCATCGGCCCGCCGGAGCCGTGTCATGATGAGCCCTCGCCCTCGCCCTCGCGCGAGATGGCAGCCTTGCTGGAGGCTTTCAGGAATAATTTTGCGGCAGCCATGCCCGCCCGCCTTGAAGAATGTATTCAAGAGAAAGATGTCGGCATGTTGACCGTGTGGCTGAGGCTTTGCGGCTACAGAATATTTCCGCGTAATCTTCCGCGCGAAGATGATGATCTGTCCGCTGATGTGCCAAAACCTCCCGGTGATTTTTAATCAAAATATATCCGCCCGTTTTTACGGTGTAGCTTTGGCGAAGTTTTCAAGAATTCGTGCTGTTGGCTATTAATCAATAAAATCGAAGTCCCGTTCCAAAGCCTGATAGGCATCGCGGGTGCTTTTCTCGTAATAATTTCTGCGCGATGCTAAATTTGGAATGTATCCGTGATCATTCTCATCTCGAATATATTTATCCAGAAAGCCATCTTTGCGGTCAAAAAACAAATGAGAGGCGCGCTTGTTAATTGCGTTCTTATCTTCGTAATTTGTGAAATAAATAAATTTATTATTTACATTATGAGCCCTTGTTGCTTGCGGAAGATTAAGCAATTTATTGTTTTCCGCGTCAAAGCCATATCCTAAAATGTAAATATTTTTTGCATCTAGGAGCGCTTCTTTTGCGCCATCTAAAATTTCTTTGTTATTCGATTTTTCATGTATTCCCACGAGCTTTAAATTTTGAGACGCGCTATAGGCAGCATCAAACCAGCTTTGTAAATGTAACATCTTCAAAAGATTAGCTTGCGCTACATTATTATCAGTTGGCGGTTCTAACGTGAGATAAGTCCTGCTTTGCCGGGCATCAGCACAAATTTTTCCGTAGACATGCAAAAATCTTTGGTTTTTCTCATCAAAAAAATCACTTATTTCTTGGTCAGAAATTAGTTCTTTGCCGAAAGATCGCAGCCCTCTTTGCAGTATTGTTTCAAGGGAAACATCGTAATTAAAAGTTACAAAAGTAACTTGGTTATCTTTTAATCTCTGTTCTTTATCCCAGCCAGTTACCAGCTTGTGCAAAATAAATCTGCACCAATCGTCAGGGCATCCGTTGTTTCTAAGTTGATGCTTTAGATCACTAGCTTCCTTTTGCTTGGAGCCAATTATAGAATTCTCAAGAATTTTAATTCTGTTCTGATTGCCACCCTTGGAAAAATATTCTGTTTCGCATTCAAGTATAACCCAGGCAACAATTAACTTTCCAATGCTTCGAAGCTCTTCGTTGTTTGCCAGGAAGTAATCAATAAGAAGAGAATTGCTGTGCTTTAAATTTTGGGCAAATGCTTTGCATTCGTCTTTTGTTTTTTCCCAGAGCTCGGGTTTTTTATCGAAAGACACCTCATCTGGGTCGTCACTGTAATTATATTTTTCTGCGATATACTTTGGCCAGCAACTAGATATAAATCCTGTTTGTGTGTGCTGTGAAATGAAGTTTTCAAGATGCTGGGCTTTTTTAATGGCAGCCTTTACAAGCTGCTCGCCGGTTGGATAGTTGTAATGGTAGCTGGCCCCTGCCCCTAAAATAAATGCGGTTGGTTCTCTGAACATTTTTCCTCTTGGATTCCGGCAACGATACTAAATTCTGCATTTCCCGTGAACGTATTTAAATCTGGAATTTATCGCTGCTTTAGGCGTATAAACCGCCCCATGGACACGGAAAATCTCAGTTTTGACGTGATTGTCGTCGGCGGCGGGCATGCGGGGTGCGAGGCGGCTGCGGCTGCGGCGCGCGCGGGCGCGAAAACCGCCCTGCTCACCCATAAACTCGCCACTATCGGCGCGATGTCGTGCAACCCGGCGATTGGCGGGCTCGGCAAGGGCCATTTAGTGCGCGAGATCGACGCGCTGGACGGCGTTATGGGCCGGATTATCGACCGTGCCGGGATCCAGTTCCGTATGCTGAACGCGTCCAAGGGCCCTGCCGTACGCGGCCCTAGGGCGCAGGCCGACCGCAAGCTGTACCGCAACGCGATGCAGGAAATGCTGAGCGATTACCCCAATTTGATGTTACTGGAGGGCTCTGCCGAGGACCTCGTATTAGACGCGGACGGGCGCGTACAGGGGCTTTCGGCGATTTTGACCGCCCTGCCCGGCACAAGGCCGCCGGGTGCTGCGCCGCTGGGTGGTGGGTCCGGCAGCCTGAGCGATTCCGCGGGTCCGAATGGTTACCCACAGGATGGGGGTAAATCCGGGAAGTCTGTCCCCAGTCCTGCCGCCTCCACCCGCACGCCCCGGGCTTCAACCGCTCCTCCCCCCAATATTGCATTATGTAAAATAAATAGCACTATCAGATGTGGGGCTGTTGTCCTGACGACGGGCACGTTTTTACGTGGTGTCATCCACCGCGGACAGGAAAAGATTCCGGCTGGTCGGGTTGGTGAGGCGCCTGCTGTCGGAATGGCCTTAACTCTTGAAAGATTTGGATTTCCGCTCGGGCGGCTTAAAACAGGAACTCCAGCCCGACTGGACGGTAGTTCTATCAACTGGGCGGTGCTTGAGGAGCAGAGGGGCGATGATCCGCCGGTGCCGTTTTCCTATATGACCGACAAGATTCGGGTGCCGCAGATATCCTGCCACATCACCTATACGAACGAAAAGACTCATAAAATTATCCGCGATAATATCCACAGGTCGGCCATGTATTCAGGCCAGATTTCGGGGACGGGTCCGCGCTATTGTCCGTCGATCGAGGACAAGGTTACGCGCTTCGCCGACAAGACCCGGCACCAGGTTTTTCTGGAGCCGGAGGGACTGGACGACGACACGGTTTACCCCAACGGGATTTCGACGTCGCTGCCTATCGAGGTACAAGAGGCGTACATACGGACTATACCGGGGTTGGAATATGTAAATATTAGAGAATGGGCATATGCGATTGAATATGACTATTGCGACCCCAGGGATCTGAAGCCGACTCTGGAGAGCCGCCGGTTGCCGGGTTTATTTTTGGCGGGTCAGATTAATGGAACCACGGGTTACGAGGAGGCCGCCGCCCAGGGGCTGATGGCCGGTCTTAATGCCGCCTGGCTGGCCGGGGGGGCGGGGGCGGATGTTTCACGTGAAACAATTTCGCCGTTTACGCTGGACCGGGCCGAGGCCTATATCGGGGTTTTGATCGACGACCTTATTACAAGGGGCGCACCCGAGCCGTACCGGATGTTCACGAGTCGGGCGGAGTATCGCTTGAGGCTTCGGGCCGACAATGCCGACCAGCGGCTGACGGGCAGGGGGATCGAGGCCGGGTTTGTGGGTTCCGGGCGGGCTATCGCTTGGGCGGAAAAATCGCGGGCGCTGGAGGAGGCGCGGGCCCTAACTCGTCGTTTAGAAGCTACGCCGAACGAGCTCGAAAATTACGGAATCGGGGTTAACAAGGATGGAGTCCGGCGTTCGGTCCAGGCGTTGCTCGGCTACCCGGATATCGACTGGGACCAGCTTTCCGGGGTCTGGCAGGAGCTGAAATCCGTTCGTCCGGAAATCCGGGAGCAGGTGGAGTATGATGCTCTTTATGCTGGATATATGGAACGGCACGATTCGGATGTTATTGCCTTCAGGAAGGACGAGGCTTTGGAGCTTCCGGAGAATCTGGACTATTCCTGTGTGGGCAGTCTTTCGAACGAGATTCGCCAGAAATTGCAGCAGGCCCAGCCGGCGACTTTGGGCGCGGCATCCCGTATTCCGGGCGTCACCCCGGCGGCCATGGTCGCGCTTTTGAAGCATGTAAAGAAGAGCGGACGTCAGAAAAATGTCGCCTGAGGATTTTGCCGGGGGGTTCAATGTTTCACGTGAAACAATTTCGCGTTTGCAGACTTACCACGATCTTTTGGTGAAATGGCAGAAGGCTATCAATATCGTCAGTCCCAAGACATTGGACGATATATGGGGTCGGCATTTCACCGATTCGGCGCAGATAGCGGAGCGCATCCCCCATAATTCCAAAGTCGCCGATCTGGGAAGCGGGGGCGGGTTCCCAGGGCTGGTCCTGGCGATTATGCGCCCTGATCTTGAAATTCACCTGATCGAATCGGATAATCGCAAATCGGAGTTCCTCAAAAATGTTTCACGTGAAACAAAGTCGGCGGCCCGGGTCCATAACGACCGGGTGGAAAATGTTCTGGCGTCTATCGGGCCGGATATTATTACGGCACGGGCGTTCGCGCCGCTGGTCGAAATTCTGGAGATGACAGGAGCCTGTCCGGGTGCCCGGCTATTGCTTTTAAAGGGCAGGATGGCGATGGAAGAAGTGGAGGAGGCGCGCAAGAAATTCAGTTTCGACTGTGCGGATTTTCTGAGCCGGACCGAGCCGGGCGCTAGGATTTTAGAAATTTCCCGCCACGTTTAATTCAAAAAATTTTCAGATTTTCTTGACCGTCCGCGTCAGCCGTTGCAGTATCGGAACCATAACAATATAAATTTCCGTCACGTGGGGAAGCCAATGAGCGACCAGCCAGTTCAAAAATATTCCTTCAGAGAATTCCTTTCCAAGGCCGAAAACCGCCCCGGCCAAGATGATAGACAATATGTAAAATCGTATGAAGTTAGCGGGGAAGCCGAAGGGGTGAATGTAGGGAGGGCTTATGTCGAGAGGTCTTCTTCAGTGGCAGGTTCCTCGGAAAGCGAATCCTTCGACCAGATTGCCCGCGAGCGGATGATGTATGAGGGTTCGGACCGGGATGAGGTCGTGGGATCCCTGCTTTCGCAGGGAATGCAAAAAGAGCGGGGAAGACAGGAAGAGGCGCGCGCTGGTGAGACACCGCTATCGATGAAAACAGGTGCGGCGGGCGCAGGACAAAAGACCTATGTGAAGAAGCCCCTGACCGGACGGACGCCGGCGGAGAAGACGGGAACGCAGCAGCGCCCGCGCCTGATCGGCATCTGCAATCAAAAAGGCGGCGTTGGCAAAACGACGACGGCTGTAAACCTGGCGACGGCGCTGGCGGCGATTGGAAAAAATGTAGCGATCATCGATATGGACCCGCAGGGCAATGCGAGCACGGGCCTTGGCATTCGTCGCAGCGCAATCCGCACGAGCGTTTACGATGTTCTGTTCGAAGGCGCGGACATGGTCGAGGCCGCCGTTACGACGCGCGTGCCGAACCTGTCCGTTATCCCGTCATCGATTCATTTGTCGGGCGCGGAGATCGAGCTGGTCACTGCCGACAACCGCGAGTATCGCCTGAAAAAAGCGCTGCACCGTCCGTTGCCGTATGACTATGTGATTATCGACTGCCCGCCGTCGCTGAACCTCCTGACACTGAATGCGCTGGTTGCGGCGGATTCGATTCTTGTGCCGTTGCAATGCGAATTCTATGCGCTGGAAGGTTTGAGCCACCTGGTGAAAACAATCGAGCGCGTGCAGAAATCGTTCAATCCCGGACTCGATATTCACGGCATTATCCTGACGATGTTCGATCTCCGGAATAAATTGTCGGCGCAGGTCGAGGAAGATGTCCGCGGCCATTTCGGCGACAAGGTTTACAAGACGGTTATTCCGCGCAATGTCCGTTTGTCGGAAGCGCCATCGTTCGGGTTGCCCGCGATTGTGTATGACATGAAATGCGCAGGCGCGCAGGCTTATATCAAGCTGGCGAAAGAAGTGATTGTGCGCGAGCGTAGCATCGCGGCGGCGAATGAAAGCAATAACGACGCGCAGGTCGCGTAAATTTAAAAGGAAAAAATCATGGCAAAGACAGAAGCAAAAAGAGGTTTGGGGCGCGGGCTTTCGGCGTTATTCGATGACGATGAAGAGGATTACCAGCCGCTAGCGCAGCAGAAAAACGCGCCGCGTGCGAATGATGATGACGAGGCGCCAGCTGCGGCACCCGCCCAGCGCAACAATGCACTGGGCCGTATGGAGCTGGATATCGACCAGTTGCAGCCGGGCACGTTCCAGCCGCGTATGACGTTCGAGGAAGAGCCGCTGAATACGCTGGCGGAATCGATCAAGGCGCATGGCTTGCTGCAGCCTATTCTGGTGCGCGCGGTTAAGGGCGAACAGGGCAAGTACGAGATTATCGCGGGCGAGCGCCGCTGGCGCGCGTCGCAGCGGGCGAACCTGCACAAGGTGCCGGTGATTATTTCGACGCTGGACGATTCACAGGCGCTGGAAGTCGGGCTTGTTGAAAACCTGCAGCGCGAAGATTTAAACCCTGTTGACGAGGCGATGGGCTATAGCCGCCTGATGAATGAATTTGACCGCACGCAGGAAGAAGTTTCGAAAGTGCTCGGCAAGAGCCGCAGCCATATCGCGAATATGGTGCGGTTGCTGACGCTGCCCGAGCGCGTGCAGGATTATTTGCGCGAAGGGAAGCTGACCATCGGTCATGCGCGGGCGCTGGTGACGGTGAATAATCCGCAAGTCCTGGCGGATGAGATCGTGTCGAAGAACCTGAACGTGCGGCAGGCGGAAGCTTTGACCGCGGAGAAGGGCGGCACGCTGCGCAAGAAGCTGAATAACACGCGCAAGGATGTGGATACGATTGCGCTCGAGAATGATCTGTCGAATTTGCTCGGCATGAAGGTCGCGATTGAAACGCGCGATGGGAAATCGGGCAAGCTGCGCGTGCAGTTTAAAACACTCGATCAGCTGGATGAACTCATCCACCGTTTAAGCAAGATTCCCAAGATTACACTCTCGGATTAGTTTTTCGTCATTGCGAGGAGCGCAGCGACGAAGCAATCCATGGTGAAGCAACCGGCTGTTTATATTCTTGCCAATTTGCGTGAGAAGCAGATCAAGGGCGGATCCAGAGACAGAAAAATTCAGCTTGTCCAACAAGTGAACCCGGAATGGAAAGATTTGTATGTGGGGTTGGGCTTGTAAGATGGATTGCGTCGTCGGCAAAAGCCTCCTCGCAATGACGTTATCCACGTATTGATGAAATCCCTAAAACCGCCTGCGCGCAGAGGGTTTCGACCGGCGCGCCCGTGCGCTTGCACGAGGCTTCGACATCGGCGAGGCGGGACATGACGCGGCCAAGCGCATTTAAGGACCAGCCCTGGACCTGATCGCGGAAGGTGCTTTCGTATTTGAAAAAGACGGGCGGCGAAAGGCCGGTCATGGCGCTTTGCGGATTGTCGCCGTCATCGATTTTCGCCCGGACGAGGTGCAGGCGGCGGAAATGATTTTGCAGGGCGCGCAGGACGACGATGAAGGGCACGCCTTCTTCCTGCAGCTGGTTATAGACCTGCAATGATTTTTCGCTTTGGCGTCCACCGACGCTGAAAATGAGGTCATCGAGCGAGCGGGCGCCGCTTTCGCCGCAGGCGGCCTGGGCGTCGGCCAGCGAGACGGGGGAATTTTCATCGCCTTTATACGTTGCGAGTTTTTCAAGCTCGCCGCGGGCTTTCATGCGGTCGCCGGAAATGCTGGCGGCGAGCCAGGCGACGGCGTCGTTGTCGATGCGGAGGTTATGCGATTGCATGGTATCGCGGATGAGACGGGAGAGGTCGCGTTCCTCCTCGACATAGCAGGGCATGGCGGCGGCGTTGGCGGCGGTTTCGCACAGGCGGCGCAGGGAGGATTTGGTTGTCAGCTCGCCGGCCTCGAGAATGACGAGGGAAGAGGGCGAGGGGTTTGCGAGATAGGATTTGATCAGCGGCGTGAGTTTGTCGGCGGCCTCTTCAATCCGCACGACGCGGTCGCCGCCCATCATGGAGATGGCGCCTGCTTCGTCGGAGAGGCGGGCGGGATCGTCGATGAGGATGTCGGTTGAAAGTGCGGCGACGTTGAAGGGGTCGGAGAAATCTTTGACGACTGTGAGCGCGATGGTTTTGGCGCGTTCGCGCATCAGGCCGTTGTCGGGGCCGTAAACGAGGATGACGCGCGCGGCGGGGTCCGGTTTTTTAAGGAAGGATTCGATGTTGCGGAAGTTAAGTTTCATGAGTCGAAGTCTAGAACACCCCGCGCAAAATAAAAAGCCGCCCCGTCCAGAGGGCGGCTTTTTATGGCGTTAAAAGATTTAGCCGGGCTGAGTCGTGAGAGCGGCGAGAACAACGGGGTCGATTTGCGTCGGCGGCAAAGCGGGCCGTTCTTCTTTCTTTCTGGGCATTATTTGTGCAAGGGCCTTTTCGTTAAAGCTCGCAAGCCTGCTTGCCAGGCCGACATCCGCGAAAGGATCCCTGAATGTGTGATATGCGGCTGTCCCGCCCTCTTTATTATAGTCGTCGTAAGAAATAGTGGTTAAGCCAGTGTATTCTTCCGCGATGGCGACGGCGTCGACGTTCTCGTCCGTGTAAGCGGTTTTGAAGGCTTTTTGCATCGCGCTTGCAAACGTCCTGATCGATTTCAAGTCGTTTCCATCATCAAGCGCGCCAAGGGCGACCAGGTGGGCGACCGGAATATTGGCGACCTGCTGAGAGTTTACCCTTACGCCGATGCTGTGCGTGGTGGAGCGATAGGTGGCTCTTACTCTGGGATTGTTTTGTTCAGTCATGATTCAGTTACTCCATAGATTGTGCGCGCGCGGCGCGGTTAAAACATTACAGGTCAGCAAAAACGGGCTCGCCGTACTGCCTTGATTCCGCTTCTGCCTGCCGAAGCGCCGGTGCGAGGGCCTGATCAACGGGGAATATCTGCAATGCTTTTGCCAGGGGACCGACCGCAAATTCTTCGAGCGTGCTGGTGATGCGCGTGCCCGATTTTTCCGCCTCACGCAAAACCTCGGTAATAGAGATTTCCCTGGTCTTGTTGCCTGCAACGATATGGATTCTGAAGGCTTTGTCGTCATAGTGGACCCGGAGATCGGGCGTGGTTTGTGTGGTCATAGTCTGGTTACTCCTTTCAGATTTTAAAATTTTTTACGCGGCGTCGTAGGTCGCGATCAGGATGTTGTTGCTGACGGGCGTTCTCGGGCCGCCTTCCTTGCCTTTTTGCCAAAGGGTGAGCGATTGATCCTCGTACACCTTCCAGCCATTGCGCCTGAAAGTTTCGTGCAGGCGTTCGGGGTCATGGCGGAAATTGTTTTTCGCGCCGGGAAACGGGTTGCCGACGGGTTCGTAGGTCATGCCGAAGATTGCGCCGGGCCGGGCAGAGGGTGTAACGGTCTCAATGACCGGATCAAGGTCCTCGGTGAAATCAGCGCCGCCCGTAAATGTCACGATATTGAATGCGCGCTTAGGGAGAACGATTTTTGAGAAATCCTGCAATGTGAGATGGATTGCCTCGTTTATCGCGCCTTTTTCAAGGGCGACGTTGAGCATTTCCTCGGCGCCGTCGTGGCCGACGATATAGGCATCCGGATTGAGACGCTTGATCTCGAAAGCTTGCGCGCCTGTACCGGTCGTGATGTCGAGGCCATTCAGGCCGGGCTGCGTTAAATCGATGTAAAAATTCAGTCTCTGGGTGAGGGTTTGCGGACCGGTCCAGTGCGCCGCCACGCACCCCTTGTCATAGGTTCTGGCGTGCTGATTAAAGTGCTCAAGATTTTTTTTGATGATGATCTCGGGCGTCAGGGCGACGGGCGCTGCTGTTGCAGGATTCATAGTACTTTACTCCCAATAGATATGCGGGCTTAAGCCGCATAGTTTTTTCAATTCCGTTGGGAGAAAAAAAAGAAAACGCTCCCGCCGGGTCCTAGAGGAGACCACGGCGCCCTGTTTTAGAATTTAGGGGAGCTGTGGCGCTTTAGCATTGTTGTCGCGGTGCAAGCTGAGTCCATCAAATGCCGCGGTCACTAAAAAGTGACAACTAATCTATTAAACCGTTCGAACGAGGGTGTCAAATTCTACCTGATGATCTTTTTTGGCTTTTGGGCCAGCCACATCAAGAAGGGCCAGTTCGATCATCGTTTTCAGATCGTTTGTATTTTTAGATGCCCGCTCAAAGGACGGGCCCAGAATTATGCGACCAAAAGCTGGCTTGGCGTCCTGGTGAATGGGTGCGCCAAGCTTTTTAAGTTCGCTTACCTTGCAAATGAAAATTTCTGTGAGATCGCGCATGACATGATAGCTGTCAGTGCCGTCATCGTATTGAACATCAAAAGTAGGTCGCTTAATGGAATTTGCAGGCATTTTTTCTACTCCCTGTATTTTTTTATTTTTTACGCGGCATTTACTGCCGTCTGAAATAAAGTCCCGTGTGCATTTCCGCTTGCCGCGCCAGTTCGTCGAGAGCGTTGGTGCGGGCGTTGTCTTCGGTCACGCGGGTGGCAAACTCGCTCCCAAGGACGTTATAGCTAGTGATGGCGGTGAGGTCACGAGAAAAAAGCGTCTGTCCCGTGACTAAATTATTCAGCGTCATGGTGGTGTAGAGCCGGAGCTGCGCGCGCGTGGTGTCGGAGGCCTTGGTAATATCAAGTTCCGTGCGGTTTTCGGTGATGGGCGCGAAATTCAGCGCATAGGCCGGGCTGGCGGGGCGGTCGGAGCGGTAAAAACGGTCGATCAGGGCATTGCGCAGATATTGTCCCTCGCGGTCAAGGATATTACCGATGCTGACTTGTTCAAGTTTTTCCTCAACCCCAACGGGCATATCGCGGTTAACACCGTAGACGGGGCGCATGCCGCAGGCAGTTAATGAGAAAAGAGAAAAACCAACAATCGTCATTGCGAGGAAGCGCGTCTTTAAAGTTTGCCGCATTCGCGGCGGGCGCGATAATCCAGAATTTTTGCCTTGGCTCTGGATTGCTTCGCTACGCTCGCAATGACGGTTTCTGGTTTTCATCCGGCCACCACATTAACAATTCTGCCGGGCACGACAATAACCTTGCGTACGCTGAGCCCCTCAAGCGCCTTTTGAACGCCGGGCTCGGCCAGCGCGGTTTCGCGCGTGGATTCTTCGTTGCTGTTGGCGGGCACGGTGATCTGGCCGCGGAGTTTGCCGTTGACCTGCACACCTATAGTCACGGAGTCGGCAACGAGCAGGGCAGGATCGGCTTTCGGCCACGCGGTTTCAACCAGCAGGGTTTTGTGACCCAACGTTTCCCAGAGTTCTTCGGCGAGGTGCGGCATCATCGGGTTCATGAGGATGATGAGTGTTTCGATGGATTCGCGCAGCGCCCATTTTTCATCGTCGGTCGCGGCGGTGAAAACGGAAATGGCGTTTGAAAGCTCGCGCACTTTCGCGACGGCCTTGTTCATCGCGAAGGCCTCGATGTCATCGGCGACGCCCTTGATGGTTTTATGCGTGGCGCGGCGGAGGTTCGTCGCGATGGGCGTGAAATTGCCGGGCGCTTTACCGGTGGGCGCAAGATTTGGTTTGGCTTCGTTGACCATGCGGTGAAGTTTGTTCACGTAGCGCCATGCACCCTCGATGCCGGATTCGGTCCATTCGAGATCGCGCTCGGGCGGCGAGTCGGAGAGAATAAATAAACGCGCGGCGTCGGCGCCGTAGGTTTTGAGAATGTCCTCGGGATCGACGACGTTCTTTTTCGATTTCGACATTTTGACTATGCCGCCGACTTTCACAGGCTTGTTGTCTTTTATAGTGACGAATTTTTCGCCGTCTTTTTTAACATCGGTCGGAAAGAGCCATGCGCCCTTCTCATCCTGATATGTCTCGTGCGTGACCATGCCTTGGGTGAAGAGGCCGGTGAAGGGTTCGGAGATGTCGTGAAGGCCGACATCGCGCATCGCCTTGGTGAAGAAGCGCGCATAGAGAAGGTGCAGCACGGCATGCTCGACACCGCCGATATATTGCTCGACCGGCATCCAGTAGGCGGCCTTGTCTTTGGCGAAAGGGAGCTTATCGTTTTTCGGATCGCAATAACGGAACTGGTACCAGCTCGATTCAAAGAAGGTGTCGAACGTGTCGGTTTCGCGGCGGGCGTCAGATTTGCACGCGGGGCATTTGATTTTTTTCCAGGTCGGGTGGCGTTCTAATGGATTCCCTGGTTTGTCGAAGGTGACATCAGGCGGCAGGGTGACGGGAAGATCGGATTCAGGAACGGGAACGACGCCGCATTTATCGCAGTGGATCATCGGGATCGGGCAGCCCCAATATCTTTGTCTGGAAACGCCCCAGTCGCGGAGGCGGAATTGGGTAACACCTTTTCCATTATTTATTTTTTCACAACGCGCGATGACTTCGGCTTTTGCTTCAGAAACTGTCATGCCATTCAGAAAATCAGAGTTTTGAAGAATGCCATCTCCACCGTAAGCAGCGGCAAGCACAAGAGTTGCCACATCTTCCGGAATTACAACGGGCAAGATTGAAAGGTTGTATTTGGTAGCAAATTCGAAGTCGCGCTGGTCGTGCGCGGGGACGCCGAAAATCGCGCCGGTGCCGTAATCCATGAGGATGAAGTTGGCCACATATATAGGTATTTCGCGTCCCAGCAGCGGGTGCGTGGCTTTAAGGCCCGTATCGAAGCCGAGCTTTTCGGCTTGTTCGATGGCGACTTCGGAGGTGCCGCCGGCCTGGCACGCGGCAAGAAATTTTTTGAATTCGGGTTTATCGCCCGCGAGTTTCTGACTCATGGGATGGTCGGGCGCCAGCGCCATGAAGGATGCGCCGAAGAGCGTGTCGGGGCGCGTGGTGAAGACTTCGATTTGTTCTTTGGAGCCGACGATGTCCCATTTGAATTGCAGGCCCTTGGATTTTCCGATCCAGTTTTCCTGCATGATGCGGACTTTTTCCGGCCAGCGCGGAAGGTCTTTTAATGCTTCGAGAAGTTCGTCGGCGTAGTCTGTGATTTTGAGGAACCACTGGTTTAACTTGCGGCGCTCGACGGGTGCGCCGGTGCGCCAGCCCTTGCCGTCGATGACCTGTTCGTTCGCGAGAACCGTGTTGTCGACGGGATCCCAGTTGACCATCGATTCTTTGCGGTAGGCGATTCCCTTTTTGTAGAAGTCCAAAAACATTTTCTGTTCGTGGCGGTAATAATCGGAATCGCAGGTTGCGACTTCGCGGGACCAGTCGATGGAGAGGCCCATCGATTTGAGCTGCTCGCGCATCATGCGGATGTTTTCGTGCGTCCATTTATGCGGGTGTTCGCCGCGCTCGATGGCGGCGTTTTCAGCGGGAAGACCAAACGCGTCCCAGCCCATCGGGTGAATGACGTTGAAGCCGCATGCTTTTCTGTATCTGGCGACGACGTCGCCGAGCGTGTAGTTGCGCACGTGGCCGACATGGATGCGGCCCGAGGGATAGGGGAACATTTCGAGGACGTAGTATTTTTGTTTTTCAGGGTCCTCGGTGACGCGGAACGAGTCGCGGCTCTCCCACGTTTTGCGCCAGCGGTTTTCCGTTTCTTTAATGTTGTAGCGGGTCGTTGCGGTCATTGTTTTCCTTCGGGTTTTTGATGATTACAGCAAAGGTTAACGCTGGGCAATGGCTATAAATTTTATAGACAATCGGCTATAAAATACTTACTATTCCCGAAAAATATTATGATAAATGAACATGGAGTATAAGATTATGAGTGCTGCACCAGCTATTAGTCCTACGTATCAATCTGCTGCTCAACCTGTTGCGGGTCCCGAGCCTTTAAGCGAGTTGAGCAAAAGAGCCGTCGCGGATTTTGATCATTTTGTTCATGACTACCTGAGAGCCCGCAAGATTGAACAGTTTCAAAGAGACAATCCTTTAAAATTCGAGATACTTTCAGAAGTGCGTTTTGCGCACAACGAACGTCTTATCCACTGGAAGGAAGTGCAGGTTACGCCGGAAGAAATCGCGGAGCTCGATCCCGAAATCAGAAACAAGATCCTGGTGGAGGCGATCCATTTAGGTGTACTCGGTCCTTATCATCCTGAGCATGACGAAGCGCTTCGCCTGCATGCCAGGGAAAGAGGAAGACAGCCGAAGCCGGTGGCTGTTCCCTGATAATCAATTACGATTGAAATTAAATAAGGGGCCAAGCGGCCCCTTATTTTTTATCTTATAGATATTTTTCTAAAATTAATCCTCGACGGGACCGATCTGCGCGACACGTAATTGCCGTGCTCTTGTGAGGATTGCATCCTCGAGCTGGCGCGCGGTTTCGTCGGAGACGGCGATGTCTTTCCAACCGCTCTTGGTTTGTTCCTGTTTGAAGATTCGCACGCGCACGCCGTCAGAGCGGAGTTGGCGTCCGAGAATAAAGACGTTCGCCTTGTAGCGTTCATTCGGCGTTTCAGGCGCGCTGTACCAATCGGTCAGGATCGTGCCGCCGAACGGATCGGCGCTGGCGAGCGGCATGAAGGAAACAGTGTCGAGCGAAGCGCGCCACAGGAAGCTGTTGACGCCGATGCCGGAATCGGCGGCGCCGTCGGCGGCGCGGCCGAACATGCCGCCCTTGCCGAAGATGCTCTGGGGTCTGGCGTAAATATCGCCCTGCGTTTCGGGACGGTCCAAGCCGGTTGGATATTTGGCCTCGGTCTCGACCGTTTTGCCGCAGGCAGCCAGGCCGAAGGAAAGAAGAACGGAGAAAAGAACCGCGAGAATATTTCTGCTTGTTGTAATATTATTTTTCATAATGCATCTTTCCTATATTCCGTGGAGCTCAGGGCTCTAATGTGGTGCTCTAATGTATGTCGAACATTATATATAGCGCCGAATTTATAAAGCCCATTAGGCGCGTTAATTAAGCCATATGTGCTTAGCACGAGGCTATACGGGCCTCAAGGGTGATTCAGGCGTACTTTCATTCTTCGTCTTTTGGCCTGCAAACCATGGTTTTCTGCGCTTCCGTTTCTCAAATACCCAAACGTATTCTGCTTTAAACCCGCACGCGCTACGCGCTTCGCGGAGGGCCGGTTCTCGAAAACCACGGTTTTCGGCACAAAATACTTCGAATGAGCACCCGCTAGAGCAAAACCTTGTAATTCCAGCGTGTGGCAAAAATGCAACGGTTTGTAAAAATTTGTTGCAAGATTGTCTAAATCGCGTTGAAGAGAGACCGGAACGCTGGCTAACTACCCCTTGTCCACTGGGATTCCGGGGGATTTTGTTGGTGTTCTTTAGGGAATGCTGAATCTTAAACCAAATTTCTTTGATTGGAGAAATTAAATGAAAAAACTACTTTGCAGTGCTGCCGTTATCGGCCTTGCAGTAGTAGCTGCCAACCCTGCGCAGGCTGAAGACGGCCTGACGCTGGATGTGGGTGGTTACTTCAAGGGCTACGGCATGTACACCGACCAAGACGATGAACCTGTCGCCGCTGGCGTTGGTGAATCGCGTGAGTTGGACATCATCCGTAACACGGAAGTTCACTTCAGCGGCGAAACGACTTTGGACAATGGTCTGACGGTCGGCGCGCACATTGAATCCGGCGCAGACAACGAAGACGGCTTTGCCGTTAACGAAACCTACGCTTACTTCTCCGGCGGCTGGGGCCGTGTCAACTTCGGTTCCGAAGATGGCGCAGCTTACCTCCTGCAGGTTGAAGCTCCTTCGGCTGACGACAACATTGACGGTATCCGTCAGTTCGTCAACCCGATCAACTACGCTGGCATTGAAACCGGTGGTTCGCTTGCTGGCCTGAACGTTGCCGCTTCCGGCAGCGCTGGCGGCCTGGACTATGATCAAGACATTTCGGGCGCAGCTGACAAGCTGACCTACCTGTCGCCGATCATGAACGGCTTCCAAGTTGGCTTGAGCTACACACCGGACATCAACGATGCTTCCAACGAGAACGCATTGAACGATGACGATGATGATGATGAATTGGGCTCGGTATACGAAGCTGCAGTTCGTTATGAAGGTCAGTTCAACAACATCGGCGTTATCGCCGGTGCTGGTTACACGCACGCAGAACTCGAAGAGCAAATCGGCGCCCAAGCTGGCGGCGACGCGTTCTCTGATGACCTGACGGCATGGAACGCTGGTCTTGACCTGGACATCGGTCCGTTCGGCGTTGGTGTTGCTTACACCAACAACGACTTCGGCGATGACCCGATCTCGGCAACGGATGAGCTCGACGAAGAAGAGACCTGGGTAGTCGGCGTTGACTACACAACGGGCCCCTTCAAGCTCGGCGCATCGTACCTCAACCAGGAAGGCGCTAACAACATTGCTGGCGCAACTGGCAACGATGGTATCGAAGTTGACCGCTACACCGGCGGTGTTGTCTACACGTACGGTCCTGGAATGACCTTCCGCGGCTCGATCAGCCATGCTGAATTCGAGAACGTTGCTGGCATCACCGGCGGC
>JAGNLJ010000005.1 GCA_017999645.1 Alphaproteobacteria bacterium
AATGATAGGCGACATCATAATGGACTTTCAAGCCTTTAGCCCCATGTTATCCCCCCGTGATTATCCGGGCGCCGGACTTGATTTTCTACCTTATCTAACTCAAACTCCTGTTTGCCTTCCTGCGTTTACAGCCCACGGGCGAGAAACACGTTTAACTCATGACCAAAGCATCTCCCAACGCCTCAGTTAATAATGGTGCCGCCATGCCCGATCCGGTCGCGCTCGGCCAGGCCTTGCTCGCGGTTTATGAACGTGCCGCGCCCATCCTGGAAAACTACTTCGCACGCATGGGCGAAGACCTCGCCAAACAGAATTTCGACCCGTTCCATATCAAGGACGCCTATCTCGAATTCCTGAACCGCATGGCCGCCGACCCGGAAAAATTCTGGCAGATGCAGCAGGGTTTCTGGAACGACTGGTTCCGCCTCTGGCAGGAAAGCGCCATGAAATTCCTCGGCGAAGACGGCAAGACAATCATTCAGCCCGAAAAAGGCGACCGCCGTTTCAAAGCCCCTGAATGGCAGGAATCCGCCCTCTTCGATTATATTAAGCAATCCTACCTGCTCACTTGCCACTGGATGGACAAAACGGTGCGCGGTGCCGAGGGGCTGGATACCGACAAAAAAGAAAAGCTAGTTTTCTACACCAAGCTTTTCGTCGACGCACTCTCGCCCACCAATTTCCTGATGACCAACCCGGAAGTCCTGAAAGAAACCCTCAAAACCGGCGGTGAAAACCTCGTAAAAGGTCTCGAAAATCTCGTGGCAGACCTCGAGCGCGGCGACGGCGAACTTAAAATCAGCACCACCGATTACAACGCCTTCAAGCTTGGAGAAAACATCGCCAACACACCGGGCAGCGTCATTTATCAGAACGACCTGATCCAGCTGATCCAGTATGAACCTATGGGCGATAAGGTATTCAAACGCCCGCTCCTGATCATCCCGCCATGGATCAATAAATATTACATCCTCGACCTGCGCGAGGATAATTCCTTCATACGCTGGGCCGTCGAACAGGGCCACACCGTGTTCGCAGTTTCCTGGGTCAATCCCGATGCACAGCTGGCGCAGAAACGTTTTGAGGATTACATGCAGGAAGGCGTGCTCGACGCGCTGGAACAGATCCGTGACATCACGGGTGAACCGGATTGCAACGTCGTCGGCTACTGTCTCGGCGGCACGCTACTGGCTATCACGCTTGCATGGCTGGCCGACAAGAAAAAAGAAAACCTCATCGCCTCCGCCACCTTCCTCACCACCTTGCTCGACTTTGAAAATTCCGGCGACCTGAAACTCTTCATGGACGACAGCCAGCTCGAACTCATGGATCAGGCCATGGCCGAAAAAGGCGTGCTTGAAGCGAAAAATCTCCAGAAAACTTTCACCCTGCTGCGCGCCAACGATCTCATCTGGTCCTTCGTCGTGAACAACTACCTTATGGGCCGTGACCCGTTCCCGTTCGACCTTCTCTACTGGAACGATGACTCCACCAATATGCCCGCTGCTATGCACAGCTTTTACCTGCGCAAAATGTACCGCGACAACGAACTGACCAAACCGGGCGGCATCGCCATACTTGGCACACCCATCGACCTCAAGAAAATCACCGCGCCCGCCTATTTTCTCTCGACCCGCGAAGATCACATCGCCCCGTGGCGAGCCACCTATGCCGGGATCAAGCTGTTGGGAAGCAAAAACATCAGCTTCACGCTCGCCGCGTCCGGCCACATCGCCGGCATTGTCAACGCACCCGCCAAAAACAAATACTGCTACTGGACCTCACCCAAAACCGGCGCACCCAACGGCGACTGGATGGACGCCGCTACCCAGAACGAAGGCTCCTGGTGGCCTCACTGGCAGAAATGGATCGCCACCTACGCACGTGAAAAAACTGCCGCCCGCAAGGTCGGCAAGGGCATCGAACCCGCCCCCGGCAGCTACGTGAAGAAAAAATCCAGCTAAAGAACAGCCAATAAAAAACCCCGCCGAAGCGGGGTTTTTTGTAACTCGTAAAAGCGGATTAACGCTTCGCCCACTGCTTGGTACGACGGGCGCCGTGCTTGCCGACTTTTTTCCGTTCAACCACGCGGCTGTCGCGGGTCAGCATGCCGGCTTTTTTCAGGGCCGGACGGTATTGCGGGTCAAAGTTCTCAAGCGCGCGGGAAATCCCGTGACGGACCGCACCGGCCTGGCCGGACAATCCGCCGCCCTTCACCGTGCAGACGATGTCGAAATGACCGACGCTGCCAACGATCAGGAACGGCTGGTTCAGGATCAGGCGCTGCGTCTGGCGTGCGAAATAAACAGCCTGGTCGCGGCCATTGACCGTAACCTTCCCGTTACCGCGCTGCAGCCACACACGCGCAACGGCGTCCTTACGGCGGCCCGTTGCATACGAACGACCGCGTGCATCGACTTTCGGCTCGCGCTTTTTAGGCTCGTTCTGCGGTGCTGATTTGAAATCCAGCGCCTTGGGTCTCGCAGCCTGTTCAGCGGGCATTGCCGCGCCGATATCCGCCATCTCGGTAGCGGCGGGCTTCTTACGCGAGCTGCGCTTTACTTCAACTTTCGGCGCGTCTTTATTTTTATCGTCTCTCTTGGCCATGGTGATTATGCCCTTTTGTTTTTCGGATTCATGGAAGCAACATCGAGTTTCTCGGGTTGCTGCGCTTCATGCGGGTGCGTCGCGCCGACATAGACATGCAGGTTCGAGAGCACTTTGCGCGAAAGCGGACCGGGATGCGGCAGCATGCGCTGCACGGCCTTCTCGATCACGAGCTCAGGCGTCTTGCCGGCCAGGATCTGGTTACGGCTGCGGCCTTTAATTCCGCCGGGGTGACCCGTGTGCCAGTAGAAGATTTCGTCATCGGCTTTTTTGCCGGTGATTTTAACTTTATCGGCATTGATGACGATAACGTTGTCACCGCAATCGACGTGCGGTGTGAATTGGGGCTTGTGCTTGCCGCGCAGGCGCATGGCGATGACGCTGGCCAGACGTCCGAGAACGAGATCCTCGGCATCGATCAGAATCCACTTTTTCTGCACTTCCGCTGGCTTCAGCGATTTGGTTGTCGTGGTAATAATCATTGTTTTTTCCTCTTGAAGATGGCGCTTTATGCCCCATCATCCGTCCGCCTGTCAACAAAAAACCCAATAAAAAGAATGGGTTTCATTTGCGGTATTATATTACCTTTTATAGCGTTATTGACAAGGTATGTATACATAACTACTAATTAGATAAATCTTATAAAAAAATACAGGGAGTTGGGAAAATGCGCACACCATCCGCGTTCATGGCTTTTGTTCTAGCCTCAACGATGTCTGCAAATGCTTATGCAGAAGACATTTCTAAAAAAAATCGCCTGGAGGAAACAGGTCTTATCGCACAAATAAGTGCCTGCGATACCTACGATAAAAAAAGCGTTCTGAAACTTGAGCAAGTGGTTCCTCGCGAACTTCCGGAATGGGCAAAAAGCACGATAATTCAGCTTTTCCTAGAAGAGGCATACAAAATGGAAACGGTTTTTTACGAAACCGTCAGAAAAACCAGCGACATTAAAAAAATCAGGGAAATCATTGGCCCGGAGCTTGCCCTATCGAACAAAATAAACCAGGTAAGCGTGGCAAATTTCTTAAAAGAAACAGCGCCCGGAATGTCTGCATATTATGGCCGCAGCCCTGGCGAAATAATCGTAAAAGATATAGAAGTTCAATCTGAAAACTGCCCTGCTAACCCGGTGATAGCCGCTGCTTCCGAGCCCGGCGCTCATCTTTAAAAGATGAAACTGCGTAAAAAGAGTTTGAAATGCGTATAAATCCTCAATCGACCCTTCTCGGAACCTTCGCCCTTGCCTCAACCCTGCTATGCACGCCAGGTCATGCCACGCTCACCCAGTTCGAAATTCCTGAGGGCAGGATTGATGTCCAGGAACCCGTGCCCGACCGGCCGGAAGTCAGTACAAGATACGTCACCTCAACAGACCTCTCCACATGCGACAAAGACAACACGCTGAACACTTTCATCTTCACGCAAACCCTTTCGGATGACATTCCTCCAAAGATAGCCGCCATCGTGACAGAAATATTTAAAGCATTGCCGCAAATTATAAAAAACAAACTTCATCAGAAAAACATCAGGCCCGAAACACTGGTCAGGTTTGTGAACAACGAAACAGAAATCCTGATTAATAATCTTTTGGCTACCTCCCCCGCGCCTGATGAGGATTCACGTATCGCCACGATAGAAGTCGAATTGGAAACCATGCCCGGCGCATGCCCTTTCACGGAAATCACACCCATAAAACTCGAACACAGCCCCCAATGAAACTGAACCTGGATGATGTAAAGTTAGACAATGCGTAACTCTGTAAGAGCTTCTTTTTTCACCGCCTGCGTTCTTGCCGCCAATGAATTGATTAGCGGGCCTGGCGCAACCCTTGCCAGCGAACCCGCCGCACAGGAAACAACATCTCCAAATTATTATAAGCAATTAAAAGCGCACTTCGAGATATGCGATCCACGCGCAGTCAAGTTTACCTTAACTGTGTTTCAAACAATGGCACTTCGCCATCCGAAAGAAGTGCCACAGGAGGTCTATAACGGCGTTCGCGAAATATTCCGCGCATCCGCCCGTGAAATGTATGAATACACGAAAAACATCACCGCAACGCCGATGGAAAATGGGGAGCTGTCGGCTGCTCTGCGAATGAAATACGACCAGCTTGAGAGCGAGCACAGAAATAAACTCAACGCCCTTTTTGAAAAATGGCCGGCGCCCTATTCATTTAACGTTGAAGAGTTCGGCAGAATAGACTTACAGCTCGATGCCGATAGCAGGCCCCTTGCCTGCGCGAACATGGAAAAATCACTTTAAAGTCTCTTCCTCAATCCATTTTAGAAACGGCGCATGGCCCTTCTCGATCGGCAGCGCGACGATGCATGGCGTCTCATAGCTGTGCAGCTTCAGGATTTCTTCTCTCACATCCTCGAACAGGTCACTCCGGGTCTTCATGACAATGGCGATTTCCGTCGCGCTTTCGACCTTACCCTTCCACTGATAGACCGCCTCATGCGGCGCCATGATATTCGCGCAGGCAACGAGGCGCTTCTCGACCAGCGTGGCGGCGATCTTCCCGGCTTCCTCGCGGTCCGGGCACGTGACATAAACGAATAATTTCATTCCATGATTATAAATCAGGCCGAACACGCGCGCCAGCCCGGCACCCCGATGGCATAGATGGGCGAATAGCGCGCGTTATAGGAATCCTTGTTCATGACCATGACAGTCTGGTTGTCGAGAATGTACTGGTAATTCCCGCTGAACACCCGCAGCACCGCATGGTACTCCCGGCTCTTCTTGTCGATGCAGATCACCATCTCCATCTGCGAGGGCTTCACGCCCAACTGTATCAGCTTGTGCATTTTATAAATGGAAAAATCCTCGCAATCCCCGCCCTTGAATTTGACGAACTGCTCCGGCGTGTACCACACATCGCTCAGCCCGTCGCGCTGGTAGACAAAGCCGCTATTAACCGCGCGGTTCACCTGGTCGCAGGCGACGGCGATGCTGGCCGGTCCGTTGGCCGGACCCGACTGCTTGCCAAGCCATGTCTTGATCGGCAGCCATTTTTTGAACGCAGAAACGTTCTTGTCGTAGGTATTTGCCATGATTTCCCCCGGGAATAAAAAGGATGGTCGGACTAAAGAAATGGTCGGAACGACAGGATTTAGACCCCCGCGCGCGAAGGCGCGCAAACTTTAAAAACGCAGGTTAAAATCCTGTATTCAAACTTTATGCCAGTTAAGTAATGGTCGGAACGACAGGATTTGAACCTGCGACCCCTTGCACCCCATGCAAGTGCGCTACCAGGCTGCGCCACGTTCCGATAGCCTGAGCTTATAAGGGCCCCGGCGTCTATTTGCAAGATTTAGGGAATTATTCGGTTTCCGCGATCATGGCCCGGAGTTCTTTCAACTCCCCGGCCAGAGATTGCAGCGCCGCGCGCTGACGGTCGCTCAAACCCGCCTGGGCAGCCTTTTGAGGGGCTTGCTGGGGCACATTACTGTTACGCGCCTCGGGCGGGGTCTTCTCGACCACCTTGTTCTTGCCCTGCTCGCGGAAAAGCTTCTGGACGCCCTTAATGGTGTAGCCCTGGGTGTACAGGAGGTGGTGGATCGTCTTCAGGATGTCCACATCCTCCGGACGGTAATAACGGCGGCCGCCGCCTCGCTTCAGGGGACGAACTTGCGAAAACTTGGTTTCCCAGAACCGCAGCACATGCTGCTGGACGTTTAGATCATCCGCCACTTCGCTGATGGTGCGGAAAGCGCTCGGCGCCTTGCGGGATTTCTCGGGGGCTTCGGGTGCCTGCGGTGCTGCATCCTGCTTCGGTGCTTCAGGCGCGACAAGATTAACGCTTGGCTGGAACTGGTCCTGCTTCAGAGGCCCTGATTGTGCGTTCATGATGAATCTCCCTGTTTTAAACTTTTTTTTAGAACGGGCTATTGCCCTTTGTTAATGCGGTCCTTGAGCACATGGCTCGCACGGAATACCAGAACTTTCCTTGGTAAAATCGGCACTTCGACGCCGGTCTTCGGGTTACGGCCGATACGCTGGCCCTTTTTGCGGACTGAAAAACTGCCAAAGGATGAAATCTTGACGTTGTCGCCGGTTACGAGCGCTGCGCAGACTTCTTCAAGAAGCACTTCAACAAGGTCCGATGATTCGTTGCGGGAAAGGCCGACTTGTTCGTAAACAGCTTCGGCCAGGTCCGCCCTGGTGATTGTTTTGCTTTCCATTATGACTCCCAATACGTGAATGTATTCAGGTTAGCCATTTCATGGGGGGTCGTCAAACTAAACTGCAAAAAAACCGATTCAATTCAAGGGGGTAGAACAATCTATTAATTTCATTGCTACGATAGCGGCATCACCGTCTCTTTAAGTGAAAAGAGAGTTAAAAATTATAACGAATACTAAGAAACGGTGTAGTTGCCGCAATGCCAAACTCGTTATCACCCCCGTTTCTGTCCTCGGTATAATAAGGTAAGGCGGCCATTGAAAGACCGGTATTCCAGGCGCCGCTTTCATAAAGAACCAGTCGCGCTTGCCCTACCAGTAAGGGCACAGGATAGTCCTGATAGCCTGTAACCAATCCTAATGCGCCGGATAACTCCAAATCCACCGGACCCAAAGGGATGACATAAGGATTGGTAACATAGCCCGCGCCCAAAGATGTGCGATCGACACTATTGGGCGATAATACATACAACGCCCAGTTACCATACTTCTTGGTATGAACCTTCAAAACTCCTAATCCGTGATGATTCCGGAAATCTTCATCGCCGCTTTGAAAATGCTTGGTCCATATAGGACCCCCTTCAAGCGTCAGAGATTTCACTTCGCTTTCGCAATGCGCAGTCCCTGGCGAAAGCCAGAGGACGAATAGAGTTACAAAAATAACGGATTTAGAAAAATAGTTCATCATGTGAGAAGTATATTAGAGGTTTTTTTCAATTTATTAAATTCCGCCAAAAATACTAGTTAAAAACGAACTAAAAGAGCACCCCATGTCAGGCCGCCGCCCATCCCTTCAAGCAGAACGAGATCGCCCGCCTTGATTCGACCGGCTTCCATGGCCTCATGCAGCGCCAGCGGGATCGACGCCGCCGACGTATTGCCATGGCGCTCCACCGTCGTCACAACCTTGTCCATCGACAGGTTCAGCTTCTTGGCCGTCGCTTCGATAATGCGGATATTGGCTTGGTGAGGTACTAGTAAACTTATATCTTCCGACTTCAGTTTGTTCTTCGCCAGAACTTCTTCCACGACATCGGCCATGAACTGGACGGCGTTCTTGAACACCTCGCGCCCTTCCATGACGATCAACGGATCGGCGAACAGCAGATCCTGGAACCGCCCGTCGGCATAAAGATGCGTCGAGATCACCCCGCGCCCGTCATTTTTCGTATTCACTTCCAAAATCGCCGCGCCCGCGCCGTCCGCGAACAGCACGCACGTCGCCCTGTCATTCCAGTCGACGATGGAGGACATTTTCTCCGCGCCGATCACCAGCACCCGTTTCGAAATACCCGTCTGGATAAAACTGTTGGCGATGCCGAGCGCATAAACGAATCCTGTGCACACAGCCTGCACATCGAACGCCGGCCCCGGCGGGATGCCGAGCGCCTGCTGAACATTCACAGCAACAGCCGGAAATTTCTTATCCGGCGTCGTTGTCGCGACAATAACCGTATCGATATCCTTGCCTTCTAACTTCGCATTCGCCAGCGCCTGCTTCCCGGCCTCGATCGCCATAGTTCCGGTTGTCTCATGCGCTTCAGCCAGCCGGCGCTCGCGTATACCCGTGCGCTTGACGATCCACTCATCAGACGTATCGACCAGCTTTTCAAGATCGGCATTTGTGACGATTTTTTTGGGAAGATAACCGCCCGTGGCGCGGATGACCGCAGTAATGCTCATCTAACCCTCGTATGTCCCTTGCGAGAGGAATGAATCCTGGCTCATCAGGCGGTTGATTTCATCGGACACTTTCTTGACGTAGCCCTGCCGCGCGAGTTGTGTCGCCAGACGCACCGCGCTCGAAAATCCGAGACCGTCCGTGCCGCCATGGCTTTTGACGCACACGCCGTTGAGGCCCACAAACACGCCGCCGTTATACAAACGCGGATCAACCTTATGCTTGAAACGCTTCATCGCGAAAAACGCCAGCGCCCCGCCGAGAATAGCCAGCGGATCGGAACTAATCGCTTCCTTGAAATAATATCCCGTCATGCGTCCCACGCCTTCGCCGGTTTTCAACGCAATATTGCCCGCATAACCGTCGCACACAACGACATCCACCGTACCCTTGGTGATATCGTCGCCCTCGACAAATCCTTTATATAGTCCTGGGAAATCAACTTTCGACAGGATGTTATGCGCCGCGCGAACGTGATCCGGGCCTTTCATCTCTTCGGAACCGACATTCAGCAAACCGACCGTCGGCACTTGAATTCCTTTATGCGCACGCGCGAACACCGCGCCCAGAACGGCAAACTGCGTCAGCGTCTCCGCATCGACCAGCACATTCGCGCCAAGATCCAGCATCACCGTACTGCCATGCATCGACGGAAAAACACTTGCCAGCGCGGGCCGGTGAATCCCCGGCAGCATTCTTAAAACAACTTTCGCCATCGCCATCAACGCGCCGGTATTGCCCGCTGAAACTGCGGCGTGCGCATGTCCTTCCGCTACGGCCTCAATCGCCATGCGCATACTGGTGCCCTTGCTCGCACGCAACGCCGCCGACGGCTTTTCATTGTTGCGCACCATCCTGTCGGTGTGCACGACGCGGCATACATCTTTCAAATCGGAATATTTATTCAGGTAAGGATAAATCCGGCTCTCATCACCAATTAGGATAAAGCGGATATCCTTGTTCTCTTCGTGAATGATATTGAGACCCGGAATGACGATCTCGGGTCCGAAATCGCCGCCCATGGCATCCACGGCAATAGTGATCGCGTGCAGCGCGGTGACAGTGTGTGTGAAATCAGACAAGGGGTGAACCCTCTCCCGGTTCGGACGTAGGACTGCGGATTATACCACGGACCCGAAAGGATTCCAGAGCCCCGGCGCGAATGATTAGTCGCGGGCCGCGAGAACCTGCTTGCCTTTGTACATACCTGTTTTCAGGTCGACATGGTGGCGGCGCACAGGTTCGCCTGTGTTTGAATCTTCAACCCAGTTGGTAGCCGTCAGGCCGTCATGGGAGCGGCGCATATTGCGGCGGGATTTCGATGTTTTTCGCTTTGGAACAGCCATTGTTTTAATCCTTCTAAATCAGGGGCTTTTATTAACGAAAACAGCCCGTGGATGCAAGTAAAAATCATCCAGTCGCCTTAAATCGAGGATTTTGAGGCGAAAACAGCGGTTTTCGAGAACCGCATCGTAGAATACATTTGGCGTATTTGAGAAGCGGAAGCGCAGAAAACCGCTGTTTGCAGACCAAAAGCCGACGATTTATTCGCCCTTTTTCCAGTCTTTTAAGGCGGCAAAGGGGTTCTCATAAGGCTCGCCCGCCTGGACCTTCAGCCCGCTCTCGCCGCCATATTCTTCGCCCTCCAGCCGGGGATAAGGGTCGATAGCCAGCGATAGATACTGCGCCACCAGCTCGCCCGCATCGATCTTGCCATCAATCACAGGCTCCGGATCTTCGCTCTCGTCTAAAAATGGCATATCGGCCTGCCCGTCCCGCGTCAGACGCTCCTGTTTCGCCTTGGCAAATGATACCGCCTGCTCCGGATCGGCATACCATGCTTCGAAACTATCGATGATATCGGTTTTAATAGCCTTGCCGCTGACGACCGAATTCTGCGTCACTGCAGCGCGGATCTGCCCCGAAACGAAAATCACGTTGCTGCCGGAATCGCGGCTCATGACCAGATCCGATTCCAGGCTGCGCAAATCCACCAGCCCCATCCGCTTCGTAAGCCTCTTGCGCTCATCGTCTGTCGGGGAAAGGGTCAATTTCATGGGCGTGTTGCCGATCTTCTCGGCTTCCACAAAATGCGACCATTCAGGTGCGCCGATATCCTGTTTTTTACGTGTCATTTCTGCTCCTGCGGCGCAAAGGCAACCTCGCCGTTCAATATTCCTGAAACCGGATTTTGCGCCATCACTGCCATACTTTCTCTTATATAGCGCATGATTTTCTGGATGTCAGGAACCTCTGTGTCCTCAATCGTCCCGTAAAGATTTCGGCGCAGGGCAATCGCGAAGGCGCCCTCTCCCTGCTTCAGCGCCTCATTATAGGCATGCATGCGCCCGTTGAAACCTTTCATCATCCGGCGCTGGTGCTTGGGCACGCCCATATCACCGATCCCCATCTCGCGCAGGGTTTGGTCCATATCGGCGAATGTAACGTCGAACAGGGCCTGGTTGAATTCCCTGGCCTGCTCCCCCTCATTGGCCAGCCTGTTAATCACTAAAAAGAGGTGAATCAATAACAGGTCGAACCGCCCGTCGAAGGAATCGGGCACGCCGTACGTTGTATAGAAAATCGGCGCACGGATATGCTGCAGAATCTGCGCATAAGCCCGTTTTGCCGGGTCGGCATGGGGTGTTTTTTTCTTTAGAAAAGCCAGCATGTTCTCTAAGCCCTCTCGACTTGGCTCGGGATGAGATATAGATTAAAAGCCCGGATGAGTACATGAAATATATGAAACCGAAGACTTCGAAATTTCTGCTTCTGGCCGCGGCTGCATTGCTCGCCGCGCCTGCCTGCACCCCGACGGTCGCGCAGCGCGGCAACATGCTGGAAGACCAGCAGATGAAAACCATCATCCCCGGCATTCATACGCGCTCCGACGTTCTGCGCATTCTCGGCTCGCCTACTACACAGGCACCCTTCAACGACGACGTCTGGTACTACATCGGTCAGGAAACCGAGAAAAAAGGCATTCTTGATCCCGACGTAACCAAGGAACGCGTCGTGGTCGTCGTCTTCAATCCCGACAGCACGGTTTATTTCCTGAAGGAAATGCCCAAGGGCGCGAGCCTTGATGTCCCTATCGAGCGCAGCAAAACCCCGACGCACGGCAACGACATGACAATCATGCAACAGATGCTTGGCAATATCGGCCGCTTCAACACGCAATCCAACGGTTCGGCAACCAGACCCGGTCGTTGATCCCGCATTTAATTCTCGTAAATAAAAAACCCCGCCGAAGCGGGGTTTTTTGTGAGTTGATTTCGCTTAGTGCACGACCGGTGCAACGCCGAAATATTTCGCGACAATCGCCACCAGCAGGATCGCAACGATGTTCGCGATCTTGATCAAAGGGTTGATTGCCGGGCCAGCGGTATCTTTGTACGGGTCGCCAACCGTGTCGCCGGTGACAGCGGCCTTGTGAGCTTCGCTACCTTTTTCGCCCGTTTCTTCGATCAGCTTCTTCGCGTTGTCCCACGCGCCGCCGCCCGAGGTCATCGAGATAGCGACAAAGAGACCCGTCACGATCGTACCCATCAGCAACGCCCCCAGTGCCTGGAACGCGGAGCCCATGTCGTCCGTGAGTTTGTACACGACAGCAAACAACACAATAGGCGCTGCGATCGGGAGCAAGGAAGGCACGATCATTTCTTTAATCGCGGCCTTCGTCAGCAAGTCGACGGCACGGCCGTATTCGGGCTTTGCTGTGCCTTCCATGATGCCTTTGATCTCGCGAAACTGTCTGCGAACCTCAACCACAACGGAACCAGCCGCGCGGCCAACAGCCGTCATCGACATCGCGCCAAACAGGTAAGGCAGCAAACCGCCAACGAACAGACCGATCACAACCCACGGCTCTTCGAGCGGGAAGCTGAGATCTGCGTACTGTGGCAGGTAGTGTTTGATTTCTTCCGTGTAACCGGCGAACAGCACAAGCGATGCAAGAGCGGCAGAGCCGATCGCATAGCCTTTCGTAACGGCTTTCGTCGTGTTGCCGACTGCATCCAACGCGTCGGTCGTTACGCGGATTTCTTTCGGCAGACCCGACATCTCGGCGATGCCGCCGGCGTTGTCGGTAACCGGACCGTAAGCATCAAGCGCCACAACCATACCGGCCAGCGATAACATTGCCGTCGCCGCCATCGCGATGCCGTAGAGGCCAGCGAGCGTGAAGGCAATGTAGATACCTGCGCAGATGACGATGACAGGCAGAGCGGTCGATTCTAGAGAAACGGCCAGACCCTGAATGACGTTCGTGCCGTGGCCGGTTTCAGATGCTTTCGCAACCGATTTCACCGGACGGAACTTCGTCGACGTGTAGTATTCGGTAATCCATACGAGCAGGCCCGTAACGCCAAGACCGGTCAGCACGCACAGGAACAGATCCTTCAGTGTAATAACGGTTTCATTCAGCGTCGTGATTTCCGCCGGCAGCGCAAGTTTCGTGCCGCCGAAATAAACGAATACGGCAGAAAGAAGCGCGCTGACGATGAAGCCCTTATAAAGAGCCCACATAATGTTTTTGCTGGCGCCGAGACGAACGAAATATGTCCCGATAACCGACGCAACGATCGATACAGCACCCACCAGCAGCGGGAGCAGCATCATCGTTTCTACGTTTTCCGGTCCGAACGTGCTGAACGCGATCAGCATCGTCGCAACGACAGTCACCGCATAGGTTTCGAACAGGTCTGCGGCCATACCGGCACAGTCGCCCACGTTGTCGCCCACGTTGTCGGCGATAACCGCTGCGTTTCTTGGGTCATCTTCCGGGATGTTCGCTTCAACTTTACCGACGAGGTCCGCGCCGACGTCAGCACCTTTAGTAAAGATACCGCCGCCGAGACGAGCGAAGATCGAAATCAGGGACGCACCGAAACCAAGACCGATGAGGCCTTCGAGAATGACGCGCAATGCTGCCGCGCGCTCATCGCCTTCCAGTGCTTCGAGACCGAAATGCTGCTGCAGGCCGTAATAGTAACCCGCAACGCCGAGAAGACCGAGACCGACAACCAGCATGCCCGTGATCGCGCCCGCTTTGAACGCAACGTTCAATGCTTGCTTAAGACCTTCCGTCGCGGCTTGCGTGGTACGAACGTTCGAACGCACCGAAACCAGCATGCCTGCATAGCCTGCGATACCCGAAAGAACCGCGCCGACGATGAAGCCGCCGGCAACGTGCCAGCCGAGCGTGAAATAAAGGACAAGAACAACAGCGCCCCCGACGAGGCCGATGGTGCTGTACTGACGGTTCAGGTAAGCGCTCGCACCTTCCTGAATGGCAGCCGCAATTTCCTGCATGCGCGCGTTACCGGCGCTTTTGCTCATGATCTGCTTTGCAGACACGATGGCATAAAGAAGAGCCAAAATGCCGCAAAGGGCAATGATTACATAGGGGTCACTGAAAGAAAAAGTCATATACGTCCTCGTTTTTATTTTTCAAAATCCGGGGAGAGACTAACCATTATTTGAGACCAGATAAAGCCCTCTTTTTAAGAAAATACTCTTTTTTTGTGGGCATTTAGAGCCTGTGGCTTTTCAAATTCGCTTTGGCGTGGCAGATATTCGCGCGTTTCGAGAACCGCCTCGCAGAATACATTGAAGTATTTGAGAAGCGGAAGCGCAGAAACGCGCGAAGAGATGTCCGCCAAAGTAGAGTTTGAAAGAAAAACCCGGGCTTTTTTAAGGCCCGGGTCCAATAAATAGAGGGTTCACATATAAAACTTAAATGGGGCGCTGTTGCACCACCTGCAGTAGCACTTCCGACACCATGTCCTCGCCGAGAACATCCGTCGTAATCTTCGTCAGGCGGCTTTTAACCGCCGCTACCTGCACCACACCGCCCTTCAGGGCCGCGTGCTTGTTAAGAACTCCATACATATCCTGGATATAAGCGTCTTTAAGACGCGGGGTCAGTTTCTTGACCTCCTCGGCCTTAACCTTGTCCTCGACTTCCAGGGCAATCACCAGGCTCACCGTCTGGGTCACACCTGAACTGTCAATGATCGGCAGGATCAGCGGATCGAGCTCGACGAATTCAGTACCGCCCCCGCCATGACCGCCGCCACCTTTTTTCTTCTCCTCTTTTTTATGAGTTGCGGCAACTTCCTTGGCCGCTTCACCGGCCGAAGCTTCCGCCGGTTTCGAGAAATAGAAATATGCGCCGGCACCACCTCCACCGAGCACAAGTAACGCGACAACCGCGATTAAAATCATGCGCATTAGGAAAACCCCTTATTATTCTTCTTATATGAACCCTAACATTAATCATAACCCTCAAATGATTAACGGCATGTTACAAAGGCTTAAAATAAGCCATCGCGCCATACTAAGATATTGATTTAATTAATATTTTTATGAACGAATTGTCTTCGCAACTGCGTCAAGAATACCGTTTATGAAGCCGGTTTCGCCGGAATCGAAGAATCCGTGCGCCACATTGATATAGTCGTTAATAATGATGCCCTGATCCGTTTCCTGGTTCACCAGCAGTTCAGCCGCGGCGCACATAAGTATCGCTTTAAGTAACATTCCAACATCTTTGTTCTCATTGGTGATATTGGCATTAATGATATTGCTTAAATCATCGCCGCGATCCTCGATTGCACCCAAAATCTTTTCGAACAGCGCGCCATCAGGGGCAACCATTGTCTCACCTTCGACTTCCATCCCGACGCGCGTTGACAGGAATTCCTGGCTGACTTTTGAAATTCTTTGCTTGTTCTGGATCGACTGGTACAGCGCCTGCACCGCGAGCAGACGCGCCGCGAGATTTTTAGCCTTGGCCGATGGCTTTCTACTCTCCGCACTCATTACGATACCTTTTTGACTTTAGAATTTTCGCGCTTGAGCTCGAGAACACGCAGCGCCGCGCGAACTGCCCCCGCGCCCACATTTTTTTCCGCCGGGTTGGCGCGCGCAATCGCCTGCTCCATATTTTCCGCAGTGATGATCCCGTTACCGACCGGAAGGCCATAATGAACGCCGAGCTCGCCGATCCCCCGCGCGCTCTCATCGCTGACAATTTCAAAATGATAGGTCTCGCCGCGAATGACGCATCCAAGCGCCACATACGCATCAAAACGGCTCAAGGTTCTTTCGGATGCAATCTTGATAACAGCCGGAATTTCCAGCGCTCCCGGCACGGTGATATGCTCATACGTCACGCCCGCTGCCTCAAGTGCTTCTCTCGCGCCGCGCACCAGCATATCGCCGATATTTTCGTGGAAGCGCGCCTCGACAATCAGGACATGGGCAATGGGCATGAATGAATTTCCTTACGCGCTGAGCGGTCTGTGACCGGCTATATACAGGCCATAGCCCTCGAGGCCAACAACGTTTTTCGGATGATCAGTCAGCAGCGTCATGTTTGTGACACCTTGATCCAGTAAAATCTGCGCACCGATGCCGTAATCCTTCAAAGCGCCGGACCTTCCATCATTATGAACCGTGAGGCGGTGCGAAAGCGATTTCGGATCCGCATCGCGAAGAATGACAATAATCCCGCGTCCCTCTTTGCCGATGATTTCCATGGAACGCTTGAGAGCGGGATTTGGGTTACCCCCAAGGATATCCCCAATAAAGTCCACAGCATGCATACGAACAAGCACTGGCTCGCTGGAATCTCCCTGCTTTTGTCTGATATTCCCTTTGGTTAGCGCGATATGCTCCGCATATTGCACCGTGCTTGCATAGAGATTGAACTTGAATTCCCCGCCGTAAGCGCTTGTAAAATCACTCTCGTAAATTTTCTGAACCAGCGACTCGGTTCTACGGCGGTAAGCGATCAGGTCGGCAATCGTCCCGATCTTCAGTTTATGTTTTTCCGCAAAGGGAATGAGGTCCGGCAGCCTTGCCATCGAACCATTCTTGTTCATAATCTCGCAGATCACGCCTGCCGGACGCAAACCCGCTAACCTTGCCAGATCCACCGCCGCTTCCGTATGACCCGCACGCACCAGCACGCCGCCATCTTTCGAGCGCAGCGGGAAAACATGTCCCGGCGTCGAGATATCATCCGGCGTCGCCTTCGGGTTGATCGCCGCCTGAATCGTCTTCGCGCGGTCTTCCGCTGAAACGCCGGTATGCACGCCTTCCTTGGCCTCGATTGAAACCGTGAAGCGCGCCTGGTTGTCGGTGACGTTCTGACGCGGCTGCAGCGGCAGTCCAATCTGGTCCACCATCGCGCCTTCCATCGGCAGACACACGAAACCGCCGCACTCCTGGATCATGAAATTGATCGCCTGCGGCGTCGCAAACTGCGCCGCGATAATGATATCGCCCTCGTTCTCGCGGTTTTCGTCATCGACAATCACCACTGCCTTGCCCGCGCGGATATCCGCGATGATCTCTTCAATCGAGGAAAACGGGCTGGGATCCGCTCCCGGCTTCAGCATCTTCAGAATATTATTCATGCCGCGCTCCTCTGGTTCATGCCGAGTGCCCGCGCCACGTACCGCGCCAGCATATCGATCTCGATATTCAGTTTATCGCCCGGCTTGCGTTCGCCAAGCGTCGTCACGCCCCACGTAAACGGAATGATATTCACGGTGAATACATTGCCGCGCACCTCGTTTACCGTCAGCGAAACACCGTCCAGCGTCACCGAACCCTTTGGTGCGATAAACCCGGCCAGCTCTCCCGGCACTTCAATCGACAACACCATGGAATCTCCAGCCATCTTGATATCCCTGATAACTGCCTGTGCATCGACATGGCCGAACACGAAATGACCGCCCAGCTCGTCGCCAAGTTTCAACGACGGCTCAAGATTAATCCTCGTCCCAGTTATCCACAGGCCAATACCGCTACGACTAAGGGTTTCGCGTGATACATCCACAGCGAACCAGCCCGCACCCTTTTGAACCACGGTAAGACACACACCCGAGCAGCAAATCGAAGCCCCGCGCGGCATGGCGCCCAGGTCCATGTCCGTCTCAATCGTAATGCGCGTGTCGCCATCGCTCTCGATAGCCTTGACCGTGCCGATATGTTGGATAATGCCCGTGAACATGAGGGGGAATGTAGGCTTAACGCCCGTAAATTTCCAGCAAATCTTCGCTGATAGCACGCGTTTCCTCGAGTTTGAGCCCCAGTTTCGCCCGTATTTCAGGGAAATTCAGCGCCCTTCCCCCCGGCCACTGCTTCGCCGGGTTCTTATAAAGCAAAAACCGGTCGCCATAACCGGACTTCACGAATTCCTGCAAAACCGCCCCGCCGCCCTCAAAAAACAGGCGCGTAATGCCTTCCTCCATCAATTTGGCCAGCACAGCCTTCAGATCGTGACCAACATTAAATAACCGCGCACCGCGCTTCTCATATTCGCTCCCATCACCCTCGCCATGAAAGATCCATACCGGCGCGTCATTTACAGTGCGCATCAATTGCGAATCCAGAGGCGTTTCCAGTTTTCTGTCCAGTACGATACGCGGAATTTTATGTGTGACACCTTCAAGTCGCGTCGTAAGCAACGGATTATCATTCTTAACTGTGCCCACAGCAGTCAAAATCGCGTCATGCTGGCTGCGCATCAGGTGCACATGCCGGCGCGCCAGCTCACCCGTTATCCATTCACGTTTGCCCGACGGCGGCGCGATCATCCCGTCACCCGTCACCGCCATTTTCAACGTCACCATCGGACGGCTCTCTTTAAATCGCCAGAAAAACCCTTGGTTCAGCACGATCGCTTCATTCTCAAGAGCACCGAGCACAACCTCGATGCCCGCCTCTTTTAAAATCTCGATGCCCTTGCCCAGAACCTGCGGGTTAGGATCGATACAGGCCACCACCACGCGGCGAACCCCCGCCTTCACCAATGCCTCGGCGCAGGGCGGTGTCTTGCCGTGATGTGCGCACGGCTCCAGCGTCACATAGACCGTCGAACCTTGCGCGTCCGCGCCGGCCTGCTTCAGCGCAATGACTTCCGCATGCGGCCGTCCGCCATCACCCGTCCACCCACGCCCGACGACCACGCCTTTCTTCACGATCACGCAGCCGACAGCCGGATTCGGCGCCGTACGGCCCAATCCGCGGCGCGCCAAAGCCAGCGCCATGCGCATATATTCAAGATCATCCATAATTGATTTTTAACACGGAGTTCACGGAGCGCACGGAAAAAATATTGATTAAACTCCGTGACCTCCGTGGTCTCCGTGTTTAATTTTTAACCGGCCCTTTTATTCCGGGCCTTGCGGTCCGATTCCTGGAGGTCTTTGACGCTCTGCAGGAATTCATCGAAATCGCCGGGATTCCTGAAATCCTTATAAACCGACGCATAGCGGATATAACCGACGACGTCTAAATCAATCAAAGCCTTCATCACCAGTTCACCGACCTGCTTTGAACTGATCTCGGCCTCGCCTTGCGTCTCTAACTGGCGAACAATCTCGTTAGCCGCTTTCTCGATATGCTCCAGCTGCGCCGGGCGCTTGCGGAGCGCCACCTGCATCGAGCGAATAATTTTATCACGGTCGAAAGGCTGCTTGCGGTTGCCGTTTTTAACGACCGTCATCTCGCGGAGCTGCACGCGCTCGAACGTCGTGAAACGCTCCTCGCATTTGGGACAGGACCGGCGGCGGCGAATGGCGGAATTATCCTCCGTCGGCCGCGAATCCTTTACCTGCGTCTCTTCATCTCCACAAAACGGACAGCGCAATCGATCTCCTTTAAGGTGTCGTCACATCATAAATCGGGAAGCGCCCGCACAGCGCCTTGACCTTAGCGCGCACGGCTTTTTCAACGGCTCCATTCCCTTCCGGTCCGTTCTTGGCAACACCATCAAGAACCTCGAGAATATAACCGCCGATCTCTTTCCACTCCGCCGGACCGAACCCGCGCGTCGTACCCGCAGGCGTGCCGAGACGAATGCCCGACGTCACGAACGGCGATTCCGGGTCAAACGGCACCGCGTTCTTGTTGCAGGTGATCCCCGAATGCTCCAGCGCAAGGTCGGCAACCTTACCCGTCAGCTTCTTCGGACGCAGATCGACCAGAACGATATGGCTGTCCGTGCCGCCGGTCACGATCTCCAGACCGCCCTTCACCAGCACATCGGCGAGAATCTTTGCATTCTCAACCACCGCCTTCGCATAAACCTTGAAGCTCGGCTGCAATGCCTCACCAAATGCCACGGCCTTCGCCGCAATGACATGCTCCAGCGGACCGCCCTGCAATCCGGGAAACACAGCCGAGTTGATCTTCTTCGCGATGTCTTCATCATTCGTCAGAACGATACCACCACGCGGACCGCGCAGCGTCTTGTGCGTCGTCGTCGTCACCACATGCGCGTGGGGCATCGGCGACGGGTACGATCCGCCCGCAATCAATCCCGCATAATGCGCCATGTCGACGAACAAAACCGCGCCAACCGAATCCGCGATCTCGCGGAATTTCTTCCAGTCGATGACCCGCGGATAGGCCGATGCACCGGCGATAATCATCTTCGGCTTGTGCTCGTTCGCGAGCTTCTGGATTTCATTGTAATCCAGCAATCCATCTTCTTTACGTGTCTGGTATTGCACAGCCTTGAACCATTTGCCCGACTGGTTCGGCGCCGCGCCATGCGTCAGGTGACCGCCGAACGCAAGGCTCATACCGAGAATCGTATCATTCGGCTGCAGCAGCGCCATGAACACGGCCTGGTTCGCCTGCGCACCCGAATGCGGCTGCACGTTACAGAACTTCGCGCCGAAAATTTTGCACGCGCGGTCAATCGCCAATTGCTCCGTGATGTCGACAAATTCGCAGCCTTGGTAATAACGCTTGCCCGGATATCCTTCGGCATATTTGTTGGTCAGCACCGATCCCTGCGCCTCGATCACCGCGCGGCTCGCAATATTTTCGGATGCAATCAGTTCAATCTGGTCCTGCTGGCGGTGCAGTTCCTGCTCCATGGCCTTGAACACTTCCGGGTCGCCCGCAGCGAGATTCGCTGTAAAAAATCCGTCCTCGGTATATTCGTTTTTCTTTTGTGCCATGCCCATTGCTTTCCCTTTCTTAGCAGTTTGTCAATTTCTCGACGCGGCGCGCATGACGCCCGCCTTCGAATTCAGTTTTAAAAAATACGTTAACAATATCCAGCGCCGTGCTCTCATCCACCAGCCGCGCGCCCAGCGCTAATACATTCGCATCATTATGCTGGCGCGCCAGTTTTGCCATTTCCGTGTTCATACACAGCGCCGCGCGCACCGCCGGATTTCTGTTCGCTGCAATCGAAATCCCGATCCCGGAGCCGCAGATCACAATGCCCTGCTCGATCTTGCCTTCCTGAAGCGCTTTGCCAACGGCATAGCCGAAATCCGGGTAATCCACGGAATCCACGGTGTTAGTGCCAAGGTCCAGCACATTCTCCGCGCCTAGATGCCGCACCACCGCCTGCTTCAGCTCAAACCCGGCATGGTCACTGGCGATAGCGATTTTGGTTTTATTGCTCAATCTGGCCCCTCAGAATCTTGAAGAGCACAATATATAGTGTTTTTCAGTATAATAAATCCAGCAAAAAGCCGAAAAATTAGCCTATTAAGCCCTTCTTCTTCAGGACGTATTCTAAACGTTTAATAGCGTTATATTTCAGCGTCTCTTTTCCAGCCGCTGCCGGTCCTTGAATCGAAATCTCGGTCAGGCTCAGGCTGTCGATCGCCGAAACCTTTACGATGCTCCCGACCGGCATGAACTCGATGATAATCTCTCGACCCTGAAGTACTTCCTTGGACATATGAAATTTTCCCTCATTCGTAACCCCGGCGCAAGCCGGGGCCCATAGGATTTATCCACCTTTCTAATGGGTCCCGGCTGGAGTTCACCCCCGCGAAGGCGGGGGCCGGGATTACGGCATTATTTACTCTTCGCGCCTTCGTGTCTTCGTGGTTAAATAAAATCCATGAATCACCGCCCCGACTTCAGCTGGCAAGACCCCCTCCTTCTCGACGAACTCCTCACCGACGAGGAACGCGCGGTGCAGCAAACCGCCCGCGATTACGCGCAGGAAAAACTCCTGCCCCGCATCGTCGAGGCCAACCGCCACGAAAAATTCGATCCCAAAATCATGAAGGAAATGGGCGCGCTCGGCCTGCTCGGCCCGATGATCGAGGGCTATGGCTGCGCCGGAACGTCCTACACCGCCGCCGGGCTCATCGCTAGAGAAATGGAACGCGTCGATTCCGCTTACAGGTCATGTTATTCGGTTCAATCCTCGCTCGTCATGCTGCCGATTTACCTCTTCGGCACCGAGGCGCAGAAGAAAAAATACCTGCCGAAACTGGCCTCTGGTGAATTTATCGGATGTTTCGGTTTAACTGAACCCGATGGCGGATCTGACCCGTCCGCGATGCGTACCCGCGCCAAAAAATCCGGCAAAGGCTGGAGCATCTCCGGCTCAAAACAATGGATCACCAATTCCCCCATCGCCGATGTCTTCGTCGTCTGGGCCAAGGACGACAATAACGAAATCGTCGGCTTTATACTGGAGAAAGGCATGAAAGGCCTCACCGCGCCGAAAATCGAGGGCAAGTTCAGCTTACGCGCTTCCGTCACCGGCGGCATCGCCATGGACGGTGTCGAGGTCTCCGCCGAAAACAAACTCGAGGTCAAAGGCCTCAAGGGCCCGATGCAGTGCCTCAACTCCGCCCGCTACGGCATCGCGTGGGGTGCGATGGGCGCAGCGGAAAGCTGCTGGCACATCGCGCGCGAATATACGCTTGAGCGCAAACTTTTCGGCAAACCGTTAGCGGCCCAGCAGCTCATCCAGAAAAAACTCGCCGACATGCAGACGGAAATCACGCTTGGCCTCGCAGCGTGTCACCGCCTTGGCCGCCTCCGCGATGAAAACCGCGCCGCGCCCGAAGCCATCTCGCTTCTTAAGCGCAACAATTGCGGCAAGGCGCTCGACATTGCCCGCCTCGCCCGCGACATGCTGGGCGGCAACGGCATCTCCGACGAATACCACGTCATCCGCCATGTCATGAATTTAGAGGCCGTGAACACCTATGAAGGCACACACGACATCCACGCGCTCATCCTTGGAAAAGCGCAGACGGGTATTCAGGCTTTCGGGTAAATTGACTAGTAACCGCCACCAGAAAAGTTGGCTTGGCTGGCCCAGAACCGCTCAACCATTTTCAGCGTATCATTCAGGCCGTTCAGCTTCGCGTCATTGATCTCCGTTCCCGCAATCGCCTTTTCATGGCGGCGGAACATGTCGGAAATCGCATCACGCAGTGAAACGCCCTTCGGAGACAACTTGACGCGGATCGAGCGCTTGTCATGCACGGAACGCTCCTGCACGAGATAGCCGTTCTCCACCATCTTCTTGACGTTATAGGAAACGTTCGAGCCAAGATAATAACCGCGGATCGTCAATTCCCCGACCGTCATTTCATCGGTCCCGATATTGTAAAGGATCATGCTCTGGACGTTGTTGATGTCCTGGATACCTTTTTTATCGAGCTCCACCTTCAGCACATCAAGAAAATGACGGTGCAGGCGCTCGATAAGCTGGATGGCTTCGTAATAAGGCGTACTGGTCACGGGATCGCTCCGGAGTGCTTTGTTGTCAGAAGGAAGAGTCGAATGATGCTGTTTCAAAGGTAAAACCTCTGGCTCTTATAATAATGAAGATAAAGAGGTTATCAAAGCCTTAATTATCGGCCTTTAATGCGCAAAAAGCCTTACATCCCCTAGATTATGGCCAGTCGGGGCGAAATGCGCCTCCACAATCTCGCTGCTCACCCCGTCAAAACCCGCAGGATCCCAGCGCGGTTTACGGTCCTTGTCGATGACGGCGGCACGAATACCCTCATAAAAATCACCGCGCTCCAGGAAGCGCTGCGCGAGGATAAAATCATTGGCAATCACGTCATCGAAACTCCTTCCTTCCGCGCGGCGCAGGTGCTCCGCCGTCACCATCACGCTGGTCGGCGAACGCGATTCGATCAGGCTCAGAGTTTCCAGCGCAAAAGGCGACGTATCCTCCGCGAGACTCCTGAGAATTTTTTTCAGCGTCGGGTAATTGAAATTCCGCTCTATGCGCTCGGCGTTCTTCGCGAAAACACCCTCGCCCGTTTTATCTTCATGAAATCCTGCAAGCGTATTCTTAACATCGCCGAACGCCAGCGCCGCGACCAATTCCTCTTTTCGATTCGACGGCACGAAATACTCCGCAAGCGTCGCCTGCAATACATCCGCCGCGCCAACCTGCGCCGCTGTTAAAGCCAGATATTTCCCGAGATTCTGCGGCGTGCGCAGCAAATGAAACACCGCCCCCACATCCGGAAAAAATCCTATTCCCGTCTCCGGCATAGCGAACAGAGCTTTTTCACTCACGATTCTGTGCGCGCAATTTCCGCCAATGCCGTACCCGCCGCCCATGACGATTCCGTCCATGAACGCAATTGTCGGCTTCTTGTAATGAAAAATCTGACGGTTTAAACTGTACTCCTCGGCGAAGAACATCGCCGAAACCGGCTGGCTGATATTGCCCCTGCGATACGCCATCCCGGCACGGTGAAACGCTTTTACGTCTCCCCCTGCGCAAAACGCCCGCTCGCCGGCACCCGTAAACAAAACAGCCCGGACAGCGGGATTTTTCTCCCACTGCCGCAACGTCCCGCAAATCTGCCGGATCATCTCCAGCGTCAATGCATTCAGCGCTTTAGGGCGGTTCAGGGTAATATGCCCCAGCGAGTCCCTAATTTCGGTCAGAACTTCATCTTTGGAAAAATCTTGATTCATTATGATAAACGGGTTTTAAGTATCCGCATGAAGCATAAGCCAGCCATCAACACTGAAGCAACCGAACAAGCCGCTTACCCGCAGGTTCGTATGCGTCGCCTGCGCTCGAAGGGCTGGCTCCGCGACATGGTGCAGGAACACCATGTCCGCGCCGCCGACCTGATCTGGCCCGTTTTTATCACTGAAGGCACAAATGCCCGCGAACCTGTTCCCTCAATGCCCGGCGTCGAACGCCTGAGCATCGATCAACTACTGGAAGACATAAAACGCGCCGCCGATCTGGATATGCGCGCCTTCGCTCTCTTTCCCGTTACCCCGGCTGAGAAAAAAACCATGGACGGGCGCGAAGCTCTTAATCCCGGCAATCTTATCTGCCGCGCTATTCAAGCCATAAAAAAAGAACTGCCCGATGTCGGCATCATCACCGATGTGGCACTCGATCCTTACACCACCCATGGTCATGACGGGCTTGTCCACAACGGTAAGATTTTAAATGATGAAACCGTTGAAATTCTTTGTAAACAATCACTGATTCAGTCTCAGGCTGGCGCCGATATCATCGCCCCGAGTGACATGATGGATGGCCGCGTGGGTCAAATTCGGCGCACCCTCGATCAAAACGGGTTCACCGACACCGCCATACTCTCGTATGCCGTGAAATACGCGTCCTGCTTCTACGGCCCCTTCCGCGATGCGGTCGGTTCATCCGGTTTTCTGAAGGGCGATAAAAAAACCTACCAGATGAACCCCGCCAACGCCGCCGAAGCCCTCCGCGAAGTTGCATTGGACATAAACGAGGGCGCCGACATGGTCATGGTCAAACCCGGCCTGCCCTATCTCGATATCATCAAATCGGTGAAAGATACCTTCAACGTTCCCACCTTCGCCTACCAGGTCAGCGGTGAATACGCGATGCTTCGCGCCGCCGCCGCGAATGGCTGGCTCGATTACGACGCCGCACTCGCCGAAAGCCTGCTGGCTTTCAAACGCGCCGGATGCGACGGTATTCTCTCTTACGGCGCAGTGGATTACGCGCGTTTCCTCCAAAAACCATAACTTTTAAGCCAAAAATCTGGTAGCTTGAGGGTGCTGGCAGTAGGCCGGGAGAGTGTGCATGTCCGACGAAAAAACCCTCAAAGAACAACGCGACCGTTTCGTGGCCTTCAGTTTTGCCGTCGCCGATCTTTTCATCGAGGTCGCCGAGAATGGCAAAATCATCCACGTTTCCGGCGCATCCAAGGCCCTCACCGGCATCGACGAAAAAGCGCTGTTAAACCGCAACTGGCTCGATCTTTTTTCCACCTACGAACAGGCAAAACTTCTCAAAGCGCGCGACAGCAACGTTCCCGGCCGCCGCATCGGCCCCGTTCTTGTGACCCTGAACGAACAGATCGGCCAGAAAATCGCTTCCTTCAGCGCCATCCGCATGCCGAAGAACGACCGCTTCTATATTTCCCTCGGCGTCAGCAACGAATTTCTTGCCCGCATTGCCCCTCTCGTCGGCCTGCCCGGCACTATTGGATTCACCGACCGCGAAGCATACGCCGACGCCGCGCGCGACGCCGTTTTTGACGCCAAGCTCTGGGGCCAGGAAGTCGAGCTTACTTTCTTCGATTTCGTCAACGCCGATGAAATGAGCCACCGCTTCGGCAAGGAAGGCTGGGGCAAGATCGAGCAGATGATCGGCGAAGTCATGGCGCAATATTCCTTCGGCGGTTATTCCGCCGGGCTGGTTGCCGAGGGCCGCTACAGCTTCGTGCACGATAAATCAGTGAACATCGACGAGATAAAACAAAAAATCCTCGATATCGCTAAAACCGGAGGCGCCGATATCGATCTGCAGGCCAAAACCGTCACCGGCGACCTTAAAGCCCTCGACAAAAAAGACATCTCCCGCGCGCTCGACTTCGCCATCAATGAATTCGAAAGCAAAGGCACGCAATTGCAGGTCAACAACCTCGGAGAAGGCTACGCCCAATACATATCCTCGAACGAAATGAAGCTGAAAGAATTCAAAAGCATCATCGAGCGCGTCAGCTTCACGCAATTCTTCCAGCCCGTCATCGACATGAAGACGAAAGAAGCCACCCATTACGAAATCCTCTCCCGCTTCGAAAGTGGCGACACACAGGAATGGATCCGCTTCGGCGAAGACGCAGGCCTCGCGCCCGATTTCGACCTCGCCGTCTGCGAACGCGCCATCAATCACATCAAATTCAAGGCCGGCACCACGCGTACGAAATTTTCAATAGACATCTCCGGCCAGTCCATCATTGACGACGATTTTTTCGAAAAACTGAAAGAGCAACTCGCCAAACAAAAAAATATCGCCGAGCGTCTCTCGTTGGAAATCACCGAATCCGCCAATATCGAAAACCTCTCCAAGGCCTCAACCTTTATCAAGGAACTTCAGAAAGACGGGTATAAGATCGGCCTCGATGATTTTCATCCCTCCGCCGCCGCCCAGCAATATCTAGATGCCATCAAGGCCGACTTCATCAAGATCGACGGCCGCTACATCCGTCGCATCACCGCCTCCGCGCGCGAGGCAGCCCTTGTCCGCAACCTGGTGAAAATGTGCCAGGATAACGACACCGAAATTATCGCCGAAGGCGTCGAGGAAAAAGCACAGGCCGACCTCCTCATCGAAATGGGCGTCAAATATGCCCAGGGTAATTTCTACGCCCCCGCCGGGCCACGCACTGACTATGTGGTCAAATCCGCGTAAAATTTGCTAGACTGTATTAATGCGGGGAAAACCCCCTTTTTCTGCGTTCAAATCCCTGAATATCTTGCTGCGTCTGTTAAAGTGGCCTTCGTAAAAAAGGATCTCTGACTGCCATGAAGTTTGTCGGCATTTTAATGGTTTTTGTGTGCACCTACGGCGGTCTCTTGATCGCCATGCACTTCAACATGGGCCACTTCATCCACCTGATGATGGGCATCCTCGAAGCCTTGCCCGGCGAATTCGTCATCATCATGGGTTGCGCTGTCTGCGCGTTTCTCATCGGCAACTCGATGGACACGGTCAAGCACACGATGAAGTATTTCGGCGCGCTGGCCAAACCCGCCTCCTACACCAAGGAAGATTACATCGAATTATTCTCCGCGCTGTTCAGCATCTTCAAACTCGCCCGCACCAAGGGCTGGTTAGCCCTCGAGGCCCACATCGAAAAGCCGGAGGAAAGCGAACTGTTCAAACGCTTCCCCTCCTTCGCTGAAAATCACTACGCTGTCACATTCCTCTGCGATTACCTGCGCCTCATTTCTTTGGGTAAGGAAAACCCGCACGAAATCGGCGACCTCATGGACATGGAAATCGAAACCATCGCCGAACATGAAGGCCACCCCGGCCACGCCGTCCAGCACATGGCCGATGGTATTCCCGCGCTTGGCATCGTAGCCGCGGTTCTCGGCGTTATTAAAACCATGGCTTCCATTTCCGAGCCGCCCGAAGTCCTCGGTCAGATGATCGGCGGCGCGCTTGTCGGAACGTTCCTCGGCGTCTGGCTCTCTTATGCTTTCGTCTCCCCGATCGCGGGCGCCATGACCGGTCGTGCACAGACCGAGGTGCAGTACTACAAAGCCATGAAAGTCTCGATGATCGCGTTCCTGAACGCCAGCGCACCCCAGGTCGCGGTTGAATTCGGCCGGAAATTCCTGACGCACGACATCCAGCCCGGCTTCCTCGAGCTTGAGACCAAGCTCAATGAACTCCCGCCCCCGAGCTAGGGAGAGCGCTGATGGCCGAAGCGGCAAAAGACGATAAAACCAAACAACCCATCATCATCAAGCGCATCAAGAAGGGCGGCGGCCACCACGGCGGTGCCTGGAAAGTCGCCTACGCCGACTTCGTGACCGCCATGATGGCGTTCTTTCTTCTGCTCTGGCTGCTGAACGTCACGACGGAAGAGCAAAAAAACGCTATCTCAAATTATTTCGACCCCACCCACCCAAAAGTTTCGCAGTCCGACAGCGGCGCGGGCGGCGTGCTCGGTGGCCTCTCCATGGCGCCGCAAGGTGCGATGGCAACGACTGTCCAGCCCGTCACTGCCGCACCGCCATCCTCCAGCGTAAACAAACGCTCGGGTGAAAAACGCGATGACAACACCCTCGCACCCAATGTCTCGCGCAAGGCCATCGAAAAAGCCAAGCAGGAACTCCGCAAACAGGAAGAAGCCCGCTTCAAGGAAGCCGAAAAGAAAATCAAGGAAGCGATTGAAGCTGACCCGCAACTGAAAGAACTGGCGAAAAACCTGCTGATCGACATGACTCCGGAAGGCCTGCGCATCCAGATCGTCGATTCCGAGGGCAAGCCGATGTTCGCCTCGGGCTCCGCCGAGATGTTCGACTACACGCAGAAACTGATCGACAATGTCGGCAAAATTATCGAGGCATTGCCGAATGAAATCTCCATTCGCGGCCACACCGACAGCGTCCCTTACGCCGCCGGAGCGAAATACACGAACTGGGAGCTTTCCTCCGATCGCGCCAATTCCTCGCGCCGCGTGCTGCTCAACAGCGGCCTGCCCGCCACACGCATCAACAACGTTGTCGGCAAGGCTGACACCGATCACCTCGTGCCCGATAAGCCCACTGACGCAAAAAACCGCCGCATCAGCATCATCCTGCTGAAGGAAGAACTCACCAATCCTGATTTCGACAAGAAAGCGGCGGAAGAAGCTAATGAGGCTGGCGATGCGGCTGAAGACGTTCCCGACATGCCCGAAATCCCCATCGGCACCTTCAGGAAAACACCCGGCAAGGTCGAGTTCCCCTAACCCTCAGTCGTCATCCCGGCGAAAGCCGGGATCCCGTGCGTATTTAATCGAATTTGGAATTACTCGGGAAACCGTTGGGTGGAAGCTTGCCCGCCTGCGCGCGCTCACCTAACCAGGGCTTCAGGTCCGGTGTTTTGACATCCGTCCCGCGCGATTTATAAGTCAGCCCGGCCTTCCAGTTGAACGTCTTGGCGTCCGACAGCGTGCCATCCTTGTATTTCTGCAGCGTCACGCCGCGCCCGCGGCTCATCTCGGGAATTTGGTCTAACTTGAACACAATCATCTTGCGGTTCTTGCCGACCACCGCGATATGATCGTCCGCCGGATCGACATAGCGGCACAGTTTCGCCTCGACATTACCATCGACATTCAAAATCTGTTTCCCGTTTTTCGTCTGCGCCAGCACATCGTTCGAGGGCACGACAAATCCGCGCCCGTCCGTTGCAACCACCAGGATTTTTGCATCCGGCTTGTGAAGCATGACGCCCGTGACATCGGCGTCATTCCCCATCTCGACCATCAGCTTCACAGGCTCGCCAAGACCGCGTCCCGAAGGGAGTTTATCGCCCGCCAGAGTGTAAAACCGTCCATTCGTGCCGAACAGCAAAATCTTGTCGGTCGTCATCGCTTCCATGACATAGCCTTCGGAATCGCCATCCTTGTATTTGAAATCTTTCGGGTTAAGGCCATGCCCCTTCATCGCGCGGATCCACCCCTTGTCCGAAACGATAACCGTAATCGGCTCCTTCTCGGTCAAGGCTTCCGTCAAAGCCTCGACCGCCATCGGCGCGGGCGCCTTGCCCGCCTTCGTGCGGCGCTTACCCAGCGGCGTGTCCGGTCCGAACATCTTCTTGATCTCGCCGACCTGCTTCCTGATCTTCGCCCATTGTTTTTTCTCGGACTTCACGAGTTTTTCCAGCTCGTCTTTTTCTTCGCTCAAGGCCTTGTGCTCGCCCTTGATTTCCATCTCCTCGAGCTTGCGCAAACTCCGCAGACGCATATTTAGGATCGCCTCCGCCTGCACATCCGTCAGCTTGAACGCCTTCATCAATTTGGGCTTCGGCTCGTCCTCGGTGCGGATGATCTTGATGACTTTATCAAGATCCAGATACGCCTTGAGATACCCTTCAAGAACTTCCAGCCTGTGAATTATTTTCTCCAGCCTGAAATGCGAGCGCCGCACCAGGACATCCTGCTGGTGATCCAGCCACGCCTGCAGCACTTCCTTCAAATTCATCACGCGCGGGACCAGACCCTTATCCAGCACGTTCATGTTCAATCCAAACCGCGTCTCAAGGTCCGTGTTGCGGAACAGCGCTTCCATCAGCAGTTCCGCCTCGACATTCTGCGACTTCGGCACCAGGACAAGGCGGATATCCTCCGCGCTCTCGTCCCGCACATCGTCCAGCATCGGAATTTTCTTGTTATTGATCAGATCGGCAATCTTCTCGACCAGTTTCGACTTCTGCACTTGGTATGGAATCTCGGTAACAACAATCTGATACGTCCCGCGCTTCAGTTCCTCGACTTTCCACTTCGCACGGCAACGGAAACTGCCTCGGCCCGTTTCATACGCCGTGATGATATCCTTGCGGTCTTCGACCAAAATTCCACCCGTCGGGAAATCCGGCCCCGTAACGATCTTCACGAGGTCCTTAACCGTGACCTCTTTCTCCGCGTCGATCATCATCTCCATGGCTTCGCAAAGCTCCGCCACGTTATGCGGCGGGATGTTCGTCGCCATACCGACCGCGATTCCGCTCGATCCGTTCGCCAGCAAATTCGGGAACCCGCCCGGCAGCACGATCGGCTCCAGTTCCGAACCGTCATAAGTCGGCCTGAAATCCACTGCGTTTTCTTCTATTCCATCGAGCAACAGCAGCGACACATCCGTCAACCGCGCCTCGGTGTACCGCATCGCCGCCGCGTTATCGCCGTCGATATTCCCGAAATTCCCCTGCCCGTCGACCTGAGGATATCTCTGCGCGAATTCCTGCGCCATGCGCACCATCGCGTCATAAACCGACGCATCGCCGTGCGGGTGAAATTTACCGATCACATCGCCCACCACCCGCGCCGATTTTTTCGGCATCGTCGTCGGGCTGAGCTTCAGCTGATACATCGCGTACATCAGGCGGCGGTGCACGGGCTTCAAACCGTCGCGCACATCGGGGAGCGAGCGGCTCATAATGGTGCTCAGCGCATAGGACAGATATTTCTCGGAAAGAATGTCACCGAACGACTGATCGATGATTTCCTGGGCGGGTTTATCGGCTACTGGCGTACTCTTTTTGCTCATCGCGACTCTCTTGACCCACTCTTTTGGCAAACCGGGCCTCAAAACGCAAGCGCGGCTCGGGAATTCCCTTCAAATGCACAAACACCCAGTGCTCGAGGAAATACGAGATCAAGCGTAAACCCTGCCAGACTTCCGCGTCGTCCCCGCTACCCCCGGCGGGCGATAAAAACCCCGGCAGACCCAGCAGCCGCTCTTTATAAATCCGACCCGCCGCCTCGCTCACCGCCCGGCCCGTCTTCGGCGAAACATAAATCAGGTCCATCGGGTCGCCGCCCCCTGCGCATTTCGACAAATCCAGCGAAAACCCGAGCTCGCGCAGGAACGCGATCTCCCACATCACATAAGCCGGGGCCCAGACTTCACCCCTCAAAGCCTCGAACAAACTCTGCAATCCGTAAAACAACCCTGGATGCCCCTCGCGTTCGGGGAGCGCCGCATCACAGAGGGCACAGGCCGACTGCAAAGCGCTCAAAGGCAAAGGTTCTGAGATGAAATGCGCCGTCGGGTTCTTCGATAATTCCAGCGTGAATGATCCTAATTGATCCGCCACCCGGCTCTGCCAGTCCACATCCACCAGGTTACCCGGCTCCAGCGTGCCGCGTCCCTTGGTCGAATGCACGCCCCGCACATAACCGGCATGCCGCCCGTGATGCTCGGTCAGCAAGGAAACGACCGCCCCGTTTTCCCCGTGCGGCCTTACCGAAAGCACTATCCCTTGATCCTGCCAGCGTTCCATTGCTATACGATATGGCGATTCACATAAGGATAGCCAGCCCATGGCAGGAACCAGCCTCACTAAAAAAGTCGGCATAGCAGGCCTTGGAGCGATTGGCTCAGCCGTCGCGCGCGCGCTGACGTCCGGCAACGGCATCGAGGCCATGACCCTGCACGCCGTCAGCGAGACCGTACCCAAACCCGAATTCAATGTCCCGAATCTTTCTTTCTCGGAACTTGCGGATCAGTGCGACCTCATCATCGAATGCCTGCCGCCCCATGTCGTGCCGCTGCTGACCAAAGAGGCATTATCGAAAAACCGGGAGATGGTCCTCATCAGCTCTTCTGCGCTCCTGCTCCACCCTGAAATCATGGATCACCTGCGGACCTCAACGGGCCGCATCATCGTGCCAAGTGGTGCCCTGGCTGGAATAGATGCGGTTCGCGCATTGTCGCAGGTCGGCATCAAAAGCGCCCGTATTGCGACGACCAAAAAACCCGCTGGCTTCACTGGCGCGCCCTTCATCGTCAAAAACAATATCGATTTATCGAAAATAAAATCGCGCCAGAAATTATTCTCCGGCAACGCGTTCGAAGCGGCTCACGGCTTCCCGGCCAACGTCAATGTCGCTGTCACATTGAGTCTCGCGGGCATCGGCCCTGAAAAAACCGAAGTCGAAATCTGGGCCGACCCCGAGGCGCGCGGCAACACCCATGAAATTCATGTGACCAGCGCCTACAGCACCGTCAACGCCCGCATCGAAAACCAGCCGGATCCAGCAAATCCGCGCTCTTCCGTGCTCGCCGCCCAAAGTATTGTCGCGTTACTGCGCGGCATGACTGAACCCTTGGTGGTGCGCGGATGATGGGTTCACACGATCACAAATCTGACGCCTTCTCTCTTTTAAAAGCCGTTACAAGCACGCCCCTTGTTTTTCTGTTTGTAAAAACAGATATAGAATTTAGTTATGCAAAATAATTATATTTAGAGAAATGACACATATATGATCCCTCTTCGCCGCTTTTATATGATCCGTCACGGCGAGACCGAAGCCAACGCCGCGCAGATAATGGCGGGTTCACTTGACTCGCCGCTGACTCCGGCAGGCCGCGACCAGGCCCGGGCCGTGCACCGGGTCATCGAGAATTTGCACGATAAACCCACACTTATAGTACACAGCCAGCTCTCCCGCGCCCGTGACACCGCCACGATTATAAATGAAGTGCTGAAAGTCCCGATGATCGAGGACGCCGACTTCGCCGAGATTCACGCTGGTGATCTTGAAGGCGCGCCGTGGACGGATTGCCATCATTTCGACGATTACCGCGATATGCCAAATGGTGAAAAGTTCGACGATTTCTTCGCGCGGGTGCGCCGGGCCAAGAACCGCATTCTCGGGTCAGAGCCCGGCCCGGTTCTGATCGTGAGTCACGGCGGCGTCTTCCGTGCCTTCACCAAACTTTATGGAATGAGCATCCCCGGAGTCCGGAATTGCCACCTCCACGAATTTATCCCCAGCCCGGGACAAAGTTCGGAAGTGACTCCGACCTTCCCCTGGGATGTGTGGCATTATGACTATGAAAGCGCCCTCCACCGCCGCCGCGCAGAAGATTTCATAATCAAGAATTAATCGCCTGCCAGGTTTTGAAAGCCGCCACCGTTTCCTTTACATCATGGACTCTGTAAATCTGCACGCCTTGGGATAACCCCCAGAGTGCAGCAGCAATTGAACCGGAAACGCGCTCCTCCGGTTTTGCCTCGCCGGAGATTTTCTCTAGGAAGCTTTTCCGCGACGCCCCCAGCATGATCGGCACACCTAAATCATGAAATCGTTTTATATTTCTGAGTATTGCAAGATTATGCTCAAGCGTCTTACCAAAACCGAGCCCGGGATCACAAACAAGCATTTTAGTTTCGATACGCCGCGTCTCGCATATTTTTACACGCTGCTGTAAATATTGAAAAATATCTTCAACCACATTGTTATAACTTGGATTCTTCTGCATCGTTTGCGGCGTGCCCTGCATATGCATTAAAAACACCGCCACTTTCGCCTCCGCCGCCACGTCGATGCTGTGGATATCATGGGATAACGCGCTTATGTCGTTGATTGCATTGGCTCCTGCGGCCAAAGCCGCCTCCATTGTCTTTGCATTCCGCGTGTCTATGGAAATACAAGGCACCGTTCCCTTCAATCCCTTAATCACCGGCACCACGCGGCGTATTTCCTCCGCTACATCAATCACTTCCGCATTCGGTCGTGTCGACTCCCCGCCGACATCGAGAATGTGCGCCCCTTCCCGGCCTAGTCGCAGCCCATGCTCTATCGCCTTGTCCGGGTTAAAAAACTTCCCGCCATCGGAAAAGCTGTCCGGTGTCACGTTTATTATTCCCATAACGTGCGGACCACCCCCAAAAACATGGGTGTCACGGAGTTTCAGCTGAACCGCCTGGGTCATGCCTGCGCCCCTGTTTCACGTGAAACTTTTTCTGGCAAACTGTGGAAAAGTTCTGTGGCTGTTAGCTTGAGCAGCGGATGAATCCATTCCGGCGCGATCTCGCACAGAGGTCCAAGCACGAAATCCCGCTGGTGCATCCTTGGATGCGGGACCAAAACCCCTTCCCCCCTCATCACCACCCCGTCATAGGCTAGCAAATCGAGGTCCAGGACGCGTGCGGCATTCCTCTCGGCATCTTCCCGGCCGAATTCCCGCTCGATATCTTTCAAAACGTCGTGCAGCGCCTGCGGCCCCTGCCCGGTGGAGACAGAAATAACCGCATTCCGGTAATCCGGCTGGTCGGAAACCGGCACAGGACTGCTCACAATCGTGGCGGAAGACTTGAGAACGGCAATCCCGCGCCTTGCCAGTTCAGCCTTGGCGGCCTCCAGCGTCTGCTCAGGATTTCCATAGCTTGATGGTAAATTGGCCCCTAGGGCAATCAGGATCAACGGCAACTCTCCTTAGGAAAGGGCCGTTATAGCCTACCAGGTGCGGACATCGCCAGTATCTACGTGCACAAAGTCGCTGCGCGGGTAATAACCGACGCCACCAGCCTTCAGACTGCAGGCAATCGCGCGGATGCGCTTGCTGCTGTAATCATCCGCCCGGATATCGATAGCCTGGCCGTACATATGTAAAGAATTCTTGGCCACGCCCGTCTTTTCCGAACCATGACGAAGCATGGCATTGGTTTTCGGACTGCGGTAACCGGAAAGAACTTCCATCGGCTTCCCCGTCCCCATTTTATTCTGGATAATGCTGACGAGGTCGAGGACATGCGGGTCCATCGGGAAAACTTCATGCGTACGGAAGTCGCGCAGGACATAATTCATCCGCTTGAAGGCATCCGGCAGGTATTTGTCACCCACCCGGTAAACGCCCGAATAGCTCTCGCCCGTATGCGCATGCTTGAAAGCGACGCGCCACTGCGATTGGCCCGCTGCATAGGCCGATTTCGCGGAAATAACGGGAAGCGATGCGGCAAGGAACCCTAAAAGCCCCATTTTCAGAACGTCGCGGCGCTCGATATGGGTAGAATTTTCACCAAAAAAATTGCGAGATTTCAACTTTGACTCAAGGCTGTCAAACATGGAAATTCCTTTATTCAATTAATCATTTTTTATGTTGATTGTTTATTCGATTGAGAAGAAGACCCGGAACTTATTTGGATTCCGGCGGGGTGTAAAGAGGGATCTTAATCCTCTTCCCCGAGCGACGCAAGTTTTTGCCGGGGATTATTAGTCATAACCTCATTATGACTTGCCAGGGAAATACCGTCAACCTTTTCGAGCGCTTCGGCCAGGGTTTTATCGCGCCCATAAATGTCGCGGCCGAACACCACGCGGCCCTGATCGTCAATCCAGACCGTATAGTACAGAATATAAACGGGAATTTTGTTGCTGATCAGCCTGTCGCTGGTTCGCCCCTGCGCAATGACCGAAGTAATTTTAGCTAAATCCCACCCTTTTTCGGACGACATGATGAACTCGGCGACCCTCAAAGGCTCCTTCATGCGGATGCAACCCGACGACAGCGCCCGCGCGTATTTGTCGAAATATTCCTTCTGGTTCGTGTCGTGCAGATAGATGCTGTATTTGTTCGGCATCAAAACCCGAACCCGCCCAAGAGGATTGGCCGAACCCGGCACCTGCACCATGTTGAGCACGTTCAGGTCGGCATGCGTGACCCGCTCCCAATCCACCGCTGACGGGTCAAGTGTTTCAAGACCCTTCTCGCCGCGATAGGTCAGCTCGATGCCCTTGTTGGTCAGGTACCATGGATCCTCGCGCAGCTTCGGTAATATGTCTTCCTTCTTGATGGTGGGCGGCACAGTCCAGTCCGGATTGAATCGTATTCCCGTAATGTCAGTGACAATCGCAGGCGTCGCGCGCTCGGGCCGTCCGACGATCACCTGCATCTCGAATTCAACGCCGCTGCTGTTGACGGCCCATAGCGTCGCAGCCGGAATATTCACAACGATAAATTTTTCAGGCCTTTCCTGCCCCTCCATCCAGCGCAGCCGTTCCATGTTGACCTTCAGCTGCAGTATGCGGTCGCGGTTCGTCCGGTTCAGTGCCGCCAGCGTATCCAGCCCGATGATCCCGTCATCCTTCAGTCCTTCGGCTCTCTGGAATTTGGTCAGCGCGGCAAACAGCGCGTCATCATAAAGCACCGGGTCGGCTGTCTGCTGGGCCGCGCCGAGACGCGCCCGCAGGCCCGGGATATTCTTGTGCCGGGAACCCGGCTTAATAACTGCTCCGCCGAAATCGAGCGGCAAATATTTCGCATAAGCGGCTTCATCCTGTTTGCTTAAGTCAGCCAGTGCCTCTTTCAAACGTTTATAAGTCGCGCTTTTCGGCTCCATATCGGCGAAAATCGATTGCACGTTTCTGGAATCGGCGATCTTCTGCAGGATGACCCGCGCCTGCACCGGCGGCGCCAGCGGCGCGATTTCCCCGTGCAAGGCCTGCCCGCCCAGATGATAACCCGTCATGTCGCGGGCATATTTAATCGCCGCATCGCTGAGGAAAAGCTCAAGCTCTGCCCGCAATGTCTCATCCCGCTCGCCGACCCGGTCGGCAATCTGGCGGGAATTGTAACGCTCAGGGTTGAGGCCGTGCGCGCGCGCATTATCAATGAAGGCGGCAAACTGTTTGATTTTCTGCGAGCCGCCGCTGCCGGTCCAGACCGGCTGACCCTCACGCGCCGCGTAAAAGGCGCGGATCTCGTCCGCCTGCCCCATCGCCATGTCGCCGATCCGGCCCGACTCAAGAAACTTGGCCAGCGCCGCGTGATCGATGGAGGATGGGTTGTAAAACCCGCCGAATGTTTTTTTGACCTGGGAAAACTGGGCTAATGAAGGTTCATGTGAAACGATAAGGCCTGTGCACGCAATTGTGGATATCGCGAGCAACATTTTGATTTTGCGGTTGAATATAAATCGTCCGGGCATGAACCACTCAAAAAACAGGCATCATACCAACGTGTGGCCTGCTCTTAAGATCCTACCACAAAGGACTTAACAGTGCATTATCGGTGGAGATCTATGGATTCCAGAATTTCACGGGCATGCGCTTCCACCTCGGGATCACGCTCATCATTGAATACAGAATCAAAAGTATCGCACGACATCTCGATGGAAAATTGGCCGTCATACATGCCGCCTTGCTGGATTGTGGGATGAATAGTATCGGCCACCACGGCTTTTTGTCTAAAAGCCTCTGTTATCTGCCGGGCCTTGCCGCTGCTATGATCAACATTGGGAAATATAAGACTGACAGTCCTGCCGTCATCGCGACCGGCAATATTGTTTTCCCCGGTCAGCAATTGAACGGACATGGGCACGAAAATAGCGCGACCTAAAGTCTGGTAGTCCCAGCTTGAGTGGGCATTAAAATCGCCACGCCCAGCATATGCATCGTCCATCTCGAAGGTGGGATGAAAGTCCGGCTCCGCATCACGTATTGAACCAAAAAATCTGCGTATCTGATTGTAAGTGATATCCATGATGTCCATTCCTTTCGCTTCGGAATATACAAAGTCACAATAATTATGTCAACGAACTAAAGGTCCACAAAAATGTGCGTCTCGCCCTTGCCGCCGCCATGGGTCACGGCACCGTCGCGCGCCGGGCCGACCAGCTTCGCGTATTTCTGCAGCGCGCCGGAATTGTAATTCGTCTTGCGCGGCTTCCATTTTTTCCTGCGCGCTTTCAGTTCAGAAGCTGAAAGCTTCACATCCAGCGTGCCCTTCTTCGCATCAATGCGGATAATGTCGCCGTTTTTAATCAGCGCAATCGGTCCACCGATGCCCGCTTCCGGACCAAGGTGACCTACGCACAGCCCGCGCGTGCCACCCGAAAATCTTCCATCCGTAATCAGCGCAACCTTGCCGCCCTTGCCCTGGCCGTACAGCGCAGCCGTCGTCGATAACATCTCGCGCATGCCGGGTCCACCGACGGGGCCTTCATAACGAACGACGAGCACTTCGCCGTCCTTGAACTTACCCGCCTGCACGGCTTCGAAACATTTATCCTCGCCGTCGAACACCCGCGCCTTGCCTTCGAACACGATGTCCTCTTCGGCCATGCCGGCGATTTTGACTATGGCACCTTCGGGCGCGAGATTACCTTTAAGCACCACAACGCCGCCGGTTTCATATATAGGCTTTTTCACCGGGAAGACCACATCCTGGTTGCCGGGCAATTTCACGCCCTCGAGATTTTCGGCAATCGTCTTGCCTGTGACGGTAATGCAATCGCCATGGATATAACCGTGATCCAGCAATTCCTTGAGCACGATGCCGACGCCGCCGACTTCGTAGAGATCCTTCGCAACATATTTCCCGCCGGGACGGAGGTTCGCGAGATACGGCGTCTTTTTGAAAATCCTGCCGACATCGAACATATCGAATTTAATTCCGGCTTCATGCGCGATGGCAGGAAGGTGCAAAGCCGCATTCGTCGAACCGCCCGTCGCCGCGACAATGGCCGCCGCATTCTCAAGCGCCTTCTTCGTCACGATATCGCGCGGGTACGGCCCGCCGTTTTTTATCAGGCGCATGACCGCCTCACCTGAGGCTTCCGCATATTCATCACGCGATTCATAAACCGCAGGCGCGCCGGCGGAATTCGGCAGCGCAAGTCCCATCGCTTCGGACACACAGGCCATGGTGTTGGCTGTAAACTGGCCGCCGCACGCGCCCGCACCGGGCAGCGCGCCGCACTCACATTCTTTCAATTGTTTATCATCGATCTTGCCGACTGCGTGCTCGCCGACAGCCTCGAACACCGTCACGATGTCGGCATCTCGCCCACGGAACTTGCCCGGCAAAATCGTGCCGCCATACATGAACACGGATGGCACGTTGAGACGCACCATCGCCATCATCATACCCGGCAGTGACTTGTCGCATCCCGCTAAACCCACCAACCCGTCATAGCAATGACCCCGCATCGTAAGTTCAACCGAGTCCGCAATGACTTCCCGTGACACCAGCGACGAGCGCATACCTTCATGCCCCATCGCGATACCGTCAGTGACAGTAATAGTAGTGAATTCGCGTGGCGTGCCTTGAGCCGAGCTCACGCCCTTTTTCACCGCCTGCGCCTGGCGCGAAAGTGCGATGTTGCACGGCGCGGCCTCGTTCCAGCATGTCGCAACGCCGATCAGCGGTCTTGCGATGTCTTCATCGCCCAGCCCCATGGCACGCAGCATCGCGCGGTGCGGCGCACTCTTGGCGCCTACCGTCACGTAGCGGGAAACGAGTTTACTTTTGTCCCAGCCTTTCGGATGGGCGCGTTTGGAATTGAAGACTTTCATAGCAGACATTTAAGCCCTGACGGGAAATTTGTCTATACGGACTTAAGACTGTTGTTGTTCATTAACAACAACAACAGGCGTCGGTGGCATATGGGCCGATTTATTCAATGTCATTTCGTTATAAGCCCTGCGCACGGCGACCCCGTTCCCGACATAAGGAATAACAATGAACCGACTGCCCGTTCCCATCAGCACGACGTTGGAATAGCCCATCATGTAACCGGGCAACATCCGCTCCAGCTCCATGCTCTCGAGTTTATCGAAATGCATATCGACCACGTCGACCTGCAGGATGCCGTAACGCGCCAGCACCCGCTTGTTGGTGATGACCAGCATCAAAATCTCTTTCTTGATGATCGCGTAAATCGCCATCAGGACCGCGACCACACCGAGCAGCATTCCGAGCTGCACGATGCCCGTCAGCAGCGTAAACAGAACCGCGATGATAAAGACCGCAGCCGCCTTCCAGAAAATGCCGTTATGAATGACCGCGCTCTCGATAATGACCTCGCCGGGCAACAACCTTTCCTCGGCGGCAGACGCTTTCTTGCCGGACGTGCTCTCAGTGCTCATAAAGACCTCGCTTTTTCTATAGCCTGCCGGAAAGCAATCGGGTCTTCGATCGGCGGGAGTATGACCTCCCCGATCCCCATCCCCCGAATGGCAATCCGCCCATAATTAAATATTCTACCAAAAATTGACTGTAATATGTTAACTCCCTCTATGCGGTCAACGCTCATTTCGCCAACTTGACGAGCTATAAGCCCTCTTTTGTAGATAAGTCTCGAATTTGTAATGGCAATTTCGGTGGTCACTTTAACCACCATCATCCGGGCAAAACTCATCAAACCCAGGATAAAAATGACAAAAGCGAAGATTCTGAGGCCCGGATGCAGCCTTCTGACCGCCTCAAGCCATGTTATATCAGGCTCAAAAAGGCCCAGTTTGTGGTACATCAGGACCGCACCGCCCACCACCACGGTGGTACCCAGAACGCCCCACAAAATGGCCATGAATGCATTAAACGTGTAAATCCAGTGAAACTTGCCTATATGGACAAGTTCCTCGTCGGGACCGAGGGATTGCTGGACGTATAACATGCTCTAATAGCCTAACCTTTTTAACGGCTAAAAGAAATGCCGCCGCAACCAAACCTGCTTTTTATTGACATAACAATAAAGTTTCTTTTATTAAAGTAAGATGCAAAACACGAGTACGCAACGCCCCGATTACGCCTCTATCATCCCCGGCAACGACACCCGGCCCGTCCAAGAACAGGCACGCGTGCTCCTTGCTTCCGTGCGCATCGCCATAAAACATGAACGTGTCCAAATCGGAGAATTCAATCGCGGATATTTTGATGAAAAACTATCGAAGGTTTTTAATCGCAACGCCGCTGTAAGCACCCTGCGCGCAAGCCGCCCTAAACTTTTGCCCGAAGCACGTAAGACTTTTTATGATTTTAAAATCGCAATCGAAGAGCTTGAAACATCAGTCGCGCCGGAAGTTGAAAATGCAGTCCTGACACTCATTGCAAATGAAGCAATAAAAAAACCCGCAGACAGCCCTGCCCCGCAGCTACAGCCTGTAAAAGCTCCTGTAAAAGAAAAATCCGCACAATCCACGGGCACAAGAACGGTTCGTCCACGTAAAAAATCCCAACCCGAAGACATGCCGCTGATGCTTGACGAGCAATCCCTGATTTACCAGCGCGCCGAAAAAATCCTGTCATCCGCGCTGGAGCCTATCCAGCAAAAACGCGTGCAGGCGCTCGGCAAAACTCCCGAAGGCTTCGAAGAACGATTTTCAAAAATAGTTGATAGCGATCCATCCATTGCCAGCATGCGGGCCAAAACGCCTGAAGTCATACCTGAGATTTTAAAGCAATTCCGCGACTTTCAGATGGCCGTGGAAGTTTTGAATTACCAGCACATTTCAGAAGAAATCCAGCATGCCGCACTCAGCATCATTATCAACCGGCTGATCGAGAAACCGCGCAAGCAAACGCCGATTCAGAAGGGCGCGCATGAACCAGTCAAACCCGCAATCATCCTCACGCAGGAACAGCGCGACGCGCTCAAGGCGGAGCACAAAATAAAAAAAGCGCAAGAGCGCGAAGGACTCAATCTGTTACGCCGGATGCTGGAGGACATAGGCAGGCAAATCAGGCAGGAATCCCGGGCGGCAGTGACAAAAAATGAACTGCAGAAAGCGCAGCAGCAGGCCAAAATAATTCTTTTATCTGTTCGCCAGGCGCTTCGGGAAAAGCAAGTGAACGTGATGGGTGGACAAAAACATCTCGCGGCCACCATGCGGGAAGCGCTTAATCGTCACAATAATCTTACCGCCTTACGGGAAAAGAACCCTTCTTTCGTTATCCGCGTCGAAGAAAAATTCCGTCGTGTCGTGGTCGCCGGGCGGAGACTCGGCTTCACAATAGATGAAAATACTAAAGCCGCGCTTATCGACGCTGTTATAAAGCAATTAAAGGAAGAGGACGCTGGGAAACGGGAAAAAATCCGTCAAACAGCGATAAAAAACGGCCAGACTAAAAACAGCCGCGAAGCTGCATGCAAAACCATGACGGCCCTGCGTAACGATCCTGTAAAAGCCAAAGAACACAATGAGAGCTCCCGCAGGCGTATAAAAGAACTCTATGAAGATCCCGCTGACAAATCAAAGTTTCGAAGCAACCGCGAATTAAGTTTCAGCCAGCAACAGCGAGATGTGATAGGCCGCTTCATCAAGACAGAGAATGAGGCCGTGAAGATCTCTGAAACCCTGATCGAATTCGCCCTAATCCCCGAATGAAATCCCTAGAGACTTCGCCGTATGCACCAGCGGCCCCTTCGGGTCGACCGTCCGGCACTTCGCGATAGCCTCTTTCACCGGTACGCTGGCGGCGCGCATTTTCTGCCACGCGACCATCTTGCCGAAATCGCCGTCTTCGATAAGGTCCACGGCCTTGACCCCGAGCGCCTGGGCCACCAGGCGGTCGTTCCATGTCGGGCTGCAGCCGCGCTGGACATGCCCCAGCACCGTCACCCGCGCCTCCGACCCCGTCGCCTTCGAGATTTTCGGTGCCAAATATTCCGCGATCCCGCCATAGCGTTTTGACCCGTCCGGGTAGGTCACCTCGATCTTCTTCCCGTCGGGCGACTTCACCGCCTCCGAGACGATGACCAGTACGAAATTCCGGCCCGTTTTTTTGACGGCCTTGATCTTCTTCGCTATCTTCTCGACGCTGTATTTTATTTCCGGAATCAAAATCACGTCCGCCCCGCCCGCTATCCCGGCATTGAGCGCGATATGACCCGCATCGCGACCCATAACCTCCAGAATCATGACCCTGTCATGCGACGCTGCAGTGGGCTGAAGACGGTCCAAAGCCTCTGTAGCAACGGAAACAGCCGTGTCAAAGCCGACCGAAACATCGGTCATCGAAAGGTCATTATCGATCGTTTTTGGAATGCCGATAAACTTGAGCTTACCCTTCGTGGCGATGCGGGATAGAATATCGAAACTCCCGTCGCCCCCGATTCCAATCACATAATCGACCTTAAGTTTTTTGAACGCCGCAATTACCTCGCTAGAGCGGTCCTTGATTTTGCCGTCCGGCATTTTGTACTCGAACGGGTTCCGTGAATTCGTGGTCCCCAGAATCGTGCCACCGAGGCGCATGACATGCCCGTCGAAATCGGCAGGGCTGAGCGGCCTGACCGCATAGGGTTTTTCCAGAAGGCCTGCTGTCCCGTTCTCGATCCCGATGACATCATAGCCGAGCATGTCGGCCCGGCACACCACGGCGCGCAGGACCGCGTTCAGACCGGCGCAGTCGCCCCCACTCGTTAAAATTGCGATTTTCTTAGCCATGAATACTCCGGAGAACCCGTTTCGGACCTTATTGATTCTACACGAAAATCAGGCGCGTTAAAGCAGGCTGTGAGCGAAAACCCTCATATCACACTATTTTTTGCAGTTTTCCGCTGTTTGTGATATTCTGGTTGAGTTACATAAATCGCTAATGTTTTAGCAAACCGATTGCAGGAATTAACTTTTGTACGACTTTTCTTACATGGAAGATCGTGAAGAGCTACGGCTTAAGCTTACGGAATACAAGACCGAGCATAAAGCCCTTGACGATATGATCGAGCAGTCGCTCCACGGGGGCGGCGCGGTTAATCTTATGCAGATTCAGCAACTTAAGAAGAAAAAACTCTGGCTCAAGGACGTCATCCAGAAGCTTGAATCCGCCCTCATCGACGATATCATTGCGTAAAACACCCTCCCCGTTTATATAATGCCTTATGACGCATTCTGACCCCAATCCACTGGTTGGTATTATCATGGGTTCGCAGTCTGACTGGGAAACCATGGAACACGCCCATAATGTTCTCCATGAACTTGACGTGCCGCACGAGGTGCGCATCGTCTCCGCCCACCGCACCCCCGACCGCATGGATGATTACGCCAAAACCGCGAAAGAGCGCGGGCTTCAGGTCATTATCGCCGGGGCCGGCGGAGCAGCCCATCTGCCTGGTATGACCGCAAGCCACACGCCCCTGCCTGTGCTCGGCGTTCCCGTCGAAAGCGCGGCTTTAAAAGGATTAGACAGCCTGCTCTCCATCGCCCAGATGCCCGGCGGCATTCCCGTCGGCACGCTGGCTATTGGTAAGGCCGGTGCCAAAAACGCAGGCCTGCTCGCTGCGTCGATCATCGCGCTGAATGACGCCAAAATCGCCGCCGCGCTGGAGGCTTTCCGGGCCAAACAAACCGCCTCAGTCGGCGAAACTCCTGTTTAAATCGTAACTTCTTCCTGCTATCACAGGCGCATGGAAGCAAAGACACTCGGAATCCTCGGTGGTGGCCAGTTAGGACGCATGAGCGCAATGGCCGCAAAGAAACTCGGCATCCGTGCCGTCATCTACACGCCCGAAAAAGATTCCCCCGCCTCCCAGGTTGCTGATGAAACGATTGTCGCTGCCTACGAAGACCGCAAATCCCTCGAAAAATTTTCCGAAAAAGTTGAAGTAATTTCTTATGAATTCGAAAATATTCCAGTTGAAACAGTTGAATATCTCACGAAATTTAAACCCGTTTATCCGGAAAAAAACGTTCTCGAGGTCGCGCAGGACCGAATTCGTGAAAAATCCTTCCTCAATTCCATCGGAATCGCCACCGCGCGCTGGGAACACGCTGAAAACACAAAAAATGTGGATAACATCGTGGATAAATGGGGGGAAACCTCCTGTATTTTAAAAACGGCACGCTTCGGATATGACGGAAAAGGCCAATCCCGTTACACTAAAGGCGATGATCTGGACGCAACGTGGCGTAGCCTAAAAAGCGACCGCATCATTGTGGAGGAAATTATCGATTTCGCTTCGGAAATTTCCGTCATTGTTGGCCGTGATCGATTCGGAAAAACCGTCACCTACGGCCCCATGATGAACGAACATAAGCGCCATATCCTACACAAAACCACGTATCCAGCCTCTATCGCTGCGGACATTGCTGCAGCATCCATCGCAATAACCGAGAAACTGGCGCAGCAAATCGACCTGCGCGGCGTTATAACATTGGAGATGTTTGTCACGAAGGACGGCCAGATTCTTGCGAACGAAATCGCCCCGCGCACGCACAATTCCGGCCACCTCACGATTGATGCCTGCAACATCTCGCAGTTCGAGCAGCATGTGCGCACGGTCTGCGGCCTCCCGGCTTTAGACCCCATCTGCCAACCCGCCGAAATGCTGAACCTTATCGGCGACGACATCAAATCCATCCCCGAATACAAAGACAAGCCGGATACATTCGTCCACACCTACGGCAAGCTGGAATCCCGCCCGGGGCGTAAAATGGGCCACATAACCATGTTGAAAAAGCCCGGCTGACGATTTTTCTTTTGGATTGCCGGTGCTATGATCCCGGAGCAACCAAAGAGTGAAGAACATGTCAGCAAAAAACGCCGCCGCAAAAGCCCCCAAATCCCGTAAAGAATCCGACTCGATCGGCACCATCGACGTCCCCGTGGACCGTTACTGGGGCGCGCAGACGCAAAGATCGCTCCAGAATTTCGACATCGGCGAGGAGAAAATGCCCGCCCCGCTGGTAAAGGCCCTCGGCATTCAGAAAAAAGCCGCTGCTCTGGCCAACATGGAGCTCAAAATCCTCGATAAGAAGCTTGGAGATGCCATCGTCAAAGCCGCCAATGAAGTGATCGACGGCACACTGGCCGACGAATTCCCCCTCTCCGTCTGGCAGACCGGCTCGGGCACCCAGACCAACATGAACGCGAACGAGGTTATCTCCAACCGCGCCATCGAGATTTTACGCGGCCAGGTCGGCAGCAAAAAGCCTGTCCACCCCAACGACCACGTGAATATGAGCCAGTCGTCCAACGACAGCTTCCCGACCGCCATGCACATCGCCGCCGTCGACCAGGCGCAGAACGAGCTCATCCCCTCGCTGCAGCAATTACACAAGGCATTGGACAAAAAATCAAAGGAATTCAAAAGCATAGTCAAGAACGGCCGCACCCATCTGCAGGACGCAACGCCCCTCACATTGGGTCAGGAATTTTCCGGTTATGCTGCACAAATCCGCAACGGCATCCGCCGCGTGCAGGATACCATGCCTGCCTTGTTGCAACTCGCGCAGGGCGGCACCGCTGTGGGAACTGGCATCAACGCCAAGGTAGGTTTCGACAAGAAATTTGCTGCACATGTCGCCAAAATAACCGGCTTTCCCTTTATTACAGCGCCCAACAAGTTCGAGGCTCTTGCTGCGCATGACGCGCTGGTCGAACATTCCGGCGCGCTGAACACACTGGCCGTCAGTCTCATGAAAATCGCCAACGACATCCGCCTGCTGGCCTCGGGCCCCCGCAGCGGCATCGGCGAGATCAATCTGCCCGCCAACGAGCCCGGCTCCTCGATCATGCCCGGCAAGGTGAACCCGACGCAATCTGAGGCCATGACTATGGTCTGCGCGCAAATCATGGGCAACCACATGGCCGTCACCATTGCTGGCTCAAACGGCCACTTCGAGCTCAATGTCTTCAAACCCGTCATCATATATAACGTATTGCAATCAATACGTTTGCTTGCAGACGCTACGCGCAGTTTCGAAAGTCGGTGCGTCTCCGGCATCGAGCCCAACCTGCCGCGCATCAAGGAGCTCATGGAGAATTCATTGATGCTCGTGACCGCCCTGAACCCCCACATCGGTTATGACAACGCCGCCAGGATCGCCAAGAAGGCGAATGCCGAAGGCACGTCGTTGAAAGAAGCCGGTGTCGCCCTCGGCCTTTTGACGGCCAAGCAATTCGATCAGTGGGTCAACCCGCTCGACATGATCAAGCCGGGCGAATAGCGCCATGAAAAAGAGGTCTGTGAAGGTCTCAGGCCACCTGACCAGCGTCTCCCTTGAGGAGGAATTCTGGCAGGAACTCAGGAAGCTGGCTAAAGCAGAAAAGCTTTCCCTGAATGGATTAATCGCCAAAATCGATAAGCAGCGTAGCGGAAATCTTTCGAGTGCGCTTCGCGTCTATGTTCTCAGGCAGCTTCGCCAGAATTAATTGCCCTGAATCAAACCTTCCAGCACACCCTGGATCGCCTGCTCAGGCGTAACTTCCTCTGGTTCTGCGGGCTGGGTCTCCTGAACCGGTGCTGGTTGAGCCTGAACCGGTTCAGCCGGTGCAGCCTCATCTCCGGCCGCAGGTTCCGCGGATTGCGTGGCAGGTTGAGCGGCTTGTTGGGCCGCCGGTTGAGGCGGGGTCTGTGCGGCAGGCGCTGGTGCTGGTGTCGGCACAGGCTTCTTGATACCGAGCAGCGAACCGATAGCCCCGCCCAATTCATCATCCCCGACTTTATCGCTGATCAATCCCTGTAATTTCCGCTCGATCTTGCGGTTGAAGTAATCATTGATCAGACCCTGCCCGAATGTCTGGCCGGGGTTATCCAGCGATCCCGCCACCTTGAGCGTGAACGGCGGCACTTCCGCAGCCACGTCGCCCTTCAGCGTGATCGTGTGGTCTGTCGCGATCGTCCATGCGGGCAGGTTTAAGTTGCCCTTGGTCGCTACATTGGCCGTCGGCCCGTCGATATCCAGCTTCGATATATTCACGATACCGTTGTTAATCGCGTAATTCCCGCTCAGCGTATCAAAAGCCGTGCTGCCGCCCTTGATGCTGGTCTTGTAAAGACCGAGCAGCGTGTCTTTCGGCTTGTTGTCCGCCGCCATCGCGCGGCCGAAACGCGTCAGATCGAACCCTTCCAGCACGATATTCTTGCCCGAAACCGTGCCGCCGCCGTTCAGGCTTGAGACCAGCGCTTGCTGGCTCGCGCCCGTGGTTTTAACGTTGATGTCCAGGCTCGCCTGCCCCGTGCCCTTGATCAGGCGCGTGCCGCGCGCGAGTGAAGCAACCAGGTTTTCGATCTGCACATTGTCGAATTTTGCATCGGCGTCCACATTCAACGGCGCCTTGCCCGCATTCGATTTCATCGTCGCATTCATCGCCATCTGGCCGCCATAGATGCCGGACTTCATGTCTTTGATCTGCAACGCGCCGTCCTGTAACACAAACCCCAGCGAAGGCGCGGAAAGAGCCCATGTTTCATAGGTAATCGATTTCGCCTTGATCGAAATATTCGCGTTGAACGCATTCATCCATGCCGCGTTGATCGGCTCGGAGGACCACTTGCCGCTGCTGCGTGTCGCCACCGGCGCGGCGCTCGTATTCTTGCTGACGGCTGCGGCAGCATTCGGGTCGGTCACCAGAACCAGGTCACCGACGTTCAGATCGCCCTTCAATGACGGCTTTGCGCCGCTCTGGTCGACCGCGAACGTGCCGGACAACGTCGTCCCGGCAATATCGCCCTTCATGTTGCGGAGATTGTGCACTTTGCCTTGCGTGTCGATCTCGGCATAGAAATCAAGCGGCTTGCTCCACGATGCGTATTGCGGCGCGCCCGGCGCGAAAATTCTAAGCGCTTCGTTCATGCTGCGGTGTTTCACCTGCACGGTCATATCGCTGATTTTCATCTCGGTGAGCGGGTTGCCGACATCGCCGCTGGCGATTAATTCGCCGTTCAGCGCCTTGACGCTCGCCTTCACCGCCATCTTGGCCATGTCCCCGGCCAGAGTCGCGTTGACACTCGCTTTTTCAATGTTGGCCGGGATCGATGCCGGATCTAAACCCGCCATTTTCGCCACGCCTTTGACATCAGATGATTCGCCCGCGAACTTGACGTCGATCGCCTTCAACTCTTTTAGATTGCCGATGCCACCCTCAAGCTTGAAGCTTGAACCCGCAAAATTTTGTGCGGAAAGGTTTGTGAATTTGAGCGCGTTTTGCCGCGCCGTGCCTTGTGCGCGGAGGCCCTTTATCGCCTGCCCCTGCACAACTGCGTCCTGCACGCCGACATCGAAATCGATATCGTAAGGCAGCGCCAGACCGCGCAACGTATCCTCGAAATTGCCCGCTGGCTTCTCGCCGCCGCCGAATTTCTTACCGATCTCGTCGAAGTTCAGCTTGTCAGCACTGAGGTCCAGCGCCAGCGCCGGGCGCGCGCCGCGCGGTGAATAGGCCGCCGACATCTGCGCACTCATATCACCGAGACGCACCGTACTGGATGTCAGCTCAACCACGTCAGGCGCAACGGAAAAACCGCCATTGATCGCGCCGGTCTTGAAGGCCTGCAGCGCCGGGTTTTTAACACCGCTGAGCGCCTCGGCGGTCATCGCAATATTTTGCGTCTCGCCCTTGATCGTGCCGGTTATCTTGGGATCGGAGTAAATCTCGGATCCGGTCTTAGAAATCGACTTCGAGGCGAACTTCAGATCCGCCGCCGCATCGATATTGCCCTTGCCGGGGATGTCTCCCGCAGCAAATCCTGCCGTGAAGACGCTTTCTTTCTTTGCGAACTTCACGACGACGTTCTTGTACGTCTCACCGCGCAGCACGAGCCCAGGAACGGCAAGCTGCAGGTCGGCCTCAAACGAAGCCGGAAGCTCAATCGTTGCAGGCAGGAACCCGCCCTTCGCCGCAGCAGAATCTTTCTTGCCTGCATCAGCGCGCAACATGGAATCCAGATTGATCGTTCCATTACCCGTCAATTTGCCCGTCAGTTTCGCAGGTGATGAAACCACCGCAATATCGCCGGTGAATTTGTTGCCTGCGATCTCAAGAACCGCGTCTTTGACCGCGACGCCGTTCTTCGAGCCCGTCACCATGCCCTTCAGTTTCGCGTCATCGCCCAGCTTGAGCGGCGTATTTTTGATTTTTTCGTCTAACCCCGAAATATTGACCTCGACCTCGCCCTGCATATCATAGGGTTCCGACAAGCCGACAACGCCCGCATATTTTCCGGCCAGGCCAAGCGGTTTTACCTCGCCGTCCATGTTGACTTGAATAGAATTGGCGTCGGTCAGAATAGCCCCGGTCTTGCCATCAAGCTTGATCGTTTGGCCTGCGCTCGTAAATTCGCCGTCGATTGTGAACGGCCCTTGCAGCGTATCCGCGCTTAAATCGACGTTGACGTCGCTCACCTCGACAGGCTGCGTGTCCTTGCCGCCACGATAAACAAAGCGTCCTTTTTCAATCGAAACGTCCCGCAGCGCAATCGCGGGGGTCTTCTTCTGTGCGCCCGGCTCCGCCGGTTTCTGCATCGCCTCAAGCTCAGGCGTCATCCAGTTGCCCTTACCGTCCGCCAGCACTTCCAGCGCAATATCCGGCTCAACCAGGCTCACTGAACTGAAATCCACCTTGCCGCCGAGCAGCGGCCCGATCGCCAGGTTCACATCCAGCCTTTTGACCCGGACGAGGTGTTCCTCGACCGAACCCGCAGGCGCTGCGATATCGACATTCTCGATGAAGATGCGCGGGCTCGGCAAAATCGAAAGGCCGAGATCGCCGTTCAGCGCAACATTATACCCGGTCGCAAGTTTAATCTGCTGGATGGCCTGCGGCTTGTATTTATCCCAGTCGACAAAGCTCGGCGCGACGAGTGCGCCGCCAACAAGAACGACCAATATTGCAGGGGCGATGATGAATGCGCGTTTCACGGCAGATCTCCTGAAAATGATGAATAATGGCTATTTTATATAGGGGAATAAGGTCCTAAGACAAGCAAACATTCGGCGTATGCAGCCGGTTCCGTAATAAGAAATTTAAGTGCTTAATCCATGTACTGACCGCCATTGGCGGCAATCGTCGCGCCCGTGATGAACGCGGCCTTCTCGGATGCCAGAAATGCTACCAGCGCAGCAATTTCGTCGGGCTGTCCCAAACGCGCGACAGGAATCTGGCGTGTAATGCTCTCCAATACTTCCTTCGGCACTGCGCTTGTCATGTCCGTCTCGATATAGCCCGGGCACACCGCGTTGACCGTAATCCCCTTCGCGGCAGACTCCAAAGCCAGCGCTTTTGTAAATCCGAGGATGCCGGCTTTCGCGGCGGAATAATTCACCTGGCCGAATTGACCCTTCTGACCGTTGATCGAACTGATATTCACGATGCGTCCGAAATTGCGCTCACGCATGCCGTTAATAACGATACGGCACATATTGAAACATGAAGAAAGGTTTGTTTCTATTACATCATGCCAGTTGTCGCTGCTCATCTTGTGGAGCACGCCATCCCGCGTAATGCCCGCATTGTTCACAAGGACCGCAACGGGACCCAGGTCAGATTCAATCTGCTGAACCCCTTTTTCGCACGCGTCGAAATCAGCGACGTCGAATTTATACGCCTTACACTTGGTTTCTTTTTCGAACGCGCGCGCTGCTTCGTCATTACCGTGATAAACCGCCGCGACCTTGTACCCGGCCTGCAGCAAAGCGAGCGAAATTGCGTGGCCGATGCCGCGCGTGCCGCCTGTAACGATAGCTGCCCCCTTGCTCATTACGCGACCTTCTTCATTGAATCATCGCGCTCGATGCACATGGCAATACCCATGCCGCCGCCAATGCACAGAGTAGCCAATCCCCGCTTGCCGCCGCGTCGCGACAATTCATGCAGGAGTGTGACAAGGACGCGCGTGCCGCTCGCACCGATTGGGTGACCAAGCGCAATCGCGCCGCCATTGACGTTTGTTTTAGCAGGATCGAACCCGACCTCCTTCAGCACGCAGCAGGCCTGCGCCGCGAAGGCTTCATTCGATTCCACGAGATCAAGATCCGAAACTTTCCAGCCTGCTTTTTCAAGGGCTTTACGCGAGGCAGGGATCGGCCCCGTCCCCATCACCGCCGGGTCAACGCCGGACGTCGCCCATGACTTGATCGAGGCCAGAGGCGTAAGCCCCCGCTTCTTGGCTTCGCTCGCCCGCATCAGCACAACCGCCGCCGCGCCGTCATTGATGCCGGATGCGTTTGCTGCGGTCACCGTGCCGTCTTTTTTGAAAGCAGGCTTGAGTTTCGCAAGACTTTCCGCCGTCACGCCGCTCCTCGGGAATTCATCCTGCTCAACAACAACCGTCTCTTTGCGGCCCGTAACCGAAACCGGCACGATCTCGGTTTTAAACTTGCCCGCTTTAATCGCAGCCTCGGCTTTTTGCTGCGACCCTGCAGCAAAATTATCCTGATCGCCCCGCGTCACCTGGTATTTCTCGGCGATATTTTCGGCCGTGATGCCCATGTGGTAATCATTGAAAACGTCCCATAACCCGTCCTTGATCATCGTATCGGTCAGTTCCGAATTACCGAATTTAACCCCGTTCCGCATATTCACCGCATGCGGCGATTGCGACATGCTCTCCTGCCCGCCCGCTATGACGATTATTGCATCGCCCTGCAGGATAGATTGCATCCCGAGCGCAACAGTGCGCAGGCCCGAGCCACACACCTGGTTGATGGTCATGGCCGTCTTTTCATGCGGAATACCCGCCGCAACGGCGGCCTGCCGCGCCGGGTTCTGCCCCTGTGCTGCGGTCAAAACCTGCCCCATCAGGACCTCGTCGACCTCACCCGCCTTGACGCCGGATTCCTTCAACACGGCCTGGATGACCGTTTTGCCGAGTTCATGGGCGGACAAACTGCTGAGCGCCCCGCCGAGATTACCGATGGCGGTGCGTTTTGCTGCGACGATGACGATGGGGTCGTTACTCATAAAAGGCCTCCTGATTCACGTGAGGAACAATAGGTGCGCAGGGCGCTCTTTGCAAGGTTACGGGGCATTCTTTTTTACCCAGTCTGCGATGGGTGCCCACACTTTTTCCACCGCGCCCGATCCCGCGATCATGCCGATATGGCCCGTTCCCGTATCAATGACTTTCTTGCGCTTGATCCCCGCACTTACGGATACAGCCGTATCGTAATCCACGAGCCTGTCCCGCTTCGAGGTAATAACAAGCGTTGGAACCGCAAGCTTAGACGGATTAACCGCCTCGCCGCCGACCTGCCATTTCCCTGCCGCCGTCGCGTTCTCGAAGAACCACTCCTTGATGCATTGCTGTGCCACCGGCCCGGGCAGATCGACCCCGTCATTCAGCCAGTCCTCGACCGCGACAAACAACCGCGCCTCGTCGCTGTCCTGGTCCATATCCGCGAAAGAGGCGAACTTCTTCGCCGCCGAGCCCGGCGCCAGCGAAGCAAACAACACCTGCATCCAGTCCATCGGCAGGTGCCCCTTCTCCACAATCGCCGGAAACGCCGACGGCGCCCAGAATTGCACCTGACTGAGCATGGTTCTTGTGCCCGCGTGAAAGTCCCATGGTGCAGCAAGAAAAATGAGGGAGCTGATAAATTGTGCAGCATTTTGTGCGGCACCCGCTAACAACGTCCCGCCCATGCAATAGCCGAGAACACACGTTTTTCCGCTATGTTTCTGCGCAACAAATTCAATCGCGGGCACCAACCTTTGCAGCACAATATCCTCGATTGATTGCTGCCCGTCATCCTCGACGCCCTCGCCCCACTCTAAAAGGTAAGGCGTCACGCCCTGCTCCCCCAGCCAGCGGAGCATCGAGCGCTCCGGCACCAGATCAAGGATATAAGCCCGGTTCACCATAGAGGGGACGAGGAGAATAGCCGGTGAATCTTTTTTTGCTGCATGCCCCGGTATGGTGCTGACGCTCGCCGCCCCGGCTTCCCAGACTGTCTCCAGTTTCCCACGTTTCGGGTGGTAAGGGTGGGTCTGGTATTTCTGAATGCCAAGCAGCATGTTTTTAATTTCTTCAGCCGTTTCCAACGGCGGGCGCGCTGTAAAATCGGCCTTCCCCATCTCCGGCGCTGACGCCGCGAGGCTGATCTGTACTGAAAGAGGATGCGGCCCTTTACGCATGGAAGACCCGGAAAATTTGCTGCAACAATGCTGCGTAATCTATTCTAATTATGCAAAGAAATCCAGAAACAACTTTTCATTAACTAGTTTTTGTGCATAATGGCCCTATATTCAATGCAGCAAAATTATGTGAAGGTGCGAGATGGCCAAGACAAAACATGGCAAAGATGAACCAACTGTCATCAAGAAATACGCGAACCGCCGTTTATACGACACCGGTCGCAGCAGCTACGTCACCCTCGACGATTTGTGCGAGATGGTCAAAGACGGCTACGACTTCGTAGTCTATGACGCCAAGACGGGCGACGACATCACCCGCTCGGTCCTCACCCAAATCATCGCCGAGAAGGAAACCAGCGGCGGCCAGACCATGCTGCCCACCGGCTTCCTGCGCAAGCTCATCGGCTTTTACGGCGACGGCGTCCAGCCTTTCGTCCCGAATTACCTCGAAACCACCATCGACCTCTTTGTTAAGAACCAAGAGCGCCTGCGCGAGCAAATGAGCAAATCGATGCAGGGCTTCCAGACCATGAACCCCATGAGCATGGCGAGCAACCTTGCCGGCAACATGAACCCGATGGCAAACATGGCCAATATGAAGGGCATGTTCCCCACGGTTCCCCCTGCCCTCGAGGAAATGAACCGCCAGAACATGGCCATGTTCGAACGCACCATGAAGATGTTCACCCCCTTCAGCATGGGCAGCGCATCTTCTAATGCCGACGGCTCCAAAGAGGAAAAGATCAAGGACCTGAAAAAGACCATCCGCGAAATGGAACAGGAACTGAACCGCCTCGCAGCTGAATAGGTCTTAAAACCGGATACTAAAAAGCGGGTCCAGGCGGCCCGCTTTTTTATTGTTCATATCTCCCGAATTTGCATTGCCATAAGGAGCTATATAAGAATAGCCTAAAATAAGGTGAGTTGAACGGGAGATATAAAAATGGGAAAACCAGAAAATATTGCCTGGGGAGATCCAGGACGCGTAAGTGAGTTATTGCGACGTGCTGCAAATTTTGATGAAAACAATGACATTGGCATGGTGGCAATGCAGGAGCTTGGGCGTCACTTGGAAGCCCAAAGCGCTTCAAACACACATCATCCAGCAGTAAAGCTTTAGACTTTTCGTTGCCCGCCTACTCCCTGCCAAAGCATATTTGGCGGGCCCTTATATATGGCTATTTAAGCAATATAATTACCATAAAATATAACTAGACATAATAATCTATTTGTCGTAATATCGCCCCCATTCCAATTGCTGAGACAGGAGAAGCTAAATGGGCGATTCAAAACACACGAATAGATTCAACAAGCCGGTTGTCGTCGGTATAGCAACACTGGGCCTGATTATGGCCCTCAGAACCAGTCAGGACGGCGATATTGGCCTCGGTTTTGACTCCGGCGCTTTCGCAGCGATGCCTGTAAGCCATATCCTGAATAAGGCAGCTAATCGGGACGCCTCCCTCCAGATCACCCCTCCCCCGGTCACACCTTTAACGGTTGTTGCCACAGCGCAAAAAACTGAGAAAGAACCTGTAATACAAGGCCAGAGAATTGCAACGGCCCTTCCGGCAAAAGGCCCGGCAATTGTTCAGTCTGAAAAATCAGAAGCGCTGACGCCGGCAGCAAAACCAGTAAAATTTGTAAAAACAGCAACAACCGCATTAGCGACGAAACCGGCTAACGCAGATATATCTTCGCGCCAACCGCTCACGACGGCTTCTCCTGCAAAATCCGCAACCTCTCTGGCATCTGGTTTTCAAGGTCTTGCCGGAACCGAAACAGTTTATGAGCATGTAAGCGACAAACCGGCCTACTGCATCCTTGGATTAAAACCCGGAGAAATATGCCCTGATGAGGGCATGGTTGCTGCACAAATTCACAAAACTTATTTTGTGCTGGATCAAACAGCGAAAATTAATGCCGCTCAGGCCAGAACCATAATTGAAACTTCATTGTCAAATCTTGACCTGACAAAAGCAGGCATCATTATTGTTCAACACGATAAGCTCGATGAAATGGGCAGGCTGATGTTATCTGTAGTTGAATCCGCTAAGGGCACTACATCAACGTGGTATAATCCCGAAACCGGTATCGAAACGCAAAGACAGATAGCCAATAAAGGCGGGGCTTATATATATGAGCAGTATAGCGCGGCGACCGGGAAGTGGTCTCCTGTAAAGGATAAGTCGGGCGATGATCTGAGGATCGAACCTTCCGCCCCTAAGCTCACGGCAGGAATGTAAGGATTACGACCCGCCGAGCGTCTCAACCAGGCGGTCACGGATATCCATGGCGCTTTCAAGTTCTTCGGCAGGCGCTTCGTGCGCGAGCACAGTGAAGGTGCCTTCTTTGTTGACGAAGATCAGCGAAGCCGACGAACTCACGCCCTTGCCCACGCAGGCAATCTCGTAAGTATCGATGCGCGTGCCATTCTGGTTGCTGCTGCCATCCGCGACAGCGGCGAAATCTTCACCGCAACGTTTCTTCGTCTGGGCCAGGTATTCCTGAACTTTACTATCGAAACGCGACGGATCGGTTAAGGGCTGCTGAACCGCAGAACCGTAAACCTTGTTCGCTTTCCACTGATACGCGACCTTGTTGTCGCCCGAAGCCGACGGAACAACCTTCACGGCCTGCGTCGGGACGATATCAGCGCGCTCAAGAATTTGCGGCACGCCGGTGGCCGGCTGGTAAACCCCGCCATGCGAGGCCGTGTTGGCATTCGCACTCGTCGCCTGTCCCCACTCTGCAGAAGATGGCGCCGGGGCCTGTTGCAGGGCGACCTGTCCTTCCGGACGCATATTCTGCGCAGCCGCCTGTTGTTCAGCGGATTGTTCCTTAACCTGCCCGCCGCGCACGGATTCATAACCCTGGAAATCATCCTGGACGTTCATATCGGCGAAGGGATCTTCCGAAGCACTGACCTTGAGCTCCTGCTCCTGCATCTGTGCTTCGTTCATAGGCTGGGCCACTTTGGCAACCTGCGCTTGCCCGCTGCCGTCAAAAGCCAGCAGGTCCTGTGCCTGATCGCCGTTCGGCGCGGCGGCGGATGATGAATGCGCCAGCTCCTGCGAGGCCGACAATCTGCTCTTGAGGTTCATATAATTACGCGCGGCCTGCTGGATTTCCATCTGGTCACCCCCGGCCTTGGCTTCGCTGAGCTTGTTCTCGAGGCGGATCATTTCCTGCTCGATCTCTTCAGCCGAACCGAATGGTTGGGGCTTTATGTCAACGCCCTTGGGCGGCTCAGGCGGCGGCGATACGGCAGCAACGCCATCGGGTGCAGCGAGCAAATCATCAGCTGGCAGCGTCGCGGAAATAATTTCCTCACCCGGCGGCGGGCTGACGGCAGCAGCGGTCTTAGCTTCTGCATCGGCTTTTGCCTGCGCAGCCTTTTGCTCTTCCGCTTTTTTCTTTGCGGCCTTCGCTTCGTCTTTAGCGGCCTTGGCGCGCTCTTCGGCTTTCTTCACCGCTTCGTCAGCGCTGGCGGCTTTCGCTTCTTGCTCCTGCAGCTTGGCTTTCAGATCGGCAATTTCCGTGTCCTTCGCAGCCACATTTGTATTCGCGATCTGCTGGCGGAGGGTTTCATTCTCACGTGTCAGCAAATCAACTTCAGGGTTCGGCGCACCGCCAGGGATCGGGCTGTTCACTGTTTCGACCTGCGGATTGGCTCTCAGCTTGTCGTTCTCGGCGCGCAATTGCGTGACTTCTTCTTTCAATGAAGTCAACTCGCGCATCTCGTTGTCTTTTTGCTGTAATTGCGTGCGCAGCGTCTCATTATCGTCTTTGGCCTTCTGCAGCTCAGCGGCCAGATCACCCCCGCCACCCGGCGCGGCAGCGGCTTTCGTTTTTAATTCTTCATTTTCCTTGCGGAGATTTTCCAAATCGCTCTGCAATCTCTTATTTTCCTCGACGAGGGTCTGGCCTTCAGCAATGGTTTGCTTAAGCTTCTCATTCTCGGCCTTCAACGATTCAATCGACTCCGCATCAACAGCAGCGGTCTCTTCTGATTCAGACTGGATTTTCTGCAGCAATGAATCATTCTGCGTCTCGAGCGCCGCAATCTTGTGTGTAATGCCGCGCGCATGAACCGGCGCACGCAGAGCACTTTCAATCAATTGCTTTTCAAGTTCTTCATTCGTCGCTTTCAGAAGCTCGACCTCGGTCGTCAGCTTCGACATCTCGACGATCTTGCGCTCTTTCTCTTCTACATTTTCAGAGAGCGCCTCGACTTTGCCCTTGAGTTCCTTGACGACGAAACCGGCATCGCCCGTAATCTGCGTAGTCTCGACAGCGGATTGCAGGCGCTTGTTTTCTTTCTGCAATTCCTCAATCTGCCTGGCGTTCTCGGCGCGCAGCTTGTCGCTCTCAGCCGTCGCCCCGATTTTCAACGCCTCGTTTTCTTTCTCAAGATTATCGATGATCGAGCGCAGCGTGTCCCCGCGGTCCGCATCCGCATTCTTGAGCGTCAGCTGTTCCTTGAGGCGCTCGTTTTCCTGGATCAGTGATAAAATATCATTCGGATCAACACCCGAAGAATCGACAGCAACCTCGCCATTGCGGAGCTGCTCATTCTGCACCTGCAATTCAGCGACCTGGTCGTTCAGAACCTCGCCTTGTATGTCCCCCGCCTGCGCCGTCTCCAGCGCCGCGGTCAACTGCAGGTTTTCAGTCTCCAGCCTTGAAATCGTCTCGATATCTTTCTTCGAACGGAGCGACTCCTTGTCGCCTCTTCTGACATTCCGGAGCTTCGATTTAAGCTCGTCGTTTTCCTGCTCCAGCATGCTCAGGCGACCGGATAATTGGTCAGAATTTATTTCGAAACTGCCCGTTTCGGAACCAGCCTTGGCTTCAATGATTCCGCTGGTCATACGCCTGTTGTCGTCCTGCAGTTTTGCAAGCTGGCGCCGCACGCGCTCGAACTCTTTATCCTCGACTGAATCGTCAGATGAATCCTCAACTGAATCCGCCGATGCCTCGTCCACCTCCGGGTAATATTCATCCTCGGCCACAGCCGGTCCCTCGGTGCTGGCAACGCAGGTCGCCAGTTTCGCCTGGCCGGTGTCGATATCGGAAAGGTCGAAATGATAAGCCTTGTCGCCGAACGCCACGCGCAGGAATCCTGTCTGGCCCAGCGCCTCAAAGAACTCCTCATCCTGACCCAGACGGATAACGAAAGCCTGGTTCGATACCGGGAACACCTCGAACGCGCGCTGCTGGCCCGCCCCGGGGTCTAACATCACTTCCATGCCCTGCGCCTGGCGGAAACGCGGCTGCTGGAAATCAAGGGCAAAGGACGCTTCGTTGCTCGCGTTACGTGCAAATGTCAAAATCGTGTTCGGGCGGAAACGGCGCGCCACTGCGCAATAGCCGTTGCCATCGCTGCTGGTTTCAACTTTGTTGACCGCCCATTGTGTCGAAGGTTGGAGCGCAACCCCCTTCTGTGCCAGCGCTGGCTGTATCGCGACGCCGCTGGCGCCCACTAGGCCGATGATGGCTGCGGAATACAAAAAGGATCTTTTGCTCATGGCAATGCTCCGAATCGTGACAGGCGAGATGAACGGTTTGGGAAGTAGAAGAGACTCTTATCCACAGAATCACACATTTTATCCACGGAGACAATAGATTCCGTAAACAATTCATTAACAATTTAAATATGAAAAATAAAATAGTGTCATTGCGAGGAGCCAATGCGACGAAGCAATCCAGCTTTTTTTACATGAAACCTCTGGATTGCTTCGCTATCGCTCGCAATGACTAGGCGGGTTTATTTCCAAGCCTCTGTGCCAGCGACGCCTCTAAGAACTCGTCGATATCCCCGTCCAGAACGGCCTGCGCGTCGGTGTTTTCCACACCAGTGCGTAAGTCCTTGATCATCTGGTAGGGCTGAAGAACATACGACCTGATCTGGTGTCCCCAGCCGATATCCGTCTTCTCGCCCTGCAACTTGGCCTTCTCGTCCTCACGCTTCTGAATTTCCAGCGCATAGAGCTTGGCCCGCAGCATCTCATAGGCCTCGGCCCGGTTCTGGTGCTGCGAGCGGCCGCTCTGGCTGGCGGCAACAGTATTCGTTGGAATGTGCGTGATCCGGACAGCGGACTCCGTCTTGTTAACGTGCTGGCCGCCCGCCCCCTGCGCACGGTACGTATCGATTCGTAAATCCTTTTCCTCGATTTCAATTTTTACTTCATCGTCGATGACCGGGCTGATCGATATCGATGCAAAACTCGTGTGCCGACGCGCGTTGGAATCGAACGGTGAAATCCGTACCAATCTGTGCACGCCGTTTTCCGTCTTCAGCCAGCCATAAGCCTGGTCGCCCTCGATCTTGATCGTCGCGGATTTAAGGCCAGCCTCTTCACCCTGGCTTTCATCCAGCAGCGAAACACCGAACCCCCGCTGCCCCGCCCAGCGTGTATACATGCGAAGCAAAATCTGCGCCCAGTCCTGTGCCTCGGTGCCGCCCGCGCCCGCATTCACCTGCAGGTATGCATCGTTCCCGTCCGCTTCACCGGATAACAAACTTTCGATCTGGCGCTGGCGCGCGTCCTCGCGGATTTTCTCAAGTGCACCGTGCGCCTCGTTGATGAGGGATTCATCGCCCTCCTCTTCGGCCATTTCAATCAGGCCGGTATTATCGCTGACGCCCTGCTCGATCGCGCGCACGCTGTCGATCTGCGCCGCAAGACGATTTTTCTCGCGCATGATTTTCTGCGCTTTTTCAGGGCTGTTCCAGAGATCGGGAGATTCAGAAAGGGACGTCAGCTCTTCGAGCCGCTTGAGCGCAACATCCCAGTCAAAGATGCCTCCTCAGCAGTGCCAGGGAGCTTTCAATGTCCGTAACAACTGCCTGCGTTTCAGCACGCATGGTGAGTGAAATCCTTTTTAAAAGCCTTAAGCGGCTTTTTCTACAATAGCGGATTCCGTCAGGAATTCCAGCGCCGCCGCGACGAACTTTTCGCGCGGGCCTGTGGCCGCACCGCCAGTCATGAGGTTGCCGTCGATGACGAAAGCTTCTTCCGCCCACGTGCCGCCTGCATTCGTAACTTCGCTCCGAACATTTTCCGGACCCGTAACCGTGCGGCCCGAGATGCGCTGCGCGAACGCAACGAGATCAACCGCCTGGTCGAACGCGACGACTGGCTTGCGCGCATCAATGAAACTGCCGATGAAACGGCGTGTGTGCGCGGTGAGTTTCAGTTTATCAACGCTACGCTGTCCGCCGGGAATAACCAGCATCGAGAAATTCGCGCCGAGCGCTTCGCTCAGCATCTGGTCTGCCGCGAAGTTCAGGCCCCAGCCATTTTCGTTCCAGCTGTTCACAAGCCCCTGGTCCATGCCGATGATGCGGACATTGGCACCGGTCTTCATCAGCGCACGCTGCATTTCGGTGAGGTCTTTTTCACAAAATCCGTTTGCGACAAGAACAGCCAGTTTCTGGCCGAGAAGTGCCTTGATCATCGAGTAGAACTCCTGAGTTGTAATACCGCCTTCACGGCGAGCGGGCGCCCGCAGGAAGAGAGAAGTATTTTTTTGTTTTTAAAGCGGGGGAAGATTTGGCTTTTTCCCCAATGAAAGTCAAGAATTAATCACTATTAACGCCGCATTATCCGGACCCAGGCTTTTCACGGAAAGTCCCGAAACCCTCAAATCCTTAAAAATCCACACCTTTTTCAAAAAAATGGGTGCAAAATGAATAACTTGTCTTTACATTCCGTATTCTGGTCATTAAAAGTCATATCTATACGGATTTTACCAGTAACTCAGGCACCAATTAGGAGCGAAACTCAATGAATATTCTTCGTAACGTCATTCTGGTTACAGCAACGGTCGCATTGTCCGGCTGTACTGCTTTCACAAGCTTTAGCGAAGTTGAGGCGCTGAATGACGCCCAGCCCGTCGGCAGCCCGTTCACACAGGCGCTCACCGGTGAGTACCGCGAATTCTCGAACGCAGAAAAAGACAACTTTGATTACCCGGATGCGCTGCACTTCGCGCGCAAGGGCCTTGCCACAGCTTCTGGCGAAACCGTTCTGCCTGAACCGGTTGCCGACTGGAACCTCAGCGAGAAACACATCCAGGAACTCGGCGCAGCCCGCGGCCGCCTGATCGTTGCTTACGATCTCGGCGCGCGTGAAACCGCTCCCGCTCTTTCGGCCCGCGCTCAAGCCAAATTTGACTGCTGGATTGAATCGCAGGAAGAGCACTGGAACGACACAGACGTTCCTTGCAAAAAGGACTTCATGGATGCGTTAGCGCAGCTTGAAGGCCAGCTCCAGCCGCAGGCTCCCGCTCAGGAAGTCGTCGAGCCGATGAACAACTACGGCGTTGACCCGAATGCACCGATGGCCGCTGAGAACGCGATGTACCTCGTGTTCTTCGACTGGGACCGCTCGAACATCGGCTCCGGCGCACAAAGCGTTCTTGACGCAGTCGCCGCCGAAGTCGCGAAAAACCCGCCCGCTTCCATCAGCGTCGTCGGCCACGCTGACACCTCGGGTCCGACCGACTACAACGAACGTCTGGCTCTGAAACGCGCCAACAATGTGAAGGACGCCCTCGTCCAGCGCGGTGTTGATGCCTCGATCATCATGGTCGATGCAAAAGGCGAGACCGAGCCTCTGGTTGCTACGCCGGACAACGTCCGCGAGCCGGCCAACCGCCGCGTGAACATCTCGTTCCAGTAAGCGGAATTACGAATTTAAAAAGGCCGGGAGCGATCCCGGCCTTTTTTATTGCTTCCGTCATTGCGAGGAGCGAATGCGACGAATCAATCCATTTTTCTGTCTTGGGTCTGGATTGCTTCGCTACGCTCGCAATGACGATTACTGAGTATTTAACCGCATATCCGTCAGCACCACCCGCACCACCTGGCGATCTAAATCGGCATAGAGCTGCTCGATCCCCTCAAGCTGGTGCTGCTCGCGCTCGGCGACCGAAGCATGCTCGGTGATATTCATCGTGCGCTGCGCCTTCAGCGTATTGCCGTACAAAACCACACCGCTCTCGCTGATATGCTCCAAGCGCAGGATCAGTTTCACGTCATAAACATCATGCCCGGCCACGTTCAGGTAACCGGTCATCCGGCCCTTGGAGGGCGAGTAAACATGGCGCACGGTCGCCTCTTCCATCACGGCGCGAAGCGTCCCGTTGCCGCCCACGGCATTAAACCGCGTGGAGAGATAACGCTCCGCCGCTTCTGACGGCGAAACCGCGAAACCATCGGCCTCGCTGCCGCCCAGCACTTCCGTCTCCACCTGCGCGACACTGACCGGCATCGGCTGCAGATGATCGAACGTGATATCAGGGTGCGGCAGTCCCGCTCCCGATGCGCACGCCGCAAGAACACCAATCGACGCAAAACTCAAAAATCTGTACCTGGCCATAAAAATCTCCTTACTTCTTTTTGGGTTTCTTTTTCTTGGTACGGTTTTTAACCGTATCAGGATCAAGCGTAAAATTGCGGCTGCAGAATTCGCAATGCATCTGGATGGTTCCGCTTTCCGAGAGATATTCGATGTCGTCGTCCGCAAGGCTCGCCAGCACCTTCTCGATTTTTTCTGAATCGCAGCGGCATCCTTTCGTGACATGCAGGGGTTTATAAACCCGCACGCCTTCTTCGTGGAACAGACGCAGCAGCAATTCCCGCGAATGCAGGGCGGGGTCAAGAATTTCGCTGTCTTTCATGGTCCCGAGCAGGGTCATCGAACGGCTCCAGTCCTCTTTACGTACCGACAGGCTGTCTTCCTTCGCCTCTTCCGGCATAAGCTGGAGCATCACGCCCCCGGCCCGCCATTTACCGTCATGCCGCCCCACGGCAATCTTGATCCCGGTATCGATCTGCTCCGACTGGTTGAAATAGTGCTGAACACATTCCACCAGCGATTTGCCCTTAAGTTCTACAATGCCTTGATAGCGGTCGGTCTTGCCCATCTGGTCGACGGTGAAGGCGATATAGCCCTTGCCCAGGAAAAGCGGCAGCAGGTCGGTATCATTGCCGAATTTCGCGACGCGTTCCTTGTCAAAACTCGCGCAGCCACGCACTTCGCCCTTCGAGGTCATGTCGGCCACCAGCATCCCCACCGGCCCGTCACCCTTGGTCTGCAGGGTAAAAATCCCCTCATATTTAAGCATCGAGGATAAAAGCGCGGCCAGCGTTATCGTCTCGGCCACCAGATGCGCCACGGGTAGCGGGTAATCATGCGGACCCAGGATCTCGTCCAGCACACCGCCCAGCCTCACAGCCCGCCCCCGGAGCTGCGTCTTTTCAAGCTGAAAGGGCTGGACGATATTATCGTCCGCCTTGTCGAAACCGTCTGCGTTATCGTTGATCGCCCCTTCCGGGACCTTCCGCCGTGCCATGTGTCCATTATACCGAAAGTTTGCTAGCCTTCCAGAATGGATTCTGCCCAAAATAAAAAATCTGAGAAAAAAGCCGGTCGTAAGAAGCCGAAAAAAATCACCGCCCAGTATCTCCACAATGCCGGGCTCTATTATTTGCAACGTTTCGCCGCCAGCAGGGGCCAGTTCCGCGCCGTCATGCTCCGCAAGATCAAGCGCTCCTGCATGGAACACCGGGATCAGAATTACGAAACCTGCGCCGCCATGGTCGAGGAAACCGTCGAAAAATTCGAACGCGCAGGCCTGCTGAATGACGAACTCTATACACGCGGCGCCGTCATCTCGCTCCGTCGGCAGGGTAAATCCAAAAACGCAATAATGTCGAAACTGAAAACGCGCGGCGTTGCCGCCACGCTTGTTACCGAGACGCTTGGTGCGCAGGATACGGAAAATTCAGAACTCCGCGCGGCCTTAACAGTCCTTCGCCGTAAAAAAGCCGGGCCGTTCGGAGAAAAGGACAGCGAAAAGATATTGGCCGCCCTCGCCCGTGCCGGCTTTTCATACGATACCGCTGGCCGCGCCATGAAAATGGATCGCGCCGAAGCCGAAGAAATTCTGGAGAATTAGGATACTTTTTCGCCGTCTTTGGCGGTGTTCGCAGGTGCAGTGGGCGTCGCAGATGTATTCGACCACGGTCTTTTCTGCTGCTGCGGCACGCGCTCCGGTGGGAAAATAATCGTCGCCGTCGTACCGATACCCTTTTTCGAGAACAATTCCAGCTTGCCGTCATGCAGCTTGATCAGCGCATCGACCAGCGTTAAACCAAGACCCGTACCCGCCGTGTTCCGGCTGAGCGCGTTGTCGACCTGCCCGAACGGCGAAAGCGCCTTCTCGATTTCATGCTCGTCAAGACCGACACCCGTGTCGGTAAAGGACAGGCGCAGCGAACCCTGACGGTCCACCTCGCCGCTGATCGTGACGCGCCCGCCTGGCGGCGTAAACTTGATGGCGTTCGACAACAGGTTCAGCACGATCTGCTTGATCGCAAGCTCTTCGCCCACTACCTGCGGCAAATTGCCCAACGTATTCGTAATTGTCAGCTTGTTGGCTTCCGATTTGCTTTCCAGCAGTCTCAAGGCGGCCTTCACGACGTCCGGCACCGCCACGAGGCTTTCATTCAGGCGGCGCTCGTTCGCCTCGATACGCGAAATATCCAGAATTTCATTGATGACTTTCAGCAATCTCTTACCGCTATCATAAATCTCGCGCGAATATTCCTTATACGGATCCTGAGCGATCGGCCCGAACGTCTCTTTATGAATGATCTCCGAGAAGCCGATAATCGAGTTCAAAGGCGTACGGAGTTCGTGGCTCATATTCGCCAGGAATTCCGACTTCGCGCGGTTGGCAAGGTCGGACCTGATCTTCGCTTCGCGCAGGGCGATTTCGCCTTCCTTACGTTGCGTAATATCTTCCATACTGCCTTCGTAATAGAGCGTGTTGCTCGATTCATCACGCACGACGCGCAGGTTTTCGTTGACCCAGATCGATTCCCCACTCAGTTTTTTGACCTGTGTTTCGTGGTTGTACACCGCACCTTTCGCTTCAAGCTCCTTCAGGAAGGCTTGTCTCTCGCGGATGCCACCGTAAACCGTTTCGTTGGCGTTCTTGATCTGGCGTAGCAACTGCTCCGGCCCGTCATAACCGAGAATGCGTGCCAGCGCCGGGTTGGCGCTCAAATACATACCCTCGGGCGTAAGCTGGAAAATTCCTCCGGCGGCGTTTTCAACGATGGCGCGGAATTTCTTTTCCGCTTCGCCAAGCGCGCGTTCGGCGCGGCGGCGCTCTTCAACGTCCGTAAACGTACCCACAACGCGTTGCGCACGTGATTCATCCTGCCGCAACATCGATATCGCCAGCTCGACGGCGCGGAACGTTCCATCGACGGTACGCAGGCGCGTAAATGAACGGTAAGGCTGCTTCTGGCTACGCACCATCAGCTGAAAATCCTTGGCCTGTTTTTCCTGGTCCTGCGGGTGCAGCATCTTGAAAATTTCCTGCCCCTTCGATTGCTCGATCTCGAAGCCGGTGATTTTCTGCCATGTCTTGTTCAGGAACAATATTTTCCCGTTAATATCTGTTTCAAAAATCACGTCACTGACCGAGTCGATAACCGCGCGATTTTCGCTTTCGGATTTGATAAGCGTCGATGTCAGGTTTTCACGCTTGACCATTTCTTCGTGCAGTTCAATGTTTTTACCCTCGAGCACGCGGTTTAGACTCATCATCCTCTGGTTCTGTAGTTTGTGGGTTCGTAAATATCCCGCGCCGATCAAGGTCAGCACAAAACCGAACAGAACCGTCATGCCAGGAATAGCCTCAAGGAACGCCGTGCCGTCCTTCTTCATGTATTCCGTGCGCACTTCCCACAAACGGTCGCCGAATGAAAATTCATAAACCCGGTCATAGGTCCACGGCTTCCCGCCTTCTTCATAACGGCTCAGAAGATAAACATCATGGTTCTTTTCCGGATCGCGGATACTGATATGCGCCAGCGTCGGGTTATCCTGCCAGCTCTGATATAAAACACCGTCCGCCTGCGCAATACCCACCAGCAACCCCGCGCTCTGATCATACTGCTTTATCGGGCGTATCAACAGGAAAGGAATTGAACCTGTCGCGGCCTGACCATCTTTAGAGGGCTTAAATAATTCCGGATCACTGAGAATCTGCGGACTTAAAATTTCAAAATGGGACGGCTTCAGAATACGCGACAACATGATCTTGTCGGGATTGAGACCGTAAACCGGCCTGGGGTTGTCCTGTGTGTCGGTTTTATACAATGTCTTGAACGACCATGCACCGTTGGGCTTTTTGTAAGCCAGGAAAATCTGGTCGAACTTCTCGACCGGAATTTTTGACTCGCGGATTCTGCTGGCGACCTCGTCCTTATCCATCTGGCCGGAAATTGAGAAAATCGTCCCGAGCGTATTCATGGTGTTTTCGAACTGGCTGAATTTTTCAGCGATCGTCTTCGCGCCGGAGTCCGAAATACCTTCGTATTCTGTCCCGGTAATGTTCTTGACGAAGAAATTCATGGTCAAAAATGCAGCGAGCGTCAGAGCAACACCGGTTAGAACGGATGCGAATTCGGCAAAGCTCGCCTTCGTCAGCGTTTTTCGCGACGTTGGTCTCTCTGCTGCCGGCCTACGGCTTTTCATTTTATTTTTTGGTGTCATGCGCGTACAAAAAACGATAAAGCGGTGCAGAATCAAAAAGATACTGCCCCACACTAAAATGCCCTAAAGCCATTAAAAACTTGCTAATTTTGCCCAAAAACGGCCATTTTTTGGCCTTTTTAATGCAATGCGGAATATTAAGGATGACAGGCAAAACCGTTTGCGCGGGGCTGGAAAATGCTGTATTCATTACACTTTCCTGAGTTGCTGCAGCGTATTAACCTGATTTATTAACACGAGGACAGTACCCATGGCCCAGAAGAACCCCTTCGCTGATTTTTTCGCTCAAAACGACTTCGCGAAACTATTTGAAAACTATCAAACCAGCGCATTCGATTTGAAAGCGCTTCTCGAAACGCAGCGCAAAAATGTGCAGGCCATCACCGAAGCCAACCAGGTTTCCATGGGCAATCTGCAGACCATCGCGCAGCGGCAGACTGAAATCCTCTCGCAAATCGTCGAGGACAATTCATCGCTCGCGAAAGAGCTGATGACCGAAGGCACGCCTGAAGAAAAAATCGCCAAGAACGCGAAATTGTTCAAGAACATATACGAGCGCACGGTCGGCAACATGAAAGACCTGTCCGAGATGATCAACAAATCGAACCAGGAAGCATCGGCAATCATCAACAAGCGCGTTGCCGCGACGATGAACGAAATCCAGTCTTCCATCGAGAAAACCAAGAAAAAAGAAGCGGCCTGATTGACCGCTTCTTTCGACGATTTTCTTAAAATCGACATTCGTGCTGGAACAATTACCGATGTGCAGCCCTTCCCCGAGGCGCGCAAACCGGCCTATAAGCTTGCCATCGATTTCGGCCCCGAAATAGGCACGAAGAAAAGCTCGGCCCAGATCACGGAAAACCACACGCCGGAACAATTAATCGGCAAACAGGTGGCGGCGGTGGTGAATTTCGCGCCACGCCAGATCGGCCCCTTCATGTCGGAAGTTCTGACGCTCGGCTTTCCGGACGAAAACGGCAAGGTGGTCCTGATTACACCTTCAAAAAACGTGCCGAACGGCGGGCGACTTTTTTAAGTTATAGCTTTAAACCGGCAGGCGGATCATCACCTTCAATCCCCCGTGGTTGCTCTCCTCAAGCCATATCTTCCCGCCATGGCCATGCACGATCTCCATCGCGATAGGCAAGCCCAGCCCTACGCCGCCCGTCGCCGCGTTGCGAGATGAATCGACGCGGTAGAATGGCCTGAAAACATCATCGTATTGATCCTGCGGAATGCCCGGCCCGTCATCCTCGATAATGATGTTCAGATATTTTCCATCCAGCTGCGTCGACAGCCAGATATGCTTCCCGTACTGCCCGGCATTCGTAATGATATTCATCAGGCAACGCTCGAACGCTACCGGGCGCAGCATCAATTGCGCGTCACGCCCTACGTTGGATTCAATATTCAGCCCATGACGCCGCCCCGCATCCGTCACTTTATCAATCGTCGCGCTCAGACCCACCGGCTGCGCTTCCTCATCGCCCTCGCCGCGCACGAAATCGAGATACCCCTCGATCATTTTCTCCATCTGCTGGATGTCGCCCTTCATCTCCTTGATGTCTTTATTATCCGGCAACATCGCAAGCTGCAATTTTAACCGCGTCAAAGGCGTGCGCAGATCGTGTGAAACCCCTGCCAGCATCGTCGTGCGCTGCTCGATCTGGCGCTTGATGCGCTTGTGCATGTCGAGGAAAGATTCTCCCGCCTGCCGCACTTCCTTCGCGCCTTCCGGCTTGAAATAGGCAACGTCGCGCCCCTTGCCGAAACGCTCCGCCGCCGCTGCTAATTTACGGATCGGCCTGATCTGGTTGCGCATGAACAGGATAGCGATGGCAAGCAAAACAATGGACGAACCGATCATCCACAGCAGGAAAATATAACCCGACGATGAAAACAGCCGCCGCTGCGGTAACATAACGCTGAGCACGCCTTCACTAAGCTGTACATCGATGATGATCCACTTTTCATCGTCATCGATGGAAAGAAAAAACGGGCGCTGCAGGCTCATCTCCAGTTGCCCCCTCAGCGTATCAGCCATGTGCGATTTCCATGCATCCGGCTGGAAATTGCTGGATTTCTGCTCGATCTCCGCGCCAGGCTTAAAACCGACAAGCAGATCAAGATGCTGGCTGGCGTAACCGATAATATCCCGCATCTCCTGCGGCGATGAATTATTTTCGATGGCGCTGGCGATCAACGCTGTCTCACCCGCGACAGAATAGGCAAGCCGCATCGTCATCTTGCCCCAGTGCCTATCAAAGAAAACAAATGTCGCGATAACCTGGATCAACAGGATCGGCGTAATCAGGATCATCAACGAACGGCCAAGCAGCGTGCGCGGCAGGAATGATTTAATTGAAAACATCACTCCTCCTCGATCCGCAGCAGATATCCTTTGCCCCGCACAGTCTGCAGATAGCGCGGCACCTTAGTGTCCTTCTCGATTTTGCGGCGAAGTCGCGTCACCTGCACGTCAATCGTGCGCTCGCCCGCATCAAGCCCGCATTTCTGCGCTAGTTCTTCACGTGAAACCGGCTCGCCCGACCGTCCCGCCAACGCACGGATCAACAATGCCTCCGCCGCAGTCAAAGGTAAAATCTCCGCGCCATCCTGTAATTCATTGCGTTCCGGGTCAAAACGCCACGCGCCAATCCTGAAAGGCTTCAGCGTTTCGCTTTTCTGAACCGTGCGGCGCAAAATCGCATTCAACCTTAAAACCAACTCACGCGGCTCAAACGGCTTGGGCAGATAATCGTCCGCACCCGCCTCGAACCCTGTAATCCTGTCCTGCGCCTCGCCGAGCGCCGTCAGCAGCAGCACGGGAATTTTATGACTTTTCTGCAAATCGCGCGTCAGCTCGATCCCGCTTTCGCCCGGCATCATCACATCAACCACCATCGCATCGAATGCAAAGTTCTTCAGCATCGAACGCGCCTCTTTCGCATCACCCGCCGACATAACCACAAAGCCATGCTCATGCAGATAACGCGAAACCAGGTCGGAAATGCGCTCGTCATCATCCACCACCAGCACATGCGGCCGGGCGGCGAGGTCAAGCGTTGTATTGGCTGGAGAATTCATGAAAATGTTTACAAACCCTATGTTTTTCCTGTATTAACCTAGACGGAATTAACGCAAGCGTAAACAGCGAAAAACCCTGTAAATACAGGGAAACCCAAGGATTTTAAATGGCCCAGCCTCCTCTGAAACCCCTGCACGACCGCGACGGCTATATCTGGGTCGACGGCAAAATGGTGCCCTGGCGCGAGGCAAAGGTTCACATCCTCACCCACTCGCTCCATTACGCAACGCAGGTCTTCGAGGGCGAGCGCGCCTATAACGGCAACATCTTCAAATCAAGGGAGCACGCCGAGCGCCTGCATAAATCCGCCGAACTCATTCACATGCAGATCCCCATTTCGATCGATGTCATCGAACAGGCCAAACGCGAAATTCTCGAAGCCAACAAGCTGAGCGGCGCCTACATCCGCCCCATGGCCTGGCGCGGCAGTGAATCCCTCGGCGTCGGCTTCAACGGCACATCCGTCCACGTCATGGTCGCCGCGTGGGATTGGGGCAGTTACTTCTCGCCTGAAATTCTTGAAAAAGGCATAGCGCTGAAAACTTCGCGCTGGAAAAAACCCGCGCCCGACGCCGCGCCCATCCACAGCAAGACAAGCTGCCATTACAATCTCAGCACCATGGTGCGCGAGGAATCGATTTCCGCCGGTTACACCGATGGCCTGATGCATGATTTCGAAGGCTACATCGCCGAATGCACCGGCGCGAATTTCTTTGCGATCAAGGATGGTGCGCTCATCACCCCGATCGCGGACCGTTTCCTGAACGGCCTCACAAGACAAACAGTTCTGCAAATCGCCCGCGACCTCGGCATCAAAACCGAAGAGCGCCGCATACGGCCCGAAGAACTCGGCAGCTTCGAGGAAATTTTTGTAACTGGCAGCGCCGCTGAAGTCACGGCTGTCGGCAAAATCGACACGCTTGAATACAAAGTCGGCCCCGTCACCCGCCGCCTGCGCGACGCCTACCGCGATCTCGTGAACTCCGCCGCGCCCAAGGCAAAAACAGCAGCGTAATTCTTAGACGTTAAACCGGAAGTTGGAATCTAAGTAATTGATATTGAATAAATTATTTTAGACCTTGCCCCTTTTGTACCCGGTTTTGTGGTTGTTGGCCTCGACATGCTGGAAACGCTAAAGCGTCTTGGTTTTTAATCTTAAAGCATTGGCAATGACGCTAAAAGAACTTAACGCCATGGCGGCAGCGGCGATGATCGGGCTTAAAAGCAATCCGAAAGCTGGATAGAGAACCCCGGCTGCGACAGGAACTCCGGCAGCATTGTAGATAAAGGCGAAGAACAGATTTTGCCGGATGTTGCTCATTACGGCTTGCGACAATCGGCGGGCTTTAACAATACCCATAAGGTCACCTTTTAGCAGCGTCACACCCGCACTCTCCATCGCTACGTCTGTACCTGTCCCCATCGCAATGCCTATTTCCGCAGCAGCTAAGGCAGGCGCGTCATTGGTGCCATCCCCGGCCATTGCCACGATGCGGCCTTCGCCTTGCAGCTTCTTTACGATCCTGCTTTTGTCTTCGGGCAAGATTTCGGCCTCGACTTCTGTAATGCCGAGTTTGCGGGCGACAGCTTCCGCCGTTATACGGTTATCGCCTGTGAGCATGACGATACGGATATTCATGGCTTTAAGTGCCTTAATGGCGTCCGGTGTAGTTTCTTTTATGGGATCGGCTATCGCCAGCAGACCCGCCGCTTTTCCGCTAATGGCAACAAAAATGACGGTTGCACCATCGCCGCGCAATTCATCGGCTTGCGCCGATAAAGGTTTAATATCAATTTTCAGATCATCCATCAGTTTGATATTGCCGAGCGCAACAGGCTGACCGTCAACGGTGCCTACAACGCCTTTGCCTGTAGGTGAGTCAAAGTCCTGAGCCTTCGGGAATTTAAGATTTTTCTCCTGCGCCGCCTTAACTATGGCATGAGCCAGCGGATGCTCACTGCCTTGTTCCAGCGCAGCAGCGAGAGTCAGAATTTGATCTTCGTTAAATCCGTGCGCGGCGACTATTTGGACAACCTTTGGCTTGCCCTCGGTCAGCGTTCCCGTTTTATCAATGACCAGCGTATCGATCTTCTCCATGCGCTCCAGGGATTCAGCATTTTTGATCAGAACTCCCGCTTGCGCCCCGCGTCCGACGCCGACCATAATCGACATGGGCGTGGCAAGGCCAAGGGCGCAAGGACAGGCGATGATAAGAACACTAACCGCTGCGATAAGCGCATAGCTGAAGGCTGGCGAAGGGCCAAAGATCATCCATGCGACAAAAGCAATGACAGCGACAAGAATAACCGCAGGCACAAACCAGCCAGAAACCGTATCGGCAAGTCTTTGAATGGGGGCGCGGCTCCGTTGCGCTTCGGCAACCATGTGTACGATGCGGGACAGCATAGAGTCCTTACCGACAAGCCGTGCCTCCATGATAAAGCTGCCCGTCTGGTTCATCGTGCCGCCGATGACCTTACTGCCCGTTTCTTTGGTCACAGGCATGGACTCACCTGTAATCATCGACTCATCAACCGCGCTGCGGCCTTCAGTGACAACGCCATCCACAGGCACCGTTTCGCCTGGACGGACGCGCAGGCGATCTCCGGCCTGTATATGCTCCAGTGAAACATCTTCTTCAGTTCCGTCCTCTTTAATGCGTCTTGCCGTTTTAGGAGAAAGATTTAAGAGCGCACGTATCGCACCGCCCGTCTTTTCCCGTGCCCTCAATTCAAGAACCTGCCCGAGCAGCACCAGCACCGTAATGACAGAAGCGGCCTCGAAATAAACAGGAACAGAGCCATCGCCTTGGCGGAAAACGGCAGGAAATAAGGAAGGCGCGGATGTCGCGATAACGCTGTAAAGCCACGCAACGCCCGTACCCAAGGCAATCAGCGTGAACATATTAAGGTTGCGGGTGACAAATGAGAACCATGCCCGCTGAAAGAACGGCCATCCTGCCCACAGGACAACAGGTGTTCCCAGCGCGAATTGCAGCCAGTTTGATGTTTGCGGCATAACAACGTGAAAATTGAGTACATGCGCTCCCATCTCCAGAAACAGGATTGGCAATGTCAGCAAAACCCCAATCCAGAACCGCCGAGTCATATCGATCAGCTCGTGATTTGTTGTTTCTTCAGCACTTGGCATTTCCGGCTCCAGGGCCATGCCGCAAATAGGGCATGACCCCGGCCCTTCCTGCCGGATTTGCGCATGCATGGGGCAGGTGTAAATTGTTCCCTTCACGACTGCCTCCTGTTCTTGCGGAGAAAGATATTTTTCCGGATCAGCCTTGAATTTTTTCAAGCAGTTCTCAGCACAAAAATAATAATCCTCTTTTTTGTAGTTGGTCGTATGTTTTACGGTTTCAGGATTGACCTTCATACCGCAGACAGGATCAGTCTGCATATCAGACGATATATGTCCGTTATGATAGTCAGCGTGATGTTCCTGTGTGCTCATAATGCCTCTTTAAACGAATGTTTTGTATAGCCACACACTGCCCGCATACAAACCAGCCATAGTGACGACCGAAACCGTCATGGCCAACGGAAATGCCAAGCCATGTTTCAGGAGCAAGGGCAATATCAGGAAAAATGCGAGCGATGGGAAAACCAGCCAGAATACGGAGTAAGACATTTCAATGATTTTGGCGCTGTCTTTGCTTTCGGCGTATATCCAAATGAAAGCCAAAATTGAAGTCAAAGGCAGCGATACCAGCAGCGATGCCCATAGGGGAAATCGCTGTGATACTTCCGAGACAGCAGCAACGATCAACGCCGTAAGAAGCGTTTTTAGAACGAAATGTCCCATACCAAGCCTCCATATTGCTTTATATTGGTACTGATTTAGACCTAATTTTCTTTATCTCCATGATTACCATGCCTGTGCCCAAAAATATGCATCAGGGGGCAGGCCAGCAAAAATAGATATGGCAAGGCGACCGCTAAATGCTCAAGATGAACAGTCAGAAGGTAGTAGCTGACCCCGGCCAAAGCCAGGATCAGCGCAACGCCCTTCCATGAAAGTACGCAGGCCAGAAGACCCTTGTGTTCATGGGAACAGTTTTTATCGTGATGCATTATTTCCTCCTTAATGATGTTCTTCGTGATTCTCTGGTGGTTTAACTGGTGCGTTAGATTCTCCAGTCTTACCATCCATCATGTGATCCATGTTCATACCATCCATGTGCTCATGCTTCATTTCGGGCATAGGACCGCTGGCGTATTTGTGGAAATTTTCCTCGTTCTCGAAATAATACGTCATACCGTGCGGGTCTGCGCCGATAATGGCACTGGATTTATCAACGGAGTTACCACTGACAGGATCAACGGCTGATCTTAGTGACGGATCGCCTTTCAATTTATCAGCACACATTGGGCAGCACCCGTAATACGTCTTGCCTTCGACCTCTATAGAAATTTGCGGTTTATCGAAAACCTTGTTGTTCATCATGCAGACATATTGCGCTTCGACAGGCTTGAGCCAGCTATCAGCGTGCTCATGCCCGTTCTCGGCGGCCATTACGGGTACCGCGATAAACAACATCAATAAGGTCAGTAAAAGTTTTTTCATGGGTCTTCTCCTTTGTTAAGTTGTTTAATACTCAGATATTTTTGCAAAACACGGCTTGATATTAGTCAAATTAGTGACCATGGGCACCGTGGTCATGGTGGTGTCCTCCTTGTTCTGGGTTGGGTACAATAATCTCCGGTTCATGCGAATGTTGGATCAGTGCGTGCTTTCGCATATCCGGGGTTGATACAACTCCGATGCCATAACGGTAAACAACATCGCCGCCTTTATAGCCTGTTGTAAAAAGCAGTCCGGTTGCCATCAGCATGGTAAGAACAAAGAACGGGCTGACTGTCTTGGCCCCGCGCTGCTTCCAGAACGCGTACAGAGCCAGCATGACGAAAACGCTTGCCGTTCCGAAAGCCCAGTTGCGGTGATTGGTCATGGCAACGTGCGATACATCGTCATGAATGACCGTGTTATATGCGTATAGCCCAGCAAGCAGAGTACCAACGGTGATCGTCACACCAATCCAGAGATTCCATCGGGCGGCAGTCAAAAGGGCTTCCCTTTTTAAGAAAAAACCCATCACGTACAGCAACGTCGATATAGTGAGCAGCCCTATCGTGAAATGCACAAATAGAGGGTGCCAGTTGGGAATAATTTCAATCATGGTTTTCTCCTAAAACATAAAGCGGATGCCGACAGCGGCAATAAAATCGTCATTGTCTTCACCATTATCTTTGGCAATGGATGACGTTTCCCCGAATTTGCGCTCATAGCGTAGATCGACATAGGGCGCGAATTTACGGGTGATTTCATACCGGGTTTGCAGACCGATTTCGCCTTGCGTAAACCCTGCGCCGATTTCCTGTTCCTCCACATCCTGCGCGGATAAATTGATTTCCACATAGGGCTGAAAGATCAGACGCTGGGTTAGCAGGAGATCGTGTTCGCGTCGCAGCCTTGCGGTCACATCACCTTCATTACTGAGAAATAAATGCGCTTCGGTTTCAACGAAAAATGGCGCAAGCCCTTCAATGCCAAATACGGCATAGGATGTGGAATGAGGCTGCGTGTCGTGACGGATACCGGCCTGCAAGTCCCAGAACTCGGCAACATTCCGGCTGTATAAAGCCCAAAACTCGGCCTGTTCAGTTGTGCCATCCGAATTTTCACCCTCACTCTTAATCCAGAGTTTGTTTTCATCAGTGCCGATCCAGCCATCTAAGTCCCAGCTTGCGACCGGGCCGTCCTGTCCTGCACCATAATCGGTTTCCAGCCTGAAGGCATGCCAGATTTCCGATCCGTGCTGGTGGTCCGCGGGATGTTGATTTTTATCCTGCGCGTATGCCGGGGATGAAACCGCTAGCAATAAAACTGCCGATGCGAATGCTTTAATGTCCATGATGCTGTTCTCCTTCATTCGCGGGCTTGTCACCCGAATGATCCATTTTCGAGTGATCCATGGCAGGCATATCGTGGCCCATCTTGGAGTGATCCATTGTTGAATGATCGACAACTGGTTTTTCCTGTTTTGCGGGCATCTTGTGTCCTGCATGGGGATCAGATTTTTTGACAGGCGGCACGGCGGAAGGATCGAGTTTTGCCACAATCACCTTGTTCATCATGCCCGCCATCATGTGATACAGCAGGTGACAATGAAACGCCCATTCTCCCGCTTCATCGGCGGTCAGCAGCACGGAATAGGATTGCCCCGGTGGCACGATAACCGTGTGCTTGTTCGGCAGCTTTTCGGCGGGCTGGCCGTTGTCTAGCTGGACGAACATACCGTGCAGGTGCATCGGGTGCGCCATCATCGTGTCGTTGACGAATTTCAGGCGCACACGCTCCCCGTAATTGAGATTAATCGGCCCGGAGTCAGCATATTTCTTGCCGTTGATCGTCCAGATATAACGCTCCATGTTACCGCCGAGCCGTACCAGAATTTCTCTCTCTGGCTGGCGCGTGTCTTTCTGGATGCCGAGATACCGAAGATCGGCGTAAGACAATGCCTTGTCGCCGGGCAGCGTCCCCGCTTTCGCCCAGCCGCTTCGCATGTCCTCCATCATCTGTTCCATTTCCTCCGGGCTCATCTTGCTGTGATCCATGCCGCTCATATCATGCGCCATGCCCATGTCGGCCATCGTCAGCAGAGCGCGTGGTCTGGCCTCTGGTATATCGCCCTTCATGCCTTCACGCGGAGCCAGCGTCCCCAGCGCAAAGCCCGTGCGGTCAATCGGCTCGGCGGCAATCGTGTAAGCCTTATCGTCTTTGGGTGTGACAATCACATCATAGGTTTCGGCAACGCCGAAGCGGAACTCATCCACCGGCACAGGCTCGACATACTGCCCGTCTGCAGAAACAACCTGCATTTTCAGGCCCGGTATCCGCACATCATAAAACGACATGGCCGAGGCGTTAATAAAGCGCAGGCGCACCCGTTCACCGGGTTTGAAAATCCCCGTCCAGTTTTGCTCCGGCGTTTTACCGTTCGTCAGGAAGGTATAGCCCGTAACATCCGACAAATCCGTGGGCAGCATCCGCATCTCACCCCACATCTTCGCGTTCTTCCACGCCTTGCCAAAACCATCTTCCTTTGCATCGGCAAAGAAATCGCCAACCGTGCGGCGAGCATACTGGTAATAATCCGATGACATTTTGAGGTTGGCCATGATGCTGCCGGATTCTTCGTCCGTGAAATCCGAAAGCAGCACAACGTAATCGCGGTCAGCCTGTACCGGGTCTTTGCCCTTGGGCGCAATCACGATGGAGCCATAATGCCCGTCCTGCTCTTGTCCCATGCTGTGTGCATGATACCAGTAGGTTCCCGCCTGCCTGATTTTGAAATGGTAGGCAAAGGTTTCACCGGGCCTGATGCCGGGGAAGCCGTTAAATCCCGGAACACCGTCCATTTCGCCTGGGAGCAGCAAGCCATGCCAGTGAACAGACGTATCCTCGTGCATTTTATTCGTGACATGGATCGTAACTTCTTCGCCTTCCTGAAAGCGTAGTGTCGGGCCGGGTATCGTACCGTTGACGGTGATTTTTTTGACGCTGTTGCCCGTGATATTCACGGGTTCGCGGGCAATAGTCAGGCTATATTCTTCGGCCTGTGCCTGAAATGGCATGAACAGGAGCCAAAGCCCGGAAAGAATAAGAATGGTGTATTTCATAGATCAGAGTCCTCATATAAAAATTTCTGCGCAGAACAAGCCTGTGCAGAAATCCTATATGCGGAGTCTCTGGGTGGTAAGGAGGATGGAAGGTTGTGCTTGCGATAGCGCGGGCCAGTCAGGAGGCGGGCCGCGAATACTGCCTGCATCTGTATGGAAAAGATTATTTAAAGCGGATGCATCAGTGAGAACATAAACAAGTGGATTGCTTTTCAGGTCAGGCTTTTCAAAGCTGGCTGTATCGGCCTTCTGCATATCCACGCCCGCACAGTCAGACATAAAGGTAGGTTCATTAGACTTGCCTTCTTTCTTCTCACCATGGTGATTGGCACAGGGTACTTCCGCTTTGGCGGCCAAGGCTTCATCCGTGCATATCGGCATGGCGCACACCAGCGAGGGCGTGAGTATTACAACCATCAGGAAACCGAGAAGAAGCTGTCTCATAATCATCTATATAGCACCATACAGGGCATTGTACCCAGCGTTCAATCTCAATCTAGCAACTGCATGAAAATGAAGTAAAAACTGTCAGCGCACGTTAAACCGGGAGTTATAAACAACTAACTACCTAACTAACTAATTTATTTAGAAACCGCTTACTTCACAGCAGCGAGCCCTGCGCTATAAAGTCATTCTACATTAAGGATGCCGTCTCAACGCTTTTGGCTAGGAGACGTTAAACCGGAACAGGATCACATCGCCATCGGCGACGGTGTAATCCTTGCCTTCCTGCCGCATTTTCCCGGCTTCCTTGGCGGCGACCTCGCCCTTCAGCGCGACAAAATCTGCGAACGAAATCACTTCCGCGCGGATGAATCCTTTTTGGAAGTCGGTATGAATGACGCCCGCTGCTTCCGGCGCCTTCGCGCCCACACGCACGGTCCACGCGCGCGACTCTTTCGGCCCCGCCGTAAAATAAGTCTGCAGACCCAGAATTTTATAACCGGCGCGGATGATTTTATTCAGCCCCGGCTCTTTCAGATCTAACGAGTCCAAAAACTCTTTTCTTTCCGCCGCCTCGGTCAACTGCGCAATTTCCGATTCAATTGCCGCGCAGATGACAACCGCCTCGGTGCCCTGCGCCTTCGCCATCGCTTCGACTTTTTTCGTCCATTCATTACCCGTCGCCGCGTCGCCCTCTTTCACGTTCGCTACAAACAACAAAGGTTTAGATGTCAGCAACATGAATGTTTTCATCCACGCCGCTTCATCTTCATTGGCCGGCTTCACGGTGCGCGCCGACTTCCCGCTTTCAAGCGCGGCTTTAATCTTTATCATGAAATCGAATTGCGGCTGCAGGGCCTTGTCGCCCTTCGCCTTGCGCTCCATGTTCTGAACCTGCTTGTCGATGCTCTCTAAATCCGCGAGCATCAATTCCGTCTCGATAATGTCGGCATCGCGTAGCGGATCGACAGAATTCTCGACGTGAACGATATCCGCGTCTTCAAAACAGCGCAGCACGTGGATAATCGCGTCCGTCTCGCGGATATTCGCCAAAAATTGGTTTCCAAGCCCCTCGCCCTTGCTCGCGCCCTTCACGAGGCCCGCGATATCAACGAACTCAAGCTGCGTTGGCACGATCTTCGCCGAACCCGCAATGGTGGCAATCTGGTCGATGCGCTCATCCGGCACCGCGACGCGTCCCACATTCGGCTCGATCGTGCAGAACGGAAAATTCGCCGCCTGCGCCGCTGCCGTCGCCGTCAAGGCGTTGAACAGCGTCGATTTCCCGACATTCGGCAGACCCACAATCCCGCAATTAAAACCCATAATAAATCCTCTTTAATGAAATATTTTTTACCACGAAGTCACGAAGATCACGAAATATTATATTTTCTTCGTGCCTTTGCGTCTTCGTGGCTAATCTTTTTTCGTATCTAAAGTTACCTTGTTCATGAATTCAGAATCTTTTCCCTCCAGCAATTGCGGAATATGCTCCGCCACCGCCTTCAGAAAACCATCCAGCCACTTGTCATCTTCACTCGTAAAATTCCCGAGCACATAATCCGCGACATCCATCTCTTTATGCGGCGGGCGGCCAACACCCAGCCGAACACGCCAGTAATCCGTCCCCGGCAAATGCTCGTCTAACGACTTCAAGCCATTATGCCCGGCATTGCCGCCACCTTTTTTCACGCGCATCTTGCCGGGCGGCAGTTCGATCTCGTCATACAGCGCGATAATCCGTCCCGGCGGGATTTTATAAAACTTCGCAACAGGCTGCACGCTTTCGCCCGATACGTTCATATATGTCTGCGGCAACAGCAGGACGATCTTCTGCCCCTTGATATTTCCCTCGCTCAGCAAACCCTTGTTCTTGGTCTTGAACGGACCAAATCCGTAAACCTCGGAAATTTTTTCCGCTGCCATGAACCCTATATTGTGACGGTTGTGCGCATATTTAGCGCCCGGATTGCCAAGCCCGGCAATCAGCCACATATCGTTCGGTGTTTTCTTTTTAAATCCCAGCATATCAGTCGCTACCAAGGGGTCATAAATAAATTAAGCGGCAAGACGCTTTTAGCATACTTGCCGCTTAATATTAATCCATTAAAAGCCTTACTTCTTCGCTTCTTCCTTCTTGGGAGCAGCAGCCTTGGCATCGCCAGCCGGAGCGGCTTTCGCGTCACCGGCAGGAGCAGCACCACCTTCTGCCGCAGCGGCAGCAGCGGCAGCTTCTTCGTCAGAGACAGGCGCAACAATGACTTCCTCAACGAACTGTTTCGGAGCCTGCAGGGTCGCAATAACGTAATTGCGGCTGCGGTCGGCCGGAACGGCATCGCCGAGATTACCGTCGTTAATACGAACAGCTTCGCCGATTTTCGTGCCGGAAAGATCGAACACAATCTCTTCAGGAATGTTCGTCGCGGTGCAGAGCAGTTCCGCTTCGTGACGCACGACGTTCAGAACGCCTTTGTCGGCTGTGAGGCCGGGCGACTTGTCTTCGTTGATGAAATGCACCGGAACTTTAACGGCGATTTTTGTCTTCGCAGTCACGCGCAGGAAATCAATATGCTCGACGCGGTCCGTGACAGGGTGAACCTGCACGTCACGGGCCAGCACCAGGTGCTTCTGACCGTCAACTTCGAGGTCGCAAAGGTTCGTAAACATATGACCTTTGTTGAACTCGATATTCGTTTCTTTCGAGGTCAGGGAGATTTTTACAGGGGCCTTGGCGTCGCCATAGACGACGGCAGGAACTTTGTTCTCGCGGCGAAGACTGCGTGCAACCCCTTTACCGGCACGGTCCCGTGATTCCGCTTTCAAAGCGTAGTTCTTGGACATGGTATTTTCCTTTAAGTTATGCCGCCAGCCTCCAGGGGTGCCGCACGGCGTTTCAGATGCGGCTTTATAGACAAATTACCCTTATTTTGGAAGGAAATATTCCATCCCCGAAACAAATTTAATTATGTAAAATAATATTCCTATTTAAAACTCGCTTTGGCGAGGCAGATATTGGTGCGTTTCGAGAACCGCATCGCAGATTACGTTGTGGTATTTGAGAAGCGGAAGCGCAGAAACGCGCGAAAAGATGCCCGCCAAAGTTAGAGTTTACCGAAAAAGCTCCGAAATAGACTGCTCCTCGCACGTCCGGCGAATAGCCTCGCCCATCAGATGCGCAACGCTGAGCTGCTCGATGTTATGAGCATTGCGCACAGCCTCGGTCGCCTGGATCGTATCGGCAATTACCATGCTCTGCAGCGGCGAGGACGTAATCCGTGCCACCGCCCCGCCCGACAAAACGCCGTGCACTACATAGGCATGAACTTCCTTGGCGCCATGCTCTTTCAGCGCAACCGCCGCATTACACAGCGTGCCGCCTGAATCCACGATATCGTCCACGAGAATACAAACGCGCCCGTCGACTTCCCCGATCACGTGCATGACATCCGACACGCCCGCTTTTTCACGGCGCTTATCGATGATCGCAAGGTCAGCATTCAGGCGCTTGGCAAACGCCCGCGCACGTACAACGCCGCCGACATCGGGCGAAACAATGCAAAGCCGCTCGCCGGTGAATTTTTTCTCGATCTGCGGCACGAACACCGGCGCGATAATCAAATTGTCGACCGGCATATCAAAGAAACCCTGGATCTGCCCGGCATGCAACTCCATCGCCAGCACGCGGTCGGCCCCGGCGGCGGTAATCAAATCGGCGACCAGCTTGGCCGTAATCGGCGTACGTCCGCCCGTTTTGCGGTCCTGCCTTGCATAACCGAAATAAGGTATAACGGCGGTAATCCTCCGCGCCGATCCGCGCTTTAGCGCGTCGATCGCAATCAGGAGTTCCATGAGATTGTCGTTGGCCGGGTATGACGTCGACTGGATGAAGAACACATCCTCGCCACGCACATTGTCCATGATCTCGACGAACACTTCCATGTCCGAGAAACGCTTGAGGCTGGCTTGTGTCAGGGGAACGTTCAGATAGGCGGAAATCGCTTCAGCGAGAGGTTTATTCGAATTTCCGGCGATCAGCTTCATGCCGCTTTTTTAGAAGAAACCGGGGCAAAAATCAATGGGAATTAAGGGCTTATGCGATGACAATCACCGAAATCTGCCGCCCGTAATCAGGCTCTTTCCTGTGGGTGGCCCGGCGAAAGCTGAAATAATCCCGCTCATTGGCATAGGTATCGATCCCGGTAATGGCGACATTGGTAAGGCCGCAATTATAAAGCCTTGAGGCACAATAACCCGGCAAATCGAACATCAGCTTTCCGGCCTCCCCGTTCATGAAGAACCGCTCGTTTTCCGGATCCTCGTTCAGGAACGGCGCGGCGAAATCCTGCGCTACCTCGTACGACCGCTTGGATATACATGGACCGATGGCCGCCCTGATATCTTTCGCATTCACGCCGTATTCTTCCATCGCGTAGACAGTAGAATCTAATACACCGCCCAGCGCACCCTTCCAGCCCGCATGCGCCGCGCCGATCACTGGACCCTTTTCATTACGTCCGTAAAACAAAACCGGCGCGCAGTCGGCCGTCAGAATTGAAATCGCGAGGCCGGGAACATCCGTCACCTGCGCGTCAGCCTGCGGCCTGTCCTTAGGCGGCTCTTTGACTTTCAGGCAAATATCACCGTGAACCTGGTAGAGTGACAAAATATTCCCCGCCTCGACACCCATCAAGGTCGCGACCGCCTCCCTGTTTGCTTTGACATCCGCGGGATTATCCGACGAACCGACACCACAATTCAGACCGCCGTAAATCCCGCCGCTCGCACCACCCGCGCGACCGAAAAATCCGTGCCGCACGCCCTCGCCGGAAAAACCGGGTACCTGCAGAAAAATATTAGAATCCGGGGAGGCTGAGATTTTGGCCATTGGTCAGTCCCATCACTTTGAACAACGACCCCATTTGACTGGGATCCGTAAGCCGTTGCAACGCTTTTTCAATATCGAATTTCTGTGCGGGCGTCGCGCGCAGCGTCAGAATTTCCGCGCGCTGCGCAATGCCGAGATCTTTCAGAAACGCACCCTGCTCGACTGGTCCGGAAACTTCCGCGCCCGCAGCTTCCGCCGCCAATTTAACTGCATGAAAATCCACATGCGTCGTCAGGTCGGCATTCCCGATTTCTTCCAGCGGTGAAATATATTTATGGCTCTTGAGCGCCTGCAGCGTATCGCCGATGCCGCTCTCACTGTGCCCGTAATCGATGATCAAGGCCGCGCCGTTCAGTTTTTTGACGAGGTCCGTAACAAACTGGCTCCGCACCGGGCTGATCTCGAAAATCGCGCCCTCCGCCGCATCGACCGGCAGATTGAACGGAAGCTCTTTCGTATCGAACGCAAAATTTCCATTCGCAATACCGACCACGCGCTCTTTCCACCCATCCGCCGTATGGATCAACTGCCGCACCGGCAGCGCATCGAGGAATTCATTCGCGATCACGATCATCGGTCGGTCGGGTAATGTTTCTAAATTGACATGCCACTCCGGCGCATAATTCTCCAGCGCCGCCGCCTGCATCGCGCGCAGGGCCGGGCTGATTTCCAGCAGATGCACCTTCGCGGAATCATGAAACCCCGGCACATTCTTCGTCGCCCGCATGATATCGGCCATCAGCGTCCCGCGCCCCGGCCCGCATTCCATCAGCGTGAAGACAGGCGAGCCCATCTGCTGCCACACATCCATGATCCACGCCGCGACCATCTCGCCGAACATCTGGGAAATTTCCGGTGCCGTTGTAAAATCGCCGCGCGCGCCGAACGGGTCGCCCTTCATGTAATAGCCGTGCGCCGGATGCCCGAGCGCGAGCCCCATGAACTCCGCGATATCGATCGGACCCTTTTCGCGGATCAGGTTTTTAAGGATTTCGTCCATGAGCCTTCAACGCATAAATAAAAATCGAAACGCCCGCGACAATCACCGGCAGACTTAATAATTGCCCCATCGAGACATGCTCAAAAATAAATCCGATCTGCTCGTCAGGCTCGCGCCACAACTCACCAACACTCCGGAAGATGCCGTAACCCGCGAGAAACACGCCTGACAAAATGCCCGGCCTCTCGCGCACCCATCTCACATGCAGCAACGCCAGCAAAATCAAAAACAGCGCCAGCCCTTCCAGCCCCGCCTGGTAAATCTGGCTCGGGTGGCGTGGTAATTCACCGCCATTCGGAAACACAACGCCCCACGGCACATCGCTCACGCGTCCATAAAGCTCGCCATTGATGAAATTCGTGACCCGCCCGAGGAAAATCCCGAGCGGCGCCGCGCATCCGAAAATATCCGCCAGCCTGAAGAACGGAATTTTCTTCAGCCGCGTATAAAGAATAAGAACGGTGATAACGCCCGCAATCCCGCCATGGAACGACATGCCGCCATGCCAGACTTTAAGAATTTCCATCGGGTGGCTGAAATAATAGCCCGACTGGTAAAACAGGATATAACCCAGCCGCCCGCCTAAAATAACACCCGCAATCGCCCACGGAATGAAATCGTCGATATCATCGCGGTTCGGCCTGTGGCCTGAATTCAGCTTGCTAATATAAAGCCCGTACCACCATCCAAACAGGAACGCGCTCAAATACGCCAGCGCGTACCAGCGGATTTCGAGCGGCCCGAGCGCAATCGCTACCGGGTCAATATCAGGGAACTTCAAAGCCATAAGGACGTTTACCGCTATAGAGGATGAATGCTTGTAAACTGCATTAAATATCCACAGCTATCTTTTGTAAAGAACTGTTGAAATAAACCAAGAATCCAGCTAAAAAATCGCCCAATTACCTAAAAGATTAACCGCACATATGGGCAGGGGTAATGCAAACCAGGGAAAAGATACTTGATGATGTGGCCCGCGTCGCGGGAGGTGCCGTCAGCGCCTTCGGAACGCTTCGCCGTCAGGTCAAGGATGAAGTCCGCACCCGCATCGACGAACTCGCCCAGAGGCTCGACCTCGTCCCCCGTGAAGATTTCGAACGCGTCGAACTGATGATGTACAAGGCACGCGAAGAGCAAACGAATTTGATCAAGCGCATCGAAGCGCTTGAAGCGCAACTGGGTAAAGCAAAATCGTCATCGCAAACAACTAAGAAACCTGCGAAACGATCCAAAAAGTAAGTTGGGAAAATAATGAGCACCGAAATCGATACGCATGACGAATTAGTCATCAACCCGCTCGACAGCGTCGAGGAATTCCTTGCGTCCAACAACTGGGCTTTCAACCGCATGACCTCGGACGAACTCACCGTCCAGGTCGCAGGCAAAACCGGCACCTACCGCCTCTTTTTCCTGTGGCAGGAAGACATGAGCGCACTGCAATTCTGCTGCCAGTACGATCTCATTATCCCGGCCGCTAATCGCGACGCCGCCTGCACCGCCCTCATCAATCTGAACGAGGGCCTCTGGATGGGCCATTTCGACATCCCACGCCAGACCAACATCCCGAGCTTCCGCCAGACCTGCCTGTTTCGGGGCGCGACCAAGGCCGACTCCGCCGAACATATCGAAGACCTGGTTGATATTTCACTCGCCCAGTGCGAACGCTACTACCCGCTCTTCCACTTCCTGACCAACACCGCCAGACTTGACGAGCAGAACCTCTCTCTCGCCGTCATGGAAACAGTCGGGGAATCGTAAAGCACATGGGCAGCCGGATCGCCCTGATTGGCTGCGGTAAAATGGGACACGCCCTGCTGGATGGCTGGGTTAAGTCAGACATAAAATCAATTATCGTTATCGAACCTTCCGGCATTAAAGGCGCGCCGAAATCCGTGCGCGTTTTAAAAAAACCCGGCAAAGAACTGAAAAATTGCGACGTCGTCGTTCTGGCTGTGAAACCGCAGGTCATGAACGAAGTCTGCAAATCGCTGAAACCTTTTGTGGCAAAGGACGCGCTCATCCTCTCTATCGCCGCCGGACGTTCTATCAATGGATTTAAAAAACTCTTCAGCGCATCTCAACCCGTCATCCGCGCCATGCCGAACTTGCCCGCCTCCATCGGCAAGGGCATCAGTGTCGCGGTCGCCGATTCAAACGTAAAACCCGCGCAGAAAAAAATCGGCGCGCAACTTCTCGCCGCCGCCGGGCACGTCGAATGGGTGAAAAACGAAAAACTGATGGACGCCGTCACTGCAATTTCCGGCTCCGGCCCCGCCTATGTCTTCCATTTAATTGAAACACTCGCGAAATCAGGCGAAAAAGCAGGCCTCGGCAAAGCCCTTTCCATGACCCTCGCAAGGCAAACAATCATCGGCAGCGCCGCGCTGGCAGACGCCGACAAAACCGACGCCGCCATCTTGCGCAAAAACGTGACATCACCCGGCGGCACAACAGCCGCCGCGCTGGAAATCCTTATGAACGGGGAAATGCAGAAAATTTTCGACCGCGCAATTCAGGCGGCAAAAAAACGCTCGAAGCAATTGAGTTCCTGAACCGTCATTGCGAGGAACGTAGTGACGAAGCAATCCATTCTTTTCTGGATTGCTTCGCTATCGCTCGCAATGACAGGTGATTACCGGCTTCTTGTCCCGAGGCCGATATCTTTCGCCAGCTTCGAACGCTGACGCGCGTAATTGGGCGCGACCATCGGGTAATCCGAAGGCAGGCCCCAACGCTCACGGTATTGTTCTGGCGTCATGTTGTACGCCGTCTTCAGATAACGCTTCAGCATCTTGAGCTTCTTGCCGTCTTCGAGGCAGACAATGTAATCCGGGTTCACCGATTTCTTGATCGGCACCGCCGGTTGCGGACGGTCGGCCAAAGCGCCGCCCTCCGCATTCACGTTCGACAGCGTCTTGAAAACCTGTTCGATAAGGCCGGGAATATCGTTCGCGGTCGTGGCATTGTTCGAGAGATAGGCGGACACGATTTCCGTCGTCAGGGCGAGCACGTCGTCGCGGCTGGGCTGATCTGTCATGATTACTCTCCTTCTCTCCTGTTTATTTCACGGCGGACAGTAATAAAGGATGATTACAGGTAAAACAAGGGGAAAAGGCCAGTATTCGCAATAAAAGAAAGTTTATGTCTTATTTCAGTCCCTGCGCGCCTTCAAATATCCGGTTCGTGCGCTTGGATTCCGTAATATCGGCCCCGCGCAGGTAAACCGGCTCGGCCCCGAGGCTGAACAGCTCGGGCCTTGTGGCCAGCAATTCCCCCATCAGCGCCGCATCAATTGCGGTGATTTCAGGCTTCTCACCCGTCAAGCGCTCGACTCCGTCACCAACAAGAACAAATCCATCGCCCTTGATCGCCTCCCCGCTCACAACAGCAGGCGCACTCAACGGGTTTCCTTCCGCATCGAAAGTCTGGAAATAAAAATCCGAACGCTTGGTGTCCAGAACGATAGCAAGCTGCTCCGCATTTTCACGCACCGCCTGCAGCGCCAGAACCTGCATCGTCGTAATGCCGTAAACCGGAACGCCTAAAGCTAAACCAATCGCTCGCGCCGCCGACAACCCGATCCGCAATCCGGTGAACGCGCCCGGCCCCGTCGTCACCGCGACCGCTTCTAAATCCGCATAGGCCACGCCAGATTTTTTCAGCACACGCTCCGCCATCGGCAGCAAATGCTCGGCATGACCCTGCATCATCGCGCTCGACTCGGAAAAAACTTTTCCCCGGTCATAAATCGCCGCGCCGCAATTATTCAGCGCGGTATCGAGTGCCAAAATTTTCTGAAAGCCGGTCATTAAATAATTTTCGATGTCTCGTCGAATGTTAAACGCGGGCTGCGCGGGTGAAGCTTCGATTCATCGCCGTACCCGAGATTGCAGAGAAAATTCGGCACATAATCATTATCCGCGAAGAATTCCTTCTTGATCCCGTCCGCATCGAACCCCGACATCGGCCCGCAATCCAGACCCAGCGCCCGCGCCGCGATAATCAGGTAAGCCCCCTGCAATGTCCCGTTCAGGAAAGCCGTGTCCCTGATCTTTTCGGGCTTGGCCGTAAACATTGCCCTGCCATCCTTCATGTGCGGCGCCAGCTTCGGCATCTGTTCATAAAATTTCAAATCGTAAGCAATAATCGCCGTCACCGGCGCGGTCATCGTCTTCTCTTTATTGCCTTCATCAAGATGCGGCCTCAATCTTTCCTTCGCGTCTTTCGACTTCACAAAAACAAAACGCGCCGGGCAGCAATTCGCACTCGTCGGTCCGAATTTCAGAAGTTCGTACATCTGGTCGATCAGCGCATCCGGAACCTCGCGCTGCTGCCACGCGCGGTGCGTGCGCGCTTCCCGGAAAATGACATCAAGCGCTTCCGCTCCAAGATTACGAGACCTTAATTTTTCGGCGGCCATGCGGTTTGTCCTTTCAGGCATAAGGGCACCATCAATCTAGTCCCGGCCCGCTAAACATCAACCCTTAATTTAAGGGGTTTTTGGGGGGCTATTTTTCAGACCCGTTATCTGGTTTAATCCCGGTCTTGTGAAAGACCTGAGCCATGCAGCGTTTCCTGACATTCCTTGCCCTTCTCGCCGCGACCGCCGGTGCCGGGAATCCCGTGTCCGCAGCCACCGCCATCCCCGAGGATAAATATTCCGCCGTCGTTCTGGTCTATCACCGCATCGGCGAGGACGCCTACCCCGACAGCAATCTCCGCACCGAACAATTCATGGATCACCTTCAGGAAATCGCCAGCGCTGATTACACCGTCCTTTCTTTAGCTGAAATCATCGACGCCGTGAAAAATCACCGCGAACTGCCGCCGCGTGCGCTCGCCATCACATTCGAAAACGCCTACCGCTCCGCGCTCGATAACGCTATCCCGGCCCTGCTTGAAAAAAACATCCCTTTCACCGTTTTCTATTCCAGCGGCCAGCTCGATGTCAAAACCGCGGAAAATATGAACTGGCAGGAGCTCAAAAAGCTCGCCCAGAACCAGAATGTCAGTATCGGCGTGCTGCCCGCCGCCTACTCCAACCTCGCCCGCGAACCAGAAGATGAAATCCGCCGCCAGGTGAACAAGGCCCTGCTCCGTCACCGCGAGGAATTCGGCAGCGAGCCCGCATTCTTCTCCTATCCCTTCGGCGAATATTCCCTGCCCTACAAAAAAATCATCGCCGACTCCGGTTTTACCGCTGCCTTCGGCCTGCATTCCGGCACGGTCTATGAAGGCGCCGACTTTTTCGCGCTGCCCCGCTTCACGATGACCGAACGCTTCGGCGACACGGAACGCTTCCGCCTCGTCGTCAACGCGTTGCCGCTGCCCGCCGTCGATATCGAGCCGCGCGATCCGCAGATCGGCGCCGCCGCGCCCACGATCGGTTTTTCGCTACCGCCATCCCTTGAAAAGGAAAGCGCCGATCTATCCTGCTTCGTTTCCGGACGCGGCCAGCCTGAGATTGAAAGACTTGGAAATCGTATTGAGCTGCGCCTGGCCGATATTCCAGGCGACGAACGCGTGCGCTTGAACTGCACCATGCCGGGCCCGATGGACACACAGACTGATGTCGAGCAATGGCGTTGGCTGGGAATGGTATTAGCGGGGCAAAGCGTGCCCGCACCAGAAGAGACTAATCCGCCACCTGACGGACCTCAGTAACCTCCGGCACATAGTGCCGCAGCATATTTTCAATGCCGGATTTAAGCGTCATGGTCGAGCTCGGGCACCCCGCACAGGCACCGCGCAGCCGTAAATAAACCACGCCCTCATCAAAACTGTCGAACACGATATCGCCGCCATCCATCATCACCGCCGGGCGCACGCGCGTCTCGATCAGTTCCTTGATCTGCACAACAAGCGGATCATCGTCACCCGTACTCTCATTCGTATCGGCATTTAGAACAACCGGATGCCCCAGCGAAAAATGCTCCATCAACGCCGCCAAAATCATCGGCTTCAGCATCGACCAGTCCGTGTCGCCCCCCTTGCTGACCGAAACAAAATCGCGGCCGAGCATCACGTTCTCGACGCCCGTAATGCCGAACAGCCGCTGCGCCAGCGGTGAATTGCTAGATTGCTCGCGGCTTTTGAATTCGAAAACCGAGGGTGCCACATCCTGCCCTGGCAGGAATTTGAGCGTCGCGGGATTGGGCGTTGTCTGTGTCTGTATGAACATGGCTATCAGATAGTCCAGTTAAAGGAATAAATCAACTTTCGTCCGCTTTTTCTTCGAGGACGATGTGATCGGGAATGACGGTCAAGGGCACCGGCAGCTTCGAAAGCCCCTTGCCGCAGAAATGGCTCACAAGCGGCCCCGGCCCGCCGCCCTTGGTGCTGCCGCCCAGGAACAGGTTGGAAATATTCGGGTTTTCCGTGATCGTCTTGATCACCGCGTCCGGTGCCGGGCCATCGCCGATATACAATGTCGGCGTCAGGCCGCTCATGCTCTTGATCTTCTTTGCGATAGTGTCCAGCAGTTTCTCCGCTTCGCGGCGGCGGTCTTCCTTGATGCGCTCTTCAATATTCCCCCAGTTCACGAAATCGCTGTCGGGGATAATGTTCAGAACACCGATATGCGTGTTGTTCGCGCGTGCCGCCTTGCACGCATAGCGCAGGGCATTGCCGAATTCCTCGGTATCGTCCGCGACAATCAAATAAATACGATTTGGCATGTCTGTTAGCTCCTATCCACGTCGAACCCTGTTTGAAAACCATCCGGCAAACACCGCCAGAAAAACGCACATCACGCCGTACACGAACGAATTGCCGTGCGCGAATTGGTTGATCCGCGCGCTGCCGCCCACCTGTGCAACGCGCACCGTACTCATCTTGCTGTCACGCAGGACGCCACCCGAAAAATAAAGCGTCTGGATTTCATACTCGCCCACCGGCACATTGGCGGGAATATAAAAATCCGCGCGGAAGAAATTCGGCCCGATGAATTTGATCGTGCCCGGCTCAGCCGGATAAAGCCCCTGCATTTTCTTGTTTCTCAGCAATGCATCGCGAAAAGTAATCCGCTGCTCATCCGTCGTGTCCGGCTTGTTGAACCTTAAATTCTCCGGCCCGATACCCTGCTCCATCAGCGTCTGCAGCGGGGCTAGGTCTTCAATCGGCCTGCTCAGCGCGTAATTATAATAAGAAGGCACCGCCTTGAACGTCTCGAAACTGCGGTTGATCCACGCGCCCATGACGCTTTCCTTGCGCCGCACCGACATCGTCCGCAACGGCCCCTTCACGATCACCGCAACATCGCCCTTGTTTGCGCGCACACCGAACAGACCCAGCGTCGTACCGTTAAAGCCCGTCGTGATATCGACATGGTCGCTCACCAGCTCAACCGTCACATTTTCGGCCCGCGCCGCGTCCGCGCTCATAAAAATTAAAACCGCGATCAAAAGAAATTTTTTCATGACAGAGCCACCGTCGAGAAAATTTCTTCCGGCTGGATGAACAAATTGCCTATCATCTGCAGACAGACCGCGAGAACGATCAGGGCCAGCGTTACCCTTGCGTAAATACCTTTAACATGCCGCGCGAAGGTAATGCCGATCTGCGCGCCAGCCACGCCGCCGATGATCAGAATAATCGCCAGCACCACATCCACTGTCTGATTGACCAGCGCATGCATGATCGTGGCGAACGCCGTCGTGAAAATCATCTGGAACAAAACCGTCCCCGCCACCAGCAGCGACGGAATACCGAGAATATAAATCATTGCCGGAACCATAATGAATGAACCGCCGACACCCAGGATCGACGCCAGCACCCCGCCGAGAAAACCGATACCGCCCGGCACCAGCGCACTGATGTAAAGTTTCGAGCGCGGGAAACGCATCTTGTAAGGCAACCCCGCGATAAACGAATTCACATTCAGCGTGTTGAATTCCTTGCGCATGTTTTTTGGCTTAAGCAGGTGCGTAAAACTCTCCGCCAGCATCAGAACGCCGATGAAGCCGAGCAAAATGATATAAAGAATGGAAATCGCGAAATCGATCTGGCCGAGTTTTTCAAGAATGCCGAAGATCAAAATCCCCACGACCGAGCCGCCCAATCCCCCCACCAGCATCACGCACGCGATTTTGACATCGACATTGCCCTTGTCCCAGTGACCAAGCACACCGGCGACGCTCGACGCGACAAGCTGCGAGGCCTGCGTCCCCACCGCGATCACGGGCGGAATACCGGTAAAAATCAGGAACGGTGTCGTCAGGAATCCGCCGCCGATGCCGAAAATGCCCGACAAAAAACCCACGAAGGCGCTGACGAGGAATATCGATTCCGCCGGCACGCTCATTTCAGCGATGGGAAGGTAAACCTGCATGAATGCATCCCTGCTCTGACAGGGATGACATTACTGGATATGTTTAATTGGTGTAAAGGTCGATATCCTTGCGGCCCATAATGCGCAGGGGGCCGTCGGTCGTGAAATCACGGTACCAGCCATTGCCGTGGATGTGATACTCGTTGCGGAAATCCACCGATTTCACGAAGCTCAGGAAAGGCTTGTACCAGTCGACGAATACGCTCGTCTCCGACGCGCATTCCGCGATATAGGCCTTGTCGTTGTAAACCGTCGCGAACATCAACCCGCGTTTCTGGACCTTAGGCCCAACCGAGGTAATGAACGAAATATCGGCAAAGCTGGCGAAACCGTCGCCAAGCCCTGCATTGTCCCACACACCGTTGATCACGGCGCCGTCGAATTCACCGACATAAGCATCCCAGAACTCACGGCTGTAATTTTGTCTCTGGATGGCGGCGGCATTGCGGCGCGGGTAAATCACGAAACGGCGGTCTTCGCGCACACGGACGCGGCAGGCTGCATATTGATTGTCACCGGGCGCAAGCACCGTAAAAATATCGTCAGGCTTCTGGTTGCTGGTCTGGCGCCACGTATCGGCATAGGTCACGGAAAGATTGGTCTCGGCATCGCGCCAGAAGAATATGTCGGCCTTGGCCGGAGAACCCGCCACAGATGCCAAAACTACTGCCAATGCTAGCGTTTTAAGCGGAAATTTCATGAAAACACACCGTATTACCTGGATTTATTATGACGTACCAAGCCATATAATGCCAGAAAAATGCCTAACAACAGGTTAACGCATCAATACGGTAATTAGTTCAGATTATTTCCAGAATCCCATCCGGTCCCGGACCTGCTGGACGACTGGCTCGGCGATGCTCCTTGCCTTGTCGTTCCCGGCCTTCAGGGTGCGGTCGATTTCACCCGGGTCGGCCATCAGCGCGCTCATACGCTTCGTGATCGGCGACAGCTTCTCAACCGCCAAGTCCGCCAGCGCGGGCTTGAACACCGAGAATTGCTTCCCTGCAAATTCCGCAATCACATCTTCACGCGGCCTGTCCGCCAGCGCCGCGTAAATGGTCACAAGATTCAGCGCCTCCGCGCGCCCCTCATAACCATCGAGCGTTTCCGGCAGCGGATGCGGGTCGGTCGTCGCTTTCTTGATTTTCTTGGCGATAGCATCCGCGTCATCCGTCAGGTTGATCCGTGAGTAATCGGACTCATCCGATTTGCTCATCTTCTTCGATCCATCGCGCAAACTCATCACGCGCGGCGCAGGCCCCGCGATCATTGGCTCCGGCACAATAAACAACTCACCGAAATTCGTATTGAACGTCGACGCGATATCGCGCGCCAACTCCAGGTGCTGCTTCTGGTCTTCGCCGACCGGCACATGCGTCGCCTTGTACAAAAGGATATCCGCCGCCATCAGAACCGGGTACGCGAACAACCCAAGACCGACGCGTTCGGAATTTTTCCCCGCCTTGTCCTTGAACTGCGTCATGCGCTCCAGCTTGCCCATCTGCGCGATGGTCGAGAGCAGCCACATCAATTGCGAATGCCCCGGCACAGCAGACTGCACGAAAATATGCGACTTCTTCGGGTTGATGCCGCTCGCGATGAACGCCGCCGCGATCTCGCGCGTCGATTTCGCCAGCGCTGCCGGATCCTGCGGCAACGTGACGGCATGAAGGTCGGCGACCATATACAGGCACTCCGCGCCCTCATCCTGCAGCCTGATCCAGTTCTTCAGCGCCCCGAGATAATTCCCGAGGTGCAAATTATTGGTCGGCTGCATGCCTGAAAGAATGCGTTTCATTATTTACTCTTTCCTAAAAATCCGCGGATATCCTGCATTTTAAGCGCGCCGGTGGCAAGCACTGAAATACCGTAAGCCGCACCGCCTGCCACTACAAAAATCGCCAGCGCGATATCCTTGTGGAACGTGTCGCCCGCCATCCAGCCCGCCAGCGGGATTTTCAGCGCAAACAACACGAGCGCCATCAAACCTGTCGAAAGCAGGATACGCGGGAACGCACGGCGGAAACGCTCATCGAGTTTCAACGCCTCGTTGCCACGCAGCAGCCATGCCAGCAGCCCGATCTGCATCCACCCGACAATCCCCGTCGCCAGCGCAATCCCCGCCACACCTATATATTGGATCAGGATTAACGCGAGGACGATGTTCGACGTCGCCACCGCAATCGAAACCTTCACCGGCGTCATCGTGTCCTGCTGCGAGAAGAACGCCGTCGAGTAAACCTTCACCGCGATGTAGGCAGGCAATCCGATCGCATAGCCTTGCAGAACGAACGCCGTCACGCTCGCATCCGCCATATCGAACTTCCCGCGCACGAACAGGACCTCAATAATAATGTCGGCCAGAATAAGCAGCGCCAGCGCCGCAGGCAAACCCAGGAACAAAACCGTCTCCAGCGCCCGGTTGAACAAACCCTTCGCCTCGTCGGTTCTTCCCGCGCCAATCGCCCGGCTTAACATCGGCAGCAGCGCCGTACCCACCGCAATCCCCACCGTGCTCAGCGGCAATTGATTTAAACGGTCCGCATAATAAAGATACGAAATCGATCCCGTCGGCAGGAACGAACCCATGATCATGTCGGCGAAAAGATTGATCTGCATCACGCCCGCGCCGAGAACGCCCGGCCCCATCAGTTGAAACAACCTCTTGATCCGCCCGTCGAATTTCGGACGCGCCAGCGGCAATTTAATTTTCTCGCGGCGTATATAAATGTACAGCAGCACAAACTGCAGCACACCCGCGATCATCACGCCCCACGCCAGCGCATGCGCCGCCGTCTGGAATTTCCATGCGACCAGCAACACACCGATCAGGGCGAGGTTGAATAAAATCGGCGCGGCGGCAAACGGCGCGAACCGCCCGTGCGCCGTCAGCACACCGCCCATCAGCGCCGCAATCGACATCATGAGCAGATAAGGAAACGTAATCCGCGACAACGTCACCGCGAGATCGAAACGCTCCGTCGTCGGGTCGTCCGTAAATCCTGGCGCCAGCAGCATGATGACGGCAGGCATCGCGATCATCATAAGAATTGTAAAGACGAGCAGAATCCAGAACATGATAACCATCGCGTTACCCGCGAAATTATCCGCGCTCTCGCGCCCTTCTTTTTCAAGCGCCTCGGAATAAAGCGGCACGAAGGAAACGCTGAACGCGCCCTCGGCGGTCACACGGCGGAAAAAATTCGGCAGCTTCAGCGCCACGAAAAACGCATCGGCAATCGGCCCCGCACCCAAAACCGCAGCCGTCAGGATATCGCGCACGAAACCGGCCACCCGGCTCACTGCCGTCAACCCGCCTACCGTCGCCATGGCTTTGACTAACTTCATGGCTTCAATATGTAACGGGCAAGCCCGCACAGGTCACGGGGTATTTATTAGTGATGGAATTTGCCGCACCGCTTGCTTTAAGATGCCTCCATACAACCGGAGAATATCTTATGAAAACTTTTCTCGCCTTGATGCTTCTGGCCCTCACCTTCACAGCGCCCGCTTATGCAGAAGAAATCCGCAATCTCAACGGCGGCTATCTCAAAAAAAGCTGCACTGTGTTTAACAAGGCCGACGCCAACGAACTTGTCATGAACGGCACCGAAGACGGCTACGACAAGGGCATCGACGCGGGCTTCTGCTCCGGCTTCCTGCTTGCACTCCTGAATTCGAATTTCGCCAGAAGCCAGGCGAACGATGCAAATCGTCAGGCTGATTTCTGCCCGCCGCTGAATCTCCCGGTGCTTGAGGCATCAAAACTTCTCGTGCGCGAACTTGAAAAATTGTCCAAGGAAGAACGCATAAAGGAACGCGGCCTTGATCTCACGCTGAAAATTTTCGCAACAGCCTATCCCTGCGGAGAAACGAAACCCGCGCAATGACCCCCCAGGAAAAAAACAATCCGGAAAAAGAATGGTTTGGTGAAAAGCACGTCACGCCCGATGAAAAAACGGGCCTCGTGCGGGATGTATTCGACAGCGTCGCCCCCAAATACGATTTGATGAATGACCTGATGTCCGGCGGCCTGCACCGTCTGTGGAAGGACCGCCTTGTCCGTCAAATCCGCCCCCGCCCCGGCCAGAAATTCCTCGACGTCGCGGGCGGTACAGGCGATGTCGCCTTCCGCATTCTTAAAAAAGCGCCAGGCGCGGAAGTCACGGTTCTAGACATCAACCCGCACATGCTTGAGGTCGGACGCGACCGCGCAACCGATCGCGGCTGGCTGAATAATTTTGAATGGGTGACAGGCAACGCGGAATCGTTGCCCTTCCCGGATAATTCTTTCGACGTCTACACAATCGCCTTCGGCCTGCGCAACGTCACGCATATCGACAACGCATTGAAGGAAGCCGCACGCGTTCTGAAACCCGGCGGGCGTTTTTTCTGCATGGAATTCAGCCGCGTTGAATCCGCCATGCTCTCGAAAGCCTACGACGCATGGTCGTTCCACGTCATCCCGAAGCTAGGCAAATCCATCACGGGAGACCAGGAAAGCTACCAGTACCTCGTCGAGAGCATCCGCAAATTCCCCAGCCCCCGCAAACTCGTCCGCCGCATGCAGGACGCCGGATTCGCAGGCGTGAAGTACTCGGCCCTGACCGCCGGGGTTGTTGCCATCCATAGCGGCGTAAAGCCTTAATATTAGGCTTTTCTATTTTCTATAACAATTACAGCTCTTTATAAGCCCTTTTAACTCAAGGGCTTTTTTTGATTGACTTTTCAGGCCCCAGAGGCAAATCTAGCGTCATTAGACACACACATTACATAATCATGAGAGGATGCTCTATATGAGTAATTTCACTAAATCGATCGTTTATTCGGGCGTCGTACTCGCCGCCGGTCTCGTCGCTATTTTCGCGATTTACAACAACATGTCCGGCCAGGAACCGATGAACTACATCGAGCCCGCCGCTGGTGAAGAAGCCATCATCGACCCGACGCTGGAAGGTCAGCCTGCTGACGCCGCCGCTACGGACGCTGCTGAACAGGCAAGCGACGCTGCCGCTGCTGCAAGCGATGCGTCTGAAGGCGCCGCTGAAGCTGCTGCTGCTGCCGAACAGGCATCCGACAGCGCAACCGAAGCCGCTTCGAACGCTGAAGCCGCTGCTGAAGAAGCAACCGATGCAGCTAAACAAGCTGAGCAGGCTTCTGACGAAGCTGCCGAAGCTGACAAAACCGAACCTTCGGCTGGCGAAACAGCTCCTGCTGAACAGCCCGCTGCTCAGTAAGGTTCTGTGATTTAAGTTTAAAAAGCCCCGCTTTTGAAAGGCGGGGCTTTTGCTTTATATGATTATCGTCATCCCCGGCAGTGAGCCGAAGGCGAGCGTGAACGGGGAACCAGTACTTAAATGCCGCGAAGCGGCCTGCCGTACAAAAACCGGATCCCCGCACAAGGCGGGGATGACAAAGTGAAGATGGAAAGAACTTTAGAAAACAAAAACATTCTCCTCGTGATCTCGGGCGGTATCGCCGCCTATAAATCGCTGGAACTCATCCGCCTCATCCGTAAATCGGGCGGCACTGTCCGCTGCATCCTCACTTCCGGCGGCGCGCAGTTCATCACACCGCTCTCCGTCTCGTCACTTAGCGAAAACGAAACCTATACCGATCTTTTCTCGCTCAAGGACGAAACCGAGATGGGCCACATCCGCCTCTCGCGCGAGGCCGATCTCATCGTCGTCGCACCCGCCAGCGCCAACATGATCGCGAAACTTTCAAACGGCATCGCCGACGATCTCGCAAGCACCGCGTTACTTGCGGCGAACAAGCAAATCCTCCTCGCGCCCGCCATGAATCATAAAATGTGGAACAACGCGGCGACGCAGGACAATCTCGAAAAACTCAAATCGCGCGGCTTCAAATTCGTCGGCCCCGTCGAAGGCGACATGGCCTGCAATGAATTCGGCATGGGCCGCATGGCCGAGCCCGAAGAAATTCTCCGCTCCATCTTCTCGTTTTTTTTTGAACAGCCGTTGATCGGCAAAACCGCCATCGTCACCTCCGGCCCGACCTTCGAGCCCATCGATCCTGTCCGCTTCATCGGCAACCGCTCCAGCGGCAAACAGGGCCACGCGATCGCGCAAGCCCTTCTTGAATCCGGCGCATCCGTTACACTCATCTCCGGACCTGTGAATGAAAAACCGCCCGCCGGAGTCAAACTCATCGAAATCGAAACCGCGAATGAAATGCTCGCCGCTGTCGAGAAATCCTTGCCCGCAGATATCTTCATCGGCGCAGCCGCGGTAAGCGACTGGTCGCCCGCCCCGTCCGCGCAAAAAATAAAAAAGCAGCCCGGCAAACCCGCGCCCGCGATTAATCTCCGCGAAAACCCCGACATCCTCAAAACCATGGCGAACCACCAAAAGCGCCCCGCCCTCGTCGTCGGCTTCGCGGCGGAAACTGAAAACCTCCTCGAAAATGCGAAATCCAAGCTGAAATCCAAGGACTGCGACTGGATTATCGCGAATAACGTCTCCGAAAACCTGTTCGGCAGCGATGAGAATCAGGTATATCTGGTTACATCCACATCGACTGACGAATGGAAAAAACAGGGCAAGCGCGCCGTCGCGCAAAAACTTGCCGCAAAAATCGGGGAGCACTTCACCAATGTTCGCAAATTCAAGGAAGCGGCAGAATAATCTGAATATCGGCATGCAGATTCTGCCGAACGCGCAAAATCTTTCCCTGCCCTCTTACGCCACCGAACAATCCGCCGGCATGGATCTCTCCGCCGCCATCGACGGCCAGATACAGCTCGCGCCCGGCCAGCGCGCTCTCGTTCCTACCGGCATCGCCATTGCTTTACCGCCCGGATACGAAGCGCAAATCCGCCCGCGCTCCGGTTTAGCTGCAAAAAACGGCGTCACCGTTCTCAACACGCCGGGCACCATCGACGCCGATTACCGCGGCGAAATCAAAGTCATTTTAATCAATCTCGGGCAGGAAACATTCGCAATCGAACGCGGCATGCGCATCGCGCAAATGGTCGTCGCGCGGCATGAACGCGCGACATGGGACGTGATCGATTTTCTGGATGAAACCAAGCGCGGCAGCGGGGGTTTCGGTTCCACGGGGACGGGATAATCAAATCAGGGCTTTAATCCAAACAAATTTGTTGAATGACCAACATTAATTCCGGCCTTTTCAAAGTTACCGGCGTCAGGATCATTCGGATCTGTGAGATCATTCTGGTCGGCGCTGAGATCGGCAAGAACCGAAACCGGCAATCCAGCACGCGTGGCTGAATTTGCGGTATCGAAAACACAAAATCCCTCCATAAAGCCGGCAATGTAAATATTATCCTTGGTCTTCAGAAATTCCAGCAGGTACGGATTGGTAAATGCATCAGTCTGGAATGGCCCTTTGCCAACCACGAAATCCTGCGGGGCTGGCGGCATTGCCGGGTCGTATTCAAAACGCGCATGTCCGTTGAAAATTTCTTCAAGTCTTCGATTTGCCATCTCCATCGGCGGCAGCGGCTTGAATGCACGCGTGCTATCCGGATCTCCTTGCGCGAACACCCATAAGATTTCAGTGCCATTCGCACGGATCTGATCAATATTGTCGCGGATACGTTGAGCTGTTTCGGGGTTCTGCTCGGCCCAGTAACTCTGAAAATCAACGAGGACGAGAAGATCAGGCATTGTATTATGTTAAACAAAGCCCGTTTATAAGTCAAATTCCAATCTTCAATTTTAAGGCCCATCGTCGTATACCGTTAGTATGCGTAAAACAGCGCTGCAAACGGCGCCCCGAACGGGATTAAAGACTGCTGAAGACTTCGTTGCCGACGGCCACACGCCGGTCATGGCACAGTACCACGCGCTGAAGGAACGCCACCCGGGTGCCCTGCTCTTCTACCGCATGGGCGATTTCTACGAACTCTTTTACGACGACGCCATTAAGGCCTCCGCTGCACTCGACATCACGCTGACCAAACGCGGCAAGGCGAACGGCGACGACATCCCTATGTGCGGCGTGCCGTTCCATTCCTGCGATCCGTACATTGCAAAATTGATCCGCGCCGGGTTCAAGGTCGCGATCTGCGAACAGACCGAAACACCGGAAGAGGCCAAGGAACGCGCCAAGCGTGAAGGCCGCCCCGCATCGAAGGCAATGTTGAATCGCGAGGTCGTGCGCATCATCACGCAGGGCACACTCACCGAAGACACGTTACTTGAGGCACGCGAGAATAACTACCTCGCCGCCCTCGCCGAAACCGGCGGCCAGTTCGGCCTCTCATGGCTGGACCTATCCACCGGCGCGTTCAACGTGCAGGCGGTAAAGAAAAATGAAGCCCTGACCGCACTCGAAAGAATAAATCCGAGCGAAGTTATTGTCTCTGACAAACTCCCTCTCCCTCCGGGAGAGGGTCGGGGTGAGGGACTTTTTACAATCCAGCCACATTCACTCTTCGACTCCGAAAACGCACGTATCCGCCTTGAAAAACTCTTCGGCGTCGGCACGCTTGAATCCTTCGGCGGTTTCTCCCGCGCTGAAATCGCCGCTGCCGGCGTGCTCATTGATTACGTCGAGCGCACGCAGGTCGGTAAAATGCCGTACCTGCAAAAACCGCAGCAGGTCGCGTCAGGATCAAATCTCGAAATCGACGCCGCCACGCGCCGTAACCTTGAACTCACCCGCACGCTTGTAGGCGAACGCCGCGGCTCGCTATTGGATATAATCGACCGCACACTCACCGGCCCCGGCGCGAGGCTATTACAATCCTGCATTTCCGCGCCTCTCGCTGACGCCAACGAAATCAACGCCCGCCTCGACCGCGTCACAATATTCGTAAACAATTCAAATCTGCGCGACGATATCCGCGCCGAACTCAGGCAACTCCCCGACATGGAACGCGCCCTCGCGCGGCTAAATCTTGGACGCGGCGGCCCGCGCGATCTCGTCATGATCCGGGACAGCCTCAAACAAACCGCCATGATCCGCAGCCTCCTGCAAACAAATCCGCAGGAACCGCTGGGTGCCATCACCAAAACACTCTCTGCCACACCGGAAATTTCCCGCCTGCAGGATATTTTAAAGCAAGCCTTGGTCGAGGAACCGCCCGCTCTCGCCCGCGACGGAGGCTTCATCGCCCCCGGTTATCACGCGCGGCTCGACGAACTCAAAACATTGCGCGACGACGCCCGCCGCCTTATCGCCACGCTCCAGACCAAATACCAGGACCACACCGGCATCGCGGGCCTGAAAATAAAATTCAACAACATGCTGGGTTACTTCATCGAGGTCTCCGCCAAAAACGCCGATTCCATGATGGTGAAGGCGTCCGACGGCTCCAACCCGTATATCCATCGCCAGACCATGGCCGGGGCCGTCCGCTTCACCACCCCGGAACTGGCAGAACTCGAACGTGACATAACATCCGCCGCCGAAAAGGCTCTCGCTCTCGAGCTTGAGATGCTTGCGCAACTCACGGACGAAACGCGGAGCTGCTCCGAGGAGATTATTTCCCGTGCTAGCGCCCTCGCCGCCCTCGATATGGCCGCCGCTCTCGCCGATCTCGCGGTTGATCGTAATTACACACGGCCCATTCTCGATAATTATCTCACTTTTGAAATCAAGGGCGCGCGCCATCCCGTTGTAGAAGCTGCACTAAAACAAAACAGCCAAACCTTCGTCCCGAACGATTGCGACCTTAACGACACGCAGCGTCTCTGGCTGCTCACCGGCCCGAATATGGCTGGTAAATCAACTTACTTACGTCAAAATGCTCTAATCGTGGTTCTGGCGCAGGCCGGGTCATATGTTCCCGCCGAATCCGCTCATATCGGCATCGTCGACCGCCTCTTTTCCCGCGTCGGCGCGTCTGACGATCTCGCCCGGGGCCGCTCGACATTCATGGTTGAAATGGTTGAAACCGCCGCCATTCTGAATCAGGCCACAAACCGCTCCCTCGTCATCCTTGACGAAATCGGCCGCGGCACCGCCACCTTCGACGGCCTCTCCATCGCCTGGGCCTGCGTCGAGCACCTGCACGAAATTAATAAATGCCGGGGCCTCTTCGCCACCCATTACCACGAACTCGCCTCGCTCACGTCCAAACTCCCCTCCCTCTCCCCACACTCGATGCAGGTCAGGGAATGGAAAGGCGACATCATCTTCCTCCATTCCGTCACCCCCGGCAGCGCCGACCGCTCCTACGGCATCCATGTCGGCAAACTCGCAGGCCTGCCCGAATCCGTCATTGCTAGAGCACAGGAAGTCCTCACCCTGCTCCAATCCGGCGAGCAATCCGGCGCGCTCTCGAAACTGGCCGACGATCTGCCGCTCTTCAACGCCAGCGCGAAGGCCCCGCCAAAATCCTCCCCGCTCGAGGAAAAAATAAATTCCATCGACGTTGACGCGCTTTCCCCGAAAGAAGCGTTGGATATCCTGTATGAACTCAAAACCCTCGGCCAGAATGATTAAATCCATCCTCGAAAATATCGGCAACACGCCGCTCATCGAACTCGAGCCCGGCATTTACGCCAAGTGCGAACAGTTCAATCCCTCCGGCAGCATCAAGGCGCGCATGGCGCTTTACATGGTCGAGCGCGCGGAGAAAGAGGGCCTGCTCAAGCCCGGCTACACGATTGTTGAATCCACTTCGGGTAATACAGGCAACGCGCTTTCCATGATCGCCGCCGTGCGCGGCTACAAAATGGTCGTTGTAATTCCAAACGGCTACAGCACCGAGCGCACGCGCATCTCGCGCGGCTTCGGCGCCGAAGTCCGCTTCGTCGGTGATTTTCAGGTCAACGAAGCCCGCGAGGAAGCCATCCGCCTCGGGCGCCAGGACGGCTGGTGGTGCCCCCAGCAATTCGACAATGAATGGAACGTTGAGGAAAATCGCGAATGGCTCGCCAAGGAAATCATCGATCAACTCCCGAAAGGCCTCAAACTCGACGCCATCGTCCAGGGCGTCGGCACCGCCGGCACGCTCATCGGCCTTGCGCAGGGCCTGCGCCGCGATCACAATCCAGACCTCAAAGTCTTCGCGATGGAACCCTCCGAATCCGAAACGCTGCAATGCTGCATCGTCTGCAAACATAAGATCGAGGGCATCTCCGATGGCTTCATCCCCACCATCTACGAACGCCACCGCCACGAAGTCACCGAAATCGTCTCCGTCGACAGCACCATCGCAATAGAGGAAGCCAAAAAAATGGCGCGGGAAAAAGGATTGTTCGTGGGCCCATCCTCCGGCGCCAATTACTGGGCCGCGCGCGAAGTAAAGAAAAAATATCCTGAAATAAAAAATATCCTCACCCTGCTCTGCGACACCGGCGAGAAATATCTTTCAATGATGTATGCATGACTGAAAGATATATATTTCATGGTTTAATTTTACCTGAACGGGCGCGGATGGGACTCAGCATCAATGCTCCTGAAGGAATATTCTTGGGACCAAACAATGAGATTAAAATAATCTCCCTCAATTGCGACTTATCAAAATTTTTAATCGAGTGCGAAAATAAAAATCCACAAGCCATAAATTTAAAAGGTTTAAAAACCATAATAGAAGGATTTATGAGATTAGTTGCTGATATGTACGGGTTTACTGTTGCATGCGGCTACGATGTAGAAGTAACTGAAGCTTATAATTTAGATAGCAAAAAATATTACATCCTCGGCGTTCATGAAAATATTTTCGATGACCCAACTATAAATAGCTTAACCAATGACGGTACGCCGCACCCGGATGCGCCAAGTCATTCAGATATAATAAACGTCGCTCGCACTCACCAAGAACTAATCGTTGCTTTATCCGACTTCCGTAAAGCAATCAAAGACCCTGATTTTTCAATTTTCCACTGTTATCGGGCATTAGACAGCCTCAAATATGCTGCTCCCATAAAAAAAGAAACAAAACAATGGGAATGGCTTTATTCAAATATAAACCTTTCGAAGAAAACTAAAGATAAACTTTCAGCCTTAGGTGGCGGCGAACAAAGGCATGGAAAAGTTAATCCTACCAGTTGGGAAGATAGAAAATTTGCCATGCTAATTGCATGGGAGGCAATTCGACGCTTTGTCTTCCTTTATACTGATCCTGAAAAAATTAAAGATTTAAAAGAAATATAAATCATACACCTAAGGCGTCAGGCGCAGATTCTCGCTGAGCAGGGCCAGGCATTCAACATTAAATTCATCCATAATTTCGTTCGCAAAATCACCGATGCTCAGCTCCGGGTTATGCAGCAATGGCATAAGATCGACGGCCAGCACACCCGCCTTTACTTTGGGGTCGCGCGGGCGCGCCCATGCCACATTGGAAAATTCACGCCATAACGTTGCGTCGTTAGGCTTCCTCTCCTCGTCAATCTGTGACGCATGACAACTAATGAGATTATGTTGTATCTCCGTAAATCCCGTAACATCCAGGAATTTTTTCCGCCCTTTCGGCAACCAGCCCAGATCGCCCCAAACTTCACATCCATATAATTCCCGCGGCTGTTCTACACAGGGAAGACTGCGAAGCGCTTCAATTGTCGCACGCATAACGGCCACATTCGTTGTATATTCATCAAACGAGCTATGCATGTATATGACTTGCGGCTGCACTTTAGACACAATTCCAGAAATTTCCTTCACGAGCGCCCTGCTCGGCTCCGTATTCGGGTCTTGAATGTCAGCGCCTCTATAAAGCAAATTATGTTGGAGGGCATATTTACCGACTGCCGCCGCGATATTCTGTTCCCTGAGACGCTCCTCGATTATTTGTTCATCGCTCAAATCTTTGTCGCGCTCTCTTCTTGCAATATCCAATCCATCCGTCACCGTCACGCCGGTAAATCTTCGCTTCAAAAAATTCAAACTGATCCCGATACCCCGGATCGCAATAATCTCGAGATCACCCGGGTGCGCGCCGATACCGAGGCTGCCGTTGCGCGCAGATTCGATTGCCGCGTCCAGGCTCATCCCGTTGGGTATAAACTTCCGGCTTGTTATATCTTCCATATCGATCATGAGCCTATCACTATAGACATATTTTTATTATGTCAATCACGTGAACCTCTTATGACTTCCAAGATTAAAGTCCTAACGCACATCCCGCGCGGAACTATGCAGCCCAGCCGCCGTTCTTTCTTCAACGGGCAACCTTCGCGCACGCCCTCAACACTGAAAATTTTCGGAGTCCTCTCATGCAAACAAAAACAATCCTCGCCGTCTCTGCGGCCCTCATCGCTCTCGCGCTTCCCTTCAATCCCGCCCACGCAGGCCCCTCGCACCATAACAGCGACACACTCACAGACCAGACCGGCCTTTATGTCGGCGGCTTCGGCGGCTATTCATGGACCGACGCCGACGTCGGCGCATCCGATGCCGACATCAACGGTGCCGATCTCGGCGTCTTCATCGGCTACACGCTCGACGCCTTCCTCGACCGCACCATCGGCATGGGCATCAACGGCGCGATCGAAGCGCACTACGCCTGGTCGAACGCCGATGATTCAAACAGCACCGGCAGCACCGAGAAAGACGATGAATGGGGCGTCAGCTTCCGTCCCGGCATGTCCTTCTTCAATTACGAACCGCTCGGCATCAAGCCTTACGCCATCCTCGGCTACCGCAATGCTGAATTCGACAGCACCGTCGCCGGTGCAGGCCAGGAAAATCTCGACGGCTTCGAACTCGGGATCGGTACTGAACTCATTGCCTACGGCGATTACGGCGTCCGCCTCGATTACAGCCACGTCTTCTACGGCGAGGAAAACGGCATCGATGCCGACGAAAACGACCTCCGCCTCGGCGTCGCGTACCACTTCTAGCGAAAATATAAAAACAGGGCCCCGCTCGGGCCCTGTTTTTTTATGCTTCAATGATAATGACTACTCGGAAAGCATTCCGAGCGCCGCCATACGCTCGCTTGATTTCAATCTCAAAAACGCTGCCCTTGCATCCTTCACATCTTTCTCCGCGCCGCTCTCCGCTGCCTTTTTCAGGGCCAGCACAGTCGGGTGGTCGGGCTTGGTGATAAAAGCCAGGGCGCCAGCCAGCCTGCCCATCGTCTCGCGGTCTATTTTCAATTCAGACATGAAACCCCCTTCATAATATGCCGGCAACAATTATAATGGCTTCGCGCAACCGAAAGAAATTCAAATATGGCCTCCCCGCACATCATTATCATCGGCGCCGGCCCGGCAGGGCTCTTTGCGGCTGAAACGCTGGCCAAGGCGGGCCATAAAGTTGCAGTTTATGACCGCAAGCCCTCCGCAGGGCGCAAATTCCTGATGGCCGGACGCGGCGGGCTTAACCTCACCCACTCCGAGCCCATAGAAAAATTCATCACGCGTTATGGCACGGCCGGGCCGCATCTTGAACCGCTAATCCGCGCCTTCACGCCGGACGATCTCAGAAAATGGGCCGATGAACTCGGCCAGGAAACCTTTATTGGCTCGTCTAGCCGTGTCTTCCCGAAATCAATGAAGGCGTCGCCCCTGCTCCGCGCCTGGCTCGCCCGCCTTGAATCCCTCGGCGTTGAATTTCACCTCCGCGAAGAATGGCAGGGATGGGATCATAACGGCGATTTGATTTTCACCTCCGGCAAGGTCAAACCGGCCACCACGCTGCTTGCTTTGGGCGGCGCGTCATGGCCGTCGCTGGGGTCCGATGGCGGCTGGTACGAAATCCTTAAGGATAAAAAAGTCCCGCTCTCGGATTTCCAGCCCGCCAATTGTGGTTTCAATATTGAATGGTCTGGCATTTTCTCTGATAAATTTGCTGGCACACCACTCAAAAGCATTTCCATCACTCACAACGGAAAAACCGTTCCGGGCGAAATCATGATCGTAAAAAAAGGCGTCGAGGGCGGCTTGATTTATTCTTTCTCCCGCGACCTGCGCGATTCCAGTGACAAAATAATATCCATCGACCTTCGCCCCGGCCTTACACAAAACCAGATTCTCGAGAAATTCAAAACGCCGCGCGCGCGCAATTCTTTTTCCACCTATATGCAAAAAGCCCTCTCGCTCCCGCCTGTTGCTATCTCGCTACTGCGCGAAGTCTGTCGGGACGTTCACAATCTAGACAACTACGAACTCGCCGCGCTCATCAAAAATATTCCTTTAACGATTGGCGAACCGTTTCCTCTCGCCCGTGCCATTTCGACTGCGGGCGGCATACAATTTTCTGCACTCGACGAAAATTTTATGCTGAAACACCTGCCCGGCGTGTTCGCCGCCGGAGAAATGCTCGACTGGGAAGCACCCACAGGTGGCTACCTGCTTCAAGCCTGCTTCGCTACCGGCTTCCATGCCGCGCAAAGTATATTGAATCAAAAACAGGGCCTTTGAGGCCCTGTTTTTTTAAGCTCTTAAATTAAACTTACGTCGCAGCGTTGTTCACGAAATATTCGCGGCCCAGCGGCATGGCGACCGGGTTGATATTCGCAACCATGCGGTTCAACAAATCTTCGCTGACACCGAACTCAACACCGTGCTTGGACAGCAGGAAATCGAGCGTTGCCTGCGTTGGCTCTTTACCCCATCCGCGCAGCAACTCGAAACCGTATCCCGAAAAATTCGAGGACTCGCCCGCCACATAACGCTTCTTGAAATGACGGTAATTATACGGCTCGATCGCTATGAACGCATGAAAATCGCGCCCTTGGTCTCTGCCGTGGCATAACGCCACAATTGAAAAACCGTTAGACGAAAATTTGAAACAACCTAAACCCTTTAACATTATACTCTCTCCGTTGGTTAGTGTGGTACCCATGGGTATTATTTTGCATAATACATGCCAAGATTAACTAGACTAAACCATTGTAAATACAAGAATAATCTGCAATTCTAATGCAGGCCAAAGGCTGTTTTTGCCTACCCCCTCACTGGAGTTTAAGAATGAGCGTCAAAGATTTCCTACCTGCCCTGGAGGCCAGTCTCAACGACAACAGTTTCGTGAAACTCTCACTCGGTAACTACAAGGGCGCTGAACCCTCCCTGAAAAACATCTACGTCCGCAAGATTTCGGTTAAGGGCACCGAAAAACTCAGCTTCACCTACAATTACAAAACCCGCGACATCGTCAAAAACCACGACGCCGAAAAAGCATTAGCGGAAATTCAGAAGCAGCTCAGCCATGGCTTCAACGCCGCCACGCTGCTTACGACCAAATTCGACCTCCAGCTTGAAAAAGGCAAAATCACCAAAAAGGCACCGAGCCAGACCGAACTCCCCTCCCTCGATCATGACCGCAAGAAAAAACGCCTCGTCGAAACCGAAGGGAAATTCTATCTCTACGCGCTGAACGTGACCGACGACAAAGGCAACATCCTCAAGAACGCGCAGGATAAATACCGCCAGATCGACAAATATGTTGAAATTCTCGGCGGCTTGATTGAAAAAATCCCGAAAGGCACGCTACATAACGTTGTCGATATGGGTGCGGGCAAGGGCTACCTCACCTTCGCGCTGCATGATTATTTAACGAACACACTTCAACTAAAAATCAAGGTCACCGGCGTCGAAATGCGCCCCGATCTCGTCCGCCTCTGCAACGGTATCGCGCGTGATTCAAACCTCGCCAACCTCGAATTCGTCGATGGTACGATTCAAAAATACGACGCCACCGGCGCCAGCATTCTCATCGCCCTCCACGCCTGCGACACCGCCACCGATGACGCAATTCTTAAGGGCATCTCGGCAGGCGCCTCGCTCATCGTCGTCGCGCCGTGCTGTCACAAACAGATCCGCCGCGAAATGGAATCCGGCAAAAAGCAAAACGAGCTTGAAATCCTCACCCGCCACGGCATCTTCATGGAACGCCAGGCGGAAATGGTCACCGATGCCCTGCGCGCCCTCATCCTCGAATATTTCGGCTACTCCGTGAAAGTGTTCGAATTCGTCGGCGGCGAACACACACCCAAGAACGTCATGATCGCCGCCACCAAATCCGGCAAAGGCCGAAGCCCCGAAATCCTCAAAAAAATCCGCGAAACGAAGGAATTCTTCGGCATTTCATCCCATTACCTGGAAAAGCTGGCCAAAATCTAGAAATTTGCTTTTGGTTTAGGAAAACAATCCGTGCTAGAAATGCAGCATGAACCCGGCCCTTCAGCATAAAATCACAGTCGTCATTCCCTGCTACAGGGTTAAAAACCACATCAAAAATGTTGTTGCCGCCATTCCCGATTACGTCGAGCGTATTTACTGTGTCGATGATGCCTGCCCGGATGGCAGCGGTAATTTCATCCGCGCTGAAATTAAAGACCCCCGCCTCACCCTTCTTAAACATGACATCAACCAGGGCGTCGGCGGCGCCATGATCACAGGATATAAGCAGGCTTTAACAGACGGCGCGCAAGTAATCGTAAAAATCGACGGCGACGGCCAGATGAATCCTGCTCTCATCGAATCCTTCGTGCGGCCCATCCTGACTGGTGCCTGCGACTACACCAAGGGCAACCGCTTTTACAAAGTGGAAGACGTCCGCGCCATGCCGGGCGCAAGGCTGCTCGGCAATGCCGTCCTCAGCTTCATGACCAAGCTCTCCAGCGGCTACTGGAATCTCTTCGATCCCAACAACGGCTACACGGCCATTCACGCCAATGTCCTGCGCGAAATGCCGTTAGAGAAAATCAGCAAACGTTATTTCTTCGAAAGCGATTTCCTGTTCCGCCTGAACACACTCCGCGCCTCGGTGCAGGACATCCCCATGAGCGCCGTTTACGGCAACGAAGAAAGCAATCTTGTTATTTCAAAAATATTCTTCCCGTTCCTGGCCGGGCACTTCCGCAACCTGTTCAAACGGATTTTTTACAATTATTTCCTGCGCGATTTTAACATCGCCTCGCTGGAATTGCTCCTCGCGCTGGCGTTCCTGCCCTTCGGTATCATCTTCGGCCTGTCCCACTGGCATCATTCCAGCGTCATGGGTATCGAGGCCAGCCCCGGCACCGTCATGTTCTCCGCCCTGCCGATCATTCTCGGCGTCCAGTTCCTGCTCTCATTCCTGCAATACGACATCGAATCTGTACCGAGAGCCTCCCTGCACCCCCGCCTCCAGGCGCAACAACTGTAGCGACTTAGAATGAAACAGCAGGAAAAACAACAATATCGCTTCGACCCCGCCCTTTATCCCCGCACCTACAGGTTCAACCGGACTTCGATGATCCTGAGCCTGACCGCCACGTTTCTTTGTCTTCTTGCGGCTGTCATTGCGTATATTTATATGATTTCGGATTTTCCCGAAACCATTCTGCAGAAACAAAACGCTCCCCTTTTAATCGGGACATTCTTATTTGTCGGCGCATTCGTACTTCTTCATAATTTCGGAACATGGATACGTCTCCACCCGGATTCAATCCAGTACTCTTTTTTTTACTTCACAAAAACCATCCCGCGTACGGACCTGGCTTTATGCAGGTCAAAAACCGTAACAGGAAAACAAAAAAATTATATAGCCCCGTTCTCGTCCGGAAGAATGATCCTGAGAACATTGGAAAGCATGAAAAGAACGATGGGCAGCGACGATGCGCTGGAATCCTGGTGCATGACCCTCCCCGATTATGAAGAAGAACTCGAGCGAAAAAGAAGGGAATTTTCAGCGCAGCAGCATTCCTGGGGTGTCACGCCCGAAGCGCGTTACAAAACATACAAAATTCTCAAACTCGCGCTTCAGCACATTCCGTTCACGGTAATTGTTGTAATTATATTTTCAGGAGTATTAATAGATGATCTAAACCCGCAACATTTCCCGTCTTTTCTTCCAGGATATGCTCTTTGCTTGTATTTGATGCCGCTCGTTGCCGCTGTAATTTATCTCAGCAATCCCCGTGCGTTCACATTCACGCCCTCCATAACGGATAAAATAAAAATAAGCCTTGATAGCCTGTTCATTTTCCCCGGCTTCCTGGCGGGCTACTGGTTCGTGGGAATTCTTCCAAAGGAAGGCTTGTGGCTGAACGTGTTTGAGGAATACTGGTTCAAAAATCCGTTTTTTATGGGGCCATTCCTTGCCTTGTTCCTGCTGCCCTTTCTGCTTGAGGTCAGGCATCACAGAAATTGGTACTACAATCTGCGCATCTTGTTTTTTTATCTGTTATTTTCAGCATCCTCAGCAGTCGGAATAATGGCCAGCTATAATGTGCTGTTTGATAAATCGAAACCGATCACTCTTGAAACCCAGGTCGTACGGATCGTTCAACCTGACAGGCCTAACAAAGCGGATCAAAAACGGCGCGAGATCACGATCACACCCATCGACGGAAAAAACCGCCGCGATCCTTTCGTGAATGTGAGCTACGAATTGTACGACCGCGTTCAGCCCGGCGAAAAAATCTGCCATTACGCCTATCCCGGCGCCGCGGGCATCCGGTGGGAAAAATACGATTATTGCCCCGGCAAAAAATAAGGCCTGACGATGCGAACACCCCCAGACTATTCAGACTATCAAACTCGATAGTATAAATTTCAGCCCAGCTGGTGTCTGTTTGTACATAACTCAAACAACCAGGTGGCAAATGCCCTTCGATAAAAGGTGTGAAGCACAGCAAATCCTCGAAGATTTAAAAGCCGTAGCGCCCGAATCAAAGCACGGGAGGTCGGAAAATGCCAAATTGCTCCTGGTGGAAGATGATCCGTCAAACATCCTGATTGAATCAATTTTTCTCGACCAATGTGGCTATTTCTATGATGTAGCGACCAATGGCCGCGAGGTTATCAATAAAGTCTCCACCACGTCTTACGCGTTGATCTTAATGAATATTAACCTGCCCGACATGAATGGTCTGGAGGTGACCCGCAAATTGCGTGAGATGGAAAAACAGGGCCTGATATCCCATGTGCCGATCATAGCCATAACGGCGCATGTCGCAAAAGGTTACCGTGAAATATGCCTGCAGGCAGGCATGAACGGATACATCTCCAAGCCGTTTACCCAAAGCCAGCTTTGCAAAAAGATCGAGCAAAGTGTAGTCCGCCAGCAGTGCAACTAAAAGTGTAGTGTGTTTTTTATTCTAATTTTTTTGCAACCCGCCTATATATAGCTCAGCAAAACATATAATAGAAAACGCATTATGAAAACCTTACAGGATCAGGTCGCACTGCTCAATGAGGCGCGATCCACTGACGAGCTCTTCATAAACCTGGCAAAAATCATGCTCTTCAACGGGTATGACAAAGTGTCATATGGCTGCGCGACCGACTGCCCTTCTCTCGGCCTCAAGAAAAAACACGGTCACGCCAGTAATTTCTCCGAAAGTTGGCTCAAACACTACGCCGAATTTGATCTTTCAGGAATAGATCCAGTCCACATTCACCTCGTTGAAAAAAGAACGCCCGCCTTCTGGTCGGCCTGCGAGGAAAATGCGTCTTTGGCGTCAAAGCAACTCATGCGCAACGCCGCCGATGCCGGTTTGAACGGCGGCATCATCATTCCACTTTGCGATGTCGGCGGCGAACTGTCGATGGTCAGCGTTTCAAACACTGAAATCAGCGCGCGGGAGGAAACCTATGAAACGCTCGCGGCAGTCAACCTTATAAGCACCTATTTTTATGAGAACTATAAATCCCTCATTAAAAAACCCGATCCCGTGTATCTCTCGCCCCGCGAATATGAAGTTATAAACTGGGCCGCCGAAGGCAAAACCGATTCCGAAATCGCCACCATCACGAGCATAAGCACCGCGACCGTACGCTATCACTGGAAAAATATTTTTACAAAATTGAATGTGTTCAGCCGCGTCTCTGCGGTTTCAAAAGCAGTCCAGCTGCAGCTTGTGAAACCCCAATATTTCATGCGGAAAAAGTAATGGCGAATATTCTCAAAACGAATGAACGCCAGAAGGTTAAAGTATTCTGCTACCCGGCTGGCCATGACGAAGAATTTCCCTTAACTGAAAAAGAAGAACAGAAAAATCGCTATAAAGTCTTGCGCGGCCTCGGATGGGACGCCGACTATGATGACAAAAAAAGAATCGAGACGGATCAATATGATGTTGCACCGACTGTTAAGTTCATCTGTGTGTCACCGTATATGGAAAAATTTCTCGGCAGCGTAAGGCTTATGCCTATGAAATATCTTTCCATGATCAGAGACGCATTCAGTGACGCTGCCAAACCATCCAGGAATCTTGTCGATCCCGGTTTTCAACTTCCCGAAGACGCTACAGCCGCTGAAATATCGCGCCTCGTCATACGAAAAGAGTTTTTGAAACCTAAACCTACATCTCACCGCCCGGACAAATTTAGAGAGGCGCGAGATGAAGTCATAGCACGCCTTTTCGTGGCCATGATGGCTTACTGTCGTTACCCGGAAGTCAGGCCTCGCACTCCTGAATTAAATCCTGAGGATGAAGTCGTCATCGAAAGAATTTTTGGAATTTCCTACGTCGAGGCGTGGGAACCGGTCTTTGCGAAACGCGGGCTGACACCGAATTTTATTGGTCCTGCTAAATGGGTGCCGACCGTAGAAAAACAAGACCCGTTCTCTGATGAAGAAGCCCCTGTGGAACATCTACAAGCCGGCTGGATGGAGGCAAACTGGGACGTGGCAGAAGAGCTATGCACGCACTATGGCCTCACGGCACCATATTTTTACACCAAACGGGATGAGATACAGCCCTTTGTGGATATCTAACGGGAATGCGGTGGCGGACAGGGAGGGATTCGAACCCTCGATAGGCTTGCGCCTATGCCAGTTTTCGAGACTGGTACCTTCAACCACTCGGTCACCTGTCCTTGAGCCTCGGAAGTGCCGGACTATAACCGTTCCGCCGGAAAAATCCATATCAAAATCCACCTATAAAAAAGGCCCCGTTCAGGGGCCCTTTGCTAAACATATAACTATTAATGCACTTGATGCACATGCACGCGACGGCCGCCATGGCGGCGCATGATATCGGTGGCGATCGTCTGCTCTTCCTCGCCCGGCGTGCGCACCCATAAAGTCATGCGCCCCGCTTTGATCTGCTTGTGCAGCAATCCGTTGTAATAATGCCCTAACAGCCACGCCACCAGCGCGCCCAGCGATGCGCCGAACAATCCGCCGAAAACGCCCGTCATCAACATGCTATCCATCGGCGCGCCGACGCCTGCGGTCATCATCCCCGTCACCACCCCGGCATAAAATCCGCCGCCGATAATCACACCCACACCAATCGCCTTTTCCTCAGGCCGTATTAAAATCGTGCGCGGCGCCTCCGGGTCGTCGGCCATAGCCTTGCCGTCCATGATGATCCCTTCATTGCGAGCCGCGCGTTCGTCGAGAATACTGATATCCTGGCGCGGAAAGGCCGTAACCTCCAGCTCCGCAATCGCCTCGTTGAGACTGTGCATATTGTCGAAAACGCCAACAGTTTCATTAATGTTTTCGTGTTCCATGACGAACTCCTTCCCCGGACAAACGCGGGAAGAAATCCGGAAGTTCCATCAGGCCGTTTTTTTGCGCTTCTTCTTATATTGCGTGAGCTTATCGGCCTTCATCTCGACCATATCGCGCAATCTTAACTTTTTCGCCTGTGCCGTCGTCAAAAGGGAATAATGCCGCCCCTCATCCAGCGCCCCTGCGATGTCCCAGCAATCTTCCTTGCTGTTCACCCACTCATTATTTTTGTAACGCCGCAGATCGAACGGCACGGAATAATTCCGCAACGTTTTTTTCCGGCCCTTCGTATATTCATGAAAGTAAGACAACGCCAGTTCGCGCGGCGTTTTATAAATCGGATCGCGCCAGCGCAGCCACACATGATTGCTTTTTGAAATCGCGCCGAAGTAGCCCCGTTCCCGGAAAATACAGATCACATGATCGTGATCGCCCTTCGCCTGCATATCCATTAACAAAGGCGGATACCCCATCATCCACAGCGCCGCCGCCGCGACAAACGCCGCCTCGATGCAATGCGCCTCGCCGCGCTTTAAAACTTCCGCCGCCGACCGGCACGTATCGCCGCCGGGCTCGTGGTTCATCTTGAGGGAAGAAACAAAATCCTGAACATCCGCCGGACTCTCCAGCCGCGCCAGCGTCCGCGCTGCAGAAGCCGGGAGCCCCATCTTCCGGCCCATTTCAATGCGCTGTTTCAGGCTCCGTTTCATGCCTTAAAATACCATATATTTTACCGGAATCCTGTGCTAAAACGTCGGGCCTGAGGCACTCATGAGCGAAAACATAATTAAAACCGATGCAGTCATCATAGGCGCAGGCCCCTGCGGCCTCTTCGCCGTGTTCGAACTCGGCCTGCTCGACATGCGCTGCCAGCTCGTCGATATCCTCGACCGCCCCGGCGGCCAGTGCGCCGAGCTCTATCCCGAAAAACCGATCTACGACATTCCCGGGTACCCCGTCATCTCCGGCCAGGAACTCACCGACCGTTTGATGGAACAGATCGCGCCCTTCAAACCCGAATTCCATTTCCAGCAAATGGCCGAGAGCTTGGAAAAAACCGCCGAAGGAAAATGGCGCCTCACCACCGACACCGGCACAATTTTTGAATCGACATTTATAGTGATTGCAGCAGGCGGCGGCTCCTTCGTTCCTAAAAAACCGCACATACCCGGCATCGACGCGTTTGAAAACAAATCCGTGTTTTATGCCGTGCGCAAGATGGACCAGTTCCAGGGTAAAAATATCGTCATCGTTGGCGGCGGCGACTCCGCGCTCGACTGGACTCTCAATTTACAGCCGATCGCAAAATCTCTGACCCTCATCCATCGCCGCGATGATTTCCGCGCCGCGCCGGATTCAGTCGGCAAAATGCGCGGCCTCGCCAGCGAAGGCAAAATCAAGTTCCAGCCCGGCCAGGTCTCGGCGCTGAACGGAGCGAACGGCCAGCTCACCTCTGTCACCGTCACCGACAACGACAAAAACACGCACGAAATTCAATGCGACACGATGCTGCCCTTCTTCGGCCTGACCATGAAGCTCGGCCCCATCGCGAATTTCGGCCTCAACCTCCACGAAAACCTCATCCCCGTCGACACCGAAAAATTCGAAACCTCGACGCAAGGCATCTTCGCCGTCGGCGACATCAACACCTATCCCGGCAAACTGAAACTCATCCTCTCCGGATTCCACGAGGCCGCGCTCATGTCGCGCCAGGCCTTCCGCTACTGCTTCCCGGATAAGAAACTGCGCTTCGAATACACGACCTCCAGCTCCTCGCTGCACGAAAAGCTTGGCGTCGACGAAGCGGCCTGAATGTATTCCCCGCGAAAGCGGGGATCCCATAGATTAATTCTCGATTTTTTTGAACAAATCGCTCGCGATATAACGCTCGGCGAACGAAGGCACCATAACAATAATGGTCTTGCCCTTGCTATCCGGCATCTGCGCAACTTCCACCGCCGCCGCAAAATTCGCGCCGCCGGAAATGCCGCAAGGAAATCCCTCAAGGCGGGAAATTTCCTGCGCCGTCTCCAGCGCATGGTCGCTCGGCACCTGGATGATGCTGTCAATCGCCGACTTGCTGAGCAGCGGCGGCTTGAAACCGACGCCGATACCCTGAATTTTGTGCTGCGCCGGATTGCCGCCCGAGAGAACCGGGCTTTCCGCCGGCTCGACCGCAAAAACCTTGAAACCTTTTTTCTTTTCTTTAAGAACCTGCGCAAGGCCCGTCACCGTCGCGCCCGTGCCGACGCCGCAGATTAAAATATCCGCCTTGCCGCCCGTATCGGCCCAGATTTCTTCCGCCGTGCCCTCGGCATGCGCCATCGGCCCTGCCTCGTTATTGAATTGGTCCGGCGTCCACGCATCATGCGTCTGTTTCATCAGGCCCGCCGCAACTTCGGTTGCGCCCTTCATGCCGCGCTCCGCCGCAGTCAGCACCAACTCCGCGCCGTAAAAAAGCAACAGTTTCCGCCGCTCCAGCGGCGCGCTTTCCGGTAGCACGATAACCAGCTTGTATCCCTTCATCGCCGCGACGAATGCCAGCGAAATCGCCATGTTGCCGGATGATGCCTCGATGATCGTCGTTTTGCCCGGCGTGATCGCCTTCGCGTTTTCCGCCGACTCCACCATCGCCAGCGCCGTACGGTCCTTGATGGAACCTAGCGGATTGAAAAATTCCAGCTTCGCAAGGATGTCGGCCTGCAAACCATACTTCGCCATAAATTTCGACGCCCGCACCAGCGGCGTGCCGCCGATCGTCTCGAACACATCGTTATAGATCTTGCCGCGCGGCGTAACCGCCCGGTTCGAGGATATGGCGGTGTTGGTTTTCTGGGTGCCGCTGACGGTTGCTTTGACGACCATAGATGTCTCCCGGGGGGTGAAAAACGCGATTCTGGATATTCAGAATAAGGCTTTTGAGGGCCTTTGGGAACCTGCCGCTTAAAAAGCTTGCACCGACCCCTTTTTTCTATTAGCTATTATGGCAATATAATATTAGAAAATTAGAGAAAACTAGTGCTGCTTAAAATTATATATCAAAACACTGTGAATTCAGACGCTCAATCTTACCGGGAAGGTATCGATAAAAGAGTCGACCGGATTTTTGGCGATGCCGAAGAGAACTGTTTAATCAAATTTGAGGGCAAAAAAGACGAACTGCGTGCCAGCCTGACAATCGACCAGATTTGCGAACTCAGGGAATTCCTGGGAGAGAAATTCAATAAATTGAACCGACAATTGATAAAGGAAACTCCAAAATTTTCCCAGACACGCACAGCAGTCAAAATGACTGCCAATTTAGGAAACATGGAATTAACAGAAACGGCGTTCAGCGTGGAAATCGCCACGACTGAAAATGAATATGCAGAACCGCTGCAAATCCCGTATCAGAATTCATAGAGAGTAACAGAGAGTAACTATGCTGCTTAAAATTTTATTCATAAACGCCGCCGAACCCGGCTCGCTGCCCCCCGAAATTGAATCGGGCCTTGATGACATCATCACCACGTACCTGAAGAATGTTGCAAAAGAACATCGCGACGCGCGCGTCATCGTCATCGATGAAAAACGGCACGAGTTGACAATCGACGTTCCCATGCAGGAAGGCTCGCGCCGGATTAATAATCTGCAACACATGATCCATGAAATGAACAGAAGATATATAGATAGCGCAGTACCATCATCACAAATCAGGCTTACAGCCAAGATGAAGGTTGATGAGCCCACGGAGATATTCGCCGACAGCGCTACATGCACAATCCAGCTTTCCAGCACACCCACCAGTAAAGATGACATGCTGTGGATGGGATTACTTCAACCGGAAAGCGTCGAACAAGATAATTTCGAAATAGCCCGCTGGTAAAGCCCACAGGAAACAATCATGTTCGTCACATTGGCTTTTAGAAACATCGTCGCCGTCCCTGAAACATTCGATCCGCTAAATCCGCCGGAAACAAGGGAGCATGTCCAGGGTGCAATAGAAAGACTCGTCGAGTCTTTCGAGGAAAAAGGCTTCCTGCCTTATCGCAACGATCACGAAGGCATCCAGTACGGCTTCATGGCCGAAGACTGGGCAAAAGCCAACAAACTTGCCGAAGATTTCAGGCGTCAATTCAATCGCCACAATCAGACATGGATGAAATCACCTTCGAATTCTATTCTTGTCCCGGCAACTATTTTTAAAATCTACCGCTTCGAACACCAGATCGCCTGCGTGGCAAATATGTATGCGGTGCTGGCGGTAGAACCCAGAAGGGTTGCAGCCGCTCTTGAATGCAGTAACTGATCAGGGGCCGCAATGACAATAATAAAAATTTTCTTCAAAGACTCCACCGAGTTCCACGACCTGGTTTCACCGGAAGATCGAGCACGCATCACCGAAACAGTCGACACTTACATCAAATTTTTCAACGGCCTCTTCGGCACCCTGCACAGCAACAATAATAATGACGACGATGGAATTAACATTGCCGAGGGCCCCGTTGATGGCTGCATCAGGAGCTTCGACGAAATGGCGCGTAATTTCTCGCACGTCGGCACCCAGTTGAGTCAGGAAATTTTTTTGTCGGCCAGCATGGACGTTAATCGTCAAAAAGAACCGGTTATTCTCACGATAAATATTTCCGGAACGCCGAATACGTCGCTTAACTGACAATATTTGCAGGCTTTTTATTATTGCTTTAATAGTTAAGGTAACAAAAAAATTAAGGGAGATGATTTCATGCGTAAGAGTTTTTTAGAGCGCGGGCTTTCTATTTGGAAACAATTCAAATTCAGCGGACAAAAACCTCCCGAACCGGAAATAGATCTCGACGAACTCGACCGGGCTTTCGGTCTTCAAAATCTCACTCTTACCTTTAAAAACACCATCACCGCCGGCTCTCTGAAATCTCCCGAAGCAGAAACCACGATCACTCAGACCATGAATGGATTCATGGAACGCACAGCAAAAACGCACGCGGTTGAAATTGCCAATGAAGACGGAATACAAAAAATCTCTATCGGCAATCTGACAAGAAAAAAACTTGACGCTATAGATCATGACCTGGCGATGGCGCTTCACTCCCTGATACCGCGATATGAAGAACTTTGGAAAATGCAGATTGCCCGGCCGGGAAGCTCTTTTTGCAAATCTGGCGAAAAAGAAATTACCTGGGCTATAGAAGTATCGCCCTATTCGTGAGCGTAGATAATCGAGCCTAATCCCCGCTCCCGGGATTTTCACTGAAATATTTGTCGAACTTTTCTTTTTCGTCCTTCACCGCGTCGGCTTCAGGCAGCGGATCTTTCGTCTTCGTGATATTCGGCCATTTCTCAGAATATTCGCGGTTCATATCCAGCCACTTGTCCGCGCGCGGATCTGAATCCGGGATGATCGCCTCGATCGGGCATTCCGGTTCGCACACGCCGCAATCGATACATTCATCCGGGTTGATCACGAGCATATTCTCACCCTCGTAGAAACAATCCACCGGGCAGACCTCGACGCAATCCGTATATTTGCACTTGATGCAGACTTCGGTGACCACGAAGGTCATCTTTTATTCTCCTGAAAGGAACGGGACTTGAACCACCGGAAGGGACAATAATATCCTCATTATGCCAAGGCAAGACGCCCAGGGGAAAATTTTATGCTGCGCCGCCCGCAACCAAAACTGTGGGCAGAATACCGATATTCATTCCGTGCCACGGAACTCTCTTTTAGTTTGGACGCTATGAACTCTTCGTGGCTGGGCAACTTACTTATTCTGACAACTACCCTCCTCCTCGCGGCCTGCGGCCACGGCGGCTGCTGTCAGCGCGAAGCCTCCCTCACACCCATGGAAACCGCCGACCTTGATGATTCCGTCATGCGCGGCTCGGTCACCGCCTTCCTGCAGGAAACCGGCGCGCCCGTTTCCTCGCTCTATGAATTCAAACGGATCGACCTCGACCGCGACGGCCGCCGCGATGCCCTCGTCCTCTTCAAAAACCCTTACGGTTACTGGTGCGATACGCACGGCTGCACAATGCTCGTAATGCGCGCAGGCAGTGACAAGTTCGAGCTCGTCAACGCCATCCAGCCCGTCCGCGCCCCGCTCTATGTCAGCAACACCGAAAGCAACGGCTGGAAGGACATCATAGTCCGCGTCACAGGCCGCTGGGACGAATCGAAAGACGTCGCCATGACGTATAACGGCGCGCAATACGCGGATAACCCCTCCACCATGCCGCCCTACCTTCTCGCCTCCAATACGGCACAGCCCGTTTTTTATTAAACACCTGAATCCCCCAAAATGTTCTTGATTTGTTCTCTATCGGTGGCGTAGAATCGTCATTGCGAGGAGCGCTAGCGACGAAGCAATCCATTTTTTTGTCTTCCACGCAAAAGCGGGATCTGGATTGCTTCGCGCAGTTTACCCCTGCGGAGGCGGGGGCTCGCAATGACGGTAAATTCAAGGATACCCATGCATCAGGAACCCGGCCTGAAATGGCTGTTTATGGACCTCAACAGCTATTTCGCCAGCGTCGAACAACAGGAACGGCCCGAGCTGCGCGGTAAACCCGTCGCGGTCGTGCCGATGATGACCGATTCCACCTGTGCCATCGCCGCGTCTTACGAGGCCAAGGCTTACGGCGTCAAAACCGGCACGCCGATTTACGAAGCCAGGCAGATGTGCCCCGGCCTACGCTGCGTTCTCGCGCGCCATGATCTCTACGTCGATTACCATCACCGGATTTTGGAAGAGGTCGTCAAACACACCCCCATCAACAAGGTCTGGTCGATCGACGAACTCTCCTCCCGTCTCCCGCCCGGTCGCCGCACACCCGAACGCGCCGCCGAGGTCGCGCGCAAAATAAAAGAGGGCCTCTGGAAAAATGTCGGCGAAGCGATCAATTGCTCCATCGGCGTCGCGCCCAATTCCCTGCTCGCAAAAATCGCCGCCGACATGCAAAAACCCGACGGCCTCGTCATGCTCCGTCAGGAAGAACTCCCGGGCCGCCTGCTGGGTCTCAAACTCACCGACATGCCCGGCATCGGCTACAACATGGAGAAACGCCTCCGCCGCGCCGGAATTACCGACATGCGCGGCCTCTGGAACACTTCGCCCAAACACGCCCGCAAAATCTGGGGCGGCGTGCAGGGTGAACGCTTCTGGTACTGGCTGCACGGCTACGATTTTGAAAATCCTGAAACCGGCAATGTCATGATCGGCCACTCGCGCGTGTTAGATCCGGATCTGCGCCGCCCGGATAAAGCCCGCCTCATGGCGCGCCGCCTTCTTGTAAAAGCCACATACCGCCTCCGCCGCAAGGGATTTTTCGCGAGCCACCTTTCATTAAGCGTCCGCACCACCGACGATTTCCGCTGGGCGAACGAAGCAAAAATTCCCCACGCGCGCGATCCCTTCACCTTTCTCCAGCTCCTGGATAGCATGTGGGCTTCGCTTTCGCATGAATTCCCCGTCGCCAGCGGCGTGAAATTCAAAAAAATATCCGTTATCCTCTCCGGCCTCAAAACCGCCGACCAGATCACGGGCAACCTCTTCGAAACCGCCTCGCCCGAAGCCATCAAGCAAACACACCGCCGCGAGGCCCTCGCCGGGGCGCTCGATAAACTCCAGAACAAGTACCAGAAGGAAACCGTCTGGCTCGGCGTCATCCCGAAGACCTCGGCAGGCCATGTCGGCACCAAGATCGCCTTTTCCCGCGTCCCCGACCGCGAGGAGTTTTGGAATTAAAAAAATAAACACGGAGAACACAGAGAACACGGAGTTTTTATTGCTTTTCTCCGTGCACTCCGTGCCCTCCGTGTTTAATAAACGATTGATTTTATAAGAAAAACTGCGTAAAAAGCGTCCATGAGCCCGGCCTCCACGATATTAGACCTGATCGGCAACACCCCAATGGTCGAATTGACAAAATTCGACACGGGGCCCTGCCGTTTATTCATGAAACTGGAAGGCTGGAACCCCAGCGGCTCGATCAAGGACCGCACCGCCAAAAGCATGATCGACGCCGCCGAAAAAAGTGGAAAGCTAAAACCCGGCGGCACAATCATCGAAGCCACCGCCGGAAACACCGGCCTCGGCCTCTCCCTCGTCGCCGCCGTCAGGGGGTATAAGGTCATCCTCGTCGTGCCCGATAAATTCTCGGAAATGAAAATCACGCACTGCGAAGGCCTCGGCGCAAAAGTCATCCGCACCCGCGCCGATGTGTCCGCTGGCCACCCCGAATATTACGTCGACATGGCAAAACGCATCGCCGCCGAAACCGGCGCGTTCCACACCAACCAGTTCGACAACCCGGCGAACGTCCTCGTCCACGAAACCACCACCGGCCCCGAAATCTGGGAACAGATGGACAAAAAAATCGACGCAATCGTCTGCGGCGTCGGCTCGGGCGGCACGCTGTCAGGCCTCGGAAAATTTTTCGCGAAAGTTTCGCCGGAAACCGAGCTCATCCTCTCCGATCCCAAGGGCGCACTCCTCGCTGCCAAGGTAAACGGCGAAAAAGCCACACCCCACGCCTTCCGCGTCGAAGGCATCGGCCAGGAATGCGCTCCCGGCAATCTCGACTTGGGTATCGTCGACAAGGGCTATGTCATCGACGACGACGAAAGCTTTTCTACCGTGCGTGAGTTATTAAAGCGCGAAGGCATCCTCGCCGGAACGCCGACAGGCACGGTCCTCGCGGGCGCTCTGCGCTATTGCCGCGAACAGACCAAACCCAAACGCGTCGTCACCTTCATGTCCGACCGCGGCGACAAATATCTTCCGAAAATTTATGGAGAACAGAAATGACTAAGAAGAAGAAAAGTAAAAAACAGGATTTCTCAACCCGCTGCATCCATGGCGGCCAGAGCGTCGATGCCGAAACCGGCGCCGTCTCCGTTCCCATTTATGCGACCTCGACATATGCCCAATCCGCTCCCGGCGAACACAAGGGCTTCGTCTACGCCCGCGGTCACAACCCCACACGCTTCGCCTTCGAACGCTGCATCGCCAATCTTGAAGACGGCAGCAACGGTTTCGCCTTCGCCTCCGGCCTCGCCGCCTCCTGCGCGGTTCTAGACCTGATCCCGCATGGCGCACATATTGTCTGCTGTGACGACGTCTATGGCGGCACTTACCGCCTGTTCGAACGCGTGAAAAAAGACTCCGCGAAACTCGACGTTACCTATATCGACATGACAATCCCCGGTGCGCTGGAAAAGGCAATCCGGCCCAACACCGAAATGATCTGGGTGGAAACGCCGACCAACCCGCTGCTCAAAATCATCGACCTTGCCGCTGTCACCGCCGTAGCGAAAAAGAAAAAAATCCTCTCCGTCTGCGACAACACTTTCGCGACCCCGCGCCTGCAGAAACCGCTGAATTTCGGCTTCGACATCGCGCTGCATTCCATCACAAAATATATCGGCGGCCATTCCGATATCATCGGCGGCGCAGTTGTGGTCAATGATTCCGCTCTTGCCGACAAAATCAAATTCATCCAGAACGCGACCGGCGGCATTCTCTCGCCCTTCGACTCCTTCCTCGCCTTGCGCGGCATCAAAACACTGGACGTCCGCATGGAACGCGCCTGCGCCAGCGCGGTGAAAATCGCCGAGTTCCTGCACGGCCACAAAAAAATCGCCAAGGTTCATTACCCCGGCCTCACCACCCACCCGCAATATAAAATCGCCGCCAAGCAGATGAACGCGTTCGGCGCCATGATCTCGGCCAGCGTCAAAGGCGACCTCAAAGCCTCGAAAAAAATGCTCTCCGCCTGCAAAATTTTCACCCTCGCCGAAAGCCTTGGCGGCGTCGAAAGCCTGATCGAACACCCGGCCATCATGACCCACGCCTCGATCCCAAAGGCCGAACGCGAAAAACTCGGCATCGATGACGGCTTCATCCGCCTCTCGGTCGGCATTGAATCGGCCGATGATTTGATTGATGATTTGGAACAGGCTTTAAATAAAATCTAATGTCACCCCCGCGAAGGCGGGGGTCCGGCAACCAAAAACCGGATGCCCGCCCAAGGCGGGCATGACAATAACTAAGGAAAATTATGCGCCTCTGGACTCTCCACCCCTCCTACCTCGACGCCAAAGGCATCGTCGCGCTCTGGCGTGAAACGCTCCTCGCGCAGGCCGTCCTGCATGGAAAAACCAAGGGCTACAAAAACCATCCGCAGCTCACCCGCTTCCGCGAGCACAAGGATTTACTGGAATCCTATCTTCACCTCATCTGCGACGAGGCCGACAATCGCGGTTATAAATTCGACCGCTCAAAAATCATTCGCGTCCGCGCGAAAACCAAAAAATCCCTGCCCGTCACCAGCGGTCAGGTTGATTACGAATGGCAACATCTCCTGAAAAAACTCGAAACCCGCGATCCCGCCCGCCACAAACAGCATCGGGGTTTGAAAACCGCGCCCGGCCTCTTTAAAATCTTCCGCGCAACCAAAAGCAAGGACATAGAACCATGGGAAATAGTGTGAACGCCATCCACATCATCGGCGCCGGTCTCGCCGGCTCCGAAGCCGCCTGGCAGGCCGCCAATATGGGCGTTCCCGTGGTTCTGCACGAAATGCGCCCCACGGTTAAAACCGCCGCGCATAAGACCGATGGCTGCGCCGAGCTCGTCTGCTCAAATTCCTTCCGCTCGGATGATGCCGAACAAAACGCCGTCGGCCTGCTCCATGCTGAAATGCGCAAATGCAATTCCCTCATCATGCGCGAGGGCGACCGTGCAGCCGTTCCCGCTGGCGGCGCGCTCGCCGTTGACCGCGAAATTTTCTCAGCTGCCGTCACAAAAGCGTTGAACGATCACCCGCTGATCACAATCAAACGCGGCGAAATTCCCGGCCTGCCACCCGAAGAGTGGGACAGCGTCATCATCGCCACCGGCCCGCTCACTTCCACCCCGCTCGCCGAAGCCATCCGCGAATTATCCGGCGAAGACTCCCTCGCTTTCTTCGACGCCATCGCACCCATCGTCGAGTTCGACTCCATCGACATGACCAAGGCCTGGTTCCAGAGCCGCTACGACAAAGCCGGGCCCGCCGGCACGGGCAAGGACTACATCAACTGCCCGATGAACAAGGAACAATACGAATCCTTCATCGCCGCGCTACTCGAAGCAGAATACGGCGAGTTCAAGGATTGGGAAAAGGACACGCCCTACTTCGAAGGCTGCATGCCCATCGAAGTCATGGCTTCGCGCGGCCCCGAAACGCTCCGCTTCGGCCCGATGAAACCCGTCGGCCTCACAAATCCGCACAACCCCACCGTGAAATCCCACGCCGTCGTGCAACTGAGGCAGGACAACAAGCTCGGCACGCTCTACAACATCGTCGGTTTCCAGACCAAAATGAAATACGGCGAGCAGACGCGTGTCTTCCGCATGATCCCGGGTTTAGAAAACGCCGTCTTCCCGCGCCTTGGCGGCCTCCACAGAAACACCTTCATCAATTCACCAAAAATCCTCAATGACTCGCTACAGATGAAAGCGCAGCCGCGCCTGCGCTTCGCCGGGCAGATCACGGGCTGCGAAGGCTACGTTGAATCCGCCGCCGTCGGCATCATGGCCGGACGCTTCGCCGCCAGCGAAAAACTGGGCCTGCCGCTCCCCTTCCCCGCAAAAACCACGGCCATGGGCTCGTTGCTCAACCACATCACGGGCGGCGCCAACGCCGAAACGTTCCAGCCCATGAACATCAATTTCGGATTATTCCCGCCGGTCGAGGGTAAATTCAAAGGCAAAATCGGCGGCAAGGAAAAGCGCAAGGCGCTGTCATCCCGCGCGCTCAATGATCTCGAAAATTATCTGCTGGAAAATCCGGAAAACAAAAAACGCGCCGCGTCAGGCCGTTAATATTCTCAAACTATCTGCTCGCGGAAGGGCCTTCAACACGGGGCGGATTAACAATCCCCGCCTCAAGCGCCTGAATGTAAGCCTGTTTAAATCTTTCTTTTATGAATGGGCCCTGTTCGATTGTATTATTCGGGCTTAACCGGGATTGTATTATTTGTATTGTTTCTGCATTACGTTTTTTGTCCTCCAGCAATTCCTTATAATAACTGCTGACATGAAAAGCGGCGTCACTGGCTTCCGCCATCTGCTCTGCCCCGATATCATACGCACAAATTATCATTGATATCTCGACTTTCCCGGGAACGCATTTCCCCCATTGATCACGACCTCTCCTGCCGTCGAAGGTAATCAGCGGTATGTGCCTGTCTTTCGGCACGGAAAAAGTATAATCATACAAATCGGTAAAAACAGCCTTCAGATTTTCACGGGCATGTTTCGCGCTCAGTTCCTTGCCTTCCGATATCCATTTACGTTGCTGTGCCAGCCCGCAACCCTGCATCGAAACAGCGGGCGCAGCAATCATTGTTCCCGAAAGAATGACCGAGAAAAATATATTCGTTAATGATTGCAAATTGTTTACGCGCATTTTTATCACTTATTATTGCGACGGCGCTGGTTCGGATAAACCCGCCCTGTTTTCCCAGTCTTTTTTATTGGCAGGCTCGGAATGCCCGGATGGCGGCCTGTATCCTCCACCTTTGTCGGAAGAGTCGCACGCGACGAGCAGAAAAGCTGAGATCAAAGGCACGGTAGTTAATAACGCAGTCACACTCTTTTTATTCATTTTTATCTCTCTTATTAGTAGACACTTAATAACATATTCTTATGAAAAGGACAAAAGATTTTAAAAAATTCCTGAAAATACGTCACAATAAAAGAGAATGAAAAAACGCGCCGCCCAGCCTCCCAAAATCGGTTTCGTCGTCCTGCTGCATGGCATCCTGCGCAGCCGCACCGACATGCTCCCCCTCAGCCATTATCTCGAGGGCAAAGGCTATGATGCGCTGAACATCCTCTACCCCTCGCGCAAAAAAAATCTCGAGGACCTCACCGACTTCGTCGAGGAGAAAATAAAATCCGCAGAAAATTACGACGAAACCAAACCGCTCCACTTCGTCACCCATTCCATGGGCGGCCTCATCGCGCGTTATTACATCGCCACGCGCAAACCCGCCAATTTAGGCCGCGTCGTCATGCTCGGCCCGCCCAACACGGGCAGCGAATTCGCCGATTTCCTGAAAGAGCATAAGCAATTCGCGCCGATCTTTAAAAAAATCTTCGGCCCCGCCTCCGATCAGCTCGGCACCAAATACAAACATCTCGATGGTGAAATCACGTACCCGCTCGGCATCATCGCCGGTAATGTTTCCATCAACCCGCTTGCGCCGTGGATACTTCCCGAAGGAGAGCACGATGGAATCGTCCCCGTCGAGCGCACGAAAATCGACGGCATGCGCGATCATCTCGTCGTGCCGTCAACCCATACATTCATGATGTTCAACCCCGCTGTGATGAAGCAGGTCGCGCATTTCCTGAAAGAAGAAAAATTCGAAAGATAGGTCGCGTTAAGGCGCAGTCTGATTGAAGGATTTTGTGCCGAAAATTGCGGTTTTCGAGAACCGCATCGCAGAATACATTGTGGTATTTGAGAAGCGGAAGCGCAGAAAACCGCAATTTGCAGGCCAAAAGACGATAATCAGCTACGCCTTAGAGGCTTTCGTCGAAATTCTGGCCGGAGCTCAGAGTAACCTCGGTATACCGCGACAGCGACTCACGTACCGACGACGCCGTTTGCTCGGCCTCGCCCAGGCTGATCGCCTCGGGTGAAAGATTAACCTCGTCTGTCGGGGCGGATGTCTTCACATCGTCCGTGCGGCGATTGCTCGCCTCTGTCACGCGCGTACCGGAAATCAGGTTCTGCAGCGAACCAATACCCTTAGGACCTTCAACCATTTTATCCCAACCCTTCTTTAAGTATTTGCAAATACTTAATAATACCCAATACCAATATTATCATGGCGTTGGTTAATATGTCTATAACCCTGCCGCAACGGCCAGCCTAAACTCCTTAAACGCTGGCGGCAATTGCATTTTACGGCTGTAAACATCATACCCGCGCCTGCGAATTTGCCCCATATAAATCCCTGCCAGCCCCTGCGTCGCCCTTAATAAGCGGCTGGCCGGATGGATGCCCGGCACGAACTCCCCGGCCACGTCCCGCACCACCCCCTTCATCCCCTCGCCCGGCTTCAGGAAGTCGAACAAATTGGTCAGTGTCACATTATGCTTCTGCATTAAATCTTCCGGCAAATAACAACGCCGCTGCGAGGCGTGAAACGGTACGGCGCGTAACAATCCCGCCATCGCGTAATTCACCGCCACCGCCGCCACGGGGTCCATGTCCGGTTCATCGCCGCAAATCTGCAAGGCTAAACTCATCAAAGGCGTCGTCGTGAAATCCGCATATTTCAGGAAACCTTCCAGCGACGCCGGGCAGATATTCTCCAGATCAAACTCCCGCGCATAAACCAGAGTATCGAAATAATCGCGCGCAAGACCATGCGCTTTAATCGCGGGCGCCAGCGCCTTTAAAACTTCATGCTGCGGAAATTCACCACCCTCATAGATTTTCCCGATCGCCTCGCGCCACCATTGCAGGCGCGCCAGCCCCAGGCTCGTCTCGCTCACCACCTCGCGCGTCTTGGCAATTTCATGATTAAACGCGAACAGCGCCCACAGCGTCTCCCGCCGGTCCGCAGGGGCGAACATCGATAGCAAAAAACGATCGGGGTCGTTCTCCCGTACCACCTGCCCGCAATAAGAAAGCCCTGTCTTCATAAGGTTTTAAACCAGAAATTGCCCTTGAATGGAACCGTAAATGCATTAACTTATGGGGAAGTTTATAAACAGGAGATTTCCATGCCCTTCGAACTGCCCAAACTCCCCTACGATTACGAATCCCTCGCCCCCTATATGTCGAAGGAAACCCTCGAATTCCACCACGACAAACATCATAAAGCTTACGTCGACAAGGGCAACGAACTCATCCAGGGCACCGGCAAGGAAAACGCCTCGCTGGAAGAAGCCATGGTCTGGGCCCACAAAAACAATCCCGGCCTGTTCAATCAACTCGGCCAGCATTACAACCACATCCATTTCTGGCACTGGATGAAAAAAGGCGGCGGCGGCAACAAACTCCCCGGCGCGCTGGAGAAAAAAATCAAGGAAGACCTCGGCGGCTATGACGCCTTCAAAAAAGATTTTACAGCTGCTGGCGTCACACAATTCGGTTCAGGCTGGGCATGGCTGGCGCAGGACAATAAATCCGGCAAGCTTGAAATCCTGAAAACGCCGAACGGCGAAAACCCCGTCATCCACGGCAAAACGCCCATCCTCGGCTGCGATGTCTGGGAACACTCCTATTACATCGACTACCGCAACGCCCGTCCCAAATACATGGAAGCGTTCATCGACAATCTCATCAACTGGGATTACGTGGCGGAGCTGTACGAAAAAGGCCCGCTGAAAGTCGCAGCCTAAGTTACAGGAATCAGCGCCGCGGCCACCCGGCGCCCTTCGGCCATCAGCAGATTATAGGTCCGGCACGCCGCGCCGGTATCCATCGGCTCGGGCGATACGCCCCGCTCCTTGAGCGCTTTCTTCAACGCCGGATCTAACAACGTCATATTTCTCCCCATGCCAAGCAACACGACATCGAGAACATCCCTGCGCTCAATCAACGTCGAAAAATCCTCGGCACTCAACGGCGCAGAAATTTTCCATTCCAGAACTTCATCAGGAAAAATGATCACCGGCCCGGTGTAAATTTTACCGGTCACGGTGAATGTGCCGCCCGCATAACTCTGGATGACCTGCGCCCCCTTGCGTATGAGCGGCGTGACATCCATGGAATTACGCCGGGTCTTCGGCTGCGGCAGCGCCCGGCTTCTCGGGGTCGGGCCGGAGTTTCAGGTAGTACAGCGACGGCGTCGAAACGAAGTAGGACGAGTGCGTACCGATACAAATCCCGAAGAACAGCGCCGAAACGAAGCTTCTGATAACCTCGCCGCCGAACAGGTAAAGCGCCAGCAACGCCAGCAAGGTCGAACCCGACGTCATCAATGTGCGCGGCAGCGTCGAGTTGATCGAGAAATTGATGATCTCTGTCATCGGCATTTTCTTGTATTTCCGCAGCGTCTCCCGCACGCGGTCGAAAATAATAACGGTCTCGTTGATCGAATAACCCGCCACCAGCAAAATCGCCGCCAGCGTCGACAAATCGAAATGCATCTGCGTCAGCGAAAACAGCCCGAGAATACCCACCACGTCGTGCAAGAGCGCCAGCATCGATCCCACGCCGTACTGCCAGTTAAACCGGAACCAGATATAGGCCATGATGCCACCCATCGCGATCAAGACTGCAAAAATTCCCGCGCGCTTCAATTCCTTACCCACCTGCGGCCCGACGAATTCCGTCCGGCGGTAATCTACCTTGCCCTCGAATTCCTTGTTCAGAGCCGCCTGCACCTTTTCAATCGCACCACGCTGCACGTCGGCTTCCTCCGCGCCCGGTTGCACTTCCTGCTGCGGCATGCGGATCATCAAATTATCTGCCGCGCCGAATTCCTGAATCGAAATATCGCCCAGGTGCAATTCCTTCAACACCTCGCGCAGGTGCGGCAGATCAGGTGCCGTTTCGGTCTTGATCTCGATAATAGTGCCGCCGACAAAATCGATCCCGAAATTCAGGCCCTTCGTGGTCAGCATCAATGTCGAGCCGCCGAGAATAATGATACTCGCCAGCATCGCGTAAAATCTGTGCCCGAAGAAATCGATCTTCGTGTTCGGCGGGATGAGTTCAAGCAATTTGATAATCATGTCAGTGTCTCTCTTAAACCGCTATCGCCTTCGGCCGCTTCCATTTCAGCCATGTCAGCACAATCAGGCGCGTAAAGCTCAGCGCGCAGAAATAAGACGTCGCCACACCGATACACATCGTCACGGCGAAGCCCTTGATCGGCCCCGTCCCGAACGAGAACAAAATCAACGCCGCAATCAGCGCCGTCAGGTTCGAGTCCGTGATCGTCGTGCGCGCGCGGTTATAACCCGTATCAATCGCCGACAGAATGCTCCTGCCTGCCCGCAACTCTTCCTTGATGCGCTCAAAGATCAGAACGTTACCGTCAATCGCTAGACCCATGGTCAGCACGATCCCCGCAATCCCCGGGAGCGTCAGCGTCGCCTGCAGCATCGACATTACCGCGAGAATAAGCAGCATATTGATAATGATACCTATCGACGCAAACACGCCGAACAATCCGTAAACCAGGCACGCCATAGCGATAACGAGCATCAGGCCAACGAGACACGCCTTGCGTCCTGACTTCACCGAGTCAGATCCCAGCGTCGGACCCACCGTGCGTTCCTCGATCACCTTCATCGGCGCAGGCAGCGCACCCGCGCGTAATAACAAGGCTAAATCATTCGCCGTCTTCACGGTAAACCCGCCTGAAATCTGCCCCTGCCCGCCGCAAATCGGCTCCTGAATGACGGGTGCGCTCAGCACCTCGTTATCCAGAACAATCGCGAACGGCTTCTGCACGTTCTGGCGCGTCACATCACAAAATCTCCGCGCGCCCGTATTATTAAGCCTGAACGAAATCACCGAACGCCCGTTCTGGTCGAAACTCGGTTGCGCCGTCTCCAGCATATCGCCCGTAATCATCGGGCGGCGTGCTACAGCTAAGCGCCGCGCAGGCTCTTCCGCGAACGGCAGGCTTCTCGTGCCGCCGCCCGCATCTGCACTTTCCGGCACCAGGTGAAAACCCAGCTTCGCCGTCGTGCCGATAATCGCTTTCAGTTGTTCGGCGTTGGCACCCGGCGCTTGAATCAATAAACGGTTCTCGCCCTGACGTGCAATCAAAGGCTCGGTCGTGCCCAGTTCGTCAATCCTGCGGCGCACAATTTCAATGCTCTGCGAAATCGTCTGGTCGTAAACGCTCTTGAGCGAAACCTCGTTCATATTGGCTTCAATCGTCGCGCCGTTCGTCTGGATATCTAAATTCGGGTCTAACTTGCGCAGAATCTTCCGCACCGCTTCCGCATCGCTTTCATTGCGCAGCGTCACGCGTGCGCCCTTCGCCGCCGATCCGATCGAGCTGTAACCGATTTTCGCCTCGCGCAGTTCCGTGCGCAGATCCTGTACCATCAAATCGCCGCGCTCGCGGAATACGCCGTCGACATCGACCTCATATAAAAGGTGCGCGCCGCCGCGTAAATCGAGGCCAAGGTTAACCGTCTTCCCCGGCATCCATGACGGCACATTGGCGTGCAGCCAGGTGCGAAGCTCCGGGCCCGCCATGTTCGGCAGGCTGTAAAGAATACCCATCAGGGCAACGGCAAGGATAAGAACGGCTTTCCAGCGTGGAATAGTCAGCATAGTAAATTACGCCTTCACCTTCTGATCGTTGGCCGGCTTGGACTTAAGAGCAACTCTCTGGCCCTGCAGAGACGAACGGAGCGCCGTGACTTTTACACCATTACCGAGATCGACAAGAACTTCTTGATCGTCGATAACTTTATCAATCGTGCCGACGAACCCGCCGCCGGTGACGATCTTGTCGCCTTTCTTGAGCTGCGACAGCATCGATGTATGCTCCTTGAAGCGGCGCTGCTGCGGCATGATCAGCAGCACATAAAACATCACCACCAGCAGAAGAATAAGCCCCATATTCCAGATGAAGGCCTCCATCGCCGACGGCGCATCAGGCGTCATCGCCGTGGCTTCAACGGCTGTATCGAGAGCGGCGGCATAGGCTTTTGAAATCAGCATAACCCGGTTTCCTTTACGAAATAATCAAAGTCCCGGGGAACTATAAACACTTGGCCTCCAAAAACAAGGCCCGAAAACCCCTGGCGTCATTGCGAGCCGAAGGCGAAGCAATCCAGCTTTTTCAGGTATTTAGTAGTTACGCCGCACGAGTTTAAGCAGAACCCACCCGCCAACCATGACGACAGCCATAATCGCCGCAAACGAGACCTGCACCCCGAGCCATTCCCGGCTGAACTCTACAGCCAGCGCGCCGAGCAGCGGCATAAGCAACAGCACCCCTGCGATAAGATAAAGCTGCCCGTGCACCCGCACCTGCGTCGCCATGCCTTCACGGTAGCTGACATTGAAAATCTCGCCGGGCTGCACATTGGCGAGAAAAAATCCGATATTGGTCACGCGCTCGGCGCGCTGCATCACTTTTTTCCCATCCGGCATCTCGAACGAAACCACCGGCTTGCCGTTCTCAAAACGCTCAACTGTGCCCGCCGCGATCGTACCGGTGAAATGCCACAGGCAGAAATCAAACAGCAACCACGCCCCCGCCAGAGCGCATATCGCAGTAAGAGCGATCAAAATCATATCAGCTCTCCAGATATAATTTTGGGTTCAGCGCCTCGGTCCCGCGCCGCACTTCGAAATGCAATTGCGGCCTGTCGACCGAACCGGAACTTCCAACTGTTCCGATGGTCTGCCCGCGCTTCACCGTCTGCCCGCGCTTGATCTGCAGATTGTCCATATGCGCATACGCCGTCATCCATCTGTCCTGGTGCCGGATAATCACGAGATTACCTGAAGCCTTCAGCTCGTTCCCCGCATAAACCACCACGCCGTTTTCCGCCGCGCGCACTGGCGTTCCTGCAGGTGCCGCGATATTGATCCCGTCATTATGCAGCCCGTCTTTTTTCGGACCGTAGTTCGAAAGAATTTTTCCCTCTACGGGACTCAGGAAACGACTTGAAGAACGCTTCGGAACCTGCGCCGTGATCGGCGTTTTCTTGACGGGCGCTTCCGGCGCTTTTGCAATCGTGATTTTTGTCGGCGGCACAACAGCGGGCGCAGGCAATGCCTCGCGCTTCACCGGCGCCGGGTTGATATAAGGCGCATTAGGCTGCGGCGGAACGGTGCGCGTCGGCAAGGGCGCGGTCGCCGCCGTCTGCACCGGCACGGTTTCGCGCGTTAATGTCGGCAGGCGTATCACCTGCCCGGCCTTCAGCTTATAGGGCGGCGCAATCCGGTTCAGCCGCGCAATTTCCGACGTATCGACGACGAACAAACGCGAAACCGTATATAGGCTGTCGCCTTCCCGCGCGCGGTATTCGCGCGGCGGCGGCAGGCGCAATCTCTGCCCGGGTTTTAAATCAAATGGCTCCGATAAACTGTTCGCGGCGGCGACATCGCGCATCGCCAGCTGGTAACGCTGCGCCACGTCCCACAATGTCTCCGCACCGACGACCGTATGAACGCCCGCACTGCCCTCGCCCTGCGTCGATCCATACAAAGTCACGGGCGCAGGCGCCTGGAACTTGTTACAGGCACCAACCCCAAGCGTGAAAATAATCATTAACGGGAGCAGTCGATTCATCGACTCAACTATACACCGCCCCGAACTTCTTGAAAATTGAAGGATTTTAAGCCTGAAAATACTTAAGCGGCGTCTACATCGCTCGCGATATCGGGTAATAATGGCACGAATCGCACGTCCATAAGATCCCTGGTGCTGAAACTGCCATCCGCCTCTTTTTTATAGGACCTGAGCACCTGGTTGCCGTTCTCGCCGACCGGGATCACCATCATCCCGCCCTCGCGCACCTGGTCGAGCAACTTCTTCGGCGCTTCACCCCGCGCCGCCGCCGTCACAATAATTTTATCGAAAGGTGCCTGGTCGACATTATTGATCTTCGGCCAGCCCTGCATCCCGTCCGCCGCAATCGCGGTGATGTTCCGCAGCTTCAGCTCCTCGAAACGCTTCTCAGCGTCCTTCAACAGAGGCTTATGCCGCTCAATCGTATAAACCCGGCGGCACAGTTTCGACAAAATCGCCGTCTGGTATCCGCATCCCGTGCCGATCTCCAGAACCTTGTCGCGGTCCGTCAGTTTCAGCGCCGCCGTCATCGCCGCCACGACAAAAGGCTGGCTGATCGTCTGCCCGCGGCCAATGGGGAGCGCAATATCCTCCCACGCCTGGTGCCTCACGCTCTCCGGCACGAATTTCTCGCGCGGCACCTTCTCCATCGCGCCAAGCACATTCATATCCGTGATCCCCATCTTCCTCAGATGCATGATCAGCCGCACGCGCTTGTTCATATCCTGTGTGTTCATACCACTCCGTAACCCCGGCGAAAGCCGGGGCCCATTTTATTTCTTCACAATCTTCGTGAGCCCGCCCATATAAGGCTTCAGCACATCCGGAACGAATACCCCGCCATCGCTCGGATCATAATAATTCTCAATCACGGCGATCAGCGCACGCCCCACCGCCACACCCGACCCGTTCAGCGTATGAACAAACCGCGTATCTTTCCCACCCTTCGGCCTTGTCCGCGCATTCATCCGCCGCGCCTGAAAATCGCCGCAGTTCGAGCAGCTCGAAATTTCCCGGTAGGCATTTTGTCCCGGCAGCCACACCTCGATGTCATACGTCTTCCGCGCGCCGAACCCCGTATCGCCCGAGCACAGCACCATCGTCCGGAATGCAAGGCCAAGCTTTTTCAAAACCGTCTCCGCGCATTCCGTCATGCGTTCATGCTCGGCGTTGGAATCCTCGGGCCGCGTGATTGAAACCATTTCCACTTTATAAAACTGGTGCTGCCTCAGCATCCCGCGCGTGTCCTTCCCCGCCGCGCCTGCCTCTTGTCTGAAACACGGCGTGAAACTGGTATAACGACGCGGCAACGTCTCGTCATCGACGATCATGTCCGCGACAATATTCGTCATCGACACTTCCGACGTCGGGATCAGCCAGTCGCCCCGCGTCGTCTTGAACTGGTCGTCCGCGAATTTCGGCAACTGCCCCGTGCCATACATGGTTTTATCATTCACCAGCAGCGGCGCCGAAATCTCCGTATACCCATGCTCGCGCGTATGCGTATCCAGGAAAAATTGCGCCAGCGCCCGCTCCATCGTCGCAATCCCGCCGCTCAGCATCGTAAAGCGCGAGCCCGACATCTTCGCCGCCGTCTCGAAATCCATCATCCCGAGCGCCACGCCGATATCGGCATGATCCTTCGCGGCATTGTTGCCCGTTTTCGGCGCGCCGTTCTTGCGCACCTCTTTATTCGCGCTTTCGTCTTTTCCATCCGGCACATCGTCGGCAAGAATATTCGGAATGGAAGACAAGACTTGCGTCAGCTGCTCGCCGACCACACGCTCTTTTTCCTCCAGCGCCGTCATTCTGTCTTTCAGCGCCGCCACCTCGGCCATGATCGCGTCGGCATTCCCGCCCTCTTTCTTGATCTTGCCGATCTGCCCCGATTTCTCATTCCGCTCGCTCTGCAACTTCTGCAGCCCGGTCTTCACCGCACGCACCTCCTCGTCCTGCTTCAGAATAGCCGGGCTCTGGGCGGAAAGCCCCCTGCGCCCCATCGCCTTGTCAAAAGCTGCCGGGTTTTCGCGTATGGCGCGTATGTCGTGCATAAAATCCTCTTAAAAACTCAAAATCGGCCCCTATAATATGTCTTGCGCTGCATCAAAACAAGACAGGCTTGCCGCTTGTTCTGGGGCCTAGCCGCGATATAGACTAAAGGAATGACCGCTCCCTACAGCATCACCCATTCCGAAAAGCCGATCCCGCTGGTGTTCGACTCCCCCCACAGCGGCACGCACTACCCCGAAGATTTCGAATATGCCTGCAGCTTCGAAGACCTGCAAAAGGCCGAGGACAAATATGTCGATGAATTGTTCGCCTGCGCGCCCGAATACGGCGCCGCGCTGCTGCTCGCGAATTTCCCGCGCTCCTATATAGATGTGAACCGCCGCGCCGACGATATCGACCCCGTCATCCTCGCCGAAAGCTGGCCGTTCGGAAATATAAATCCCTCGTCGCGCTCCGACGCCGGCATCGGCCTCATCCGCCGCCTCGTCCGCCCCGGCATCCCGGTTTACGACCAGCCCTTGAGCGTCGAGGACATCACGCAGCGCATCGAAAAATATTACCGCCCCTATCACGCCGCGCTCGAAAAACTGATTCAGGACGCGCATTACAATTTCGGCCATGTCTGGCACGTCAACTGCCACTCGATGCCCGGCGCCAGCGCGCGTCCCAAACAACCCATCGGCCTCATCGGTCGCCTCCCGCGCGAGGCCGACTTCGTTCTGGGCGACCGCGACGGCACGTCGTGCGATCTCGACTTCACCCACGCCATGCGCGATTTCCTCAAGGGCCTCGGCTACACCGTCACCATCAACGACCCCTTCAAAGGCGTCGAGCTCGTGCACCGCTACTCCGCGCCCTCACGCGGCCTTCACTCGCTGCAGATCGAAATCAACAAATCGCTCTACATGAATGAGAACACGAACAAAAAAACCGCAGACTTCGAAAATCTCCGTCTCGACATCGAAAGCCTCGTGGCCTTCTGCGCCGACTACGTCCAGTCCAACCTCATGGACGTCGCGGCGGACTGACACTTTGTATTGACATAATGATAAAAACGCCCTAACGTCTTCTCATTTCAGGGAGATAGACTATGGGCACGTTTGAAAAAAATATGCGGCGCGACTTGGAAACACCGCGCGCGCATGACGGCTTTCCCGCACTATTCATCAAGGTGCCTCTTATGGACGGCACTGGTTCGAGCAAAAAAATATTCATGAACCTAGCCCTCGTACCTCCTGAAACAATGCTGAAGGAGTTCGACAACCACATCGCCGCCGCGCACTATTATAGTTCATACGCAAACATTTATTATCTACCCGCGATCGATCCTCTCTTTGAAATACCATGTGAGTATGCGGAGTCGTTGAATCAATTATTAACTTTCCGGCTGGACAACCCTGACAAGGAAGAAAAATACACTTTAAAAGCCCGCGCGTTTTTTGCGGAAATGCATAACGTCATCATATCGGAATATCTCAACGACACTCATTCTCTACTGCAAGGCATAGATATTAAACCGACCGCCGATGAACACGGCTACGACCTGGTGATGTTGCCCGAAGATATAGGCGGCGAAATAGAATCACCGGAAGAATGGCAAAAAAGAACCATAGCGGTCGCCCGCCATCTCGGCGCAATCTTTTCCGGTGTGGCACATGTCGCAGACAGTACATTCGAAAATGGCAGGATTATCCTTCTGTCCGACCATTTCCCCAGCCTCAAAAAAAGGATGGACTTGATAACGAACTGTGACAACCCTTCCTTGCTAATCGAATAGAGAAGTCGCAGTGGACTAGCCGAAGAAGTTTTTCTTAAGCGCCTTATCCAGATCATCCATCGTCGCCTTGATGCCCAGATCATCAAGCGACGTGACTCCGAATTCCGAAATCCCGCACGGCACGATGCCTGAATAATGCGACAGGTCCGGGTTCACATTGATCGAAACACCGTGCAGCGTAATCCAGTGCCGCACCCGCACGCCCACCGCCGCGATTTTCTTTTCACCCTTCGGCGTATTCACCCAGATTCCAATTCGCCCTTCGCGGCACACGCCATGCACATCGAATTCCGCCAGCGCCGCAATCACCCAGTCCTGTAAATCGCACACATATTTCTTGATATCCGGCGCCCCGCGTTTCTTGAGATCCACCATCGCATAAGCCACCCGCTGCCCCGGCCCGTGATAGGTATATTCCCCGCCCCTTCCTGTCTTATAAACCGGGAACCGCTGTTCCAGTAAATCGCCCTCCTTGGCGCTCGTCCCAGCCGTATAAAGCGGCGGGTGCTCCAGCAGCCAGACGCATTCCGGCTCCCGCCCCTCATGAATGCCCGCCACCCGGCCATCCATAAAGGCCAGCGCTTCTTCATAAGCCACGGGCTTATCTGCCTTTTTCCACTCCACCACGGGAAAATTTCCTTTGACTTTACGTAAACTAATGCTATGTAAGCACCCCAAATTACTTAATAACTTACAGGAATTAAAGCCATGCCTGCACCTCATCTCTCCGGGGAATTTTCAAAGCCAGACCCCCTCACAGTTTTAAAAGCGTTTGCCGCGAAGATGCAGCAACAGCAGGATTTACACGAGGCGATGGGCGAAGACGGCATGCCGTTCTGTATTATGTTCCTTCCTGCGTGGGCGAACATTTCTGCCCCCTTTTTGAACCAAAAGGGAGAGATTCCACAACTCATCAGAGACATTGACGACGCCCTGAGAAACAACCAGATGGGCACGATCGGTCCGGGAATTTTTTATGCCACCCCCGAAAACCCCCTGTGGCAACGCATCCAGTCCTGTATTCAGGACACTCCTCCGGTAGAAAAAGCCGAAATACGCCCAACCAGGGAAGCCCCGGCGGCTCACGCCTCGCTTACCCTTTAACAGCTGTTTTTCCGGGCATATAGTGTGCATTGCAACTTGCCTCGGGTGGATTGATCTGTTATTCCATCTGCTTCCCGCAAGGGATTGATACTACTATTAATTAGTCAAAGGATTTTGTGTCGAAAATTTGCAGGTCTTCTTAACGAGCACTGCGAGTTTAGAAAACCGTAACCCCGGCGAAAGCCGGGGTCTGGGAAGACCAAAAGACAAAGACTGTGCGGCCATGGCGGAATGGTAGACGCGTACGCTTGAGGTGCGTATGGGGTAACCCGTGAAGGTTCAAGTCCTTTTGGCCGCACCATTTGACTGTTTTTCTTAGCGAGCTTTTTAGCAAGCTTAGAAAAATGTCATCCCCGCGAAGGCGGGGATCCAGAACAAACAAAGCGGATCGCATGGCAAAGAAAAAGCAAACGGACTCCCCCAAACAGAACCCCTCCCTGGGAGAGGAAGCCGCCGCCAAAAAAGAAAGCTTCCGCCAGGAAGCGCTCGATTACCACCAGTACCCGACCCCGGGTAAAGTCGCCATCCAGGCCACCAAGCCGATGGCCACGCAGAACGATCTCGCGCTCGCATATTCTCCCGGCGTCGCTGTGCCGTGCGAGGAAATCGCCGCCGACCCGCTGAAGGCTTACGATTACACGTCCAAGGGCAATCTTGTCGCCGTCATTTCGAACGGCACCGCCGTTCTCGGCCTCGGCAATCTCGGCGCATTGGCGTCGAAGCCGGTGATGGAAGGAAAATCCATCCTCTTCAAGAAATTCGCCGCGATTGATTCCGTCGATGTTGAAATCGACGAAACCGATGTCGATAAACTCGTCGACATCATCGCCTCGCTCGAGCCGACCTACGGCGGCATCAACCTCGAGGATTTCAAAGCACCGGAATGTTTCGAGTTAGAGACGCGCCTCAAGGAGCGCATGAATATTCCCGTCTTCCACGACGACCAGCACGGCACCGCCGTCATCTCCACCGCTGCCATGATCAACTGGCTCGAATGGTCCGGAAGAAAAGCATCCAAAATTAAGCTCGTAACCTCGGGCGCGGGCGCATCCGCTATTTCATGCCTGAAACTGATGTTAGAGATCGGCATAAAAAAAGAAAATATCATCGTCACCGATCGTAACGGCGTCGTCTACAAGGGCCGTAACGAAGGCATGGACAAGCAGAAGGAATTCTTCGCCTCCGATACCAAGGCGCGTAGCCTCGCCGAAGCCATCAAGGGCGCCGACGTATTCCTCGGCCTCTCCGGCCCCGGTGTCCTGACGAAAGACATGGTCAAATCCATGGGCAAGGCGCCGCTCATCATGGCGATGGCGAACCCGACTCCCGAAATCATGCCCGAGGACGCGCAGGAAGCAAAACCCGACGCCGTCATCTGCACAGGCCGCTCGGATTACCCGAACCAGGTCAACAACGTCCTCTGCTTCCCTTTCATCTTCCGCGGCGCGCTCGACGTCGGCGCAACAAAGATCAACGAGGAAATGAAACTCGCCTGCGTCAAGGCCATCGCCGAACTCGCACGCAAAGAAGCCACCGCCGAAGTCACCGCCGTCTATGCCGGTGAAAATCTCACCTTCGGTCCCGAATACCTGATCCCGAAACCGTTCGACCCGCGCCTCATCGTCGACATCCCCCTCGCCGTCGCCAAAGCCGCGATGGATTCCGGCGTCGCCACGCGCCCGATCGAGGATTTCGAAGCTTACAAATTACGTCTGCGCCAGTTCTTCATCCGCTCGCAGCTCGTGATGAACCCGATCTTCGCCCGCGCCCAGGAAAAACCCAAGCGCGTCGTCTACTGTGAAGGCGAGGAAGACAAAGTCCTCCAGGCCGTTCAGCACGTCGTCGATGAAAATCTCGCGCGCCCCATCGTCATCGGCCGCCGCAAGGTCGTTGCCACGCGCCTTAAACGCCTCGGCCTCCGCGTCGAACTCGACAAGGACATCGAACTGATCGACCCCGAAGACGATCCGCGCTACCGCTCCTACTGGGAAACCTATCACGCTATCATGCAGCGCCGTGGCGTCACGCCGATCTCTGCCCGTAACATCGTCCGTACCGACCCCACAGTCATCGGCGCGCTCATGGTTTACAAGGGCGAAGCCGACGCCGTCATCTGCGGCGTCACCGGCCAGTACCACGACCATCTCGAGGACATCATGGATGTCATCGGCCTCAAGCCCGGCGTCGAAACGCCCGCCGCCCTGAACGCCCTCATCCTCGCGAAAGGCACCTATTTCTTCTGCGACACCCAGATCAACACCAACCCGACCATCGCGCAAATTTCCGAGATGACCATGCTCGCGGTCGATGAAGTCCGCCGCTTCGGCATCACGCCCAAGGTTGCGCTGCTCTCCCACTCCAATTTTGGCGTGGTCGATTGTGACGTCGCCTTTAAAATGCGCGCTGCCTATGCCGACATCCGCCGCCGCGACCCGAAACTTGAAATCGACGGCGAAATGACCGCCGACGTCGCCCTGTCCGAGGAAATCCGCCAATCCATCATGCCGAATTCCAACCTCACCGGCTCGGCCAACCTCTTCATCATGCCAAGCGTCGAGGCCGCCAATATCGCCTTCAGCATGCTGAGAGTCCTGGCCGACGGCACCAGCATCGGCCCGTTACTCCTCGGCGCGGCAAGGCCCGCCCACATCCTCACTCCGTCCGTCACCCCGCGCGGCATTATCAACGTCACCGCCATGGCAACCGTCGGAGCCCAGGTCCACGAGGATGAAATGGGCGACGAAAAATCGCACCTTCAGACCCGGCACTATTAACCACCGTAACGCCTTACTTCCCTCTCCCTATGGGAGAGGGTGATCCGAGCGTTAAGCGAGGATCGGGTGAGGGGTTACGGTATTAATCGCTTGATCTAAACCCCGAATAAGGTAAAGGTGAGCCCAGAGATTTAAAGTTTAAACCCCTATCGGCGGGCCCCCATGACCGATGAAAGCCTGAACAACATAACCGAACCGGCCGATGACGCGCCTTTCCTCCTGACCGACCGCGAGATCAGGGACATCACCGATGCTGTCCGCGCGCAGGACACCGACATGGTCCACGCGATCCTGGAAGGCATGCCGCCCTTCGACATCGCCGATCTGATCGGAAAAATCACCGACGAGGAACGCCGCGAACTTCTCCTGATGTGCGCCGAGACGATGAACCCCATCGTCTTCGCCGAAATGGATTCCGAACTGCGCCGCACCGCGCTCTCGACTCTCTCCGCCGACCAGGTCGCCGAAATTATCTCGCGCCTTGAATCCGACGACGCGCTCGGCCTCGTGCTCGATCTCGACCAGGAATTCCGCCACGAAATTATCCGCAAGCTTTCCGCGAAAACGCGTCTTGCCGTCGAAGAAGGCCTGAACTTCCCCGAGCACAGCGCCGGGCGACTCATGCAGCGCGAGCTTGTCGCCGTCCCGCAATTCTGGACCGTCGGCAAAACCATCGATTATTTGCGCGAAGCCGGCGAAGACCTGCCCGAAGATTTCTTCGACATTTTCGTCATCGATCCCGGCTATCACGTGCTCGGGCAAATTCCGCTCAACCGCGTCATCCGCTCGAAACGCCCCGTCAAAATGGAAGACCTCGCGCTCGATGAAATCAAACCCATTCCCGCGACGATGGACCAGGAAGAACTCGCGCACATTTTCCGCCGCGGCGACATCACCTCCGCCCCTGTCGTCGACGACAACAACCGCCTGCTCGGCGTCGTCACCATTGACGACATCGTCGACGTCATCGACGACGAAGCGGAAGAAGACTTACTGAAACTCGCAGGCGTCGATCAGGACGACATGTACCGCGCCGTCCTCTCCACCAGCGCGCTCCGCTTCCGCTGGCTGTTCGTGAATTTGCTCACCGCGTTTCTCGCCGCCGGGGTCGTCTCCCTCTTCGGCTCGACAATTGAAAAAGTCGTAGCGCTCGCCATCCTCATGCCCATCGTCGCGGGCATGGGCGGCAATGCAGGCACGCAGGCTTTAGCAGTCGCCGTGCGCGCGATCGCGCTCCGCGAACTCTCCGGCACCAACGCCGCCCGCGCCATATTCAAAGAAGCCCTCGTCGGCTTCATCAATGGCTGTCTGTTTGCTTTCCTGGTGGGTGTAATCGCGGCGTCATGGTTCCAGAACCCGATGCTCGGCGTCGTGATCGGGGCCGCCATGATCATCAATCTTGTGGTCGCCGGGTTCTTCGGCGCCTTTATTCCCGTTCTGCTGAACCGCATCGGCTCCGACCCCGCCGTTGCTTCGGGCGTGTTCCTCACCGCCGTTACCGACGTGGTCGGCTTCTTCGCCTTCCTCGGCCTTGCGGCGATATTGCTGTTCTAACTCTCGCCGTTCTAAATAACTTCCAAACTCATGGCAGATCCTGTCTCGAAAGGATCCAGTGTTTCGCTCATCAGGTTTTTGTCTGGCTCAGGCACTACAATCACCTCGCGCAATCTCTTCATCAATCTGGCCGGATTTTTGTTTCCGGCGACATCTTCCATGCCAAGATTTTTTTTCATAGCGGCTATACGTCTTTTAACCGTGTTAAGCCCCACACCCAGCTCCCACGCAATTTCCTTGAGCGCCTTTGCTTCCAAAAGAAGCCTGGCAACATCGTTCTGCTTGGACGTCAAACCTTGAAAAGTGCAATCAGGCGGCACAAGACCATCCAGTAGAAGCTGTAATTCACTGCTGGAATGAACATCAAGCTTCTTATAAAGGTCGCACATATCGCTTCTGGCCATACCAAATGAAAGCTTGAGCTTGGAGGCCGCGTCTTTCGCCGTGCCTCCATCGGCAATCAGTCTGGCAATTTTCTGCTGACGATCTCCCAGATCGGCAATACTTTTTTTCTTATCGGGTAAATTTTCCATGGTTGCCAGGATTTTATAATTCGCACTCCGGACACTTCGATCCGGTGAGCAATGACGGCGCGGCCTTCATGACAAATCTTAATGTATCCGCCACATTTCTTGCCCCTATCTTGGTCTGACCATTGAATCGGTGAACTTCCGCGGTGCGTGTGCTTATTTCCAAAAGGTTGCCGATACCTTTGTTTGACCAGCCTCGCGCAGCCAGGTACAGCACCTCGCCCTGTCTCGGCGTAACGTGCGCCTTTTTAAACGCATCGATTAAGGACTGGGGCAACTCATCAAACAATTTTCCGGGCTTCACATTTTCATTCACGCTGCGCGTTGGATAATATTCATTGAAACTGTTCAGTCGCGCATTAACCTCAAATAAAAAGATACCGAGTTCCCGTGCTATCGCCTTTTCGCTCTTTCCGTCGGCGGCAAGCCTGAAAACGCTGTGCGTCATGTGTGTATTTTTAGATATCGACCTTTTTTTAAACATCGGCTTTCCTTTTCTTTCCTAACCCATCTTCGGTGGAACAATTTTATCCCCGGCCTTTTCCTGTGCATCATAGAGGCCGTTCAACAACGATGTATGCGCCTTGTCGTGAATCATCACGCTGCGCAAGGCCTTCAGTAATTTCGCCGGGTTACTGAGATCTTCGGTAATGCCTCCTTTGCGGAGCACTTCCCTCATTTCTTCTTTATGCCTTTTAATTGTTTTTTCTTCGAGATTTGGCGCCTTCGCCATTTCCTTATTGTTCATGCCGACAAAAAGCAGCCTGGCAATATCGTTCTTCCTGTCTGTAAGACCTCTAAAGACGCAACCCGTGGGCACGGGCCCGTCCAGCGCCAAGCACAGCATAAGAATGGAAGGAGGAATTCCAAGTTTTTCATAGATTTTCTGGCGGTAGTAGCCCCTGACCATGTGCACGGAAACAACCTGCTCCGTTTCCTCCAACAGTCTTTTGCTGATTTCCGTCGGGATGAGGCCATCGACCGTCATCCTTGCGATCTGGTACTCCAAATCACTGAGCTGCTCGATCAGGTATTTGATATTGGGCGCAATAACTGACGAAAATCTCTGCGCAAGCGTCTGACCCACTAATGGCTTCTTCTTTATCATCTCGTTTACCTTGATTTAAAACCCGTTTTATAGAAATAGCGTGATTATGTCAAAAAAGGCATTTTTTAGGCCTTGGGGTGAGTACTCAATTTGCAGGATTTTGAGCCGAAAGACGCGCTTTTCGAGAACCGCCCCGCAGAATACATCGACGTATTTGAGGAGCGGAAGCGCAGAAAAGCGCGGCTTGCAGGCCAAAAGACTATAATTGAGTACACACTCTGCCTGTGCGCATGCTCATAACTTGCTTATTCGTACATAACAGGCTAATCAGGCACACCATGGCGCCCAGAAAACAGAAAAATAAATCAAAGAAATCAGCTAAAAACAGCAACAAAACACCGTTTTTCAACACCTCGTCCTTTCTGGGCTGGGCTCTGAAATGGGCGTTCGTTGCGGCCCTTTGGGCGGGTATTTTCCTGGGTGCCCTCTGCGCCTGGTACGCGCAGGAACTCCCCGACATCACGCAAAAAGCCAATTTCGAGCGCAAGAATTCCATCACGGTCAAGGCCGCCGACGGCTCGGTCATCGCACGCTACGGCGAAATTCGCGGCAACAGCATCACCGTCGAGGAAATGCCCGCGCACCTTATCTACGCCGTCCTCGCCATCGAGGACCGCCGCTTCTATACCCATTTCGGCATCGACCCGTTCGGCCTCGTCCGCGCCATGGGCAAGAACGTCATTCATGGGCGCTACGTGCAGGGCGGCTCGACCATCACGCAGCAGCTCGCTAAAAACCTTTTCCTCTCGCAGGAGCGAACATTCAAAAGAAAAATCCAGGAAGCCATGCTCGCGCTCTGGCTCGAATATGAACTGACCAAAGACGAAATCCTCAGCGCCTATTTAAACCGCGTCTACATGGGCTCCGGCACTTACGGCGTCGATGCCGCAGCGCGCCTTTACTTTAATAAGGACATTAAGGACGTAAACTTACAGGAAGCCGCCAAGCTTGCCGGACTTCTGAAAGCCCCTTCGCGCTATTCACCGCTCAACAATCCCGGCCTCTCAAAGGAACGCGCAGACATCGTCCTCAACGCCATGGTCGATGCAGGCTACATCGAAAAAGAAGACGCCGAGAATTTCACGAAAATCCCGCCGGTTCCGACACCGAAACCCACCGGCGGCAACGCCGAACGTTATTTCTCCGACTGGGTCGTCGATGGCCTGGAAGATTTAATCGGCACACCGCAGGAAGACATTATCGTCGAAACGACAATGGATTCAAAAATCCAGCAAGCCGCGGAAGAAGCGCTGCTTAAGGCCATCCTCGAAAACGGCGAAGCCAAACAGATTTCTCAGGGCGCCGTCATCGCCATGCGTCCTGATGGCCGCGTCCTCGCCATGGTCGGTGGCCGCGATTACGCCGCCAGCCAGTTCAACCGCGCCGTCCAGGCCAAACGCCAGCCCGGCTCCTCATTCAAACCCTACGTCTATCTCGCCGCGCTTGAATATGGCCTGCGCCGCGATGATCTGTTCATGGATCAAAAAATCACGGAAGGAAAATACCGCCCGCAGAATTTCGGCGGCGAATATTACGGCGAAGTTCCCATGGGCGTCGCGCTGATGCTCTCGCTCAACACCGTCGCCTTCCAGATCGCCAAACTCGTCGGCCCGGAACACATCGTCGACACCGCGCGCCGCCTCGGCATCATCTCGCAGCTCAACCCCGATCTTTCCCTCGCGCTCGGCACCAACGAAGTCTCGCTGTTAGAGCACGCTACCGCCTACGCCGCGCTCGCAAATGGCGGCGGCTCCGTATTCCCCTACGCCATCACCAAAATCACCGGCAAGGACGGCACGCTTTATTACCAGAAACGCGAAGACCGCGCCCGTCGCCGCG
>JAGNLJ010000019.1 GCA_017999645.1 Alphaproteobacteria bacterium
CAAAATCTTCCAGCAGATTCAAAATCTTTTGCTAAAATGGATAACATGTTCAGGAATAATTTCCTGTACCCCTTCCCGAAAATTCATTGTTCAATACCACGAGATGTAGTATTTTGAATGAAGCTAACCGCTAGGGATAGTAGTTCTACTGTCTTTCAAACACTACCAGCCTATATAATAGATACGAAAAAATTGGGGAGTTTACTCATGTTTGACGTCGCGCAGATGGAACGGGGAAATCGCGTGCAGATCGACAGATCGCGCGATGCGTTTCTGACGAATTTCGGCAAAGCCACATTAACCGACCGTTACCTGCTGCCCGAAGAATCGTACCAAGATTTGTTCGCCCGCGTCGCGATGTTCTACGGCGATGACAGCGCCCACGCCCAACGTTTGTATGACTATATCTCCAAGCTCTGGTTCATGCCTGCGACCCCCATTCTCTCGAACGGCGGCACCAACCGCGGCCTGCCGATTTCCTGCTTCCTCAACGAAACCAAGGACGACCTCAAGGACATCGTCGAGCTCTGGAACGAAAATGTCTGGCTCGCCTCGCTCGGCGGCGGCATCGGGTCGTATTGGGGCAATGTCCGCTCCATCGGCGAGAAAGTCGGCCGCAACGGCAAGACCTCGGGCATCGTTCCCTTCATCCGCGTCATGGACTCTCTCACCCTCGCGATTTCGCAAGGCTCCTTAAGAAGAGGTTCCGCAGCAATTTACCTTCCTATCTGGCACCCGGAGATCGAGGAATTCATCGAGATCCGCCGCCCGACCGGGGGCGACCCGAACCGCAAGGCGCTGAACCTCCATCACGGCGTCCTCGTCAACAACGCGTTCATGATCGCCGTCGAGAATGACGAGCAGTGGGCGCTGAAATCGCCGAAAGACAATCATGTCGTCGACAAAGTCTCGGCGCGCGAACTCTGGATCCGCCTGCTCACCGCCCGTATCGAAACCGGCGAGCCCTACATCGTTTACATCGACCACGTGAATGACCGCATCCCGGATCACCACAAGATGGCCGGCCTCACCGTGAAAATGTCGAACCTCTGCTCCGAGATCACGCTGCCGACAGGCATCGACCATCTCGGCAATGACCGAACGGCGGTGTGTTGCCTCTCCTCGCTAAATTTAGAAACGTGGGATCAATGGCACGACCATCCGACATTCATCGAGGACATCATGCGTTTCCTCGACAACGTGCTGACTGATTTCATCGAGAAAGCGCCGGACTCCATGAAGCGCGCGAAATATTCCGCGATGAGAGAAAGATCAGTTGGTTTGGGTGTGATGGGTTTCCACTCGTTCCTGCAATCGAAAATGATCCCGATGGAAGGCGTGATGGCGAAAGTCTGGAACCGCCGCATATTCCAACACATTAAACGTCAAGCCGATGATGCGTCCGTGAAACTCGCCGCCGAGCGCGGCGCGTGCCCCGATGCCGCCGATTACGGCATCCAGGAGCGCTTCTCGAACAAGATGGCAATCGCGCCGACCGCGTCGATCTCCATCATCACCGGCGGCGCAAGCCCCGGCATCGAGCCGAACGCGGCGAATGCTTACACGCATAAAACACTTTCCGGTTCTTTCCCGGTCAAGAACGCGTTCCTCGCTAAACTCCTCGAGGAAAAAGGCAAGAACACCGACGATGTCTGGTCGTCGATCTTCACCAACGAAGGCTCGGTCCTGCATCTCGACTTCCTTTCGCAGGAAGAAAAAGACGTCTTCAAGACCGCGTTCGAAATCGACCAGCGCTGGCTGATCGAGCATGCGGGCGACCGTTCGCCGTTCGTCTGCCAGGCGCAATCGCTCAACGTCTTCCTGCCCGCCAATGTGCACAAGGCGGAACTTCACCGCGTTCACTTCGAAGCGTGGAAGAAGGGCGTCAAATCGCTTTACTACTGCCGCAGCAAATCCATCCAGCGCGCCGAGTCCGACGCGTCATGGAAACGCTCGCAGGGCGAAGCGCCGAAAGACAACCGCCAGCCGGAACTCACCGAGAGCGCCGGGCAGAGCAAATATGAGGAATGTTTGGCCTGCCAGTAAGTGGCAGCCATAGACAAAAAAGGCCCCGTCTTGGGGCCTTTTTTATTGCGTCCTTGTCATGCCCGCTTCAGGTGGGGGTCCGGCAAAAAAGACCGGATGCCCACCTGAAGCGGGCATGATGATTTGATCGTAAAAAGCGCCGCATGCTACCATCCCGCCATGAGCGAAACCAAAGGCGACATCATCAGGAAATTGATCGCGCTGTTGATCGGCGCGGCGGCAATCGCCCTCGGCTATATGCTGCTACCGACCTACAGATGATAGATCAGGCGGCCTTGCTGAACATTTCCTTGCCGCGGCGGCGCATTTCCTCGTCGGAAACATCCTCGACATGCAGCGCGACGGTCCAGCTCTGGCCGAACGGATCGACAAAGCACGCTGTGCGGTCGCCGTAGAACATGTTGGCGGGCTCCATCACCACTTCCGCGCCGCGTTCCTTCGCGCGCTTGAACGCGGCGTCGGGGTCATCGACATAAACGTAAGTCGAGGATTTTGTGACGCCCTGGCCTTTCGCAGCCCATTCAGGACGTTCTTCGGTCATCATGATTTTGGAATCGCCGATTACAAGCGAGGCATGCGCAAGACTGCCGTCCGGCATATCCATGCGGAATTCTTCTTTTGCGCCGAGCACGTATTTATAGAAGTCGATGGCTTTATTCGCGCCCTTAAGCGTCAAATAAGGCGTGACATTGTTGGAGCCTTCGGGTTTTTTCTGGACGGGCATGGCAAAATCTCCTTTTTTCGGTAATAAATAACAACGCATGGTAAATAAAATTGTTCCGCTGACGATAAATGAAATAGGTGCAAAGGGCGACGGCATTGCCACGCATGACGGCGCGTCTGTTTACGTGCCCAAGACCGCGCCGGGCGATGTGATCGAGGCCGCGCTGAAAGGCGAGCGCGGGATGCTGCAGAAAATCGTGAGCCCATCATTTACCCGTGTGCCAGCGCCCTGCCCTTACTTCGATAAATGCGGCGGGTGTTCGCTGCAGCATGTCACCCCGGAATTTTACCGCGCGTGGAAAATCGCCAAGGTCAAAACCGCGCTCGCCCGCGCGGGAGTCGAGCCTGCGACATGGGGCGAGCCGATTTTTCTTCCCGCCGCGACGCGCCGCCGCACGACGATGACGGCCATCAAAACAAACAGGGGCGTCACGCTCGGCTATAACGAGGGGCGCAGCCATAATGTTCTGAACATAGAGCGCTGTCTCGTGCTAGCCCCAGCGCTCGAGGAAAAAATGCAGGCGCTGCGTCCTTATTTGCTGCGCATTCTCGGTGAGGCGAAAAATTGCGACATAACGCTTCAATATGCGGGCGGGACGTTCGACATGGTGCTGACGGGCCGTCTGCAAAAGCGCGGGAGGTTCAGTTTCGAGCAGGACGAAGCGCTCGGCGAGATCGCTGAAAAACTCGACATCGCCCGCATTTCGTACCGCGAGAAAGATTTCCGCCCGCCTGAAATCATCCTCGCCCGCAAGCCGGTCGTTAAAAAATTCGGCGCGCTGAATGTCACCCTGCCCCCGGCCGCCTTCCTGCAGGCCAGCGAAGAGGGCGAACAGGCCCTTACGGTCCTCGTCATGAATTACGCGCAAGGCGGGAGCAAATTCCTCGATTTGTTCTCCGGATGCGGCACGTTCAGCGGCCCTCTGCTCGCCCTCGGCCCTGTCACTTCAATCGACGGCGATGGGCCCGCGATTCAAACCCTCGCGAAAGTTAAACATGCCGGCCTCACCGCCACGCGCCGCGATTTGTTCAAAAACCCGCTGAAGGAAACCGAGCTGGATGGCTTCGACACCATCATTTTCGACCCGCCGCGCGCCGGGGCGTCGGCACAAGCCCCTTTCCTCGCCTCCTCTGAAACCCGCAGAATCATTGGAGTTTCCTGCAACCCGGCCAGTTTCGCGCGTGATGCGCGAACTTTGCTGGATGGCGGCTACACGCTCGCCTCGCTCACGCTGGTCGACCAGTTCGTGTGGTCGGCGCATGTCGAAATCGCCGCTCTTTTCGTGAAAATCTGACCTGAAATTCAAATCACCGTTTGAATGCAGGCCCTGCAGGCCCTATACTTATATGAGTAAATTCAAAAGGATTACCCCCAGACCATGGAAGCATTTCTAGCCCTCGATCTCCTCGACAAACCCATGTGGATCTGGCTCGTGTTTTTCGCGATCATCCTTATTTTGCTGATCATCGACCTCGGCGTCCTGCACCGCGACCAGCATGAAATCGGCGTGCGCGAAAGCCTGAAACTCTCGGCCAGCTATATCACCGTCAGTTTGCTCTTCGGATTGTTCGTGTGGTGGGAACTCGGCCAGGAAAGCGCCCTCGAATATTACACCGGCTATATCATCGAGAAGAGCCTCTCGATCGACAACATATTCGTCATGGCGATTATTTTCAGCGCGCTTTATATCCCGCGAAAATTTCAGCACCGCGTGCTGTTCTGGGGCATTTTAGGCGTCATCGTCATGCGCGGCATCATGATCGGCCTTGGCGCGGCCTTGGTTCATAATTTCCACTGGGTGCTTTATATCTTCGCGGGCTTCCTGCTGCTGACCGGCATCAAGCTCCTGTTCATGAAGGACGAGGGCGATCACGGCAAGGCGGTTGAAAACAACCCGATCATCAAGTTCCTGAAGAAGAATTTCCACATCACGGAAACCCTGCACGGCCAGAAATTCTTTATCCGCCAGCCCGATCCAAAAACCGGGAAAATGGTGTTGTTCATGACGCCGCTGTTCCTCGCGCTCGTCACAATCGAATTCGCCGACCTGATTTTCGCGGTGGATTCCGTTCCGGCCATTTTCGCGATCACGACCGATACCTTTATTGTCTATACGAGCAACGTATTCGCTATTTTGGGCCTGCGGGCTTTGTTCTTCGCGCTGTCGGCGATGATCGAGCGTTTCGCGTACCTGAAATACGCACTCGCCCTCATCCTGATTTTCATCGGCTCGAAAGTCTTCCTGATCGAGATATTCCACTGGGAGAAATTCCCGGCCAGCGTTTCGCTCGGCGTCACGATCGGGCTGCTGGCGGGCGGCGTGCTGTTCTCGCTCTATAAAACTCGCGACCTGCCGAAATCGACCCAAGGGCCGCCGGTTTAAAAAAGCATGGGCGATCCACACGAAGGCAAAGAACTTGATCTAATGCTGGCGGGGAAAAAACCTCTGGCAACTTTCATTGCTGAAGTGGACGCCGAAATCCCCGAGAAATATATCCCTGAAAAGGCATTTTACCCCTATGTGCAAAGTGGAAAAATCAAACGCTTTTCCGAAGATTACTACCCATTAAAAATTGAACGTCATATGCGCTATGTTTGCTTCACACTTCCTGGCGAAGAATGGCGGGCGGAGTTTTTTCTCTGGTTTGCACGTCAACGTTATGGTGTAGGCATCTCTTATGACCCCTCGCACGAATATATCATCGGTCGCTTGCTTGGTTATTCCAATGACGAGATGGGTAAATATATCGAGTATACAAAATCGTCGGCCTAATATTGATTTAATAGGAATTTATTCCTTCACATTCCACCCATTTCGTTTTACTCTTTTAAGGGGCTTGGCATGGCGCCGGGTCTTTGTACTGCGCGGTTATCCGGGCGCGTAACGGGGCTGTTATGGCCGGAAGGATGGCGAAAGAACTAATGGGAAAGCATATGGGATCAAAGGCACCCCCCACCCCCCTCAAAACGGCCGAACGAACTGATATAGGGTGTGGAAAACCACAAGATGTAGTGGCACTAAACTAAAAATACCGCTATATATGGACAGGTCTGAGTACCCAAATTCCTGCCTTTATCCCCGTTCTCCGCGCATTTTCAGTCAGAAATGACTCTGCGCGGGGACCGGGTAAGTCTAAAATTCCAAGCACCCAACCGATTCTCAAAAGAAAGAAAAAACGAGGAGTAATTATCCATGGCCAAAAAGATTATCGACGACGTCACAGATTCCCCTTCCCGGCTGCTGCAGGAGCGCCATGTCTACAAGCCCTTCCTCTATCCCTGGTGCTACGAAGCGTGGCTGACGCAGCAGCGCATTCACTGGCTGCCCGAGGAGGTCCCCCTCGCCGAAGACGTGCGCGACTGGAAGAAAAAACTGACGCCGTCCGAGAAAAACCTGATGACGCAGATTTTCCGCTTCTTCACGCAGAGCGACGTCGAGGTCAACAATTGCTACATGAAGCATTACTCCCAAGTGTTCGGCCCGGTCGAAGTGCAGATGATGTTATCCGCTTTCTCGAACATCGAAACCGTGCACATCGCCGCCTACGCACACCTGTTAGATACAATCGGCATGCCCGAGGCGGAATATTCCGCGTTCCTGAAATACAAGGAAATGAAAGACAAGTTCGATTACATGCAGAACGTGTCGATGAAATCGCGCCGGGATATTGCCAAGACGATGGCGATGTTCGGCGCGTTCACCGAAGGGCTGCAATTATTCGCATCCTTCGCGATCCTCATGAACTTCCCGCGCTTCAACAAAATGAAGGGCATGGGCCAGATCATCACCTGGTCGGTGCGCGATGAGACGTTGCACTGCCTGTCGATGATCAAGCTGTTCAACGCGTTCATCGATGAAAACCGCGACATCTGGGATCAGGAGCTGCGGGATGAAATCACCGAGAGCTGCCGTACAATCGTCGGCTTCGAGGATGCGTTCATCGATCTCGCCTTTGAAGGCGGGCCGATTGAAGGTCTTGAGCCCAAGGACGTCAAAAACTACATCCGCTATATCGGCGACCGCCGCCTGCAGCAATTGAATTTGGAGCCGATCTTCGGCATCAAGGCCAACCCGCTGCCATGGATGGATGAAATGCTGAATGGTGCCGAGCACGTCAATTTCTTCGAAAACCGCGCGACGGAATATTCCAAGGCTTCGACGCAAGGGTCGTGGGAGGAAGTGTTCGCGAGCGACATCTTCACCGGTAACTACCAGAAGCCCGACCCGGATGACGGCGGCGCTAGCAAGAAGGAAGCTGCGTGATTATCTGCCGGGCTTGATCGGATTTGCAGGAGCCGGGGCGATCGTTCCCGGCTCTTCGCTTTTGGGAGCGGGAACGACAGCGCCGCCCCACTCTAATTGCAGTTTTAGAGGTCCGCCCGGGGGTAAAAACTCCCGGTAATTATTTTCAAATGTCCGCATGCGTGCCACAGCAAGCAATTCAAGAATTTCATAAGCGGGCGTGCCTTTCTGAAACGGACAATCATTTTCCAGCAAGTCCCTCATTACAACAGCAGGATGAAAATCTTTTCCCTGCTCCTCAAGCTGTTTGCGCCTATCATGCCTCGCGAGTTCGGTAGCTTTCTCCGGATGGAGTTCTTCATACCGCTCTATCACCTTATCGAATTCAACCGCACGATGAGACAACATACGACGGCGGTCTTCAGGGCTAAGGGCCGCAAGAAGCGCCAGCTCTCCAGGGGGCATGGATAGCGCTGCGTTTATTGCCATTCCGGAAACAATATCAACTGCGCTGGTGTGGTTAGGGTCGTCTCTAAAACGTTCAACTCCGTCTATTATCCTGTAATCAGCCATCATCTGTATTACGCCACGTGATTTTGGATTATCAATCATGGTTTGAATGGCAGCCATATAATCCGCTCCCGGCTCATAAACTCGGTAAGCCGCATGCGATAGCTCGTGATAGTAAGTGAATCGCTCTTTAATCGCTTCATAATCTTCAGGGAGATAACGTTTATTCTGACTCTCTAAATATCTGGTCGGCCTGAACCAGAATTCATCCGTGAGAAGCATAATCGAAAAATTTTCAGTGGGATAAAGTACCATACTGGTATTCAAATGAAGATTGTCTAATACTTCTTTACTTTTATCGGGATGCACCAGCTTCTCAATTTCCGGATGTCGGTTTCCGTTAATGTCGTCAAGACGCACCCCTGCCGTATTATAGTGGGGCGGTATTAACGGTTCGTTAAGGGTTGGAAGCGTTTAAACTTCGCTTTTGGCGTCGACGGTGAAGCCATGTTTGCGCAGGGCCTTCAGGATGCGTTTCACGTGGTCCTTGTCCTGCGCCTCGATCACAACGTCAAGCTCGGCGCGTTTCAAAGGCACGGCCTGCATCATGCGCTGGTGGATGACTTCGATAACGTTGGCCTGGGATTCACCGATGATACGCGCGATATCGGCGAGCTGGCCGGGCGTGTCGTCGATTTCAAATCTCAATCTTGTAATTCTTCCATCGCGTACCAGCCCGCGCATGATCAGCGTCGAGAGCATGCGTGAATCGATGTTGCCGCCGCAAACCACGAGGCCCACCTTCTTGCCTTTGAAATGGTCTAAATTATTTTTGACGACCGCGAGGCCAGCGCCGGCCGCGCCTTCGGCCACGAGTTTTTCCGCCGAGAGGAAATCAAAAATCGCTTCCTCGATCTCGGTCTCGGTTGCGATTTCGATCCGCGAAACAAGTTTTTTGATTATTTTAACATTGTCCTCGCCGGGATGCTTGACCGCGATGCCTTCTGCGACCGTGGAGCCGCCAATCTTGTGATTTTCGCCATCTATCATATTTTTAACGGCTGCGTAACTCTTTGCCTGTGCGCCGATGATCTCGACCTTTGGATTGATTGCATGTACTGCCGTCGCAACACCTGCCATCAATCCGCCGCCGCCGACCGGAACGACGACGACATCGAGATCCGGGCGCTGCTCCATCATCTCTAGGCCGATCGTTCCCTGCCCAGCCGCGACAATGGCATCGTCATACGGGTGAATGAAGGCGAGATTGTCCTGGCTGGCGCGGCGATGCGTTTCATCCATCGCCTCGGGCAATGTTTTTCCGAACAGCACGACCTTGGCGCCGAAATCCTGCGTCTTGGCGATTTTGTTGAATGGTGTTCCTTCCGGCATGATGATAATCGCGGGAATGCCGAGGCGCTGCGCATGAAACGCGACTCCTTGCGCGTGATTTCCGGCGCTGCAGGCGATGACACCGTTACGCCGTTGTGCAGGCTCCAGCGTCAGAAGTTTGTTGAGCGCGCCGCGCGCCTTGAACGCGTTCGTGTACTGCATGTTCTCAAGTTTGAGATAAAGCTCGATGCCCAGATGCACAGACAGGCGCGCCGCACGGATCGTCGGCGTGCGGATGATGTAATCCTTTATGGCCTTGTTGGCCTTCTGAATGTCTTTGAATTCCAGGGTCATGGCGGGGCAGGCTATAGAGAATCGGGAAAAAAGGCAATCAATGAGGAAAAGTGACGTGATTGCGGCGTGTTTTAAGGTGTTTTGTAGGCCGGCAATTTGACGGGTTCAACGGGCTTTAGAGGTTTTATTCCCCTCGCCTCGCGTCCGCCCATAACGGTGGAAGAGCAGCGCGCATAGATATTGATGAAATTCCGCATACTTTCAGGATTGTTGAGACTGTCGCTCCATCGTTGCGCTTCCCCATTTACCTGCCCTGCTGTGGCATTCGGATCGCGCTTGGCGGTAACTTTTTTATCAAGCGCAAGGACCAGCTTTTTATCTTCCTCTGTGCAAGGCTGCTGACCGAGCGGTACAACGCCCGGCTGATATAATTGCACGCTAGGGGGAAGAACCTGCTCCTGTCCCTGGTTCGGGACACCGCCCTGAGGCATGGATGGAACGGCCTGTTTCTGCGGCGCGGATGTCGTCGTCTTATTTTTCTTGATGAAAACTTCGGCGGCGTTAACTGTTCCGGCACCAAATACCGTTACTAAAACAAGGCTGGCAAGAAGAGTTTTTTGCATGAAGCGTTTTCCCCGAAAAATCACCACATTCACCATTATACCTGTTTTTTCGAATAGCGTAAAATTCTTTAAAACCGTGGAAAATGCTTGAAATCCATGGTTAGGCCCGGGTTTTTCTGGTAGGCTTGTTTCCAGGTAACAGGTCTAGTTCACTCCTCAGTTCACAAAGCAGGCCCCGTTGGATTCATTCCTTCACACCTCGAACTGTTCTTCCCTTCGCTCTCTGTCGAAATACCTGTCCTGCCCCCTCGCTGAAATCCTCCAAACCCCCTCCGACTGCACACACTTCTCTCTTAACCCCAAGCCCCGAGAAGGAGCCTCTGCATGGCTAAAAAGTCCCGTCGTAACCGTAACCTCCATGCCGTAAGAACCAGCGCCAACATCGTTCACCCAGACTTCGACGACCGACCCTTTGAAAACAGCCGACACTCCGAAAAGCGCCAGGACTGGCACCCCCTCGACGACGAAATAGACCGCAACCGGGATAAAAAATACGTCAAGAATGTCCGCCCCCGCACCGAGGGGCAGACCCGCCTGATGGAAGCCATCGACAAGCACAACCTCACCCTCGCTATAGGACCCGCCGGAACCGGCAAGACCTACCTTGCCATTGCCAAGGCTGCCGAGGCGCTCGCCGCCGGAAAAGTCGAGCGCATCCTGCTCTCGCGTCCCGCCATGGAGGCCGGGGAGTCACTCGGTTACCTGCCCGGTGATCTGCATGAAAAAATGGCGCCCTACTTACGTCCTTTATATGACGCCCTTGGCGACCGGATGGGCGGCAAGCGAGTGCGGCAATATATCGAGGAAGGCACGATAGAAATCGCCCCCGTCGGCTTCATGCGCGGACGGACGCTCAACAACTCCTTCGTGGTGATCGACGAGGCGCAGAACTGCACTTACGCTCAGCTCAAGATGCTTCTCTCGCGCCTTGGCTGGCATTCAACCATGGTCGTCACGGGCGACCCGGACCAGTCCGATTTGCTGGACGGGATTTCCGGCCTGTCGGAAACGGCGAGAAAGCTGGAGACACTGCCGAACATCTCGGTTATCCGCCTTGGGCAGACCGATATCGTCCGTCACCCGCTGGTGGCTGAAATGCTGACGGTTCTTTAAGAACCTCACTTGACTATTTACAGGCCGCACATACATCCTCGGACGCATGAGCGGCCTTTCCTTTAATGTCCTGCGCCTTCGCGATTTCCGCCTTTTGCTGGCGGCACGTTTTTGCACGGTCGTCGCGCTACAGGCGCAATCGGTTGTTGTCGGCTGGCAGATTTATTCACTGACGAAGGACCCGCTGCTGCTCGGCCTGACGGGTTTGACCGAAGCCGTTCCGGCGATTTTCTGCGCTTTGTTCGCCGGGCATTTTGTCGATATCGGCCAGCCGAAGCGGATTTATCTCTGGTGCCTCGGGACGTTGTCGCTGAATACGCTTATCCTTCTGGTTATCGCGGGCGGTTATTTGCCGATGGATGAAAGCCATGTCGTCGCGGCGTTGTTTACCGGAGTATTTATTTCCGGCCTCGCGCGCAGTTTCGCGATGCCTGCGGCCTTCTCGATTTTGCCGCGCATCATCCCGCGCGGTGAAATGGCGGGCGCACTCTCATGGCAAACCAGCGTCTTCCAGATCGGCGCGATCACTGGCCCTGCGGTGGCAGGGCTTATCTATGGCGGTTACGGCGCGCACGGCGCATGGTGGATGCCGGTCACGATGCTCTGCATATCCTTCATGATGATCGGATTTATCCGCCTGCCCAACTGGGAGCGCGCCGCGACCAAACCTAAAGCGTTCGAAAGCATCCGCGAAGGATGGATGTTCATTCTCGGTAACAAGACTCTCCTCACCGTCATGGCGCTCGACATGTTTGCGGTTTTGTTCGGCGGCGCGGTGGCGATGCTACCGATGTTTGCCGACCAGGTGCTGCATATCGGCGCAGAAGGATTGGGTGCGCTCCGCGCTGCACCCGCGGTCGGCGCCGTTCTGACAGCACTCGTATTCGCTCTGCGCCCGATGAAAGTTATTTCAGCGCGGCGATTATTATTCGTGGTCGCAGGATTCGGCGTTTGCATGATCGGTTTCGGCCTGTCGCACTATTTCTGGCTGTCGATGCTGTTCCTCGCGGTTTCCGGCGCATTCGATTCCGTCTCCATGATTATTCGAGGCACCCTGATGCAGTTACTGACGCCCGAAGCCATGAAAGGCCGGGTCAGCGCCGTGAATTCCATGTTCATCATTTCGAGCAACGAGATCGGGGCTTTTGAATCCGGCGTCGCAGCGAAACTGCTCGGCCTTGTACCTTCCATTGTGTTCGGCGGCATTGCAACCTTGAGCGTCGTCGCGGCGGCAGCGCGGTCGAAATCGTTCCGCCAGATGACCGTCAAGGCCGACGAAATATAGGTTTGAGCCCCCGCGGAACCTTCCCCGCGTGCCAAGCATTCGTGAACCGGGAAGGAATCGATTCCTTTCCATGAACCAACAACACGAGGAATTAAGATGTCTAAGAAAAGAACAATGCTGGTTTTGGGAGCCCTGCTCTGCACGTTTGCCGTAAGCGCCTGTGAAAACACATGGCACGGCGCAGGCCGCGACATGGAAGAAGCCGGCGAAACCATGCAGGGCCAGTACAACTAAGTGCATTTAAGGCTTCAGGGCGCCTGACGGAACTTGCATCCGGTAGACGGATTATGATAAATAAGCGCCATGACAACGAAAACGGCTAAAAACCTGCTTGTTCTTATGATGCTGCTGGCCTCGGCCGGCACCCTGAACGCCTGCGCGCTGTGCCATGGCTTTGACAACCACAATGCCAAGGAAATCCGTGATAAATACTGGGACCACTCCAATATGCAGTGGTGAGTCAT
>JAGNLJ010000020.1 GCA_017999645.1 Alphaproteobacteria bacterium
AATCCAAATCATAGTGCTGTGAATATATCTAAGAGTTTGTTGGCTGGTTAATGTTGGCATAGGATCATTTCCTGGGCCATGGCCATGTGAATTGCGGATTCTGAACATAGATAGCAGCTCTTCTTTTTCGTCATTAATAATGATGGTGCCATTTTTCGAACTGTTTAGGTGTGATATATAACTTCCGGCGCCAGTCTCGTTTCCTGTAGTAAGCCCCTTATCATCGCATATAATTTTAAGCATGCTCTCCAATGCCTTTGCGGCATAAAATGCGGGATCGCGGCCTCCAGAATCATGACGATCAAGAGCTTCCAAAATATCTGTTTCTACATTTTTATATTTAGGATCGGCAATTATTTCCCAGAAGGGTGCTAAGATTTTTTGCTCTACCAAGCTATCTTCGGATTTTTGAAAAAATCCGTTGTGATAAGAAATTCCTAATTTATTCAGTCTCAGCCGTTGGTTGATTTGTGATTGCAGACTTTTGAGAGCTTCCTTTTTTCTTTCCAATTGAGGAGCGGCTTTTTTCAGCTTTTCTTTTCCTTCGTTGTAAATGTTCTTTCCTTCGTAACGCTCAAGAATATCTGATGATTGAGATTCGTATTTTGGAATCTGATTCTCAAGAAAATTAATTTCACTCTGGAGGTGAATTTCAGTATCTCTAAAAAGTATTTCAAATAAGCTCAACTTTTCTAAATGATCAATAGAGGTATCAAAAACATAGTTCTTAAATATCCTGTAATCAGAAAAACCACCCGCTGTATCGGGAGTGTCCCTATATTCGCGCTTATCTAGGTTTCTGTATCCTAGCTCATTGGATAATTTTTTTTGCGCTTGATCGATAATTCTAATGTGTTCATCGGCGTAGCCGGAATAGAGATAAGATTCGACTTTATCCAGTAACGCGCGGTGTATCCCAATATTATAATCATCGTAAATATTGAATAGCTGGACAAAAAAAGAATTATCCATTTCCAGTTTGATATCAGGGTATCTGAGTAAAAAAATATCAGTGATCATGTTTGCCTAATGTATATTTGTGTTTAAATTCTACAGATCCTACATTTTGTAGCTTAATTAAACACCGGAATAATTTTATCAGCCTGCATCAGGTACCTAAAAACCGTGCGAACCGGGACCATCCCCGGGGGGTGGGTAGATTTTTCTTGATCCTTGAAAGTGAATGATTTATTTTTGTTGTCTAAGAACGTCTGAGATGTTCTAATGAGTTGTCGGTATGAATCCCGAATCCAAGAGATCTGTAACGGGGGCCTAAATTCGGGGCCCTTTTTGATTCAAATCGACAATCTAAAAATCATCTAAATTAGTTATTGGCCAATTTTAAAGACCGTAGGGGCCAAATATTCAGCCAAATCATAGGTCTAATCGCAGATATTCCTCCTATGCAAGGAGGTGACAACGGTATCAAAGCCTGTCGAGCCAAGCAACATTGCGCCACATCTCAAATAATATAACAATCATAAGTGAGTGATTTCAATTTTCTGCTGTGGCCATTCCTGTTTTAAATATTTGGCCAGCAATCGGCGATGGCAGTGATGCGGTTTTTGTTCGGCACAAAGAAAACAAGCGTTATCAACTTGCTCCATCTTTAATCTATCAGCAATTTTACGTTTATGGAATAAATCGAGATAGCGCGTCTCATAAGCAGAGCGAAAAGGCTGGATGTACGGCAAAGGGATTTGGTCATATGGTCGTCTCCACGTTTAGATCAATCGACGCGCTATTCTCGATTTTTGCTGTGACACAGCCTTGATCCAGATCAAGAAAAACGCCAGTAAAGGGGGAGATTTTACCGGCGCAAGAGGTACAGGGGATTTTTTGCTTCGCATTTACTGTAGACTTATTGTTTGCCATGAGTCCTTGACCTGGATCAATGTTGTATAAAAATAAAAGATCAATAAAGGGTATGAAGATGATTTCATATGAAGAAGCAAAAAAAATCGTACAAAATTCTGGACGGCGACTTGGCTGTAAAACGGAAAAAGTTGATTTGTGCAAAGCAGTCAGGCGCGTGTGCGCTGAAAATATCAGGGCGTCACTGGATATCCAGCCTTTCGACAATTCGGCAATGGATGGATTTGCCGTCCGCCTCAGTGATTTGAAAGACAGTGGCGGCGTTTTGCGAAAATCAGGCATCGTTGCGGCGGGCGACCCAGTTTTAGAAAAAAATATAGCGGTCGGGACATGTGTTCAAGTCATGACAGGAGCGCCCGTACCACCAGACGCCGAGGCCGTCGTGCCCGTAGAAAATATAAAAATTGAAGGCGAAAATATTCTGTTTGCATCGCGGCCTGAAGCAGGTGCAAATATCCGTAATGCCGGGGAAGATTTCAGAAAAGGCGTTAAAGTTCTTGAAATCGGGCAAGCGATCCATTCGCAACATATCATGCCATTGGCGGCACTCGGCATCGGCATGATTGAAGTTTTTAAAAAACCGCGTGCGGCCTTTATTTCCACGGGGCGTGAACTGGTTGACGATTTATCTGAAAGTTTAAAGCCGGGGCAGATTTACAATTCCAACCGCCCTTATGCTTTGGCAGCGTTAGACTCCATGGGCATCGATTGCGTATCTGCGCAGACCACCACTGACGATCCTGAAAAATTTGAATTAATTCTAAAAGATATCATGGCACAGGATGTAGAGGCTGTCATTTCCAGCGGCGCGGTTTCTGCGGGTTCGTTCGATTTCGTGCGCGCAGCACTGGAAAAGATCGGGGCGGAAATTATTTTTCACAAGGTAAAAATAAAGCCCGGAAAGCCGAATCTTTTCGCCCGGCTGCCAAACGGGGTGCTTTATTTCGGGTTGCCGGGCAATCCGGTAGCCACAGCAGCAGGCTTGCGGTTTTTTGTTCAGCCTTGTTTGCAAGCCATGATGGGAATGGAAGACGAATCTCCTGTGCGCGGGATTGTCACTGAGGATTTAAAAAAGCGCTCCGGCCTGAAAATGTTTTTAAAGGCGCGGGCGGAAAGCCGGGAAGACGGAGCACTCGATGTTCAGCTGCTTGAAGGACAGGAATCTTTTATGGTCAGTCCGTTTCTGCGCATGAATTGCTGGGCTGTAGTGCCGGAAGAAAATGCGGAAATTAAAGCAGGCGATTGCGTGGATTTATACCCTCTTTACCCGCATGGTGGATTTCTTTAGTGACAGGCGTCCTTGTGCAGGGGGCAGTATGGACAGTCTTCTTTATTCGATAATGCGCAGGTATGCGCTGTATCCATATCGCAGAAATGGCACAAGGAATAAGCGTCTTTTAGCTTTATCTTTTCTCCTTCAATATTGACGCCCATTTTTTTGATTTGTGTTAGGGCGCGTGAAAATGTTTCGGGTGTGATGCCGAGATGGTTAGCGATGGTAGATTTTTTAAAGGGTAACTCGAACTCCATGGTCTCAGAACCATGTTCAAGATGCTTTTGCAGGAAGTAATAGCCCACGCTTTGTACCGGCGTTTTGATCGACATGGAATCGATTTGGTGCATGGCATTCTTGTAATGGCGTGAGACGATCCTGAGTAAATTGTTGGAAAATTGGTGATTTTTTAAGACGAATTTCTTCACAAAATTTGCGGGAATCAGCATCAGGCGAGAATGATCAGCGGCCTGTACGACTATGGGTGAGGGCCCGCCCATGAACAGCACGGCCTCCATGCAGGTATCGCCGGGCTCCAGCATGCGGATCGTGGCCTCGCCGCCGTCGAGATTTGAACGGAGCGTGCGGATCCGGCCTTCCACGACGAAATAAAGATAAGAAGGCTCATCTCCCTGCTGGACAAGAATCTGTCCGCTTTCAAAATTCTGTAGAACGGAGTTTTCGAGAATCTGCTGCAGGGCGTCTTCGCTCAGCCCTTGGAAAAGAGCAGGCTTTCCCTTCAATTCAGAGAATTTTTTTGACCATACGGGGTCGATTTTAGTGATCACGCCGCTTTGCCTGTACAAAAAAGGATAAAAACACACTGTCTTGATTTGGATCAATTTCAATGCCGTCCAATCATGACAAAAAACCCCAAATGGTCAAGGAGTTAACAGCATGAGCAAGCTCTTTTCGCAGGATTATGAAATACCAGGAATGCGCATATGGGCATAAAAACTGATCAAAACTTCGCCTTATCCCTCAGCACAATTGCCTTTACTGTCTGTTTTGCTGTCTGGACGATTTTCGCCATTATTGGTGTCCAGATCAAGCAGGACATGGGGTTGAACGATACGCAGTTCAGTCTTCTGATCGGCACGCCAATCCTGACGGGGTCGCTGGTTCGGCTTTTTTTCGGGATTTGGGCCGATCAATATGGGGGCCGTCCGATTTTCGCCATTGTGATGCTGTCGTCAGCTTTTTTCACATGGTGCCTGACGTATGCCGATACATACGAAATGATGCTTTTAACGGCGTTAGGCGTCGGGATTTCAGGAGGCAGCTTCGTCGTTGGTATTGCCTATCTATCCAAATGGTACAGCAAAGAACGCCAGGGTACGGCGCTCGGCGTTTACGGCATGGGCAACATCGGTGCGGCGGTGACAAAGTTTGTTGCACCTTTTGTCATGGTCGCCTATGGCTGGCACGCGGTGGCACAAATCTGGGCGGCGGCTCTGGTCGTTATGGCAGTTCTGTTTTGGTTTTTGACAAAGGATGAGCCGCAGATCAAGGCTCAGAAAGAAACCAAGGCAGCACCCAAAACCATGCGGGATGCGCTTAGTCCTTTGAAAAAACTACAGGTCTGGCGGTTCTCTCTTTATTACTTTTTTGTTTTTGGAGGCTTCGTTGCTTTAGCACTGTGGCTGCCGCGTTATTATGTCGGCGTCTACGATATGGATATCAAGCAGGCAGGTATGCTCGCCGCTTCTTTCTCTGTAGCAGGTTCTCTGTTCCGTGCGATTGGCGGTTATTTGTCGGATAAATATGGCGCACGAACGGTGATGTACTGGACGTTCTCGGTCTGCGTGGCTTGCTGTTTCATCCTCAGTTATCCCGCGACCGATTACACAGTTCACGGTATTCGCGAAAACATCTCTTTTAGCTTTTCCATCGGGTTTATTCCCTTCACGGTCGTGTTGTTTGTCCTAGGCTTTTTCATGGCGATGGGCAAGGCCGCGATCTACAAACACATTCCTGTTTATTATCCTGACAATGTTGGCTCGGTGGCGGGTATCGTCGGCCTAATCGGTGGGCTGGGTGGGTTTTTTCTGCCTCTTGCGTTCGGTGTCATGAACGACCTGATCGGCGTCTGGACAAGCTGTTTCATGCTTCTTTTTGCCCTGGTTGCCATCGCGCTGGTCTGGATGCACCTGACCGTCGTGTGGATGGAGCGCAAGATGGAAAAATCAAAATATCTGCCCGAACTGCAAAAGGCATAGGAGAAAGACATGGCCAAAGACATTTTAAAATGGGATCCCGAGAACGAAGCGTTTTGGGAAAGCGAGGGAAAATCCGTAGCGTGGAAGACGCTATGGATTTCTATCCCCTGCCTTTTGTGTGGTTTCGCCGTATGGATTTACTGGAGCGTCATTACGGTTCAGATGCTCAATCTCGGCTTTCCTTTTTCCAAAGGAGATCTGTTCACCCTTAATGCCATCGCCGGACTATCCGGTGCGACGTTGCGCATTCCCTCCTCTTTCTTTATCCGCATATCCGGCGGCCGTAACACCATATTTTTCACGACAGTCTTGCTGATGATACCGGCGTTTTTGACCGGTCTTGCATTGCAGGATATAAATACACCGCTGTGGATGTTCCAGCTTCTTGCGCTTCTATGCGGTTTTGGCGGTGGAAATTTCGCGACCTCCATGTCAAATATCAGCTTTTTCTTTCCCAAGAAGATGCAGGGACTCTCGCTGGGTCTGAACGCAGGTCTCGGGAATTTCGGCGTAACGGCGACGCAGATACTGATCCCGTTCGTCATGACGCTCGGCCTGTTTGGCGGCGATTCCATGATACTTAAAATCGATTCCGGAACGCTGATTGGAAAAATTCCGGCGGGATCGGAGACGTGGATTCAAAACTCCGGGTTCGTCTGGTTTTCTATCCTAATTCCCTTGGCTCTTTTGTCGTGGGTCATGATCAGTAATATCAGGGCAGCGCATGTATCGCCCGATATCGGCGGACCCGTATCTTCGTTCTTTAAAATCTCCGTGATGCTTTTGGTCGGGCTTCTGACTTCTGTGGGTGGTTTGTGGCTGATTCTACCGGAAAGCGCCAACGGTTCAGGCATAAACATCAGCAAGTGGCTTGTCCTGCCCACCGTGATCGCGGCGACGGTGGGCGTTCTGGCCATCCTGCCGGGCCTCAGCCAGCGCGTGCGGGCGCAGTACAAAATTTTCAGTCACCCGCATACCTGGATCATGACGGTCATTTACACAATGACCTTCGGATCGTTCATCGGTTATTCGGCGGCCTTGCCGTTGTCCATTAAGGTCATTTTTGGCTTTCAGCACGTGGCGGGACCGGACGGCGTTCTGACCCATACGCTGGCCAATCCGAACGGTCCAGGTGCTTTAACTTACGCCTGGATCGGACCGTTCATCGGCGCGGTTATTCGCCCCATCGGTGGCTGGCTCGCGGACAAGCTCGGTGGCGCATTCGTGACGCAAATATGCTCCATCGTAATGGTGGCAGGCGCCTTGGGCGCGGCGCACTACATGCAGGCGGCCTATGCTTCACCGACGCCTGAGGTGTTTTTTACACCGTTCTTCCTCACCTTCATGCTGCTATTCTTGGCGGCGGGGATCGGCAACGGCTCGACTTTCCGCACTATCGCGGTTGTCTTCGACCGCCAGCAGGCCGGACCTGTATTGGGCTGGACGTCCGCGGTGGCGGCTTACGGTGCCTTCATCATCCCGATTGTCTTCGGCGAGCAGATCGAAAAAGGTTTTCCGCAGCAGGCGCTCTACGGCTTTGCTGCATTCTATGCCGTGTGCCTTATCTTGAACTGGTGGGTCTATCTGCGACCCGGCGCAAAGCATAAAAATCCATAAGAGGAAAGATATACCATGAGCTATTTTATCGACCGCATATCCTACTTCGCCCAGAACCGCGAGAAATTCTCGAACGGGCACGGGGTGACGACGGAAGAAAACCGTGCTTGGGAAGAAGCATACAGGGGCCGCTGGGCGCATGATAAAATCGTGCGCTCGACGCACGGGGTGAACTGCACGGGATCGTGCTCTTGGAAGATATATGTCAAGAACGGCTTGATAACGTGGGAGACGCAGCAAACGGACTATCCGCGCACGCGGCCCGATCTTCCTAACCACGAGCCGCGCGGTTGTTCACGGGGCGCGAGCTATAGCTGGTATATCTATTCAGCCAACCGCCTCAAATATCCGATGATCCGCAAGCGTCTCTTGAAGATGTGGCGGAATATGAAGGCACAGCACAACAGCGATCCTGTTAAAAGCTGGGACGCGATTCAGGCCGATCCGGTCTTACGCTCCGAATATCAAAAAGTGCGCGGCCGCGGCGGGTTTGTGCGTGCCGAATGGGATGAAGTAAATGAGATCATCGCGGCGGCGAATATTTATACCATTAAAAAGCATGGGCCCGACCGTGTTATCGGTTTTTCGCCGATCCCAGCGATGTCCATGGTTTCCTATGCCGCAGGCTCGCGTTATCTGTCGTTGATCGGCGGCGTATGTATGAGTTTTTACGACTGGTATTGTGACCTGCCGCCAGCCAGTCCCCAAACATGGGGCGAGCAGACCGACGTGCCGGAAAGCGCCGACTGGTATAATTCTGGTTTTATTATCATGTGGGGTTCAAATGTGCCACAGACGCGCACGCCCGACGCGCATTTCATGACCGAGGCGCGTTATCGTGGCACACAAATCGTCACTATCACGCCCGATTATTCCGAGGCTTCTAAATTTGGCGATGTATGGCTCCACCCACGCCAGGGAACGGACGCCGCCGTTGGTATGGCGATGGGGCATGTGATTTTAAAAGAGTTTCATCTTGAAAATACATCGGAATATTTCGACGAGTACACGCGAAATTATTCCGACTTTCCTTTCCTTGTAAAGCTGGAAGAACGTGATGGTCGTTATGTTCCGGGTCGCATGGTGCGGGCTTCGGATTTCAAAGACTCACTGGACGAGAAAACTAACCCCGAGTGGAAAACCGTTTGTATCGATGAGAATACAGGGGATGTTACCGTTCCAACTGGCTCGATCGGCTTCCGCTGGGGCGAGGATGGAAAATGGAATATCGTTCCGACAGATTCCAAAACTGGCAAAAAAATACGACCGCAGAAAACCTTGCTCGGAAAGCACGATGCCATTTTGAGCGTTGGCTTCCCGTATTTTGGGGGGCAAGATCACGAGCACGGCTATTTTAAGCCTAACGCACAGGAAGAAATTCTGGATCGCAATATCCCGGTGAAATATCTCGATCTGAACGGGGAAAAGGTTCCCGTCGCCTGCGTTTTTGACCTTCTGTGTGCCAATTACGGCATTGCGCGTGAGGGCCTTGGCGGCGATCACGTGGCCTCCAGCTACGACCATAATATTCCCTATACGCCCCAGTGGCAGGAAAGAATCACCGGCACTCCGGCGGCGCAGATCATACAGGTCGCGCGTGCGTTTGCACAAAATGCCGATGTTACCAAAGGCAAGTCGATGATCATCATCGGTGCAGCGATGAATCATTGGTACCACATGGATATGAATTACCGCGCCGCTATCAATATGCTGGTGTTCTGCGGTTGTATCGGCCAGTCAGGTGGGGGATGGTCGCATTATGTGGGTCAGGAAAAATTGCGACCGCAAACTGGCTGGACGCCGTTAGCCTTCGCGCTGGACTGGGTTCGTCCGCCGCGTCAGCAAAATTCCACGTCCTTCTTCTATGCGCACACGGATCAGTGGCGCTACGAAACTCTGGCCGTCAGCTCCATTCTCTCTCCATTGGCCGATAAGAAAAAATGGAAAGGTTCTCTCATCGATTGCAATATCCGCGCCGAACGCATGGGCTGGTTGCCGTCCGCGCCGCAATTACAGGAAAATCCGATTGAACTGGTGAAGCAGGCCGAGGATAAAGGTAAGGATCCTGTTGATTACGTTGTGGAACGCCTGAAATCCGGTGATCTCCGTATGTCGTGCGAAGATCCGGATCATCAGGACAACTGGCCAAGAAATTTATTTGTCTGGCGCTCGAATATTCTGGGGTCAAGCGGCAAGGGCCATGAATATTTTCTCAAGCATTTCCTCGGCACCCAGCACGGCGTGCAGGGCAAGGATCTGGGCGCGGAAGGAAAGCGTGACGCCGGCGAAGTCGTCTGGCACGACAAGGCACCGGAAGGAAAGCTCGACCTCGTGGTGACACTGGATTTCCGCATGTCCACGACCTGCATGTATTCCGACATCGTACTGCCTACAGCCAGCTGGTATGAGAAAAACGACCTCAACACCTCGGACATGCATCCGTTCATTCACCCTCTGTCGAAGGCCATCGATCCGGTTTGGCAAAGCCGCAGCGATTGGGAAATTTACAAGGGCATCGCCAAAAAATTCTCCGAACTCGCGCCCGGCAATCTCGGCATCGAGAAGGAAATTGTTTTAACCCCCATCCAGCACGACACGCCGGGCGAACTGGCTCAACCCGATGTCAAGGAATGGCGCAAGGGCGAGTGCGATTTAATTCCCGGCAAGACCGCGCCGGCCATGAAGGTAGTGGAGCGCAATTACCCCGCGACGTACGAACGCTTTACAAGCCTCGGACCTCTACTGGAAAAACTTGGCAATGGTGGAAAGGGCATCGGCTGGAACACCGATCACGAAGTTGATTTCCTGAAAAAACTCAACGGCGAGAAAAATGGCCGCGCCAAAATCGAAAGCGACATCGACGCCTGCGAGGTTGTTCTCTCACTGGCCCCGGAAACCAACGGCGAGGTGGCGGTCAAGGCCTGGGCGGCGCTGAGTAAAATTACGGGCCGCGATCACACGCATCTGGCCAAGCCGAAAGAGGAGGAGAAAATCCGCTTCCGCGATATTCAGGCCCAGCCGCGCAAAATTATCAGCTCGCCGACCTGGAGCGGCCTGGAATCCGAGCATGTTTGCTACAACGCTGGCTATACCAACGTCCATGAATATATTCCATGGCGCACGCTGACCGGCCGCCAGCAGCTTTATCAGGACCACCCGTGGATGATCGATTTCGGCGAGGGACTGGTCTCCTACCGTCCGCCGATTAACACGAACACGATTCAAAATATGATGGACAAGCACGACGACGGGACGCCGACGGTGCTGCTGAATTTCATCACCCCGCACCAGAAATGGGGCATTCACTCGACCTATTCCGACAATCTGCACATGCTCACGCTCTCGCGCGGCGGGCCGATCGTCTGGATGAGTGAAACTGATGCCGGAAAAGTCGGCGTCAAGGATAACGACTGGGTGGAAGTGTTCAACACCAACGGTGCCATCATGGCGCGTGCTGTTGTTTCTCAGCGTGTAAACGAAGGTATGCTCCTGATGTATCACGCGCAGGAGAAAATCGTGAACACGCCAGGCAGCAAGATCGCCAATGCGCGGGGTGGTATTCATAATTCCGTCACACGGGCCACAGTAAAACCGACACACATGATCGGCGGCTATGCGCAGCTTTCCTACGGGTTCAATTATTACGGCACAGTCGGATCCAACCGCGACGAATTCGTGATTGTTCGAAAAGTCGAAGATCAGAATATCAACTGGATGGAAGAGACAGCGCAAACGGAGGCCGCAGAATGAAAATACGGGCGCAAATCGGCATGGTGCTGAATCTCGATAAATGCATCGGGTGTCACACCTGTTCCGTGACGTGTAAAAATGTCTGGACGTCGCGGGAAGGTGTGGAATACGCCTGGTTTAACAACGTTGAAACCAAGCCGGGCGTGGGTTATCCGAAAGATTGGGAAAACCAGGACAAATGGAATGGCGGCTGGGCCCGCGGCAAGAACGGCAAAATCCATCCAAAACAAGGCGGGCGCTGGCGTATTTTGTCAAAAATTTTTGGCAATCCCGATTTGCCGGAGATCGACGACTATTACGAGCCCTTCACGTTTGACTACGACCATCTACAAAAGGCGCCAGAGTCGAAAACCATGCCGACCGCGCGGCCGCGCTCTCTGATTACGGGTGAGCGGATGGAGAAAATCCACTGGGGCCCGAACTGGGAGGAAATTCTCGGCACCGAATTCGAGCATCGCCGCAAGGACTACAATTTCAAGGACATCGAAGAAGAGATGTACGGACAGTTCGAAAACACCTTCATGATGTATCTGCCGCGGCTGTGCGAGCATTGCCTCAACCCCACCTGCGTCGCGTCTTGCCCTTCGGGATCGATCTATAAGCGCGAAGAGGACGGCATTGTTCTGGTCGATCAGGATAAATGCCGCGGCTGGCGCATGTGCATATCCGGCTGTCCATACAAAAAAATTTACTACAACTGGAAATCCGGCAAAGCAGAAAAATGCACCTTCTGCTACCCGCGCATCGAAAACGGTGAGCCGACGGTATGCTCGGAAACCTGCGTTGGGCGCATCCGCTATCTCGGCGTCGTTCTATACGACGCTGACCGTATTGAAGAGGCGGCCAGTGTTGAAAATCCGGAAGACCTTTACGAATCGCAATTAGGAACATTTCTCAATCCGCACGATCCGGAAGTCATTAAACAGGCACGCAAGGACGGCATTCCGGAGAACTGGATCGAGGGTGCGCAGCAATCACCTGTCTATAAAATGGCGATGGAGTGGAAGGTTGCCTTCCCGCTGCATCCCGAATATAGAACCTTGCCAATGGTCTGGTACATCCCGCCGCTTTCGCCGGTGCAAGCCGCCGCGCAGGCCGGAAAAATCGCCACCAAGGACGGCATCATGCCCGATCTCGACGATATGCGAATTCCGGTGAAATACCTCGCCAATCTCTTGACGGGCGGCAAGGAAGCGCCGGTGCGGCTCGGCCTGAAACGTATGATGGCGATGCGCCATTACATGCGCGGCAAGCTGATCGAGGGGCAGGATAATTCCGCGATCCTTA
>JAGNLJ010000006.1 GCA_017999645.1 Alphaproteobacteria bacterium
CCTGGCCGAGCGCGACCGGATCGGGCATGGCGGCACCATTATTAACTGAGGCGTTGGGAGATGCTTTGGTCATGAGTTAAACGTGTTTCTCGCCCGTGGGCTGTAAACGCAGGAAGGCAAACAGGAATTTGACTTAGATAAGGTAGAAAATCAAGTCCGGCGCCCGGATAATCACGGGGGGATAACATGGGGCTAAAGGCTTGAAAGTCCATTATGATGTCGCCTATCATTTTCAGGCGTTTGTCCCTGAGTCTCTTTGAAAAGCCCCGCCCATGAAAAAAATTGCAAATCTGCTCGTTATTCTCGGTTCCGCCAGTGTGTTGATGGCCTGTTCCTATTTCGATACCGGAGAGAAGGTCGATGTCAGCACGGAGAAGCCTGCTGAAAGCGTCGATCTGACGAATGGCCAGGTTCAGTCGCAAGTACTGGACCCGGTTGAATACCGCGATGTAGCCGATGTCATTCACCGCTCCTCGGACGGGCGCGTCGAAGTTTTCCCGCTGGACGGCGAGGACTGGAGAGCGGGGGAAGATGATGGAAATGACGTACCCGGGCCGCAATCCTCGGCAGGGCCGCTGGATATCCAGCCTGTGAGTGCCGTTCCCATTTATAACGAGACATATTTAAACGCCTATCCGGGCGTCGAGGTTTTTCCGCTGGATGACGAGATGGCCGCAATGGTCAATCCCCGCGTTGTGCAATATGCGCCGCCCGTGTCCGAACTGACGCCATTTCCGGGACAGGAACGCGGGGCTCCCGATCATGGCTACGTTTCGCTGCATGCGGGCGGCAACCCGCTGACGATTTATTTCGACCATGACTCGGTTTCACTCAAGCAGGAGGATCTGGCTACGTTGTCGGTGGTCGGGCGTGGTTATACCGGGCAGGATATTTCGGTGATGGGCCATGCGAGTGTCATGTCCTCGATACAGGACCCGGTCCAGCGCAAGATCATCAATCTGAAGATTTCCATGGACCGCGCCTTTGCCGTGGCGCGGGCGTTGATCGAGAGCGGAATTCCGCCCGAGCGCATAGAAACCAAGGGTTACGGTGAAACCAGACCGCCTGTTCCCGGCCATAAACCCGTCGAAGTTGCCGCGAGGCGGGTTGAGGTTCTTGGCGTTTCCGTGCAGTAATAGGGCCTATGTCTGAAGCTTTCCGCATTGGTATTGCCGGTCTTGGGACCGTTGGGACAGGGGTTGTCAAAATCCTGCAACAGAACGGCGCAATGATCGCCGAGCGGGCGGGAAAACCGATTGAGATCGTCACTGTATCGGCGCGGGGAAAAAAAGACCGCGGCGTCGATCTTTCCAAATATAAATGGGCCGACAAGCCGGAGAGCCTGGCTGATGAAAAGCTGGATGTGGTTGTTGAGCTTATGGGCGGCGCGGAAGGCTCGGCGCGAACGCTGGTAACCAAATCTTTAGAGAATAAAAAACATGTCGTGACGGCGAACAAGGCGCTGCTGGCGAACCATGGTTTCGAGCTGGCGAGCATCGCCGAGAAAAACGGCGTCAATTTGATGTATGAAGCATCGGTGGCGGGTTGCGTGCCGATTATCCGTTCGCTGCGCGCGGGATTTACGTCGAACAGGATTACGGGCGTCTATGGCATTCTGAACGGCACGTGCAATTATATCCTGACGCAGATGCGTGTTTCGGGTCGGAATTTCGATGATGTTCTGAAAGAGGCGCAGGCCAAGGGTTACGCGGAGGCGGACCCTGCGGCTGATGTAGAAGGTACGGATGCGGGGCATAAGACCGCAATTCTGGCGGCGATTGCCTATGGCGTGAAGCCGAATTTCAAAGGTGTAAAACTCAAGGGCATCACGAAGCTGACAGATGTCGATATCAAGTTCGCCGGGAAGCTCGGCTATAAAATCAAGTTGCTCGGCATTAGCAGGGATCATGGCGGCAAGATCGTGCAGAGTGTTGAGCCGTGCCTGGTTCCGGCGGACGATCCGCTGGGTTCCATCGAAGATGTTTACAACGCCGTGTTCGTCGAGGGCGATTTCTTTGAAACACCACTGTTGACCGGGCGCGGGGCGGGCGAGGGGCCGACGGCATCTGCCGTGGTCGCCGATATTGTCGATCTCGCGCGCGGGGTTCATACGCCCACATTTGGTATCCCGGCGTCGAAGCTGAACGACATGAAGGTCATGGATCTCGGCGAGACACAGAGTAAGTTTTATATGCGCATCACTGTGCTGGATAAGCCCGGCGTGATTGCCGATATTTCAGCGATTTTGCGCGACCAGAATATTTCCATCGAGAGCGTGCTGCAGGAAGGGCGCGACCCGGGCCAGCCGGTGAATGTTGTGATGACAACGCATGAAGCGGGGCGCTCGAATATCGCCGAAAGCTGCCGCCAGATCGCGAAACTGGATAGCACAATTGGCGAGCCATGCCTGTTGCGGGTGGTTGTATTATAAGGAGCGGGAGCATAAGATACGCCCATGATCCCCAAGGAAAAGACAGAAGCCATGCCTGATAATCAAATGGACCGCAATTTTGCGCTCGAAGCTATCCGCGTGACGGAGGCTGCGGCGCTGGCCGCTTCGCGCCTGATAGGTCGGGGCGACAAGGACGGTGCCGACCAGGCGGCGGTGGATGCGATGCGCGAGGCGCTGAACACGCTTCATATTTCAGGCCGCGTCGTGATCGGCGAAGGCGAGCGCGATGAGGCCCCGATGCTTTATATCGGTGAGGAAGTCGGGCAGGGCGGGCCGCGCATCGATATCGCGTTAGACCCGCTGGAAGGCACGGACATTACGGCACGCGGCGGCAACAACGCGCTGGCGGTTCTGGCGATGGCGGATGAGGGCGGGTTCCTGAATGCGCCGGATGTTTACATGGACAAGCTGGCGGTTGGGCCGAGCGTGAATCCGAAGGTTCTGGATTTAGATGCGCCGATGTCGGACCTGCTCAAAAAGATCGCCAAGGAAAAAGGTACGAAGATTGAAGATTTAATGGTCTGTATTTTAGACCGCCCGCGCCACGAAAAACTGATTAATGATGTGCGCGCGGCGGGTGCGCGGATTACACTGATTCAGGATGGCGATGTCAGCGCGGTGATCGCGACGACGGACCCGGAGACGGGCATCGATGTTTATGTCGGCAATGGCGGCGCGCCGGAAGGCGTGTTGGCTGCGGCGGCGCTGCAATGTATCGGCGGGTCGATGCTGGGGCGTTTGATTTTCAGGAATGATGATGAGCGGGCGAGAGCCGAGCGCTGGGGTATTAAAGATTTGAAGAAGATTTATACGACGGACGATCTCGCGAAACCGGGCAATGTCATGTTCGCAGCGACGGGCGTGACGGATGGCACCATGCTGCGTGGTGTGCGGCGTTTTCCGGGCGGGGCTTCGACCTCGTCCATTATCATGCGGTCGCGTTCAGGCACGGTACGCCGGGTTGAGGCGACGCATAATTTCGAGCGGAAAAACTGGCTTAAATCCGTCTGATTAAGTCGTTATAATCGGGTTATGCCCGATTCATTGTTCAATATTCAGCAGTCTTTAATGCGTGCCCGTTGGGTTATGCCCGATGTGGAGCTGAGCCTGATCGAGCAGGTGGCTCGGAAGCATGGATTGCCTGAGCCTGTGGCGCGGATGCTTTGTGCGCGGGAAATTGCCGACAGTGATATTCCGAAATTTTTATCCCCCACGCTTAAAAATGATTTTCCCGACCCGTTTTCGCTGACGGGGATGCGCGAGCTGGCCGAGCATGTCAGTGACGCGGTTCTAGCAAAGAGAAAAATCAGTATCTTTGGTGATTTTGACGTGGATGGCGCGACATCATCGGCGATCCTGCATCGTTTTCTCAAAGCCTATGGAGTGGATGCACCGATTTATATTCCGGACAGACTCACGGAAGGATATGGCCCGAATACCGAGGCGCTGCAGAAATTAAAAACGGACGGTGCAGAAATTGTTTTCCTGCTCGATTGCGGGACGACGGCGTTCGATATCGTGGCTGAAGGCAAGGCCATGGGGCTGGAGATCATTATTCTCGACCACCATGAAGCGGAAGATAAACTGCCGGATGCGAAATATATCATTAATCCGAAGCGGAAGGATGATGTGTCTGGCCTAAATATGTTGGCGGCGTGCGGCGTGACGTTTCTCACCTGCGTTGCAATCAATAACCGCATGAAGGAAAAAACCGGGCAGGCCGGGCCGGATCTGAAAAATTTCCTGGATTTAGTGGCCCTTGGCACAGTGTGTGACATGGTGCCGCTCAAGGGCGCGAACAGGTTGTTTGTTAAAACGGGGTTTGAAGTTCTGGCCACCCGCAAGAACCCCGGCATCAAAGCTTTGTTGGAAACCGCCAAGGTTAATTCCGCGCCGGATGTATTCACAGCTGGGTTTGTGCTGGGCCCACGGATCAACGCGGGAAGCCGTGTGCACAAGGCGGATCTAGGCGCGCAGCTACTCAGCACCGACGATTCAGAAGAGGCGAAGAACATCGCGTGGACATTGCATGACTGCAACGAGAAGCGCAAAGAGATACAAACGCAAATGGAATTCGAGGCCATTCAGAAAGTGGAAGCGGGCGGACTCGACCAGTTTCCGGCGATTGTCGTTGATGATGAGAGCTGGCACCCGGGCTTAGCGGGATTAGTGGCCGGGCGGCTGAAGGAAAAATACGGCAAGCCTTCTTGCGTGATTACATACACGGATAACGGCAAAAAAGAGGGCAAGGGATCGGGCCGCAGTGTGCCGGGAATTAATATCGCGAAAATATTTATCGATGCGCGGAATAAGGGATTGCTCGAAAAAGGCGGCGGGCACGCGATGGCGGGTGGTTTTACGGTTTTGCCTGAGAATATCGCGGCGTTGCGTGAATTTGTTTATGAGCAGGTGAAAAATCAGGCGGCTTCGCTCAGCGCGAATAGTGAATCCCTGATTGACGGCGTATTGTCGGTGCGCGGCTTGCGGGCGGATTTTGTAAAATTAATACGGGATTCCGTGGGTCCGTTCGGGCAGGAACATCCTGAGCCTTTGTTTGTTATAAATAATGTGCGGATTCATTCCGCTGATGTCGTTGGCAGCAGCCATGTGCGGGTCTTGGCGGGTGACTGGGAAGGCGGCACCAGGCTCAAGGCGGTGGCTTTCCGCGCTGTGGATACGCCGCTGGGCGATGCATTACTAAAGCAGGGGAGACGACCGTTTCATTTGTGTGGTACGCTCAAAATCAATGAATGGCAGGGGCGTGAGAGCGTCGAGATGCATATTAAAGACGCTGCGTTTGCAATGGACATTCAGGAAGAAGAAAAGAAAACAGCATGAAAGCGTTCGATCCGCAGGAAGTCAGGAAACTTTTTCCGGCGTTGGCCAGAAAAATAAGCGGCAATATGCCGGTGTTTTTCGACGGGCCGGGCGGCACGCAGGTGCCTGAAAGCGTGGCCAAGGCGATGTCCGATTATTTCCTGCAGGGTACGAGCAATGTAATTTCCAGCCAGTTTTATACTGTAAAGCGCACGCATGAGGTTGTGCGGATGGCGCGCGAGAGAGGCGCGGCGTTTTTCAATGCGTCGCCGGGCGAAATTATTTTCGGCGCGAATATGAGCACCATCACGGCACATTTAAGCCGTTCGATCAGCCGTGAATGGAATGAAGGTGATGAAATTATCTTGACCAATCTCGACCACTACGCGAACATTTCGTACTGGAAGCAGGCGGCGGAAGACAGGGGCGTGAAATGGCACATGGTGTCCATACGTCCGGAAGATTGCACGCTCGACTATGATCATTTTGAAAAACTGATTTCAGCTAAAACGAAGTTCATTGCTTTTACGCTGGCGTCGAATGCGTGCGGATCACTGACGGATGCGGCGCGGATTGTAAAGGCGGCGAAATCCGTGGGCGCGATGACATATGCGGATGCCACGCACTATGCGCCGCATTATCTGCCGGATGTTAAAAAGCTGGATTGCGATTTCATGGCGTGCTCGCCGTATAAATTTTACGGGCCGCACATGGGCATGGTGTACGGCAAGCGGGAACATCTCGAACGATTAAAGCCTTACAGGGTTGAGCCATCTATCAATACGCCGCCGGAATGCTGGGAGACGGGCACGCAGAATTTCGAGGCGCAGGCAGGTTTTTCAGCCGCTATCGATTACATCGCCTCGGTCGGTTTGTTCGGCAAGACTCTGCGCGAGCAACTGGAAACTAGTTATGAACGCGTCGGTGCGTATGAGCGTGAATGGAGCAGGCGATTCCTGAAGCGGGCCAAGGAGGCCGGGAATGTTACCGTGTGGGGCGTTACCGACCCAGAGCGCGTGCGCGAGCGAACAGCGACGTTTGCGATTACGGTCGATGGTTTTAAGTCGCCGGCTATTTCCGATCACCTTGCGAAAGATCTTATCACGACGGGTGCGGGTAGTTTTTATAATCACGGCGTAACGGATGCGCTTGGCCTGACGTCCAAGGGCGGGGTCGTGCGCGTTGGATGCGTGCATTACAACACGTTCGCCGAAATGGATATGCTGTTCGAAAGCCTTGAGAAGCTTTAATTCGTGGCGGCGTTAAGCGCTTCGTTTGCCGTCAGAATAATCAAATCCCAATACCCTTCATCCTTGTTCGGGCGCGGTACCAGCGGTGCGGCGTAATGGAAGAGGCGCTTGTCGTTCAGGATCATGAATTCGCCGGGTTCGAGTTGCTTGACCAAGAGCGGCGCTTCATCGGGCGAGGGGTAGATCATGAGCTCGCCGCCGTCGATATTGTGCGAATTCACCATGAACATGCCGATATAATCAAAGCCGTCCTGGTGGACGCCCTCAGGCGCAGGGATTTTGACGCGCTTGGCGCAATGCCAGCGGATCTGGTGGACTTCGATGGCGCTGCCGGGGCTTAAATTAGTGCGCTCCTGGAATTCCTCGAACATTTTAAGGAAAACAGGGTTGGTTTCGAGTGTAGGGTCCAACGCATCGTATTTACGTTCAATGTCGCCGACATGCTTGTTGATATTGCTGCTCTGCATGAAATCTTTTTGCGAAAGTTTTGTGACCGAGCCGTCGGGATTATAGCGGTAGCAGGAGTAACGCCTCGAGCGCAGGCGTTTTTCAGCGTATTTATCCTCGGGCAGGTTGTTGAAGCTGGGCTGCAGGCTGGATAAATCCGTTATTGGAAGCCAGCCGAGTTCGTAGAGTTGTTCGCCTTTGATTGTCATGGAAGACCCTCCATGATTCTAGTATAGCACAAATTTTAATTCGTGCATTTCGCGCAGGTGCCGTGGAGTTCCATGGTTTTGTGGGAGACGCGGAATCCTTCATCGGCAACTTTTTTTGCGATGTAATCATCGATTGCGTGGTTGTGGAGTTCCTCGACGTTGCCGCAATCATCGCAGATAAGATATTGCGAATCCGTGTGGACGCAATGCGCCTCGACGCAAGGCACGTAGGCATTCAGACTTTCGATGCGGTGCACAAGACCCTGCGCCACAAGAAAATCCAGCGCGCGATAAATGGTCATGGGCTTGGCGCCCTTCATTTTTTCGACGACGTCGTAGGCCTTGAGCGGTGGTTTGCCCTGGATGAGGGTTTTGAGTACGTCGCGGCGGGGCGCGGTGAAGCGTTCACCCTTTTGCAGAAGCGATTTTTCCACCCTTTCAAGTGTGCGTATTGTTTTTTCTTGCATGAAGTGCATTATGTTATATTGTAACGAACGTTTTCAAGAGAAATAGATGGAAAAATACAGAAAGACAGTTTTGGCCGCGCTGCTGGTCTCCGAGACCAGCCATATTTTCTGCTGCGTGCTGCCGACGGTGTTCAGCATCGTCAGTGTTCTGTCGGGCATCGGTATCATCAGCACGTTGCCGACGGGGTGGGTACACGTGCATGAAATCCTGCATCACTGGGAAGTGCCAATGATTACGATCTCGGGCATTATTCTGGTTATGGGGTGGGGGCTGCATTATTACACCGAGCATATGGGGCCGCACGAGCAGCACAAGCATTGCTGCGACGGTCATTGCGGGCCAAAAGCCCAGAAGAAAAATAAAATTCATATGGTTTTGAAAATCGCGACGGTGTTATTTGTGATCAACGTGGCGGTTTATGTGCTGTTTCACCGCAACCATAATACGATCCGGTTGCCGGACGCCGTGCATTACGGGTCACTCTTTGAAAGAGAGCTTTCCGTTTTTGCCGACGATGCGGTAGAAGCATGAGTGGCGGCCTGTGTGGCAGGCGGCCTGTTTAGCGCCCTGCATTTCGACGGTGATCCACAGGCAGTCCTGGTCGCAATCGACCTTCATTTCGATGAGTTTCTGGGTTTCGCCGGAGGTGGCACCCTTGTGCCAGAGCTCCTGACGGGAGCGGGACCAGAAATGGGCCTCGCCGGTTTTTAGGGTTAGATCGAGGGCTTCCCGGTTCATCCACGCGACCATCAATACCTCGCCTGCGACCGAGCTCACAACGCAGGGGATTAGCCCTTTTTCATCGAAAAGGGGGGTAAAGTCTGTGGTTTCTTCGTTTCCGGTGGTGCCCATGAATCACGCGTTTTAGTTGCTTTTCCCAAGGTTTTATAATAATAAGTCGAGCTTATTGAAAGTGATATAAACAATCCATGCATTTTACAGACCTCGGTTTAAGCGAAAACATCCTCAAGGCTGTCGCCGAATGCGGCTATGACACCCCGACGCCTATCCAGGCGCAGGCCATTCCGATCATCCTGATGGGCCGGGATATTGTCGGCCTGGCGCAGACGGGAACGGGCAAGACGGCGGGCTTTACGCTGCCGATGATTGAGATCATGCAGGGGGGACGTGCGAAGGCACGTATGCCGCGTTCGCTCATTCTTTCGCCGACACGCGAACTGGCTGCACAGATCGCCGAAAATTTTGACACATATGGCAAATACGCTAAGCTGACGAAGGCGCTGTTGGTTGGTGGGACGTCAATGGATGAGCAGATCAAGAAGCTTGATCGCGGTGTTGATGTTTTGATTGCGACGCCCGGCAGGCTGCTGGATTTGTTCGAGCGCGGGAAAATTCTGCTCAGCGATATTAAAATTCTTGTGATCGACGAGGCCGACCGGATGCTGGATATGGGTTTCATTCCCGATATCGAGAAAATCGTTTCGCGTCTGTCGCCGATCCGCCAGACGCTGCTGTTTTCAGCGACGATGCCGCCGGAGATCAAAAAGCTGACGCAAAAATTCCTAAGCAACCCTAAGGAAGTCTCAGTGGCGCCGACATCATCGACATCCGAGCGGGTGACGCAATTTTTAGTGAGCGTTCATCCGAAAGACAAGCTGGATGCGCTTGATAAATTAATGAGGAAAGAGGAAGTGAAGAACGCGTTCATTTTCTGCAACCGCAAGCGCGATATGGGCGGAGTTGTGCAATATCTTCAGCGCAAGGGTTACGCGGCCAAGGGTATCAATGGCGATATGGAGCAGAGTGCGCGGACGAAGACTCTGGCGGAATTCAAGGAAGGCAAAGTTACGATGCTGGTGTGCAGCGACGTGGCGGCGCGCGGGCTGGACGTGGATGATGTTTCGCATGTGTTCAATTATGATGTGCCTTTCAACGCAGAAGATTACGTTCACCGCATCGGTCGGACGGGCCGCGCAGGCAAAGAAGGCCGTGCGTGGATGCTCGCCACGAAAGACGAGCAGAAATATGTCGATGCGATTGAAAAGCTCATAAAACAGAAAATCACGGTTGAAAATGCGGGAAGAGGTTCCGAACGTGCGCCCCGCGAAGAACGTCTGCGCGAGGAAAAGCCTCGTTCGGAAAGGCAGGACTCTAAACAGGAGGCCCGCGCCCCACGCGAAGAGCGTCAGCCTGAGCGCCAACAGAAAAAGCCCGTCCCACGGGAGAATCACCAGCCTGAACGCAACGTGCAGGGATTCGGCGATGAAATGCCCGGGTTCTTCGGCGGTCAGGGCAAAAGGTAGCTCTTAAAAAGCTCCATAATACGGGCAAATCCCCTTGACCCGGCCAGTCCCGCAAGGGCAAAATTCACGAATAATTTCACTTATTTAAAAGCGTTTTCCGATGCGCCGTTTCGTCTGTATTTTCTCCCTGGCCGGTGCCGTGTTTTTTGCGGCTGTTTTTCCGTCTTCGGCCCAGATGCTGACCGCGCCTTCCGATTCATCCGCTCCCGTTGAAGAACCTGTGCAGCTTGCGGATTCGGCGCGGCTGATGACCGGGCCGGAGCCTTATATGCAGGGGCCTTATGAAGGTGATTTGTCGGAGATGCCTGCCCAGATGCCGGTGGGCGAGACTGCAGCTGCAGAATCCATCGAGGACAAACCGGTTTCAAATGCGCCGGTCGATCTGCAAGCCGACACGATGGAGCATGACGAGGCCAGCCAGACTGTTACGGCGTCAGGAAATGTAATGCTGGTTCAATCGGGAAGAATTTTCCGTGCGGATCAGATTGTCTATTACCTGAAGGAAGATCGTGTAATCGCCAGCGGGCACGTGGTGCTGAACGAAGAGAGCGGCGATATTCATTATTCGGAAGAGGTCGAGCTTCATAACGAATTCAAAGATGGTTTCGTGCGCGGCCTCAAAACTTACCTGGCTGACGGGTCGCGTTTCACGGCGGCGGATGGCACGCGCACAGGCGGCGTTAAAACGGTTATGAATGATGCGACCTATACGCCTTGCGAGCCGTGTAAGGCTGAGCCGGAAAAGCCGCCGGTCTGGCAGATCCGCGCTTCTGAAGTCGAGCATGACAGCGAAGCGCATATGATCAGCTATACGAGCGCGCGGTTCGAGGCTTGGGGTTTCCCGATCGCTTATATCCCGTATTTCTCGCATCCTGACGGCACTATCAAGCGCAAGAGCGGTTTGCTTGCGCCTTCGGGCGGATTCAAAAGTAATTTAGGTGCATTCGTGCGTGAGGATTATTACTGGAACATTGCACCGGACAAAGATGCAACGGTTGGCATGATGGTCATGACCGAGGAAGCGCCGCTGATGGTGACGCAATACCGCCAGCGCTGGGATGCGGCTTCGCTTGAGCTGAACGGGGGTATTACCTATTCCAGCCGCACGGAGAAGGTCGGCAACCGCGATGTCGATCTGGATGAAGAGGTGAGGGGGCACGTGCTGGGCGAAGCGCGCTGGGACATGAATGACAAATGGCGCTCGGGCGTCAATGTGAACTGGGCGTCGGACGACCAGTATATGCGCCAGTATGATTTCACCAATGAAGACGTGCTTGAGAATGAAATTTATGCCGAAAGATTTTCCGGACGTGATTACGCCGTAGGCCGCATGCTGACGTTCCAGGATGTGCGTGTGCGCAGCGCCCAGGAAGAACAGCCGGAAGTGCTGCCTGAGATCATTACCAGCTTTATGGGCGAGCCGGGCAGCGTGCCGGTGATCGGCGGGCGATGGGATGCAGGTGCGTCGTTCCTCGGGCTTGTGCGCGGCGGCAGCGGGCAGGATATGAACCGGCTCAATCTTGAGGGCGGGTGGCAGCGGCGGCTGGTTTCCGATTACGGGTTCCTGACGACGGTGGATGCGGGTTTGCGCGGGGATTTCTATTCCGTTACGGACCGTGATATTGCGGTGGCGGGTTCAAACCGGAGCGGCGATTCCTTCGCGGCGCAGTTCTTCCCGCAGGTTCATATGCAGACAAGCTATCCGATGGCGAGTCAGTATGAGAATTACCAGGTGACATTAGAGCCAATCGTTGCGTTGACCATGGCGCCGAATGTCGATGTGAACACTAAAATTCCGAATGAAGACAGCCGGGATGTGCAGATTGATGCCAGTAACATTTTCGAGCCGAACCGTTTTCCGGGGATTGACCGGATCGAGGACCGTTCGCGCCTGACCTACGGATTGCGCACGGGTATTTACGATTACGAGGGCAATCACGGCGATATTTTCCTCGGGCAAAGTTACCGTCTGAGCGAGAAGGATAATCCGTTCCCTGAAGGATCGGGGCTGGATGAGCAGAATTCCGATTATGTCGGACAGATTTCATCGACTTTTGACAACCGCTATACGCTGAATTACCGGTTCCAGCTCAACAGCGAGGATCTTTCATCCGAACGGCATGAGGTCGATTTCGGCACGTGGCTTGGTCCGTTTTCGCTCAGCACGCGTTACCTGTATGCGTCGTCGCTTGAGGATACCGATATCGATGAAAGCCGCGAGCAGCTGCATAACGATATCGGTTATTACCTGACCCCTGAATGGCGCGTGCGGGCCGGGGCCACGAATGATTTCGGCGAAAACCCGGGTCTGCGGCAGGCTTATGGCGGGCTGGACTATTTCCATCAATGCTGGTCGTGGTCGCTGCTGGGCGTGCGGAATTACACGGATGATTCCAGCGGCGACAGCGAAATGGAAATATTGTTTACGCTCGGCCTTAAAAATATCGGCGGGTTTATCGAGTCCGGATACCGCGACCCTGATTTTGTCCGCAAGGAAACGGGGCGATGAGCATTTATACGTACGATCCTTATAACCGTTACCGCAGGCGCAACGTGCAACGCTTTGCGGGGTTTGCTGTTGTGCTGGTCTGCATGGTGGCGGGAGGGGCGCTGGGATTTTTCCTGGGACGGCAGCATGTTTTTCGCGATGAAATCGTGATGAGTTCGCAGGTCGATGCGCTGACGCTGGAAAAGCAGGAACTTGAAAATACAATGACAGAGTTGAAAGCGGAAGCGCTGACGGCGACGACGCGTTACGAAGAGCTGCAGAAAACGGTTGCCGAAACCATGCCGGAGGGGCCTGTGCAGGATCTGATTATGCTTGTGCACAGGCAGATTGCGGATGGTATGGACCCGGAGCGGCTGGCTTTTCTGATCCGCTCGGCGCGGCCGCCGAGGAATTGTACAGAACCTGAAACGCAGCGTTTTGTCGTTTCCACGCCTGCCTATAAAGGCCCGGAGAGTAAGGCGAGCATCGCGGAAGGCGGGATCGCGATTAAAGGGCACGGCATTTCAGCGCGGAATACGAAAGGCGATCCCGAAGCCTGGTATGACCCCAGCAAGGCCGTGACGATTGATTTCATCCTCAAAGACGGTCGGGCCGAGAGCAAGAAGGGCGTCATGCCCATTCACCAGTCGTTGGTTATAGGCGATAAGGAATACCGTTTCACGGTGACGGAAGGCGCGCGGTCTTTCGCAAAAGTGACGTTCGACAGGTGCGATTACCCGTAGCTATTTAATGGTGACTTCTTTTACCGGCGCGTTTTGCATCGTATTGAGGCGGTATTTTATTTTTCCAGGTTCATAGGCAAAGTCGGCCTTGAGATCCTGTGTGTTGCGTATGATCGTCATGTCCGCTGCGGGCAGGGTGATTTTAGATTGTTCGCCGAGGAAATCTGAAAGAGCCGCGCCGTTGTCTGTATGCAGGCTTCCATAGATCATTCCTGCGGCCTCTGCGTCTCTTTGGTAGTTGAGGCCCAGTTCAATTCCTTCAACCCCAATGGATTTTGCTTCGGAGAAGGTTTTAATATTTCCATCCTTGATTTCAAGGGTTGCGGAGGCATTCTGCCACGGCATTTCGAGCACAGTGAGGCCGCCTGCGCGAAGTTCAGCCATGATTTTCGAGGAGCCGGATTTGTCGCGGGTGTAATTGAACCAGCCGTGACCGCGGCTGGCGCGGATGTGGGCTTCGGGCATCTCGAATTTTCCCTCGTCGATTTCGACGTCGATGTTCGAAAAATCATGGGCCAGAATTCCTGTAGCACCTGCTGTGAAGCTAATGTATTTCTGCGCGCTATTTAGGTGCGACTGAAATTCCAGCTTTTTGTTATTTAGCGTCCCGTTAAAATCAAAATCGAGCGACAGGCCGCCCAGACCCGGTGTGAGAATCGAAATTTTTGATTTCTCCATGCGTATGTATTGTGCAGGGATGGCGGCGATGCGCTGAAAATTTTCAGGAATTGTCCAGCCGGAGAAACTTACAGAGATTTGCGCTTGTGGATTCCATTCGCCGATCAGGTTAAGATTTACAAATTTTAAGGTGTTTAAGCGGCCTGTGAAAAGAATTGAAAACGGGTTATAGCTGATGTCGATCGCCTTGATCGTGCTGATCTCATCTTTGTCGAGCTTGATGTCGTTGTAAAAAACGTGGGCCCATTTCGATTGCGGCTCCGGAAGAAATGCGGCATCAAGGCCAAGGATATCAAGGCTGAGGCGTGCTTTTTCTTTTGCAACTTTGGGCGCGAAGATGGTGGTGCCGCCGCAGTAAAGTGCGGCAAGAAAAGTTATCAGGAGAATGAAGGCGAGGGATATTTTTTTTGCGCTTTGAAAATTCAAACGTCGATGTCCTGGACGAATTGCGCATTTTCCTGGATGAAGAGGAAACGGGGTTCGGCATTTTTGCCCATAAGGCGCTCGACAAGATCATCGGTTTCGCTCTGTCCGCCGTTTTGGTCTTTCAATTCGATGGCGATGCCTAGCGCAGTTTCGGCGTCTGGAAGGCTCACGCGAATTAATTTCCGCGATTTCGGATTCATCGTCGTTTCCTTGAGCTGCGCGGCGGGCATTTCGCCGAGGCCCTTGAAGCGGCTGATATCGACTTTTGATTTGCCTTTGAAGGTCGTTTTCAGAAGTTCTTCCTTGTGCGCGTCGTCGCGGGCATATTCGCTGATCTGGCCGCTGGTGAGGCGGTAGAGCGGCGGCATAGCGAGGTAGAGATGGCCTTTTTCAATGAGCGGCTTCATTTGCGTGTAGAAGAAGGTGATGAGGAGTGAAGCGATGTGTGCGCCGTCGACGTCGGCGTCGGTCATAATGATGATGCGTTCGTAACGTAAGTTTTCAACCTTGAAATCCTTGCCTGCGTTGCTGCCCATGGCCTGGATGAGATCCTGAATTTCCTGGTTGGCGCGGATTTTGTCGATGGTGGCGCTGACGACGTTGAGGATTTTGCCGCGCAAGGGGAGGATGGCTTGGGTCTCACGGTGGCGACCCTGTTTGGCAGAGCCGCCGGCCGAGTCGCCCTCGACGATGAAGAGTTCTGTGCCTTCGGCTTCCTGGCGTGAGCAATCGGCGAGTTTGCCGGGTAGACGAAGTTTACGTGTGGCGCTTTTGCGCGCCATGATTTTTTCGTCCTTCTGGCGGACGCGAAGTTCGGCGCGCTCGATCAGTGTTTCCAGCAGATTTGTGCTGGAATTCGGGTCGTTCGAAAGCCAGTGGTCGAATAAATCCTTGAGCGCGGTGTCGACCCATTTGGTGACTTCGGCATTCGCGAGTTTTTCTTTCGTTTGGCCCTGAAAGAGCGGGTTTTTAATGAAGACCGAGAGAATGACTGCGGCGCCGGACATGATGTCGTCCGCCGTGACGACGGACGCCTTTTTCGCGTTCGTCATGTCGGCATAGGCGCGGAGGCCACGAGACAAAGCTGCGCGGAGGCCTTGTTCATGTGTGCCGCCATGGATGGTCGGGATTGTGTTGCAGTAAGAATGCGAGAAGCCTTCGCCATCTTGCGGCCATGTGACCGCGAATTCAACGCGGCCACCTTTATCAGGAAGTTCTGCCTTGCCGGTGAAATGTGTGGCGGTGAGCGTCTTACGGTCGTGCAGCGAGGTGATCAGGAAATCTTTGAGGCCGCCGGGGAAATGGAATTTATCTTCGGCGGGCGTTTTGCCTTCGCCGATCAGGCTTTCGTCGCAGCGCCAGCGGATTTCAACCCCAGAATACAGATAAGCCTTGGAACGCGCCATCTGGTGAAGCCAGCTTGGGCGGAAATGCGCCTTGGCACCAAAAATTTCCGGGTCGGGGTGGAAGGTGACGGTGGTGCCGCGCTTGTTTTTTGCCCCGGCGCTTTCTTTCAGTTTCGAGGTCGGCTTGCCGCGTGAGTAGGTCTGGGTGTAGAGCTTGCCGCCGCGTGCGACCTCGACAGTCATGGAATCCGACAGCGCGTTGACGACTGAAATGCCGACGCCGTGCAGGCCGCCGGATGTTTCGTAATTGTCAGTCGAGAATTTTCCGCCGGAGTGCAGAGTGGTCATGATGACTTCGAGCGCGGACTTACCGGGATATTTAGGATGTTCGTCGATGGGAATGCCGCGGCCGTTGTCGCTGATGACCACGGAGTAATCATCTTTCAGTTCAATCTCGATCCAGTCGGCGTGACCGGCGACGGCTTCGTCCATTGAGTTGTCGAGAATTTCGCCGACGAGGTGGTGGAGGGCACGTTCGTCGGTGCCGCCGATATACATGCCGGGACGGTGGCGAACGGGCTCAAGGCCTTCGAGCACCTGGATGTCGGCGGCGTCGTAGGAGTTCTTCTTCTTAGCTTTTGATGAGTTAAAGAGATCGGCCATGCTCCTGAATTATCGTTATCAGGCCCGGAAATCAAATAATTTCATAAAAAAGCCCCCGTTTTAGAAAAACTCCAAACAGGGGCGAATATCCGCTACAATAAAAGGGAAGGGAATGTCTTCCCGCATCGTAATACATAATATAGGGGTTTCGATGAAGCGCTTTTCCAGGCGGTATAGTCTTAAAATTCTGGTCGCAGGGATGGTTATGGCAGGTCTTGTCCTGCCTTCCAATATCGCCCCGGCACAGCAGTTGCTTAAAAGCTATGCGCAGGCACTGCCGGATATTGCACCGATGCCGGACAAGGAATTCAACGACAAAACCATGCTTTATGAAGATGTCCCGGCGGGAGACGAGGCGTTGTCGTACAGATTCAGGCTGCCTGCGGACTGGAAGCGGCCCGAGGATTCGGCCCTCACCAGTTACCAGATCAGTAACAAGATCCTCGGCGAGATCGTTCGTTATTATGGACCGCCGGTTATCGACAAGCGCAGCTATTTCACCCTGCAGGCCATTAACCTGGAATACCAGCTTTCGGCCCAGCAATGGCTTTTGCAATATCTGCTGTCAAACGGGTTTACCATCCAGGGCATCAGGGAACATAATTTTAAACGGGCCGAAGCACTTTACGTGAAGGTCATAGAGAGCACGACCTATGTCATCCGAGCGGTTGCGCAGATGAACGGCAGGCGTGTCGTCATGGCCCAGTATTTCATGCCCGCCGATAGCTGGGAGGGTGAAAAGCAGATGCAGGCCCAGGTCATGAAGACATTCGAGCTGACATATCCGATTACGGAGTCAGTCGAGGAAATGACCAAGTATCACTTCCTTGATATTGCCGAATTCCAGTACCCGGTTTCATGGGAGTTCAGGGCGACTCCGATGAAGGGCGCGGAGCGGATGAATTTCGAATTGCTGAATATTCAATCGGAGCAGAAGATTGACTGGAAAAATTACAAGACGCTGGATGGGCGTATCCAGGTGGATATTGTTGCCTATGATGCTGCCGATTCCGTGCCGGGTGAAATCGACAATCTCAAGCGCGGTTTGGCCAAAATCAATCTGGCGGTAGGCGATAAATTCGAAACGTTTGAAGATTTCAAATTCAGTAATGAACTGAATGCTGGTGCCGTTGATGTTTATAAAGCCGTCGATAACCAGAACAGTTTGCTGAATTACGAATACTGGATCGTGCCGCTTGAGGCAGGCGATTACTATTACTTCGTCAGCCTGATTACGCCTTCGCGCGATGATGATTTCTTTATCTGGGCGAGAAACACTCAGGCCTATGCGCTTATTCTCAGCCTGATCAGGCCGCTGGATGAAGGCCTGATTTACAGGTAATCAGGACGAATAATACATCTGGTATTCGACCGGATGGACCATCGTTTCGTATGTTTCCACCTCTTCCATTTTCATTTTGATATAAGAATCGATGAAGTCGGCGGTGAAGACGTCGTCTTTCAGCAGGAATTTATTATTTGCATGCAGTGCCTCGAGCGCCTCGCGCAGTGAGCCGCACACGGTCGGAATTCTTTTCAGTTCATGTTCGGGCAGAGCGTAGAGATTTTTATCGATTGCCTCGCCGGGGTGGATTTTGTTTTCGATGCCGTCGAGACCGGCCATCAGCATCGCGGCAAAAGCGAGGTAGGGATTGGCGAGCGGGTCGGGGAAGCGGACCTCGACGCGGCGGGCGTTGGGTGAATTCACCTGCGGGATGCGGCATGAGGCTGAGCGGTTGCGCGCGGAATAGGCGAGCAGCACGGGGGCTTCGTAACCCGGCACAAGACGTTTATAGCTGTTGGTCGTCGGGTTGGTGAAGGCGTTGAGTGCGCGGGCGTGGCGGATGATGCCGCCGATGTAATAAAGCGCCGTGTCGGAAAGGCCTGCGTAGCCTTCGCCAGCGAAGAGTGCTTTGCCGGTTTTCCAGAGCGATTGATGGCAGTGCATGCCGGAGCCGTTGTCGCCAAAAATGGGTTTAGGCATGAAGGTGGCGGTTTTGCCGTAGCTGTTCGCCACGTTGTGCACGACATGTTTGTAAATCTGCATGTTGTCGGCACAATCTAGCAGGGTGGAATACAAGATGCCGATTTCACATTGGCTGGGCGCGACTTCGTGGTGATGTTTTTCCACGGCCAGGCCCATGCTCTGCATGACCGTGACCATTTCGCCGCGAATGTCAGAGAGGCTGTCAACCGGCGCTTCGGGGAAGTAGCCGCCCTTGATGCGCGGGCGGTGGCCGGAATTCCCAGTCTCGTAATTTTTCGCGGAGTTGTAGGGGCCTTCGCTGCTGTCGATTTCGAAACCGACACGATTCATTGAGACGTCGAATTTTACATCTTCGAAAATGAAAAACTCTGCTTCGGGGCCGAAATAGGCGGTGTCAGCATGACCGGAATTTCTTAAGTGGTCTTCGGCGGCGCGGGCGATAGAGCGGGGGTCGCGGTTATAGGGTTTGCCCGTGGCGGGGTCGTAGACGTCGCAGAAGATCTTGATGGTCTTCTGGGCGGCGAAAGGATCAATGCAGACCTTGTTGATATCCGGCCTGACGATCATGTCGGATTCATGGATTTCCTTCCAGCCGGCGATGGAGGAGCCATCAAAAAACAGGCCGTTTTTGATAGTGTCTGCGCTGAAGACGCTGTGATGTTCGGCGGAGTGGTGCCATTTACCGCGCATATCAGTGAAATTGAGCTCGATAAACACGATTTCATTGTCCGCGATGAACTTTATGAGGTCGCTATCTTTCTTGAATTTCAGGACGTTGGCTGGCACGTTTGGCGCTCCGTGGGGGTAATAAATACTTGACCAGAGCTATCATAAACCTATAGACAAAGTCCATTCTGAATATGCGCCGTTCCTACGGCGCTGTGGCGGCCGTAGCTCAGTTGGTAGAGCACTTGGTTGTGGTCCGAGTTGTCGCGGGTTCAAGCCCCGTCGGTCGCCCCATTTTCATCCTATTAAACCTTGCACTTCCCTCATTACTCGGCTAACACATTGCCTTGCCGGAACGCGGGTATGGCGGAACTGGCAGACGCACTGGATTTAGGTTCCAGCGAGGTAACTCGTGTGGGTTCGACTCCCTCTACCCGCACCAACTTGTCAGATTATAGAAAAGAAGAGAATGACAATGCAGGTTAAAGAACTGAAGAAAAGTGGCCTCAATCACGAGCTGGAAGTCACCGTGACAGCCCAGGATATCGACAAGCGGGTGGATCAGCGCCTGAAGGAAGTCGGCAAGACGATCCGTATGCCCGGTTTCAGACCCGGCAAGGTGCCGCTAAAGCTGCTGAAGCAGAAATACGGCAAGGCCATTATGGGTGAAGTGCTGGAAATTGCTGTTAATGAGACATCGACAAAAGCCTTGCAAGAGAAAGACCTAAAGCCCGCTCTTCAGCCAAAAATTGAAGTTAAATCGTTCGATGAAGGTAAGGATCTGACCTACACGATGTCAATCGAGGTGCTGCCGAAATTCGATGTTAAGGAATATAAAGGCCTCAAGCTGCAGAAGCTGGTTTCGAAGCCTGATGACAAAGCCGTAACGGAGGCGCTTGAGAAAATCGCTGCCAACAACCACACGACGGTAAAAGTTGAAGGCAAACGCGCTGCGAAAGATGGCGATACGACCGTCATTCATTTCAAAGGCCGCACGGCGGATGACAATTTCGAGCATCCCGGCATGGAAGGTGACGACCACCACCTGAAACTCGGCAGCGGTATGTTCATTCCCGGCTTCGAGGAGCAGCTGATCGGCAAAAAAGCTGGCGACAAGGCCGAAGTGAAAGTCACGTTCCCGAAAAACTATTCCAAGGAGCTTGCAGGTCGCGACGCGATTTTCGATGTCGAGATCAAGGAACTGCGCGAGCCGGGCGAAGCGAAGATCGATGATGATTTCGCCAAGTCACTGGGGCTCGACAACCTGGATGCGCTGAAAACAGCGGTGCAGGACCAGATGCAGCAGGAATATGACCGTCAGAGCAAGATGCACCTGAAAAAGACGCTGATGGACCGTCTCGATGAATTGCATGACTTTGAAATTCCTGTCGGCATGCACGACATGGAGTTCAACAACATCCTTGGCCAGATCGAGCATGAGCGCGCGCACCATGTGCACGGCGAAAATTGCGATCATGGCGATGATTACAGCGACAAGGTCACCGATAAGGAAAAGGATGAGTTGAAAGATATCGCCGGTCGCCGCGTGCGTCTTGGCCTGGTTCTTTCGGAAATCGGTACGAAGAACAATATCAAGGTTTCGGATATCGAGCTTCAGAAGGCCGTTATCGCCGAGGCTCAGCGTTATCCCGGTCAGGAACGCGATGTTTTCGATTATTTCTCGAAGAACCGCGGTGCGCTGGAGACCCTGCGCGCCCCCCTGTTCGAGCAGAAGGTCGTAGACTATATTCTTGAACTGGCGGATGTCTCTGAAAAGACCGTAAGCGGCGAAGAACTGCTTAAGGCGCTTGATGAAGACGAGGGCGAGGGCAAGGAAAAGTCCAAAAAACCCGCCGCCAAGAAGAAAAAGGCCTGATAGTTTAGTAATCCCGGCTTTCGCAGGGAGGTTAAATTTGTTAGGTTTTGATTCTGGACGTTAACCTTTTTGGGAAAGACCTATGGCCGAGCGCGATCCGTTAGAAGTTTACAACAATTATCTTGTTCCGACAGTTATCGAACAGACGAACAGAGGTGAGCGCGCGTTCGACATTTACTCGCGCCTCCTGAAAGAGCGGATCATTTTCCTGACCGGCGAAGTGAACGACCATGTATCGTCGCTGATCTGTGCGCAGTTGCTCTTTCTGGAATCAGAAAATCCGAAAAAGGATATTTCGTTCTACATCAATTCACCGGGCGGCGTAGTGACGTCAGGTTTGGCCATGTATGACACGATGCAATACATACGCCCGGATGTTTCGACGGTCTGTATCGGCCAGGCGGCATCCATGGGTTCGCTTTTGCTGGCGGCGGGAGCCAAGGGCAAGCGCTATGCGGTTCCGAATGCCCGGATCATGGTTCACCAGCCTTCGGGTGGTGCGCGCGGTCAGGCGACGGATATCGAGATTCAGGCCAGGGAAATCCTGCGTTTGCGGGAGCGCCTCAATAAGCTCTATGTTCATCACACCGGTCAGAAACTGGCAGTGATCGAAAAAGCCATGGATCGTGATAATTTCATGGGTTCCGAGGAAGCCAGGGAGTTCGGCCTTATCGACACTGTCGTGGAATCCAGGCCTGAGCCAGTGGGCGAAGACGCCAAAAAATAAACGTTTTCTAAAGATTTGAGCGTTTAAGCTGTTAAAGGGCCTTGATTTTCGTCCAGAACAGGCCAAATTCAACTAATTGGACGTCATAAACGCAGTTTTTTTTATGCTAAAATCGCCAGAAAGCTGCTCTTTTGTGACATTTTTCATTTAAAAACAGAAAATTCGAGGGTTCACGCATGCTCGGTGGTTCTTTAGGCGGTCCAAAAGCCAATATTTACGCAGTTTTGCCATTACGCGACATTGTCGTTTTCCCCCACATGATCGTTCCCTTGTTTGTAGGTCGTGAAAAATCGGTCCAGGCGCTCGAGCATGTCATGCATGAGGACAAGCAGATCCTGCTCGTCACCCAGAAATCGCCGGGCGATGACGATCCGGGTCCGGATGCTCTTTATACGGTCGGCACCATTGGCACGATTCTCCAGCTTCTTAAATTGCCTGATGGCACTGTTAAGGTGCTTGTCGAAGGCGGTGCGCGTGCGCGCATCAACAAATTCGTTGAAGCGAAGCCGTACCTTGAAGCGGAAACGGTTCAGATCACCGATGACACTCTTGTGAATGACGAGATGGAAGCGTTGTCGCGCGCCGTCATGACGCAGTTCGAGCAGTATGTGAAGCTCAACAAGAAAATTCCGCCGGAAGTGATCGTCTCGGTCAACCAGATCGAGGAGCCGTCGAAGATGGCGGACACGATTGCCTCGCATCTTTCACTTAAAATCGATCAGAAGCAGGAATTGCTCGAAGTTGCGAGTACGTCGGAGCGTCTTGAGCGCATTTACGGCTTCATGGAAGGCGAGATCGGCGTTCTGCAGGTTGAAAAGCGCATTCGCAGCCGCGTCAAGCGCCAGATGGAGAAGACGCAGCGCGAATATTACCTGAACGAGCAGATGAAGGCGATCCAGAAGGAGCTCGGCGAGTCTGAGGACGGGCTGGATGAACTTGGCGAGTTAGAGAAGAAAATCAACGAGACAAAACTTTCGAAAGAAGCGAAGGAAAAAGCGCTTCATGAAATGAAAAAGCTGCGCCAGATGTCACCTATGTCGGCAGAGGCGACTGTTGTGCGCAATTATCTCGACTGGGTCATCAATGTGCCGTGGAACAAGCGCACGCGGGTGAAAAAAGACATCGCGCAGGCCGAGAAAGTCCTGAGCAAAGATCATTACGGGCTGGAGAAGGTCAAGGAACGTATTCTTGAGTATCTCGCGGTCCAGCAGCGCATGAATAAAGTCAAAGGCCCGATTCTCTGCCTCGTCGGCCCGCCCGGTGTCGGTAAGACATCGCTCGGCCAATCAATCGCCAAGGCGACCAACCGCAATTTCGTGCGGATGAGCCTCGGCGGCGTGCGCGATGAAAGCGAAATCCGCGGTCACCGCCGTACCTATATTGGTGCGCTTCCCGGCAAGATCATCCAGGGCATGAAAAAGGCGAAGGTTACGAACCCTCTTTTCCTGTTAGACGAAGTCGACAAGCTGAGCCATGACTGGCGGGGCGATCCGTCTTCGGCCTTGCTAGAGGTTCTCGATCCTGAACAGAACGGGACGTTCCAGGATCATTACCTGGAGATCGATTATGATTTGTCCGATGTCATGTTCGTCTGCACGGCGAACAGCACGGCAGGTATGCCGCGCCCGCTGCTGGACCGCATGGAGATTATCCGTGTTTCCGGTTACACCGAGGATGAGAAGCTTGAGATCGTCAAACGTCACCTGCTGAAAAAGCAGATGGCGGCGGCGGGTCTGAAATCCGGCGAATTTACGCTTAACGATAACGCGCTGCGCGACCTGGTCCGTTATTATACTCGTGAATCCGGCGTGCGAAGCCTGGAGCGCGAGATTGCGAATTTGTGCCGCAAAGCAATCAAAGAAATCCTGATGAAGGGCAAGAAAGAGATTTCCGTTACGCCGAAAAATCTCGGCAAGTATGCGGGTATTCCAAAATTCCGCTTCGGCGAGATCGAGGAAGAAAACCGCATTGGTGTCGTGAACGGTCTGGCTTATACCGAGAGCGGTGGCGATCTACTGTCTATCGAGGCTGTCACCATGCCCGGCAAAGACGGAAAAGTTACCATGACAGGCAATTTGAAAGATGTGATGAAGGAATCCATCCGCGTTGCCGAGATGCTGATCAAGTCACGCGCGGCAACATATGGTCTTGATTACGAACAGTTGAAGGAAAAACAAATTCACGTGCACGTGCCGGAAGGCGCGACGCCGAAAGATGGTCCTTCGGCCGGTGCGGCGATGGTCACGGCGATTATGTCGGCGCTCACGGGTATTGAAGTACGCAAGGATATCGCGATGACCGGCGAAGTGAATTTGCGCGGCAAGGTTACCGAGATTGGTGGCTTAAAAGAAAAATTGCTTGCGGCGTTACGCGCCGGGATCAAGAAAGCGCTTATCCCACAGGACAATGAAAAAGATCTGCCGGAGATTCCCGCAAACGTCAAAAAAGCCATTGAGATCGTTCCTGTGCGGACGATCGATGAAGTTCTTGCGCATGCGCTTATTGAAATGCCGCGGGGCAAAGCCGCTGAATCCAAAGAAAAAATCGGCACTATTCCCTCGGACGCCGCGGACAGTAAGGGCGACGACGTCATTCGTCATTGAAGAATTTCCTAAAAAGGCGTACAACGATTCGTATCCGGCAGAGAGAATCACTGGCCCAGAGCGGAATTTTTTCCGCCGGTTGGTCTGTACAAATCGTTTGAGCAGATCAAGCGTTCAACTTTTCACAAAGGGGGTTTCCCGTGAACAAGCAAGACCTTATTGCCAAAGTGGCCCAAAATGCTGACATCTCTAAAACCAAAGCAGCGGAAGCAGTCGACGCCGTTATCGACGCTATCAAGGCGAGCCTGAAAAAGGGCGATGCTGTTCGCCTGGTTGGTTTTGGCACCTTTACCGTCGCACGCCGTTCGGCGACGACGGGCCGCAATCCACGCACCGGCGAGCCAATCAAAATCCCGGCCTCCAAGCAGCCTAAATTCAAGGCCGGCAAGGAGCTGAAAAAAGCCGTAAATAAATAACTATTATGCTGTCATCCTCCGCGAAAGCGGAGTATCCATGGATTGTGGATCCCCCGGTCAAGCCGGGGGATGACATTTTGGGGGTATTTGCTTGATTTTTCCCGGGTTTCTCATTAACACATAGCCGGAAAGCGCGATTAGCTCAGCGGTAGAGCAACTCGTTTACACCGAGTGGGTCGGCGGTTCAATCCCGTCATCGCGCACCATTTTTTCCTTATTTCATGAAACTCTTCATTCATTCTCTCTAATATTGCTTCTCTTTTAATATAGCTTATGGTAAATACAGCCATGCGAAGAATGAAGAAAGGGGAAGCCCATGGAGGGTGAAGATAAATCAAAGCTGATTTCCAATGAAGTGCCGCATATGTGCGGTGCAGCGTTCGGTTATAAGGGGATGCTGCGTATGTATTTCGTGCGCGCGATTGAAGATCCCAAGCAGGAAAATCAAACACATATAATTTTTGATGAGATAAGCGGTGGTGAAGCAGAGCTTAAAAGCGGAGAGGGTGCTATTTTCATCACGTTCAATGATATGCGCGTTAATAATTTTTTCAAACCCGAACCAGTCGATTCCTCGGATTCTCTTACTTTTTCTGAAAGAGAAGAGATGGCCAATGTCGTCAGAGACAATAGCCGTTCTTCACGCCAGTGGTCTCAAAGATGTTATCTCGCTGAAGATTTTATGTTGAGATCGGCGGCTGCAATTGCCACTTATTACATGGAAGTATATGAAGATGACATCCCGAACTTCACTATTGAAACAAAAACAAAGAGTGTTGTAATTCGCGGCAAGCCTGATACCGACAGGCATATTTGGGTTATATAGCGGCGGAAATTGTGCCTGGGCTATTTCCTTTCGCCTGACGTTGACATAAGTTACACACATGGTTGCACTGACTGAAATCAAGCGGCACAGGACGTTGCCGGTTCGTATCCGCAATATCGTGATCGGCGGCGGATTTCCCGTGGCCGTGCAGTCGATGACGAATACCGATACCGCCGATGTTCAAAAAACATTCGAGCAAGTGCGGCAGTTGCATGAGGCTGGTTCCGAGATTGTGCGCGTGACGGTTAATACCACCGAAGCCGCGAAGGGCGTGCCGAAGCTGCACGAGCTGTTAGACAAAAACAATCTCGATGTGCCGCTGGCGGGTTGCTTTCATTATAACGGGCATAAATTGCTCAGCGATTTTCCTGAGCTGGCGCAGGCGCTGGATAAATACCGTATCAATCCCGGTAATGTCGGGTTCGGGCAGAAGCGCGACCGGCAATTCGAAATCATGATCGAAAAAGCTATAGAATTTAAAAAGGCGGTGCGCATCGGTGTGAACTGGGGCTCGCTTGATGGCGATCTTTCGGCGCGGCTGATGGATGAGAATGCCGCACGGGCAGAGCCATGGGGTGCGGACGCGGTGACAAGGGAGGCGCTGGTACAATCGGCGCTGATGAATGCGGAGAAGGCGATTAAAATCGGCTTGCCTGCGGAGAAAATTATTTTGTCCGCGAAGGTGAGCCGTGTGCAGGACCTGATCGCTGTTTACCGCGAGCTGGCGAAACGTTCGAATTATGCGCTGCATCTCGGCTTGACCGAAGCCGGGATGGGAACCAAAGGAATTATTGCCACAGCGCTGGCGGAAGGAATGCTGTTGCAGGAAGGGATCGGCGATACGATCCGTGCATCATTAACGCCGGAACCGGGCGGCGACCGGACGATTGAAGTGAAAGTCTGCCAGGAAATTTTGCAGGCGCTTGGTCTGCGTTCGTTCGCGCCGGAAGTTTCGGCGTGTCCGGGATGCGGCCGTACAACCAGCACGGTTTTCCAGGAGCTGGCGCAGGACATCCAGCATTATCTAGATAAGCAGATGCCGCTCTGGGCGGCGGACTACCCGGGCGTGGAGACGATGAAGGTGGCCGTGATGGGTTGTATCGTCAACGGGCCGGGCGAGAGCAAGCACGCTGATATCGGGATTTCATTACCGGGAACCGGTGAGCAACCGGTAGCACCGGTCTTTATCGATGGGAAAAAAGCGCATACGCTGCGAGGTGATAACATCGCGAAAGATTTTGAAAATATCGTCGAGCGTTATGTCGCGGAACGGTTTGGCAAGAGCAAGGCCGCATGAAATTGAAAAACACATCACTACTGAAAGACAAGGCCTTTGTCGCCGGTGAGTGGGTGAAAGGCGCGAAGTCTTTTGATGTCACGAACCCGGCGAATGGAAGTGTAGTCGGTAGCGTGCCGGATTTAACGCCTGTTGATGTAAAAAAGGCGATTGAAGCAGCGCACAAGGCGCAGCCAGCCTGGGCGGCAAAATCGGCTAAAGAGCGCGCAAAAGTCTTGCGCGCATGGTCGGATTTGATGATCCAGAATGCCGACGATCTGGCGGCAATCATGACGGCGGAGCAAGGCAAGCCGCTGGCCGAGGCGAAAACCGAGATTTTATCGGCGGCAAGTTTTTATGAATGGTTCGGCGAGGAAGCCAAGCGCGTTTACGGCGATACGATCCCCAGCACATTTTCGAATTCACGGATTAGTGTGATCAAGCAGCCTGTAGGTGTGTGCGCGGCGATTACGCCGTGGAATTTCCCGACATCGATGATCGCGCGGAAGGCGGCGCCTGCGCTGGCAGTTGGCTGCGCCATGATTATAAAGCCTGCAGGTGAAACGCCGCTGTCGGCGCTGGCGCAGGTGGCGCTGGCTGAGGAGGCCGGTGTACCCAAGGGAATATTGAGCGTGATTACATCGCGCGATTCAAAAGGCGTTGGCCTCGAGATGTGCGAGAGCGAACTGGTGCGGAAGCTTTCGTTCACGGGTTCGACGGAAGTTGGGCGTATTTTGATGAAGCAATGTTCCGGTACGATTAAAAGGATTTCGCTGGAGCTTGGAGGTAATGCGCCGTTCATCGTTTTTGATGACGCGGATCTGGATGCCGCAGTGGATGGAGTGATTGCTTCGAAGTACCGGAATGCGGGTCAGACCTGTGTTTGTGCGAACCGCATTTATGTGCAGGATAAAATTTATGACGTCTTCGCGGAAAAGCTAGCGACGAAAGTGAAGGCGCTGAAAGTCGGCGATGGATCGGAGCAGGGTGTGCAGATCGGGCCACTGATTAATGAAGACGCCGTCGTAAAAGTTAAAGATCACATCAAGAATGCGACAGAAAACGGCGCGAAAATCGTGACGGGCGGGCAGTCGCACAAACTCGGCGGACTGTTTTTTGAGCCGACGGTTCTGACCGGCGTCACGCAGAAAATGAAAGTGGCGAAAGAGGAAACATTCGGGCCTGTTGCGCCGCTGTTCAAATTCAAAGATGAACAGGAAGTCATCGAAATGGCGAATGATACGATTTTTGGTTTAGCCGCTTATTTCTACGCGCGGGATATAGGCCGTATCACGCGGGTGTCGGAAGCGCTGGAATACGGCATGGTTGGGGTCAATGCGGGAATCGTTTCAACCGAGGTCGCGCCGTTCGGCGGTGTAAAGCAATCAGGCATTGGCCGTGAAGGTTCGAAATACGGGCTGGATGAATATCTCGAGATTAAGTATGTGCTGACGGCGGGACTGAACAGCTAAACCACCATATTTGCTCGATTTTCGCGGGCTTGCCTAAAAAGGCCCAATACTATAAAAAAGTCACCAAAATCTGGGAGGTACTGCTTATGCTCATCGGCGTTCCAAAAGAAATCAAGACACAGGAATACCGCGTCGGACTCGTGCCGTCGTCGGTCAAGGAATTTGTCACGCAGGGGCACCAGGTGCTGGTCGAGACGGGCGCGGGTGCGCAGATCGGTTTTACCGATGATATTTATAAAGAAGCGGGCGCGAAGATCGCCGCTTCTGCCAAAGAAGTTTTTGAAAAAGCCGAAATGATCGTGAAGGTAAAGGAGCCCCAGCCGCAGGAAATCAAGATGCTGCGCGAAGGACAAATATTGTTCACCTATCTGCATCTCGCGGCGGACCCGGAGCAGGCGAAAGGCCTGATGGATTCTAAATCGGTTTGCATCGCGTATGAAACGGTGACATGCAAGGACGGTCGCACGCTGCCGCTGCTGCAGCCGATGAGTGAAATCGCGGGACGTCTTTCTATTCAGGTTGGCGCGCATTATTTGATGAAGCATAAAGGCGGTACGGGCCGTTTAATCGGCGGCGTGCCGGGCGTTAAACCTGCCGAAGTCCTGATTATCGGCGGCGGCGTTTCGGGTTTCCACGCGGCGCAAATGGCAACCGGCATGGGTGCGAACGTAACGATTCTTGAGCGTGACAACGAGCGCATGCGTTTCCTCGATGAATATTTCCATGGCCGCGCGAATATCATTTATTCCAATACCGATGTGGTCGAGCGATACTTACGCAAGTCGGACCTGATTATCGGGGCTGTTCTGATCCCGGGTGCTGCTGCGCCCCGCCTGCTTAAAAAGGCGACGCTGAAGGAAATGATTCCCGGTTCCGTGTTCGTCGATATCGCGATCGATCAGGGCGGTTGCGCGGAGACGAGCAAGGCCACCACGCACGACAAGCCGACCTTCGTTGTCGATAACGTGGTCCATTACTGCGTGGCGAATATGCCCGGTGCGGTGCCTTTGACTTCGGCTCTGGCCCTGAATCACTCGGTTCTGCCTTATGCCCTGCAACTGGCGAACAAGGGGTGGAAAAAAGCCCTTGGCGACAACCCGAATTTCCGCAATGGCCTGAATGTCTGCTACGGCGAAATTACGCATCAGAATGTAGCGGAATCGCTCAATCTGGCCTTTAACCCGGCCCCGAAAGCGCTGGCTGCCTAGGAAAAAAGGCCGAAAAAGAGACAAGGTCCTAGTTTTGCTTGCTTTTTGAAAAGGCCCGGACTAAATAAGACGCAGTTTAACCAATGCGGGAGTAGTTCAGTTGGTTAGAACGCCGCCCTGTCACGGCGGAGGTCGCGGGTTCAAGTCCCGTCTCTCGCGCCATTTCCTTTCCAAAACCCCTGAATCATTAGTGAAAACAACAGGAAATGCTGTTTTCTTTTATGCCCTGTAATGGTAAAACGGACAGGCACTTTCAAAGGGTGATTTGGCCTCATGGCACCGCAAGATTTCCTCATCGAATACCTGCCTATTCTGATCTTCATGATTATTGCGCTTGGCATTTCCGGGGCCATGGTTCTCGGCTCGCTCCTGGTCGCGAAGCAGAAGCCTGACGCTGAGAAAAATTCGGCCTACGAATGCGGTTTCGATGCGTTCGGTGATGCGCGGAACAAGTTCGATGTGCGGTTTTATCTCGTGACGCTGCTCTTCATCATTTTCGACCTCGAAATTGCCTTCCTGTTTCCATGGGCTATCTCGCTTAAGGGGATAGGGGAGTTCGGTTTCTGGTCGATGGTCGTATTTCTCGGCGTGCTGACCGTTGGGTTTATCTATGAATGGAAAAAGGGCGCGCTGGAGTGGGAATAAATGGGTCACGATAGAAAAGTCATACAGGCGCCAGACTATAGCTTCCGCACCGGCGTGCCTCTGCCGCCGGCGTCGGAGCAGGATGTCGTTCCCGCTGCGATCTCCCGCACGCTCGAGGAAAAGGGTTTCCTGCTGACGCATGCCGATAAATTGTTCGACTGGGCGCGGACGGGTTCGATGTGGCCGATGACTTTTGGCCTGGCGTGCTGCGCGGTTGAAATGATTCACGCCTATATGTCGCGTTACGACCTTGATCGTTTCGGCATGATCCCGCGTCCGAGTCCGCGTCAGTCCGACGTGATGATTGTCGCGGGCACGCTCTGCAATAAAATGGCGCCTGCGCTCCGTAAAGTTTACGACCAGATGCCCGAGCCGCGCTGGGTGGTATCGATGGGAAGTTGCGCCAATGGCGGCGGGTACTATCATTATTCCTATTCCGTTGTACGTGGATGCGACCGTATTGTGCCGGTCGATATTTACGTGCCCGGCTGCCCGCCGACGGCAGAGGCGTTGATTTACGGCCTGCTGCAGCTTCAGAAGAAAATCCAGCGGGAGGATACGCGCATTGCCCGCTGACCTGAAAACGCTTGGTGAAAATATTGTCGACAGGCTGGGCGGCGGCGTCGAGTCTTTCGAATTCGCGCAGGATGAACTTGTTCTGAAGGCGAAGCGCGATGAGATCGTCAATGTGCTGACGCATCTGCGTGATGACGGTGCCTGCCGCTTTACGCAGCTTGTGGATGTTACGGCTGCCGATTATCCCTCGCGGCCTGAGCGTTTCGAAGTTGTCTATAATATGCTTTCTATCAGCAACAATACCCGCGTGCGGGTGAAATTATCGGCTTCTGAAGAGACGCTGGTGCCGAGCGCGACGGCTGTGTTCCGTTCCGCAAACTGGTTCGAGCGCGAAGTGTGGGACATGTACGGCATTTTGTTTAGTGGTCACCCTGACCTGCGCCGCATCCTGACGGATTACGGTTTTGAGGGACATCCGCAGCGGAAAGATTTCCCGCTGACCGGTTATGTCGAGCTTCGTTACGACGAAGAACAAAAACGCGTGGTGTATGAGCCCGTGAAACTGACGCAGGATTTCAGGAATTTCGATTATTTAAGCCCGTGGGAAGGGATGACGGACATCCAGCTTCCGGGCGATGAAAAAGCCGTGAAGCCGCCGCATGGCTGGCGTCCCGCGCAGAAGACAAAAGGTATGCGATGATTTCTGCTGCGCGCAAAGACGAAACGCTGGATATCGGTACCGAGACGCAGATCAAGCCGTACACAATGAATTTCGGGCCGCAGCACCCGGCTGCGCACGGCGTTCTTCGTCTTGTTCTTGAGATGGAAGGCGAGATTGTCGAGCGGGCCGACCCGCATATCGGATTGCTCCATCGCGGCACCGAAAAACTGATCGAGCATAAAACCTATATGCAGGCTGTGCCGTATTTCGACCGGCTGGATTACGTTGCGCCGATGAACCAGGAGCATGCGTTTGCGCTGGCGACGGAAAAGCTGCTCAAGATTACGGCACCGCGACGCGCGCAGTATATTCGCGTCCTGTACGCCGAGATGGGGCGCGTTCTGAATCACATTCTGAATATCACGACCTTCGCGCTTGATGTCGGCGCGATTACGCCCGCGCTCTGGGGTTTCGAGGAACGTGAAAAAGGCATGGAATTTTACGAGCGGGTTTGCGGTGCGCGCCTGCACGCGAATTATTTCCGTCCGGGCGGCGTGGCGCAGGATATGCCTGCAGGTTTGGCTGCCGATATCATGGAATGGTGCGACGGTAGTCTGCCGAAGGTGATTGACGATCTCGACAGTCTTCTCTCGGGCAACAGGATTTTCAAGCAGCGGACGGTTGATATCGGTGTGGCGACGCGCGAAGAAGCGCTGGACTGGGGATTTACCGGGCCGATGCTGCGCGGTTCCGGCGTGGCGTGGGATCTACGTAAGTCGCAGCCTTATGATGTTTACAGCGAACTGGATTTCGACATCCCGGTCGGCAAGACGGGCGATTGCTACGCGCGTTATCTCGTGCGCATGGCTGAGATGAAGGAATCCATCAAGATCATGAAGCAGTGCCTTGAAAAGCTGCCGCAGGGGCCGGTGAAGGTTGATGACTACAAGATCGCGGTTCCGCCGCGCGCCGAGATGAAATCGTCCATGGAAGCAATGATTCACCATTTCAAACTCTTCACCGAAGGGTATCACGTGCCGGCGGGTGAAACTTATACGGCGGTTGAAGCGCCGAAAGGTGAATTCGCGGTGTACCTGGTTTCCGATGGCACGAATAAACCTTACCGCTGCCGCATCCGCGCGCCGGGATTCCCACACCTGGCGGCGCTTGATTTCCTGTCGAAGGGTCACCAGCTTGCCGATGCGGTTTCAATCATTGGTTCGCTTGATATTGTGTTCGGAGAAATTGACCGATGAGAGCTACTAAATGAAGAAGCCGTTTGATTTACACGCTGATTACCAGCCCGGGAGCTTTGAGTTCACGAAAGCGAACCATAAACGCATCGAGGAAATTATTGCGCTGTATCCCAAGGGTCGTCAGCAGAGCGCGGTGATGCCGATGTTAGACCTTGCACAGAGACAGGTCGGTGAAGAGGGCGAGAAGGCCAATCCTCCATACGGTGGCTGGATCCCGCGCGCAGCGATGGACAAGATTGCTGAAATTCTCGGCATGGCGCCGGTGAAGGTTTACGAGGTCTGCAGTTTCTATTCGATGTACAACATGGCGCCGGTTGGCCAGAATTTAGTGCAAATCTGCACGACGACACCGTGCTGGCTGTGCGGCTCGGACGAGCTTGTGAAAACGTCCAAGAAAAAACTCGGCATCGGTATGGGCGAAACAACTCAAGACGGAAAATTCACGCTCGTTGAAGTCGAATGCCTTGGCGCGTGCGTTAATGCGCCGATGGTGCAGGTGAACGACGATTATTACGAAGACCTCACGGGTGAAAGCATGGGCGAATTGATCGATGCCCTGGCCGAAGGTGAAAAACCTAAGGTCGGCTCGCAGACAGGCCGCCGCGGATCTATGGCGCAATCCGGTCCGACGAGCCTTGAAAAACTTGCCAAGAAAACGGGTGTTTCCTGATGCTTAAAGACGAAGACAGGATTTTTACGAATTTATACGGCTGGGAATCTCATAAACTCAGCGACGCGAAGAAGCGCGGTGACTGGGACGGAACTAAAGATATTTTAGCCAAGGGCCGCGACTGGGTCATCGAGGAGATGAAAAAATCCGGTTTGCGCGGGCGCGGCGGCGCGGGCTTTCCAACGGGTATGAAATGGTCGTTCATGCCGAAAGAATCCGGCAAGCCGCATTACCTCGTCATCAACGCGGATGAATCCGAGCCCGGTACTTGCAAGGACCGGGATATTCTCCGTTACGAACCGCACAAATTGCTGGAAGGTGCATTAATCGCCGGTTTCGCGATGGGCGCGCACAAGGCTTATATTTATATTCGCGGCGAGTTTTATAACGAAGGCTCGACGCTCTGGCAGGCCGTGCATGAAGCCTATGACAAGGGTCTGCTAGGCAAGAACGCCGCCGGGTCAGGATGGGATTTCGATGTCGTCGTGCACCGCGGCGCGGGCGCTTACATCTGCGGCGAGGAAACGGCGTTGCTGGAATCGCTCGAGGGCAATAAGGGCCAGCCGCGTAACAAGCCGCCGTTCCCGGCGATGGCGGGTCTGTATTCCTGCCCGACGACGGTGAACAATGTTGAGACCATCGCTGTCGTGCCGACGATTTTACGGCGCGGGGGTGAGTGGTTCTCGAAGATTGGGTTAAATGAAAAGAACGCGGGCACGAAGTTGTTTTGCATTTCGGGGCATGTGAACCAACCCTGCAACATTGAAGAGGCGATGGGCATTCCTTTGAGGGAATTGCTGGATAAACATTGCGGCGGCGTGCGCGGCGGATGGGATAATCTGTTGGCCGTCATCCCTGGCGGGTCGTCGACGCCGTTGCTGCCGAAATCAGTTTGTGAAAATTTGCCAATGGATTTTGATTCATTGCGTGCTGCGGGATCGGGCCTCGGTACGGCTGGCGTCATCGTCATGGATAAATCGACCGATATTATTTACGCCATCGCGCGGCTTTCCTATTTCTACAAGCATGAGAGCTGCGGCCAGTGCACGCCGTGCCGCGAGGGTGCGGGCTGGATGTGGCGCGTCATGATGCGCATGGTGCAGGGCAATGCTACGGTCGAGGAGATCGATATGCTCTGGGATGTGACAAAAGAAATCGAGGGTCATACGATCTGCGCGCTTGGCGATGCGGCGGCGTGGCCGGTGCAGGGTTTGATCCGTCATTTCCGCCCGCTGATGGAAGAGCGGATCGCGTATTACCGGAAACAGGCGGCTTAAGCAGTTTTCTTTTTTGATATCTCGAAATAGGCGGCGGCGTTGCGGAACAGGGCCATGCCGTCCGATTCCAGCGGCAGTTTTCTGCCTTCGCGCTGGGCTTTGTCTTTCAATCGGTCGTAATCGTCGCGCTGCCAGGTGAACATACCGCGTTCCGGGTGGGGCATGAGGGCGAGCACGCGGCCTGTGGGATCGGTGATGCCCGCGATGTCGACAGTGGAGCCGTTGGGGTTGAAAGGGAACTCGCCGTTGGCGGGCTGGCCGTCCGGTTTGACGTAGGTGAGAGCGACCTGATTGTTTTTCTGAAGCGTCTTTAATGTGCCGGGTTCCATCATGAATCGGCCTTCGCCGTGGGCGACAGGAACGTGCAGCGAGCGGACACCGGTCAGCCACGGCGAATTGTTCGGCTCAACTTTCAGGTCGATCCAGCGGCACTGGTAACGCGCAGTGAGGTTATAGGTAACGGCCACGAGGCGTTCGCCGTAATCATGCCCGGCCGGCGGGGCGAGGCCGAGATTGGTCAGGATCTGGCAGCCGTTGCAGATGCCGATGGTGAGCGTGTCACGCTCCACGAAGCGCTTCAGATGATCCCATAGAGCCAGTTTCATCTTTTGGGCAAAGGCGTTACCGGATCCGGTGTCGTCGCCATATGAGAAACCGCCGGGAACAGCCAGAATCTGAACGTTATTCAGCTCCTGTGGATTTTCGATCAGGTCGTTGATGTGGCGGATGACGCCCGTCAAACCTGCATGTTCGAAGGCGTGGAGGGTTTCCTCCTCGCAGTTCAAGCCGTATCCAGCAAGGACCATGACTTTTGACATCAGTAATTCCTCAGAGGCGCCTTATAGGCCTCTTCCAATGCTTTAATATCTTCTTTGAGCACATTCCTAATATTGAGTTTTTCGCCGTAAGCGACTGAACCGATATAGTGGGCCAGTGAACCGAAGCATTTTTCGAAGGCCTTCTTGTTTTGTGGGGCGACGGTGACAACGATGCGGCCCGCGCTTTCGGAATAGAGGGCTTTGTCGGCTCTTAGATTGATATGGCTCAGGTCAATGTCGAGGCCCACTTGGCCTGCGATGGCGGTTTTGGCGAGCGCGACGCCCAGGCCGCCATGGTTTACCGCGATGGCGGAGGCGATGAGGCGGTCGCGTACGGCGCGGCCATAGAAGGAATAGAGTTTTCGGTTGGCTTCGCCATCGACCTTGGGGACGTTCTGACCGAGCTGTTTATGCTGGTCGTAATATTCGCTACCGCCGAGTTCGTCCTTCGTTTCGCCGAGGAGGTAAACGAGGTCGCCGATTTCCTTGGGCACGATGGAGATCGAGCCTTCGACATCGGGTATGACGCCAATGGAGGAGACGAGCAGGGTAGGCGGCGCGGAGATTTTGACCGGCTTGCCGCTGGCATCGAAACCTTTGAAGTCGTTGAACATGGAGTCTTTGCCCGAGATGAAGGGCGTGCCGTAAAGGACGGCGAGGTCGTAGATGGCCTGAACAGCGCGTTTCAACTGACCGAGGCGTTCCGGTTCATCGGAGGAGCACCAGCAGAAATTGTCGAGCAGCGCGAGGTGGTTAAAATCGACGCCTGCAGCGACGGCGTTTCGCACCGCCATGTCGAGCGAGTTGGTCGCCATGTGATAGGTGTCGATGTCGCTGTAGCGCGGGAAGAGACCCTGCGAGAGGACGACGCCGCGCGGCGAGGTGAGAACAGGTTTGGTGATCGTTGCCTCGGCATAGACGCGGCCGGGGCCCTGCATGGGACCTAGGACAGCGGTGCCCTGGACGTTGTGGTCGTATTGCGTGGCGATGAATTCCTTGGAGCAGATATTGAGGCGGCCAAGCATTTCTTTGAGTGACGAGCCGTAATTAGGTTCCTTAAGGTCTGGTTCTTTTGAACCGCCGGGCGTGAATGTGGTTTTGAGCGGCGTTTCCGGCAAGCCGTCATGCAGGAAATCCATGGAAAGATCCATGATGGCCTCATTGTGCCATGTGACTTTCGCGCGGCCATCATTGGTATAAGTGCCGATGACATGGGCTTCGACGCCGCGCCGGGCGAGGAAGTCGATGAGTTTTTTCGTATTTTTTTCCGGAACGGCCATGGTGATGCGTTCCTGCGATTCTGAAATCCAGATTTCCCATGGTGCCATGCCGGGATATTTCAGCGGTACGCGTTCAAGTTCGACGTGGAAGCCACCGGACTGGCCCGCCATTTCACCGATGCTCGATGACATGCCGCCTGCGCCGTTGTCGGTGATGGAATTATAAAGGCCCATGTCACGGACTTCTTTAATGAGTGCGTCGGACATTTTTTTCTGGGTGATGGGGTCGCCGATCTGGACGGCGGTGGCGGGAGAGCCTTCATCGAGCGCGACGGAAGAGAATGTCGCGCCGTGAATGCCGTCGCGCCCGACACGTCCGCCCGCGACAACGATTTTATCGCCGGGCAGGGCTTTTTTCTCATGTGAGGGTTTACCGTTGATGGTGCGCGGGATGAGGCCGATGGTGCCGACGAATACTAAAGGTTTGCCGACGAAGCGGTCGTCGAAATAAGCGAAGCCCTGCGGCGTCGGGATGCCGGAGCAGTTACCGCCGGATTCAACGCCGCGCACGACGCCGTTCATAATGTTGGCGGGTGGCAGAATTTTTTCGGTCTTTGATGCGTTTCTATAGAGTTCCGGCGAGGTGCGCGGGTCGGCGAAGCAAAAACCGTAACGGTTGATGACGGGTTTTGCGCCCTGGCCGAAGCCCATGCAGTCGCGGTTGACGCCGACGATGCCGGTGATCGCGCCGCCGAACGGGTCAAGCGCAGAAGGGCTGTTATGTGTTTCGACTTTGTCGGTGATGAGATGGTTGTCATCGAAAATGATGCCGCCGGCGTTGTCGGAGAAAACGGAAACACAGAAATCGCGCTCGCCGCGCTTCTCGCGAATTTCCTTCGTGGCGCGTTTGATGTAGTGGCGGTAGAGGCCGTCCTTCACTTCATCAATGGGCGAGGCAAAAATGGTGTGTTTGCAGTGTTCTGACCATGTCTGTGCCAGCGTTTCAAGTTCGATGTCTTTCGGTGCGCGGCCTTCAGATTTGAAATAGTCCTGAATGGCTTTCAGGTAGAGCAGGGAAAGACCGAGCGGGCCGCGGCGTGATCCGTCGGGGTTCTTGATACCATCCTTGCCGATTTTTTCGAGTTCGGAATCAGCGACGTTTAAATTGACGTCGTCTGCAACCGTGCCTTTGTTATCCAGAACAACTTTAGGCAACACGGTTTCCATCCCGCCGTCTTTTTTGAACGACTTCCGGTCCTTGATGCTGATGCGCTGGATGAGTTTGTTCGAGATTTCACCTGCGAGCGCCTCAACGTCCTCTTTTTTGACATTGCCTTTAATCAAGTAGAGGCGCGAGGAGTAGCATTCGTTGTCATTATCTGCGCCGATGAGCTTCAGCAATTCGGACGCGGTGTGTCCTATATTATCCGTGACGCCGGGAAGGAAACCGATCTCCAGCGCCCAGTCGAAATCGACGTCCAGAGTTGTGGGCGGGGCGATTCCGGCTTTTTGCACGACAGGATTCGCAAGCGAGCCGATGAATTCGGGGCTTTTGGCCTTCGGATTCGCGGAGGTATAGACATCAACAACGCGGACGGTTGTTTTCTTGCCCATGGTTTGCAGGGCTTTTTGTATTTGTAAGCCTCTGCCATCCTCATTATGGGCTAGAACTTCAATCCGATAGGGCATATATTCTATTTCCGGTGTTGATATTCCACGTGGCCCGGATTAAACAGTAAAGCGGGTTCCACTTCAATAACATAATGTAAACGGCAGCATGCCCAAACTCACGATCAACGGCATAGAGATTGAAGTCGAAAAAGGAACCAGTATCCTTCAGGCTGCCGAGCAATTGGGCGTCGAGATCCCCCGTTTTTGCTACCATGACAAGCTTTCCGTCCCGGCGAATTGCCGGATGTGCCTTGTGCAGGTCGAGGGCGGTCCGCCCAAGCCCGTAGCAAGCTGCGCCATGGCGTGCGGCGACGGGATGATCGTCCACACCGAATCCGACATGGTCAAAAAGGCCCGCAAGGGCGTGATGGAGATGTTACTCATCAACCACCCGCTGGATTGCCCGATCTGCGACCAGGGCGGCGAGTGTGATCTGCAGGACCAGGCGATGGCCTATGGTTTCGACCGCTCGCGTTTTTATGAGAACAAACGCGCGGTTCCGGACAAGGAACTCGGGCCTCTGATCAAGACATCGATGAACCGCTGCATTAATTGCACGCGTTGTGTCCGTTTCGCGGAAGAGGTGGCAGGAACGCCGGTTCTGGGGCAGTTTCACCGCGGCGAGGAAGCCGAGATCGGCACGTTTATCGATCAGCTGGTGAAAACCGAGCTTTCAGGGAATTTGATTGATGTCTGCCCGGTTGGCGCGCTGACCTCCAAGCCTTATGCCTTCAAGGCGCGGGCGTGGGAATTGCGCAAGACCGAGACAATCGACGTTCATGACGCGCTTGGCTCGAATATTCGTGTCGATGTGCGCGGGCGCGAAGTGATGCGCGTGTTGCCGCGCCTGCATGAAGATATCAACGAAGAATGGATCGATGATCGTACCCGTTTTGCCTATGACGGGCTTCAGCGTGGACGTATCGACCGTCCTTATATAAGAGACGAGAAAAGCGGTAAGCTGATCGAGGCGACGTGGGATGAAGCCTTCGCCACGATAGCGGCGCGCATGAAGGGCGTGCGCGGTGTCGAAAGCGCCGGGCTGGTCGGCGATATGGCGGACCTGGAATCCATCGTCGCGCTGAAGGATTTCCTCACCTATCTCGGCTCACCTAACATGGATTGCCGGACGGATGGATCATCGTTCGATGTGAATGAACGTTCCGGTTATTTGTTCAATTCTACGATTGCAGGGATCGAGCAGGCGGATGCGATTTTGCTTGTGGGGACCAACCCGCGCTGGGAAGCGACGCTAGTCAATGCCCGCATCCGCAAGATGTATTTAGAGAAGCGCATTAAAGTTGCCGTTGTGGGTGAAGCTGCCGATCTGACTTATCCTTATGAGCATCTGGGCAATGGGCCGGACGCGGTGGAAAAAGCGCGGATGTTCTTCGGCAAGGCCGAGAAGCCGATGATAATTGTCGGCAGCGGCGCGTTCGCGCGCGAAGACGGTGTGGCTGTTCATCATGCCCTTCGCGAGATTGCGGCGAAATCCGGCGTCGTGAAAGACGGCTGGAACGGATTCAATATCCTGCACCGGGCGGCGAGCCGCGTCGGCGCGCTGGAAGCCGGGTTTGTACCGCAGAAAAAGGGCAAAAACTTCCACGAAATACTCGAGGGCACGAAGAACGGCACGATCAAGATGCTTTTTCTTCTCGGCGCCGATGAATTCGATGCGCGCTCGCAGATTGGCTGGCAGACATTTGTAATTTACCAGGGGCACCATGGCGACCACGGTGCGGCGCGGGCTGATATTGTGCTGCCGGGCGCGGCTTACACCGAGAAGGACGCTATCTACGTGAACACCGAGGGGCGTCCTCAACTGGCGAAACGTGCCGCATCGCCGCCGGGTGAGGCACGCGAGGACTGGAAAATTATCCGGGCTTTGTCGGCGCATCTGGGTGTCAAACTTGCGTATGATACAAGCGTGCAACTCCGCCAGCGCATCGCGCATGAATGGCCGCATCTGGTGGATATTAACGTCATCAAGCCGGCGAAATGGGCTGAGTTTGGAGAGAAGGGCAAGCTTCAGAAAGAGTCTTTCCGCTCGCCGATCAGGAATTTCTATCTCGCAAATGCGATCTGCCGTGCGTCCGAGACAATGCGCAAATGTTCGGCGTCGTTTCTTGAAAAAGAACAGTTCGCGGAGGCGGCGGAATGAACGGGCTCGATGTCATCGCCATTTTGAAAGGTTTTGGCGCCGATATAGTATTCAGCCTGCTGCTGGGTCTGGTTGCGAGTTTCATCGTTGGTTATATCGGTGTGATCAGCAAGGAGCCGGTTACTTCTCTTCCCCTGGTGGTCTCGCTTGTGATTGGGTTGCTGGGCGCTTTCGGGGGTGGTTATATGACGGCGCGTAGCGCGCAACAGGAGCCTATGTTTAACGTCATCGCGCTGGGTGTTGTCATTATAGTTATTGGCGCCGTTCTCGCTTTCTTTTCTCAGTTCCCGATCTGGTACAACATCGCGTCGTTTGCGCTGGTGGTGCCGTTCACGTATGCGGGTGGTTATATTTTCATGAATAGAAAGGCGCAGTGATGAAAAGATCGACATTGGAGCAGGTCAGGGAATTTCATGAGACTTACGGTCTGCCCGTAGAAAGCGCGCCGAATATTTCCGATCAAAAGACGAACGATCTTCGTATAAACCTGATTGCCGAGGAACTGGAAGAGTTACAGGAAGCGCTGAAGAATAACGATATTGTTGAGACGCTGGATGCGTTGATTGACCTTCAATATGTGCTGGACGGCGCGTTTTTGTCGTTCGGTTTGCATGATGTGAAAGAGATCGCGTTTGCGGAAGTGCACCGCTCGAACATGAGTAAGCTCGGTGAGGACGGCAAACCGATCCGCCGCGAGAGCGATGGCAAGGTTATGAAGGGGCCGAATTATTTCGTGCCCGACATGTCACAATTTATAAAGAGCAAGAAGGCGGCGTAAGTGCTGGAACTCTGGAACACATACGGGATCTGGACGGCGTGGACGCTGCTATACATCGTCCTGATCATCGTCGGCGTGTTACTCAGCGTTGCGTACCTGACTTATGCCGAGAGAAAAGTTCTCGGTGCGATGCAGCGGCGGCAGGGGCCGATAACGGTCGGGCCGTTCGGGTTACTCCAGCCGATTGCCGATGGCTTGAAATTATTTTCCAAAGAAACAGTCATACCGTCACAGGCCAGCCGCGTGGTGTTCCTGTTAGCGCCGATAATTTTGTTCGCGCTGTCGCTGATGGCGTGGGCAGTTATTCCTTTTGACCGCGACTGGGTGCTGGCAAATATCAATGTCGGCATTCTTTACCTGTTCGCCGTTTCATCGATGGGTGTTTACGGCGTGATCATGGCAGGCTGGGCATCGAATTCGCGTTACGCGTTTCTGGGCGGCCTTCGTTCCGCCTCGCAGATGGTTTCCTATGAAGTGTCGATGGGTTTGATCATCGTTTGTGTTCTGATTTGCACGGGCTCGCTCAACCTGCAAGAAATCGTGCTGGCCGAGCGTCCGCTCTGGATGCAGGCGCTGCTGTTCCCGATGCTGATCGTGTTCCTGATTTCCATTCTAGCCGAAACAAATCGCGCGCCGTTCGACCTGCCGGAAGGCGAATCCGAAATCACGGGCGGGTTCATGGTTGAATATTCGGCGATGGCGTTCGCATTGTTCTTCCTCGGTGAATACGCGAACATGATTTTGATGTCTGCCATGACGACTGTGCTGTTCCTTGGCGGATGGTTGCCGCCGTTCGGTATGGATTTCCTGGGCTTCGTTCCCGGCATTGTCTGGTTTGCACTGAAAACCGCCGCCGTCCTGTTCTTTTTTATCTGGTCGCGGGCGACGCTGCCGCGCTTCCGTTATGATCAATTGATGAGACTGGGTTGGAAAGTATTCCTGCCGTTCACGCTCATGTGGGTAGTGCTTACGGCCGGAATTCTTTTGGCCTTTGACGCATTGCCGGGGTGATCTAGATTATGGCCATGGATAATTTTGCACGCGCGTTTTTGCTGACCGAGATTGTGAAGGGGTTTTTGCTGACCCTGAAATACATGTTCTTTGTCCCGCGCGTGACGATTAACTACCCCTATGAAAAAGGTCCTATCTCGCCGCGCTTCCGGGGTGAGCATGCCCTGCGGCGGTACCCGAACGGGGAGGAGCGTTGCATTGCCTGCAAGCTTTGCGAAGCGATCTGCCCGGCGCTGGCGATCACGATTGAGGCTGAGGCGCGTGAAGACGGCTCCCGCCGGACGACGCGTTATGACATCGATATGACAAAGTGCATTTATTGCGGTTTATGCGCGGAGGCCTGCCCGGTCGACGCCATCGTCGAGGGACCGAATTTCGAATTCGCCACGGAGACCCGCGAGGAGCTTTATTATAACAAAGACCGTCTGCTGGCGAACGGCGACCGCTGGGAAGCGCAGCTTGCCGCCAATCTCGCCGCCGACGCACCTTACCGCTAAAAGTTGCGTTAATAATTCAGGAATAATTCCTTGCCCGGCCTTGCAGGAAACCCCTGAAAGGACTAGAAAAAGAACAGTTCAAAAGCCTTTTTGGTAACAGAGAAAAACCATGATCATCGAGGCGCTCGCCTTTTACGCCCTGGCCGGTATTTTGACCCTGAGCGCGCTGCTCGTTATCACCGTCAAGAATCCCGTTCATTCCGTTCTGTTTCTTATTCTCGGGTTTTTTAACGCGGCGGGTTTGTTCGTGCTATTGGGTGCTGAATTCATTGCGATGATTTTGGTGATTGTCTATGTCGGCGCGGTGGCGGTTTTGTTCCTGTTCGTTGTCATGATGCTGGATGTCAGTTTCGCTGACTTACGCAAGGGCGCGATGCAATATGTACCGATTGGTCTCGTGATCGGCGCGATATTGCTCAGCGAGCTTATTCTCGTTTATTCGGTCTGGGGGTTTGCGCCCGAGACTCTTGATAACCGCGCGGCACCTGTCGAGAAGTTTGAAGGCCTGACCAATACCGAGGCGCTGGGGCAGGTGCTTTACACGGATTATATTTTCCCGTTCCAGCTGGCGGGTCTGATTTTGTTCGTCGCTATGATCGGCGCGATTGTGCTGACTCACCGTTCGCGGCCCGGCGTGCGCAAGCAATCGGTTGCCGACCAGCAGGCGCGAAAAGTTTCCGACGTGCTTGAAATCCGGAAAGTTCAGACGGGGTCGGGCGCATGACGATTGGTCTCGAACATTATCTGACTCTTGCTGCGCTGCTGTTCACCATCGGCGTGTTCGGCATTTTTCTGAACCGTAAAAACATGATTATTATTCTGATGTCTATCGAGCTGATGCTGCTTGCGGTGAATATCAACTTTGTCGCATTTTCGTCGTTCCTCGGCGATCTCGCCGGGCAGGTGTTTACGATGTTTATTCTTACGGTTGCCGCAGCCGAAGCTGCTATCGGCCTTGCTATTCTTGTTACGTTCTTCCGCATGAAAGGCTCAATCGCCGTGGAAGACATTTCGGATATGAAGGGCTAGCGCATGGAATTTATCGCAGTTTTCGCCCCATTAATCGGCTTCATCATCACCGGCATCTTTGGCACGAAGATGGGCAAGTGGCCGTCTATCGTCATCACCTGCGGTGCGATGTTCGCCGCTGCCGCTGCGTCGATTTACCTGTTCTATGCTGTTAACTTACAGCATGCGCCGTATACGACGATTCTTACGAACTGGCTGACATCCGGCGAATTGTCGGTAAACTGGGCGCTGCGCATCGACCAGCTGACGGTCGTGATGATGTGCGTCATCAATATCGTTTCGACCTGCGTGCATGTCTATTCCGTCGGCTATATGAGCCATGACAATCATCAGATCCGCTTCATGTCCTATCTGAATTTGTTTACGTTCGCGATGTTGATGCTCGTGACGGCGGATAATCTCTTGCAACTCTTCTTCGGCTGGGAGGGCGTGGGTCTGGCGTCTTACCTGTTGATCGGGTTCTGGCATCACAAACACTCAGCGAATGCGGCGGCGCAGAAGGCATTCGTTGTTAACCGGGTCGGCGACCTGACGCTCGCGCTCGGCATGATGGGATGTTTCGCGGTGTTTGGCTCGATCAATTTCGATGTGATTTTTGCCGAAGCGCCGAAATATGCGGATACTGATTTTGTTTTGTTCGGGCAGCATCTGCACGCGATGACGGCGATCTGTCTGCTGCTCTTCATCGGCTCGATGGGTAAATCGGCGCAGATTTTGCTCCATACATGGCTACCGGACGCGATGGAAGGCCCAACGCCTGTTTCGGCGCTTATCCACGCGGCGACAATGGTTACGGCGGGCGTGTTCCTGCTTGCGCGTTTGTCGCCGCTGTTTGAATATGCGCCGGAAATCCGCATCATGATTACGCTTGTCGGCACCGCCACGGCGTTTATCGCTGCGACGATCGGGATCACGCAGTTCGACATCAAGCGCGTGATTGCATATTCAACGATGTCGCAGCTCGGCTACATGTTCTTTGCGCTCGGTGTTTCAGCCTACAGCGCGGCAATTTTCCATCTGATGACGCACGCGTTCTTTAAGGCGCTACTATTCCTAAGCGCGGGTTCCGTAATTCACGCCATGTCGGATGAGCAGGATATGCGCAAGATGGGTGGGCTCTGGAAGAAAATTCCGTTCACTTACGTCATGATGTGGACAGGGTCGCTGGCTCTTGCCGGTATTCCGCCGTTCGCGGGATTCTATTCGAAAGACATCGTCATGGAAGCCGCGTATGCCGCGAATAACTGGAGCGGCCAGCTCGCATTCTGGATGTCGCTGGCTGCTGCGCTCATGACATCGTTCTATAGCTGGCGTCTTATTATCATGACGTTTCATGGAAAATCCCGCGCGTCGCAGGACGTACAGGATCATGTCCATGAATCGCCAAGCGTTATGCTGGTTCCTCTTTTCATTTTGGCGATGGGCGCTGTGTTCTCGGGTGCGTTTTTCTACGAACCGTTCGTCGGCGGTGAGAAGGCCGCTGCGCATGGTGAAGCCAGCGCAGGTCATGAAGAACAGGCCGCTCATCACGAGCCGGAACCTATTGCGCATGAAACTGCTTCGCATGAGGCTGGCGGAGAAGAAGGAGTCTGGGCGCGCCAGTCTTTCTGGGGCGACAGCATTCTTGTGCTTGATGAAAACGATTCACTGGAGGCCGCGCACCATGCGCCCAAGTGGGTTAAATTCTCGCCGCTTGTGGCTGGTTTGCTCGGTATCTTTATGGCGTACATCATTTACATGACCGGGCCGGGCGTGCCGGAGAAAGTCCGCCGCGCCGTTCCAGCCCTGCATGCGCTCAGCTTCAACAAATGGTACTTCGACGAGATTTACGACTATCTGTTCGTACGCAGGGCGTTTGGTTTTGGCCGCATATTTACCAAGGCAGACCGGAAAATCATCGACCGTTTCGGTCCCGATGGCGGTGCCACCGCATCCGGTGCGACGGCCAGACTTTTCAGCCGTTTCCAGACCGGATTTATCTATCAATATGCATTCGTGATGATGATCGCGGTAATTTCGCTGCTGTCGTGGTTTGTATTCCGCGCAGGGCAGGGGGGATAAATGGCCGGTTTGCCCATTCTTTCAATCATGACGTTTCTGCCGCTGGTCGGCGTGCTGATTATTCTCATGATCCGCGGCGAGGAAAAGGCCGTTGCAAGGAATAGCCGGTACGCGGCGCTTTACACGTCGCTGTTTACATTCGCGTTCGCGGTTTACATGTTCCTGAATTTCGATGGCTCTACGGCGGATTTCCAGTTCGTTGAAAAGGCTGAATGGTTGCGCCCGCTCGGGATCGGCTATCACATGGGCGTCGATGGTATTTCGATGTTTTTCGTTCTGCTTTCGGCTTTCCTGACGCCGGTCTGCATTATTTCGGCTTGGGACAGCATCGAAAAGCGCGTGCGGGAATATATGGTGGCGTTCCTGGTGCTGGAATGTTTCATGATCGGCACGTTCTGCGCGCTCAACAGTATTCTTTTCTATGTGTTCTTCGAGGGCGTCCTGATCCCAATGTTCATTATCATTGGTGTATGGGGTGGACCCCGCCGGGTTTATGCGTCGTATAAATTTTTCCTTTATACCTTACTTGGCTCTGTGTTGATGCTTATTGCCTTGCTCGTGCTGATGGTCAAAACGGGTTCGACTGATATCCCAACGCTGATGGCGAACCCGGTTGCGCCGTCGCTGCAGATATGGCTATGGCTGGCGTTCTTCGCGAGCTTCGCGGTCAAGCTGCCGATGTGGCCAGTGCATACATGGCTACCCGATGCGCACGTCGAAGCGCCAACGGCTGGTTCGGTCATTCTGGCGGGCGTGCTGCTGAAAATGGGCGGTTACGGGTTCCTGCGGTTTTCGCTGCCGATTATGCCGGACGCGAGCGCATTCTTCGGGCCTTATATGTTGTGGCTAGGCGTCATCGCGATTATTTACACCTCGCTTGTTGCGCTGGTGCAGGAAGACATGAAAAAGTTAGTCGCGTATTCATCAGTTGCGCATATGGGTTATGTGACGATCGGCGTGTTCACCGGCACGGTGCAGGGTATCGAGGGCGGCATCTTCCAGATGATCAGCCACGCCTTGATTTCCGGCGCGTTGTTCCTTTGCGTCGGTGTGGTTTACGACCGCCTGCATACGCGGGAGATTTCGCGTTACGGCGGCATCGTCGGCAATATGCCGCTTTACGCCTTCATTATGATGGTTTTTATGCTGGGGTCGGTGGGTCTGCCGGGAACCAGTGGTTTCATCGGCGAACTTCTCACATTAATGGGCGCGTTCCAGATTAATACGCTCGCCACATTATTTGGCTCTACCGGGCTGGTTCTCGGCGCGGCTTACATGCTGCTGATGTACCGCCGTGTTGTATTGGGCCCGCCGGTCAACCAGGATGCGATTGAAATGCCGGATATGAACAAGCGCGAAATCGGTCTGCTGTTTCCGATTGCCGCGATGGTGCTATGGCTTGGTATATTCCCGAACACGGTCATGGACCGTGTCGGCCCCTCGGTCGATAAGCTCGTCGCCGATTACCAGAAGCATGTGAAGATCGAACTTGAAATGACTGTCGATGTCGAAGGCAAGAAAGAGGAGGGCGCTGAATGATCGGCTTTGATCTCGTCCCGCTGTTTCCTGAATTGTTCCTGGCCGTGACGGCTATGGCGCACCTGATCATCGGCGTGTCGCGCGGCAATCATTCGACCAATTTCGTTTTCTGGGCAAGCGCCGTGACTTATGTCGTGGCTGCGCTGATTTTGGTGGGCGTCAGCTGGGGTGATGCCACCGTTCTTAATGGTATGTTCAAGTTCGATAATTTTGCCGGGTTTATGAAGTTAATTATTCTTCTCGGCTTGCTTGTTTCGGCGGCGCTGTCGGTAAAATATCTGGATGACGAGGGCATTAGCCGTTTTGAATATCCTGTGTTGATGACATGCGCGGGCATCGGCATGATGCTGATGGTTTCAGCGAATAACCTGTTGGCCTTATATATGGCGCTGGAGCTGCAATCGCTTAGCCTTTATGTGCTGGCGGCTTTCCGGCGCGGTTCGCTGCAATCGGCGGAAGCGGGCGTGAAATATTTCTCGCTCGGGGCATTGTCGTCGGGGATGATCCTGTTCGGCATTTCTCTGATTTACGGTTATACGGGCACGCTTGATTACGGCACTTTATCGGCAACGCTGCTGCCGATGCAGAGCATTCCGGTCGGCATTACGTTCGGGCTCGTGTTCCTGCTGGCTGGCCTCGCGTTTAAAATTTCCGCCGTGCCGTTTCATATGTGGACGCCGGATGTTTACCAGGGCGCGCCGACATCGGTGACGGCGTTTTTTGCCATCGTGCCCAAGGTTGCGGCGATGGGTTTGATCATGCGCCTGTTGTTTGAGCCATTAGCGTCGGTTTCCGGGCAGTGGGACCAGATTATATGGTTCTTGTCGGCGGCATCGATGGTGGTTGGTGCGTTCGCGGCAATCGTGCAGGAAAATATCAAGCGCCTGCTGGCTTACAGCTCGATCGGCAATATGGGTTACGCGTTAGTCGGCATTGCGGCGGTAAGCAGTGCAGGCGCGGGCGCGGTTGTGCTTTATCTTATTATTTATCTCATCATGACGTCGGGTGTTTTTGCGGTAGTGCTGAGCATGCGCCGTAACGGCAAGGCGGTCGAGAATATCAGCGACCTTGCGGGCCTGTCGCAGACGCAGCCGATGCTAGCGTACACCATGGCGATTTTGATGTTCTCGATGAGCGGCATTCCGCCGATGGCCGGGTTCTTCGGCAAGCTGATGATTTTCCAGGCGGCGGTTGAGGCGCAGATGTATGTGCTTGCTGTTCTCGGCGTCGTTACGTCCGTGGTAGCGGCTTATTATTATCTTCGCATCATTAAGGTGATGTTCTTCGATACGCCTGCGCCCGCGTTCGATGGCGCGTTGCCTTTTGCCCGCCGCGCGGTGCTGACGCTGTCGGTGATTTTCGTTCTCGGTTTTGTCCTGAAGCCCTCGCTGGCGATTATCATCGCGAAAAACGCGGCAGGCGCGTTGTTCCCCGGGTGATGTTTTGGCGCTCGTCTGGGCCATAGAAACATATGACAGTGTCCACAGCACGCAGGACATCGTTAAAGGTCTTGCGGAACTCGGCCAGTCGGAAGGCAAAGTCGTGCAGGCCCTGGAGCAGACTGGCGGCCGCGGGCGTCACGGGCGCCAGTGGATATCCGAGAAGGGCAATCTCTATCTTTCGGTGTTGTTAAGGCCGACCTGCCAGGCGCGGCATATTGGCCAGCTCTCAATTCTGATTGCAGTTGCGCTCGCTGATACGATCCGCGCGCACCTGAAAGACCCGGACGTTCTGATGCTGAAATGGCCGAACGATGTCCTGATCGGCGACCAGAAATGTGCGGGTATTTTGATTGAAACAGCACTCTCAGACGGCGGGTCGATTGAATATGCCGCCGTGGGCGTGGGCGTTAACCTCGCCAGCGCGCCGCCGCAGATCGGTGCGGCGCTGAACGGGTACGCGAAGAAGCCGCTTAAAACGGATAAATTCCGCGATGAATTCCTGAAAAACCTCAATAAAACCTATGCTTTGTGGAGCCAGGAAGGTTTTGAGGATATCAAGGAGAGGTGGCTGCAAATGGCTCATAAAAAGGGCACTAATTTGCGCATCCGCATCGGCGTTCAGGTGGAAACCGGCCTGTTTTACGGGATCGATGATGACGGCAACCTGTTGCTGCATGACCGCGACCTCCGGCAGAAAAAGGTGACGGCGGGCGAGGTTTACCTTATAAACTGAGCGTCATGATGTTACTGGCGATAGATATAGGCAATACAAACACGGTTTTCGCGGTTTACAGCGGCGAGAAGCTGCTGGCGCACTGGCGTTGCCAAACGGTTTCAACGCGCAGTTCCGATGAATATGCAGCGTTCCTGCAGAGCGTGTTTTCGCTGGAGGGGCTGGACTGGAAAAAACTGGAAGATGTCATTATCAGTTCGGTCGTGCCTGAGGCGGATTTCCACATCAAAAAATTCTGTGAAAAATATCTGAGGAAAAAACCCATATTGGTCGGGCTTGAGCAGGTTCCGATCAAGGTCGATCTCGACAGGCCGGAAGAGGTGGGTGCAGACAGGCTCGTGAACGCGCTTGCGATCAAGGAATTTTATAAAATGCCGGCCATCGTCATTGATTTCGGCACGGCGACGACATTCGATGTGATTGACGCCAGGGGCCGCTATGCGGGCGGGGCGATTGCGCCGGGAATTAATCTTTCGGTTGAGGCACTCCACCGCGCGGCGGCGAAACTGCCGAAGGTGAATGTTAAAAAGCCAAAGTCGGTAATCGGTAAAAACACCGTCTCCGCGATTCAGTCTGGTATTTTCTTCGGCTATCTCGGCTTGATTGAGGGCATTGTCGCGAATATTTCAAAAGAAATGGGTGCGAAGCCGTTTGTGATTGCCACTGGCGGGTTAGCTTCTTTATTCGAGCCGCACACGAAAACAATCCAGGCTGTGGATGATGAATTAACGCTTAAAGGGCTGCTGCGCATCTATCAGCATCATAACAAACGGAAAAAGTAATTGAAAAACCAGCCTCAGAAAAAACTGCTTCATAAACCGCAATTCGAAAAAGACTCTTTGTATTTCGTTCCGCTTGGCGGCAGCGAGCAATTCGGCGTGAATATGAATGTCTATATCTCCGGCGGGAAGTTTCTTGTCGTCGATTGCGGTATGGGATTTGCGGATGAGCGGTTTCCAGGCATTGACCTCGTCCTGCCGGACCCGGAATTTCTGGAGCAGAACCGCGAGAAAATTGCCGGTCTGGTTATCACCCATGCGCACGAGGATCATATCGGCGCGGTGGCGTATCTGTGGAAGCGCCTGCAATGCCCGGTTTATACCACGCGCTTCACCGCCGCCGTCCTGCGCGTCAAACTGAATGACCACGGCGTTCACAAGGTTCCGGTCAATGTCGTGAAGCCGAATGAAGGAGTTGATCTCGGCCCTTTCGGCCTGACATTTATCCCCGTTTCGCATTCGGTGCCCGATACGTGTTCGCTTCTGATTGAGACGCCGGAGGGTAATGTCCTGCATAGCGGTGACTGGAATCTTGATCCCAAACCGGTGGTTGGTCAGAAAATCAATGAAGATGATTTCAAAAAGGCCGGGCAGAAAAACATTATCGCCTATGTCGGCGATTCAACGAATGCCGAGGTGCCGGGCCGCGCGGGTTCCGAGAGCGAAGTCGAGAAGGGCCTTGAGACCGAATTCAGGAAATGCAAAGGCCGGGTCGCGGTTACGATTTTCTCCTCCAATGTCGGACGCATCATCAGCATCGTCCGCGCCGCGCAGAAATGCGGCCGCCGTGTGGCGGTGGTGGGGCGCTCGCTCCATAAGATGATCGATGCAGCGATGGAATGCGGATACTTACGTGATGTGCCGCATTTTCTTGATGAGGATGAAGTCGAGGATGTGCCGCCGTCGGAACTCGTAATGATTGTCACGGGATCGCAGGGCGAATTCCGCTCGGCCTTGGCAAGGCTTGCGCGGGGCGAGCACCAGTCCTTCGCGCTGAAGCGCGGCGACACCGTTATTTTTTCCGCGCGTTCGATTCCGGGGAATGAGCGTGCCGTCAATGACGTGAAAAATAACCTGAGCGGCGCGGGCGTTCATATCATTACGCCATCCGACACCGACAGCATCATCCATGTTTCCGGCCACCCGTGCCGGGATGAAATCGCGGAGATGTATCAATGGGTGCGGCCGCAGACGGTTATTCCGGTTCATGGAGAGCGCGTTCAGCTTGAAGCGCATGCGGCGTTTGCGCGTCAGTGCCAGATTCCCAATGTGATCGTGCCTTCGAACGGCACCATCATTAAACTCGCGCCCGGACGGCCCGTGATTGTCGATCATATTGCGACCGGGCTTCTGGCCGTCGATCAGAAGCGCATCATTTCCATCGATCACGGTTCGATCAGCGACCGGCGGAAATTACAATTTACTGGGGCGGTGCATCTCAGCCTAGTCCTGGATGCCAAGGGTATGCTTAAGGGTGAGCCGAAGCTGGATACTGTCGGTTTAATTGACCAGCAACTCAGCGGCGAGAGAAAACTCGAAGACAGTCTTTATAACGAGATCATGGATATTCTTGAGGACATGAACGACGAAGACCTCACGAACAATCATTTCGTCGAGGAGGAGCTTCGTATCGGGATCAGGCGCTTTTTCGTCCATACGCTGGGCTTCAAGCCCAAAACCACCGTCCATGTGTTAAGGATTTAACCAATGGACTGGCTGACCGGACTGGCGATGTTTTTCCTGATCTGGTGGCTTGTCATATTTTGTGTCTTGCCTTGGGGCATAAGAACTGATATGGAAACTGGATCAGGGGCGCCAGTTAATCCCCGTATCAGGAAGAAATTTTTGATAACTACGGGAATTTCTTTACTGGTCTGGCTATTAGTCTACGGGTTAATAAATGCCAACCTGATTGATTATCGGGCTATTTCGAAGCAAATGGTTGAAGAGGATACACGATGAAACGCTTTATTTTTGCAGTTCTTATGCTGGTTGCCGTCCCGGCCCACGCCGAAGATGTCTCCACCCGCACACTCTGTCAGATGCTGCCACAGTACGTGCCGGATGCATCAGTGAACTTCCAGCCGGGGGTTAGCACCACCGGTAAATATGTCGCTCCGGCAGATGTGAACAAAGTTCTTAGAAATAACTTTGATGCCGTTGAAATTCCTGTGGAAATGAATCTTCTGCAGAATTTGAATGTGACGGCGCCGGCAGGGACGGAAATCAAGCCGACCGTCGCTGTTCTCAAGGTTTATGGCGATGGCCGGGTCAAGTATAACGAGCAGGACGTGACCCAGCAGGCTCAAAATCTCTGCGCCCTGCGTCAGCCGGCGACACCGCAGAACAATGCCTATGTTCCGCCTTCCGAGGCGACCCAGCCGGTTCGTCAGCAGGTTGATGCTCAATTGCGTCATCCTTCGTCTTATCCGCCCGGTTCGCCAGAGCGTCAGGCCGCTTTGCAAAATCAACAGCAACAACCTGCTGCGCAGCCAGCTAGTACTGCTGCACGCCTGAACGCAGTAGCCCCGGCCGCCGGTGGCCAGGCACAGCCGCAGCAGGAGCCTCTTGGCAATCTGCCGCCGCCGCCGCCTTTCGAGCCTATCAACGCGAAAAACCGCGTCGTTCAATAAGCTCACAAGCATTAAATCTTCCAATCGGCTAAGCCAGAAATGGTTTAGCCGATTGATTTTTCTGGCAAACCCCCATGGACAGGCTTTGGCCAATCCCTTAAAAACATTGACATGAGTAAGCCCAAAACCGCCATCACGCCGACGCGCGCCGACGATTTCCCCGAATGGTACCAGCAGGTCATCAAGGCCGCTGACTTTGCCGAGAATTCGCCCGTGCGCGGTTGCATGATCATCAAACCGTACGGCTATGCCGTGTGGGAGAATATGCAGCGCGTGTTCGATGGCATGATCAAGGAGCTGGGCGTTCAGAACGCTTATTTCCCGCTTTTGATCCCGCTGGAATTCATAAGCCGCGAGGCGCAACACGTTGAGGGCTTTGCCAAGGAATGCGCGGTCGTAACGCATCACAGGCTGGAAAAGGGACCGGATGGAAAACTTCAGCCTGCGCCTGCGGCGAAGCTTGAGGAGCCGTTTGTTATTCGCCCGACGTCGGAGACAATTATCGGCGATGCCATGTCGCGCTGGATTCAATCTTACCGTGATTTGCCGCTTAAATTAAATCAATGGTGCAACGTCATGCGCTGGGAAATGCGCACGCGGATGTTCCTGCGCACGTCGGAATTCCTGTGGCAGGAAGGCCATAACGCTTTTGAAACGGCAGAAGGCGCGCGTGAAGATGCATTGAAGATGCTGGATGCGTATGCGGATTTTGCCGAGAACACGCTGGCGCTGCCGGTCATCAAGGGCGAGAAGACGGCGGATGAACGTTTCCCCGGCGCGATCATGACTTACACCATCGAGGCGATGATGCAGGATGGTAAGGCATTGCAGGCGGGAACGTCGCATGATCTCGGCCAGAATTTCTCTAAGTCTATCGGCATAAAATTCCAGGGGCGCGATGGCAGCGAGCAATATGCGCACACCACATCATGGGGCATTTCGACGCGTTTGATCGGTGCGATGATCATGGCGCATGGAGATGATGACGGCATGATCATGCCGCCGCGCATCGCGCCGCATCATGTGGTTGTGATCCCGATTGTCCGCGATGACAGCAATTCAGCGGCGCTCATTGAATATGCTCATAAGTTGAGGACTCGCCTGAAGGAAAAAGGTGTGCGCGTGCATGTTGATGACACCGATGAGAGGACGCCGAACAAGATGTGGTCGGCGATCAAGCGCGGTGTGCCGCTTCGCGTCGAGATTGGTGGGCGTGAGATGGATGACGGTACGCTGACCTATATCCGCCGCGACATCGGCAAGGATTCGAAGAAAACGGTTTCCGTCGATGAATTCATAAATTCGGTTCAGGGCGTTCTGGACGATATGCATAAAAATATATTCGAGAAGGCCAAGGCGACGCGTGATGGGAATATTACGGATGTAGCCAGCCTGAAAGAAGTTGAGGAATTTTACAAGGCTAACAAGTTTGGTTTTGTACGTTTCGATGCGAAACTTCTTCAGGATCCTTCATTTGAAAAAATGAAGGGCGATTATTCTTTGACCACCCGCTGCATGCCTTTGGCGGATGGCGGCAAAACCGTGATTGTAGGTAAGGCGTATTAATGTTTTCACCGTTCGAGCGCATGGTGGCCTGGCGTTATCTCCGCTCCAAGAAAGCGGAAGGGTTCGTTTCCGTCATCGCCGGATTTTCCTTCACCGGCATTATGCTCGGCGTTGCGACGCTGATTATCGTTATGTCGGTAATGAACGGTTTCCGACAGGAATTGTTCGGGCGCATTCTCGGTCTTAACGGCCACATGAATGTTTATTCTCTGCAGGGGCCGCTTGATGACTACGATTACCTCAAGTCGAAAATTGTCCCCCTGAACGGCATTCAGGATGTCACGCCGATTGTCGAGAGCCAGGGACTGGTGTCGAAAGGTGGCAATTCGACCGGTGTCATGGTGCGCGGTATTTCGTGGGAAGATTTCACAAACCGCCCGATTTTACGCGATTCCATTACGGCGGGCGATCTCGAGAATTTTACCGAGAACCGCATCGCCGTCGGCAGCGTGCTTGCGAAGAAGTTCAATCTCAAGCCCGGCGACAGCGTGACGCTTACCTCGCCGCAGGTGAAATCGACGCCGTTCGGCTCGATGCCGCGGCAGCGTGCTTATGAAATCGCCGTTATTTTCGACGTTGAAATGTATGAATATAACAGCGGCTTTATTTTTATGCCGCTGGAGGCTGCGCAGACTTTCTTCCAGTTGCCCAATGCCGTGACGGGACTTGAGATTTTCCTCAAAAATCCTGACAGGCTGGATGAGGCGCGTAATGCGGTTTCGGTCGCAATCGAGGGTGCGGCGGGCGTTTATGACTGGCGTGATATGAACAAGAATTTCTATGACGCGCTGCAGACCGAGCGTAATGTTATGTTCCTGATTTTGACCATGATAATCATCGTGGCGGCGTTTAATATCATTTCATCGATGATCATGCTCGTGAAAGACAAGGGGCAGGATATCGCTATTATGCGCACGATGGGCGCGACGCGCGGCAATATGATGCGGATTTTTATGCTGACGGGCGCGAGCATCGGTATTGCGGGCACGTTGTTCGGCTCGATGCTCGGTATTGCTTTTGCGCTGAACATCGATTCAATCCGCCGCGGGCTTGAAGGCCTAACGGGTTGGCATTTGTGGGAGGCCGAAATCCGTTTTCTCTCTGAAATTCCTGCCGAGATCGACTGGACCGAGGTGCTGAGTATTATCATCATGGCATTCGGCCTCTCCATACTGGCGACGATTTACCCAGCATGGCGCGCCGCACGTCTGGATCCTGTTGAGGCGCTGCGCTATGAGTAAGGTCAAGGCATTCAACGCGCCGTCCAACGATCCGCTTGAGGCAAATACTTTGCTGAAGGTTGAGGGCCTGGAGAAAACCTTCGTTCAGGGCGGTCGCCAGCTGACAATTTTCAAAGGTTTGAATTTGAAACTCGAAGGCGGCGAGATTGTCGCACTCGTCGGCCAGAGCGGCGCGGGTAAATCGACGTTGCTGCAATTGATTGGTTTGCTCGACAAGCCGACAGCGGGAAGTATCCGCATCAACGGCCAGCCGGCGCAGAAACTTTCGGACACGGAACGCACGCGCCTGCGCCGTGATTTCATCGGCTTCGTTTACCAGTTTCACTATCTCCTGCCGGAATTTTCGGCGCTTGAGAATGTCGCGCTGCCGCAGATTATCGCGGGCAAGAATGAAACCGAGGCACGGGACAGGGCGGAGGATATTCTGATCGGTCTGAAACTCGGCGACCGGTTATCGCACCGCCCGGGCCTTCTTTCCGGTGGCGAGCAGCAGCGCGTTGCCATCGCGCGGGCGCTGGCGAACGACCCGAAGCTTCTTTTTGCCGACGAGCCGACCGGGAATCTTGATCCTGAAACGTCGGCGGAAGTATTCGATATGCTGCTGCAGCAGGTGCGTCAGCGCAAAATAGGTGCCCTGGTGGCTACGCACAACCTCGCGCTGGCCGACCAGATGGACCGCGTTCTGCAGCTTAAATCCGGCAAAATCGTGCCTTTTTAGGCCGTTCCGTTTTCGCCGATCCCCCTCTATAATTCCACTATGCCTGAGTCTTTTATCCATCTTCATACGCATTCTGCCTATTCGCTGGCGGAAGGGGCGATTCAGACCAAAGACCTTGTGAAACTCTGTGCGAAGGAGGGCATGCCCGCCCTAGCTGTGACCGACACAAATAATATGTTCGGTGCGCTTGAGTTCGCCATGGAGGCACAGAAGGGTGGCATCCAGCCGATTATCGGCACGCAGATGACTGTCGGCAGCGAGGGGCATCAGTTGGTTTTGTTGGCCCAGACGGAAGAAGGATACCGCAATCTTTGCTTGCTGATCAGCGATGCTTATTTGCAGGGTGATCCGCAGGTGAATGTTCATCTTGATCGTGAGAAGCTCCGTGCTCACTGCAAAGGGTTGATTTGTCTGACCGGCGGCGCGAAGGGTGCGGCGGCGCAATTTCTTGTGCATGGACAGAAGGAACAGGCGGACGCTGAAATTTCTGAGCTCAAGAAAATTTTCAAGGACAGGCTTTATATAGAATTGCAGCGCCATGGATTGCCTGAAGAAGATTTGAGCGAGGGCGGGCTGATCGAGCTTGCCTATAAGCATGACATTCCGCTCGTCGCGACGAATGATTGCTATTTCAGCGAGCCGGATATCTACGAGGCGCATGACGCGCTGCTGTGCATTGCCGATGGCCGTTACGTCACTGAGGAAAACCGCCGCAAGGTCACGCCCGAGCATTATTTCAAATCCGCCGACGAGATGATTGAGCTTTTCAAGGATGTGCCGGAGGCGATTGATAATACGGTTGTGATTGCGCAACGTTGTTCGTACCTGTTGCAGGCGATCAGTCCCATTCTTCCGGCGTTTGAGACCGAGGGCGGGCGAAGCGAATTCGAAGAGCTCGCCGCGCAGGCGGAAGAGGGGCTTGAATGGCGCCTGAAAAACTTCGTCACGAGTGAAGCCGAGCCATACCGCGAGCGGTTAAAATTTGAGCTCGACGTCATCAAGGGCATGGGGTATCCCGGATATTTCCTGATCGTTTCGGATTTTATCCGCTGGGCGAAGGACAATAAAATTCCTGTGGGGCCGGGGCGCGGATCGGGCGCGGGTTCCGTCGTGGCGTGGTCGCTCCGTATTACCGACCTTGATCCATTGGCATTAGGATTGCTGTTCGAGCGTTTCCTGAACCCGGAACGTGTATCCATGCCGGACTTCGATATCGACTTCTGTCAGGAGCGGCGGGACGAGGTAATCCGTTATGTGCAGGAAAAATATGGGTACGATCAGGTCGCGCAGATTATTACATTCGGAAAATTGCAGGCACGAGCCGTGGTGCGCGATGTCGGACGTGTATTGCAGATTCCGTACGGTCAGGTCGACAGGATTGCGAAATTAATTCCTAACAACCCGGCGCAACCGGTGACGCTGGCCGAGGCGCTTGCGGCTGATGAGGAGCTCCGCAAGGTCCGCAACAGTGACGATACGCAGAAAAAATTGATCGATATTGCGCTGCAGTTAGAGGGTTTATACCGCCACGCTTCGACGCACGCGGCTGGTGTCGTGATCGGCGAGCGACCGTTGCATGAATTGCTGCCGATGTACCGCGATCCGCGCTCGACCATGCCGGTGACGCAGTTCAACATGAAATATGTCGAGCAGGCAGGATTGATCAAGTTCGACTTCCTCGGCCTCAAGACCATGACGGTGATCCAGAAGACGCTGGACATGATCGCGGCGAAAGAAAAAACCATCGATCCGCTGCAAATTCCGCTGGATGATGAAAAGGCCTACAAGCTTATGGCGAGCGGCAATACGGTCGGCGTGTTCCAGCTTGAAAGCTCGGGCATGCGCGACATGCTGCGCAAAGTCAGGCCAAGCCGTTTTGAAGACATCATCGCGCTCGTCTCGCTCTACCGTCCCGGCCCGATGGACAACATCCCGAAATATGTCTCGGTGAAGGAAGGGCGCGAGCAGCCGGATTATTTGCATCCGAAGCTGCAGCCTTACCTGGAAGAAACTTACGGCATCATGATTTACCAGGAGCAGGTGATGCAGGCCGCGCAGGTTCTGGCGGGGTATACACTCGGCGGCGCCGATTTGCTTCGCCGTGCGATGGGTAAGAAGATCAAGAAGGAGATGGATGCGCAGCGCGATCAGTTCATCAAGGGCGCGCAGGAGCATAATAATGTCTCCGCCGAGCGCGCGGATTATATTTTCGACCAGATCGATAAGTTCGCCGGATACGGTTTCAACAAATCGCACGCGGCGGCGTATGCGCTGATCGCCTACTGGACGGCGTGGCTGAAGAGTAATTACACGCTGGAATTCATGGCGGCGTCGATGACACTCGATATGGGCAATACGGACAAGCTTAGCGTTTTCAAGCAGGATCTCGACCGCATGGGGATCAAGACGCTGCAGCCGGATATCAATACGTCGAGCGTGGAATTCAAGGTGGAAGGCGATTCCATCCGGTACGCGCTGGCGGCGCTGAAGAATGTCGGCGCGGGCGCGATGGACGGGATTGTGCAGGAGCGAGCTGCGAACGGTGCGTTCAAATCGGTCGAGGATTTTATTTCGCGCATCGATCCGAAACTTCTGAACAAGCGGCAGTTCGAGCAGCTTTCGGCAGCGGGGGGTTTTGAAAGTTTAAATCCGAACCGGGCGCAGATGGCGGCGTCGGCGGAATTGTTGCTGCGGCACGCGCAGTCACTGGCGGAGGAAAGAAATTCCGGACAGGTGAGTTTGTTCGGAGAAGGCGGCGGCAACGGGCTCGGGATGCCGGAGCTGCCGAAGACTAAGGACTGGAGTCCGCTCGAGAAGCTCGAGAAGGAATTCGGCGCGGTCGGGTTTTACCTGTCGGCGCACCCACTCGACAGCCGGCAGAAGCAGTTTGAAAATTTAAAGATCGTTACGTTCGCCAAGGTGGAACATGACCTGGCGCATAAAAGCGCGGGCAGTTACCAGATGGCAGGGGTGATCCTGAAGAAGCAGGAGAAGGTTTCGCAGAAGGGAAGCAAATATGCATTCCTGCAGCTCTCGGACCCGACCGGGATTTTCGAGGTGACATTGTTTTCGGAATTGCTGGCTGTCAGCCGTGAATTCCTGGAGCCGGGGCGGGCGGTGCTGCTGCGGCTCAGCGCCGAGCAACGTGAGGACCAGACGCGGTTTACGGCGGAGCGGATCGAGCCATTAGACGCGGCGCTCGAGGGCAAGATCCGCGAGATCCGCATTTTCCTGAAAAACCCGCAGGCGGCGAAGAAGATCCGGGAGTTCCTGGATATCGAGGGGAAGGGGAATTCGGAAGTTACGCTTTATCTCGATATCGAGAACGGACGGCGGGCGGCGATCAGGCTGCCGGGACGGTGGAGCTTAAGCCAGCAGGCGCGGAATATCATTCGCGGCGAGCCGGGCGTGGCGGAGATACTGGAAGCATAGGTTTAATAGTGTTTTAGCTAATAAAGCTTGCCCGTTTTCCTAAAAACTATATAAAAGCAGCGTGTATTAAGCACAACCGGTCGCAGCCTACCCGGTTCGAACAAAACAAGGATGATTTGATGAAGGCATTGGTTATTTGCTCAGGCGGTCTCGATTCCGTCACGCTCGCGTACAAGATTGCGCGTGAAAAGCAGCTTACAGGATTAATCTCTTTCGATTACGGCCAGCGGCACAAGCGCGAACTGCTTTGCGCTGCCGAGTGCGCAAGTGCTCTTGGCGTTCCGCATTCCGTTATCGATATCTCGCAGGTCGGCGCGCATTTGTCCGGCTCGGCTTTGACGGATGATATTGCCGTGCCGGACGGGCACTATGCAGAACAGACAATGAGAATAACTGTCGTGCCTAACCGTAACGCGATCATGCTCTCCATCGCTTACGGTATTGCGTCCGCGCGGAAGGCCGATGTTGTCGCGGCGGCATTTCATGGCGGCGATCATTATATATATCCGGATTGCCGTCCGCCTTTTGTGAAGGCATTCGAGGCAATGCAAAGACACGCGCTTGAGGAGATTTCCGATATCAGCCTCTATACACCTTTCATCAAAAACACCAAGGCCGAGATCGTGGTTGAAGGCGCGCGTCTGGGTGTCGATTTTGCGAAGACCTGGTCATGCTATAAGGGCAACGACATTCATTGCGGGCGTTGCGGCACATGCGTGGAGCGGCGCGAGGCTTTCGCCATCGCAGGTGTTGTTGACCCAACTCCGTACGAAGATCAAAATTTCTGGAGCCAGGCGGTTGAAGAAAAACGAACAGGGAGCAGGCAGTAATGTTCAGGATCGCAAAACAATATCATTTTTCCGCTTCGCATATATTGCCGCAATTACCGGCGGATCACCCCTGCGCGCGGATGCACGGCCATAATTATGTTGTCGAGGTGGAACTACAGTCCAGGACGCTGAATTACGCAGGGTTCGTCAGGGATTACCGCGAGCTGGACGATCTTAAAAAATATATCGATGAAACGCTCGATCATCGTCACCTGAACGATGTGCTCGGCGATGACGGGACATCGGCGGAATCTCTTGCCAAACATTTTTATGACTGGTGCAAGCAGCGCTGGCCGGAAGTCGCAGCAGTACGCGTCAGCGAGACGCCGCGCAGCTGGGCAGAATACAGGCCATGATCCGGGTCAGCGAAATTTTCGGGCCGACCATACAGGGTGAGGGGGCGTTGATAGGCAAGCCTACGGTCTTCGTGCGCACGGGTGGGTGCGATTACCGTTGTTCATGGTGTGACACGCTGCATGCGGTGGAGAGCGAGTACCGCGATGAATGGAAGCTGATGAGTCCTGAAGATGTCTGGGCAAAAGTGGAAGAGCTTTCCGGGGGGGAGCCACTGACCGTTTCGCTTTCCGGCGGCAACCCGGCGATACAGCCGCTCGGGCCGCTCATCGCTCTCGGGAAATCGAAGGGATATGAGTTTGCGCTGGAGACGCAGGGCAGCATTGCACAGCAATGGTTTGCCGATCTGGATATTTTGATATTGAGTCCGAAGCCGCCTTCGAGCCAGATGAAGACGGATCTGAAGGTGCTGGATGATTGTGTTGGGAGTGCCGGAAGCAAGGCGCGGGTTATTTTGAAATTCGTTGTCTTCGACGATGCCGACTATCTGTATGCGAAAGAGATTGCCGCGCGCTATCCGGAATTGCTGGTTTATCTCCAGCCTGGCAATCATACGCCGCCGAACGGTCAGAAAGAGCAATCGGTTGATATGGATGGAATTATGAATCGTATGCGCTGGCTGGTTGAAAAGGTCAGCGTTGATCGATGGTTTTCTGTCACAGTGTTGCCGCAACTGCATGTGTTGCTCTGGGGCAATATGCGCGGCGTTTAGGAAAGGGATAAAAATGGAAAAAGATAATTACAAAAATCTCACGCAGCTTGGCGAAAAAACCGCTCTGCCTGAATCGCCGGACAAGGCGGTTCTGGAGCGCGTGCCAAACCCGCAAAAGGGCTCTGCCTATAATGTGCGTTTCACCGCGCCGGAGTTTACGTCTTTATGCCCGATTACGGGGGCGCCAGATTTCGCGCATATTGTCATCGATTATGTGCCGGGTGACTGGCTGATTGAAAGCAAGTCGCTGAAGCTGTTTTTAGGGTCGTTCCGCAATCACGGCGCGTTTCATGAAGATTGCACGGTCTCGATTGCGAAAAGAATTGTGGAGGCCATTCAGCCGCAATGGCTGCGGATCGGTGGGTACTGGTATCCACGCGGGGGGATGCCGATCGATGTGTTTTACCAGACGGGTGCGATGCCTAAAGATGTCTGGGTTCCCGACCAGGGTGTGCCGACTTACCGGGGGCGCGGTTAGCGGGGCGTTCTTATCAGTTCGTTCGGCCGTTTTGAGGGGGTGGGGTGGCTGCCACTCTTTATAAAAGGCACACTTCGGGTGCAATTAGAGGACTATATTCCTAAATATTCGTCATTTTGTCAATCAAAATCCTTGCAAAAGTGCGGCTTTAACAGTAAAAACCCTTCAATTGTAAATTCACATGCGGGAACGGGCCGATGATTTAATCGTCCCATCCGGTGTAAGGATTGGTCCTTATACTTAAATTCCCGCAGAGGCTTTAACCGGAAAAGGACTGCAACATGGCAATGCCAGACGTAAACATGCGCCAGCTTCTCGAGGCAGGCGTTCACTTCGGACACCACACCCGCCGCTGGAACCCCAAGATGCGCCAATATATTTTCGGCGTTCGTAACGGCGTTCACATCATCGACCTGCAACAAACCGCACCGATGCTTCAGACTTCGCTGAAAGCGATCCGCGATATCGTCGCCAATGGCGGCCGTATCCTGTTCGTCGCGACGAAGCGCCAGGCGCAGGAAAAAGTTGCTGAATCCGCAAAGCGTTGCGGTCAGTACTACGTGAACCAGCGCTGGCTTGGCGGCATGCTGACCAACTGGAAAACGATTTCAGGTTCGATCAACCGCCTGCGCGAAGTTGACCGTATCCTCGCCGGCGAAGGACAGGGTTATAAGAAAAAAGAACTGCTGATGATGGCGCGCGAGAAAGAGAAGCTCGAGTCGTCGATCGGCGGGATCAAGGAAATGGGCGGCCAGCCTGATGCGCTGTTCATCATCGACATCACGAAAGAAGATATCGCGGTGAAGGAAGCCAACAAGCTCGGCATTCCGGTTTTCGCAATTGCCGACACGAACGCCGACCCGGATGGCATCGACTACGTCATTCCCGGCAACGACGACGCGCTCCGTGCGATTGAATTGTACTGCGACCTGGTTACGGAAGCGGTTCTCGACGGCCTGCAGGCTGAAGTGACGAAATCCGGCAAGGATATCGGCGCATCGGCTGATTTGAAGGTCGAGTTGCCTGCGGAGAAAGCGTCCGCACCGGCAAACGAAGAAAAAGCCAGCAAGAAAGCGGCTTCGGCGGCTTAACATCAACATTGTCACCCCCGCCTTGGTCGGGGGTCTGGCAAAAAAACCGGATCCCCGCCTTCGCGGGGATGACAACTAAGAAAAAGGAATACACAATGGCTGACATTACAGCATCAATGGTCAAGGAACTCCGCGAGTCGACCGGCGCAGGCATGATGGACGCGAAAAACGCGCTCGTCGAAACGAAGGGCGACATGGAAGCGGCGGTTGACTGGCTCCGTAAAAAGGGCCTGTCGAAAGCAGCGAAGAAATCGGGCCGTACGGCGGCTGAAGGTCTTATTGCCATCGCGAGCGACGGCAAGGTGGCATCGGTTGTTGAAGTGAACTCCGAGACGGATTTCGTTTCGCGTAACGAAGAGTTCCAGGCGTTCGTCAAGCAGGTCGCGCAAATCGCCCTGAAAGCGGACAATGCGGAACAGTTAGCTAAGATGGATTGCGGCGGCAAATCGGTTCAGGACACCTTGACCGATAAAATTGCCACCATCGGCGAGAACATGAACCTTCGTCGTTCGGCGCGCCTGTCGGTCGACAAGGGCGTTGTTGCTGCTTACATGCACAGCGCGCTGGCCCCTAACTTAGGGAAGATCGGCGTCCTGGTGGCCATGGAATCCGACGGCAAACCGGAAGTCCTGGAAGCCACCGGCAAGCAGATTGCGATGCATATCGCGGCTGTGAACCCGGCTTCGCTGGATGTTTCGGCACTGGACCCGAAAGCGGTCGAGCGCGAGCGCGACATTTTCCGTGAACAGGCGAAAGCCAGCGGCAAAGCACCCGAGATTATCGAAAAAATGATCGAAGGACGCCTGCGCAAGTTCTATGAAGAGGTTGTCCTGCTGGAGCAGGTATTCGTCGTCGACGGCGAGACCAAGATATCGAAAGTGCTGGAAAATGCCGCTAAAGACGCGGGTGCGCCTGTGAAAATCAAGGCTTATATCCGTTTCCAGATCGGCGAGGGCATTGAGGTCGTAAAAGAGGACTTTGCCGCCGAAGTGGCCAAGGCCGCCAACGGCTAAAAGACGCGACTTTTTAAGGTTTTCCTTAACAGCTGCGTTGCAATGCTTCGCGGCTGTTATTACATTAGAGTGGTTTTGAAAGCACAGGTCCTGCCATGAGCGCCGAAAAGAAGAAATCCCCGAATACAGCCTATAAGTACCAGCGTGTTCTCCTGAAGATGTCGGGGGAGGTGCTGATGGGGGAGAAGGAATTCGGGCTCGACTCGGACACCGTCAAGCGGGTGGCTAACGATATCAAGGAAGTGGTCGATCTCGGCGTGCAGGTTTGCGTGGTCGTGGGTGCGGGGAATATCTTCCGCGGCGTTTCGGGTTCGGCGGAAGGCATGGACCGGACGACGGCCGATTATATGGGCATGCTCGGCATCTGCATTAACGCGCTGGCGCTGCAGAATGCGCTGGAGCATCTGAAGGTTCCGACGCGCGTGCAATCCGCTATTCGCATGGACCAGATTTGCGAGCCTTACATTCGCCGCAAGGCTATGCGTCACATGGAAAAGGGCCGCGTGGTGATTTTCGCCGCCGGAACCGGCAATCCGTATTTTACGACCGACACGGCGGGCGCATTGCGGGCTTCCGAGATGGATTGCGATGCGATTTTCAAGGGTACGAAGGTCGATGGCGTATACAGCGCGGATCCGCATAAGGACCCGTCGGCGAAGCGTTTTGAAACAATCAGCTTCATCGATGTGCTGACGAAAGATTTGAAGGTCATGGATGCGACGGCGATTTCGCTGGCGCGCGAGAATAATATTCCCATCGTCGTTTTCTCGGTTCGCGAAAAAGGTAATTTCGCAAAAGTCGTAAAGGGCGATGGCAAATTCACGGTTGTTAATAACTAAAGAGGATCAAGATGCTCGATAAAGCAGATACAAAACGCCGCATGGACGGCGCCACCGATGTGCTGGCCAAGGAATTCGCGGGTCTTCGCACGGGCCGCGCGTCGGCGAGTTTACTGGACCCAATCGTGGTCGAGGTGTATGGCAGCCGCATGCCGCTGAACCAAGTGGGTACTGTCAACGTGCCCGAGCCGCGCATGATCATCGTGCAGGTGTGGGATGCCGGGAACGTCAAGGCGGTTGAGAAAGCGATCCGCGATGCGGGTCTTGGCCTCAACCCGCAGACGGACGGCACGAATTTGCGTCTGCCGATTCCGCCATTGACGGAAGAGCGCCGCAACGAGTTGAAGAAGCTGGCGGGGAAATACACGGAAGCGGCCAAGGTTTCGGTCCGTAACGTGCGCCGCGACGCGATGGACGCGATCAAGAAGGATAAGAGCGGTTCGGAAGACGATCAGAAACGCTCGTCCGATGAAATCCAAAAGATGACTGACGCAGCAATTGAAAAAATTGACAAAATGCTCGGTGATAAAGAAACAGACATAATGAAAGTCTGACCTTCACACAATATGCCAGACGCGGGAACACCACAAACACCGAAACACATCGCCATTATCATGGATGGCAATGGGCGCTGGGCGAACCGGCGGGGCCTGCCGCGCACGGCCGGGCACAAACAGGGTGCGGAAGCGGCGCGGCGCGTGGTTAAAAATGCGGCGGAGATGGGCGTCGAGTTTGTGACGCTGTTCGGTTTTTCGTCCGAGAACTGGAGCAGGCCGGAATCCGAAATCAAGGAATTGATGAGTTTGCTCCGTTATTACCTGCGCTCGGAGACGGCAGAGTTACATAAAAGCGGTGCGCGGCTTCGGGTGATCGGAAACCGCGCCGAGTTGGACGATGATATTATCCAGCTGATCGAGAATGCCGAAGATCTGACGAAGGATAATGACAAGATTACGCTCGTGATTGCGCTGAATTACGGCGGGCGCCATGATATTCTTCAGGCAGCGCAGCGTCTGGCGGAAAAGGCCGTGACTGAAGCGCGCGTGCCGGACATGAAAGTGATTGAAAAGGAATTCCCGGGTTTCCTGATGACGGCGGGTATTCCCGAGCCGGACCTTTTGATCCGCACGAGCGGCGAGCAGCGCATCAGTAATTTCCTGCTGTGGCAGTGCGCGTATTCCGAGCTGGTTTTCACGGACACGCTGTGGCCGGATTTCGACCGCGAAGATCTTGAGCAGGCGCTGCAGGATTATGCAAGGCGCGAACGCCGCTTCGGAGCCATTAAACAAACGGGAGCGTAAAGTATGGCGATTGCCATTTCGCCGCGACTTCTGAAACGGATTATCTCGGCGTCGATCATTATCCCGATCGTTGTCGCGGGCATTTTGCTTGGCGGCGTTCCGTTCATCCTGCTGGTTTCGGCGAATGCCGTGATCGTGATGTATGAATGGGCAAATCTTTCAATGAAGGCGAAGCAACGCTCGCTCTTCATTCTTCTCGGGATATTCTATGTGCTGGTGGCGTTCTGGTCGTGTTACCTGATCCGGGCTGATTTCGGCGTTCGCTATGCGCTGCTGTTCGTGATCATGATCTGGGCGAGCGATATTGGTGGTTATGTTTTCGGCAAACTGATCGGCGGGCCGAAAATGGCGAAAACCATCAGCCCCAACAAGACATGGGCCGGGTTTGTGGGAGCGGCCTTATTTCCTGTGATCGGGGCGAATATTTTCCTGCACACATATGACTATATATATGGCGCGCAGACATGGGACGGGATTACCAAGGTTTCACTGGCGATGTTCGTTATGGGCGCGATCATCGGCGTGGTCGGGCAGGCCGGGGATCTGATGATTTCATGGTTCAAGCGTCACGTGCAGGTTAAAGATACGGGTGTTATAATCCCGGGTCATGGCGGCTTGCTGGACCGGGTTGATGCGATGATGCTCGCGGCTCCGGTTTATTTGTTCTTCATATCAAGGTTTACCTATGTCTTTGAAAGTTAAGAGCGTAAATATTCTAGGCGTGACGGGCTCGATCGGGCGCAGCGCAGTGGATGTCATTTGCTCCGCGCCCTCAAGCTTCGATGTGCAAGCAGTAAGCGCGCAGAACAGTGTTACCGAGCTGGCGGAGATTGCCGTTCGCCTGAAAGCCAAAACGGCCATCATCGGTAATGAAGATTATTATGAACCTTTGAGACAAAAACTTTCCGGCACCGGCATCAAGGCCGAAGCGGGGCGGGAAGCGCTTTTGCATTACGCAGCTGCGAAAGTGGATTTAAGTCTTGTGGCGATTGTCGGGATGGCGGGATTGCGCCCGGTTGTGGCGGCTATTCAAAACAGCAAGGCCGTCGCGATTGCGAACAAGGAGCCGCTGGCCGCTGCAGGGCCGCTGGTGATGCGCGAAGTGAAGAAGTCCGGCGCGATATTGCTGCCGGTGGACAGCGAGCATAACGCGGTATTCCAGGTTTTCGATTTCAAGCGCCGGGACGGGATCAAGAAAATCATCCTGACGGCGTCGGGCGGACCGTTCCGCACATGGAAGAGGGAAGCCATGGCGCGCGCGACGAAAGAACAGGCGCTGGCGCATCCGAACTGGGTGATGGGGCCGAAGATTACGGTCGACAGTGCGACGATGATGAACAAGGCGCTGGAGATTATCGAGGCGCATTACCTGTTCGACATGCCGGCGGATAAAATCGAGGTGCTGGTGCATCCGCAGTCGGTGATTCATTCGATGGTGGAATATAAGGATGGATCGGTGCTGGCACAGATGGCGGCGAGCGATATGCGCACGCCGATTGCACATGCGCTGGCATGGCCCGAGCGGATCGACACGCCGGGCCGAACGCTGGACTGGACGCAGACCAGGGAACTGACGTTCGAGCAGCCTGACCATGAGCGTTTTCCGGCGCTGAGACTGGCGTATGAAGCGTTGAAACAAGGACCATATTCCTGTCTTGCGCTGAATGCAGCCAATGAAATCGCGGTGGAGAATTTTTTAAACAAAAAGACAGGATTTCTTGATACAATAAATATAGTAGAAGGTGTCCTCAGCCAGATTTCGCCCCAAAAGCTTGAAAATATTGAAGATTTTGAGAATTCAGACCGGGCTGTCCGCGAGCTCGCCACCACATATATTAATAAACAAGATTATAAAAAAGGTATCGGGTAAATCATGAATATATTCGAAGTTTTTCACATGCTCGGCAGCAATGTCTGGATTTACGGCGGCACGTTCCTGCTGGTCCTGAGTATCCTGGTTTTCGTGCATGAGTGGGGTCATTACATCGCTGCAAGACTTTGCGGCGTGAAGGTAGAAGTTTTTTCCATCGGTTTCGGCAAAGAGCTTTTCGGATTTAATGACAAGACCGGCACACGCTGGAAAGTATGCCTGGTGCCGCTTGGCGGCTATGTGAAATTATTCGGGGATGTGGACCCGGCCAGCGTCAAACATGTTGACGGCGTGGCCGATCCCGCAAGCGGCGCAGTGCGACCTTTGACGGTCGATGAGCGCAGGGCGGCGTTCTTTGCCAAGCCTGTCTGGAAGCGCGCGATCATCGTCGCGGCGGGGCCGGGGATCAATTATGTGTTTGCGTTTATTCTTTTGACGCTTTTGTTCACGTTCAACGGACAGCCGACAACACCGCCGGTGGGTGCGGGCGTGATTGGCGGATCGTCTGCAGACCGTTACGGCTTTAAACCTCATGACGAAATTGTTTCCATCGATGGCCGCACGATCAGGGATTTCGAAGATATCCGCCGCGAAATGACAATCTCGCTCGACCAGCAGCGCGTTTTTAAAATCAAGCGCAATGGCGAAATTATGACTATCAGGGCGCAGCCTGAGAAAATGGAAATGCAGGATCGTTTCGGCTTCAAGCACAGCCGCGGCATGCTTGGTCTTATCAGTGCGCGTCATGCGGTCGATATTAAAAATATTCAAAGCATCGACGGTAAAACCTATTCCGATCCTGAGCAGGTTCGCGCCGCGCTTTTGTCGAAAATGGGTAACACGCTCAATATAGAAGTTAAAAACGGCAGTACGGTCGATCAACTGATGGTCAAGCCATCGGCGGAGTTTAATAAATCTCTCAGCGCGGCCGATCCGAACGATCCGAAGAGTTCGCTGTTGCTGGTGACCAACACGGATGTTTCGCAGGCGATTGTGAAATATTCGCCGCCTGAAGCGGCGGGCAAGGCTCTGAAACAGGCCTGGGATGTCACGGTGGGGACGCTGGAGGCGCTCGGCCAGATGATCATGGGCACGCGCAGCACTTCAGAACTCGGCGGTGTGATCCGCATCGGTGCGCTGGCAGGTGACATGGCGCAGCAGGGGCTGGTGGCACTGATTTTCTTCACAGCGCTGCTGTCGATAAACCTGGGGTTGGTCAATCTGTTCCCGATCCCGGTTCTGGACGGGGGACACCTGGTGTTCTACGCATTCGAAGCGATGCTGGGCCGTCCGGTGCCGGACAGGATACAGGAATATGCCTTTCAGTTCGGGCTGACGTTCCTGGTGTGCATCATGGTTTATGCGAACCTCAGCGATATCATGCAGCTTATCCTCTAATCCCCTGTTTTTTAGGGTTGTTTTGACCTGTCAGGCTGGATTTCCCCCCTGAAACCTTCATAATAACCAAGTGATTCATTTTTCCGGCTTACCCGCTGGTTTTTTTGATTCTTTTGTTCTAGGGTAAGCTGTTCCATGAAAAATTAATGGTTTATGACTAACGGAATTAGGCAGGATTTGGGTATGCAAAATATTCGCAAAGCGGTTTTCTTGTGTCTGGCGCTGACAGTCGCCATCGGTTTTTCCTTCATCCAGAGCGCATCGGCGCAAGGCGTCGTCCGCGAAATCCGCGTTGACGGTTCCGAGCGTGTCGAGCCTGCCACTGTCATGTCGTACATGGATTTAAAAGTCGGCGACCCGATGACGCGCGAGGCGCTGGACGCTTCGCTTAAAAGCCTGTTCGCCACGGGTCTGTTTGCCGACGTGACGCTGAGCCAGGAAGGCGACACGGTCGTCGTCAGCGTGATCGAGAACCCGGTCATCAATGAAATCGCGTTCGAAGGCAACGACAAGATCAAGGATGATGAATTGCTGGCGGAAATCCAGCTTCGCCCGCGCCAGGTTTTCACGCGAACGAAAGTTCAGTCGGATGTCAGCCGCCTGTACCAGGTATACCGCCAGAACGGGCGTTTCTCGGTGAATATCGAGCCGAAAGTCATTCGTCTCGACCAAAACCGCGTGAACCTCGTGTTTGAAATCGAGGAAACCGGCGTCACCACGATCAAGACAATCTCATTCGTCGGCAACGAGCGTTTCGACGATGACCGCCTGCGTAGCGAGATCAGCACAAAGGAAACGGCGTGGTACCGTTTCCTGACGTCGGATGACCGCTACGATCCGGACCGCCTGGCCTATGACCAGGAGCAGCTGCGCCGTTTCTATCTGTCGCAAGGTTACGCGGATTTCAGAATTCTTTCGGCAGTTGCCGAGCTTTCGAAAGAGCGCGAAAATTTCTTCATCACTTTCACGCTTGAAGAGGGCGAGCGTTACAAGGTTGGCAAAGTCGGCGTGGATTCAAGGCTGCGCAATTTCGATGCGAATGTGCTGAATGACCAGATTACCTTCAAGCAGGGCGACTGGTATGACGCCGACCGCGTGCAGGAAGTCGTGGACGGCATGACGAGCGAGCTGGGCGACCTGCAATATGCGTTTGTTACGGTGCGCCCGGACATTCACCGCAACCGCGAAAGCAAGACGGTCGATATTTCTTTCCAGATCAATGAAACGCCGCGCGTGTTCGTTGAGCGCGTTAACGTGACCGGTAACGTCAGAACCCAGGACAAGGTCCTGCGCCGTGAAATGCTGCTGGTTGAAGGCGACCCCTTCAACAAGTCGAAGCTGGCGCGTTCGGAGCAGAATATCCGCGACCTCGATTATTTCGAGAGCGTGAATGTGGAAGCCAAGCCCGGTTCGGCACCTGATAAAACAGTCGTTGATATCGATGTGGCTGAAAAATCGACCGGCGAACTTTCTGTCGGCGCGGGTTTCTCGACCAGCGACGGTCCGCTGGCGGATTTCAGAATTCGTGAACGCAACCTGCTTGGTAAGGGTCAGGACCTGCTGTTCTCGACGACGATTGCAGGCAAGCGCACGGAATTCGATGTTTCGTTCACCGAGCCACATTTCCTCGACCGCGATCTTTCGGCAGGTGTCGATATTTTCCACATCACCCGCGACCTGCAGGATGAAAGCTCCTTCGACCAACGCCGTACAGGCGGCGGTCTTCGCTTCGGCTACCCGCTTTCCGAGCGCTGGCGCCAGAACTGGAAATACCGTCTCGAGAACAACGAAATTACCGATGTTCAGAGCGATGCTTCGCGCTTCATCCGCGACCAGGAAGGCCAGCGCGTAACGTCGGCTGTTGGCCAGCGTGTTGAATATGACAGTCGCGACAGCCAGATGTTCCCTACGGAAGGTCTGCTGGGATGGTTGGATACCGAAGTTGCGGGCCTTGGCGGCGATGCGCAATACGTATCGGCTAAAACCGGCGCATCCTATTTCTACCCGCTGGCGGATCGCGTGGTGGTAAATGCGCTCGGCGAAATCGGTGCGATTGAAGGTTACGGCGACTCCGACGTTGAAATTAACGAACGCTACTTTATCGGCGGCTCATCGCTGCGCGGTTTTGCAAAGGCCGGTATCGGCCCGCGCGACGCGACCACAGATGACGCCCTCGGCGGCAATGTTTTCTACCGCGGATCGCTCGAGACATCGTTCCCGATCGGCCTGCCGGAAGAAATGGGTATCCTCGGTCACGGCTTTACCGATTTCGGAAGCCTTTGGGATATCGATGAAACAGGTGCGGATATCCTCGATGAGAGCAGCATTCGCGCCAGCGCCGGTCTCGGCTTGTCGTGGCGTTCACCGTTCGGACCGATCCGCGCGGATGTCGCCTTGCCCTACTTGAAAGAAGATTTCGACGAGAAAGAAGTCTTCCGGTTTAACTTCGGCACGCGCTTTTAACGGCATCTGCCGGATAACTTAAGAGACCATGCAATGAAAACGCTTATGAAAGCCGTTATCGCAGCGGTAATCCTGATGATATCTATGCCTGCCGCGTCAATGGCCGCCGACCCGACAGCGGTGGCGGTGGTTGACATTCAGAAGTTGCTGAAGGACTCCAAAGCAGGCGTAAATATCCAGCAACAGCTTGAAACACATAAAACGAAATTCCTGGCGGAAATCGCGCAGCAGGAGCAAAAGCTCCGCGAAGATGAAAAGGTCCTTTCGGGGCAGCGGAGTTCGCTGCCGCCTGAGGAATTCGCGAAAAAGGCCAAGGAGTTCGAAAGTGAACTTACGGAATCACGCCGTGTTGCGCAGGAGCGCAAAAAAGCGCTGGAAGATGCCGCATCTAAAAGCATAGGCAAGCTTCGTGATGAAATTCTGAAAATCGTTCAGCAGATTTCGGACGAGAAAGGATACAGCCTCGTGATTAACAGCCAGAACGTGGTGATTAACAGCAAGGGCATGGATATCACCGACGAAGCGCTGGCACGGCTCGACAAGACGGTTTCAGAGATCGCGCTGGAAATCGCAGACAAGTAATCATCACTCATGGCAGATCAGAATTTTTTCCAGACCTCACGCCCGCTCAGCCTGAAAGAAATTTCCAGCGCTACGAAGGCTGAAATATTCAAAGGGTCGGATGGGTCTTATACAGTTTCCGATGTGGCACCGCTGGATAAAGCCGGGCCGAAGGATCTCAGTTTTTTTGACAATGTGAAATACAAGGAGCAATTCCTGGTCACCAAGGCCGGGGCGTGTCTTGTTTCGCCCGCGATGGCCGAGCTTGCGCCGAAGGGCGTGAATTTGCTGGTTTCAAAATCACCATACAAAGCTTATGCGCTCGCGGCGCAGATGTTTTATCCGGAAGTGAAACCTGTGGGTTCGATTTCGGCGCGGGTGTCAATTCATCCGAGCGCAAAACTCGGCAAGGGATGTGTGATTGAAGACGGTGTTGTGATTGCTGAAGGCGTGCAGCTTGGTGATGGATGCTGGATCGAGCCTAACGCGGTCATCAGCCGTAATGTGAAAATCGGTGTACAAGGCCGCGTCGGGGCGAATGCCTCGATCAGCCATGCTTTGATAGGTGACCATGTAAGGATTTATCCCGGTGCGCGGATCGGGCAGGACGGATTTGGTCTGGCTATCGACCCGGCCGGGCATGTGAAGGTGCCGCAACTGGGCCGCGTGATTATCGAGGATCATGTCGAGATCGGGGCTAATACGACTGTTGACCGGGGTTCAGGCCCGGATACGGTGATCGGGCAGGGGACATGGATCGATAATCTGGTTCAGATCGCCCATAACGTCAAAATCGGCAAGGGATGCATTATCGTGGCGCAGGTGGGTATTGCCGGTAGTACAGTGATCGAGGATTATGTGGCCATGGGCGGGCAGGCGGGTATTGCCGGGCATTTAAGGGTCGGCAAAGGGGCGCAGATTGCCGCGCAATCCGGGGTTATTCAGGATGTGCCCGCAGGCGAGGCACAGATGGGTTATCCTTCCATGCCGCTGCGGCAGTTTCTGCGTCAGGCGGCCTTATTAAAGCGCTTGATTAAAAAGGAAAAAGCCCCTTAAAGTAGCCGGGAGCAAACGGAACCCTCGATGAACAGCGCCGCGAAGAAAACCATCGATATCAACCGGATCATGAAAATGATCCCGCACCGCTATCCTATTCTTCTGGTGGACCGGATTCTTGAGTATGTGCCCGGCGAAAGCGCCGTGGGTCTCAAGAATGTTTCAATCAATGAGCCTCACTTCCAGGGGCATTTCCCGGACTTCCCGGTGATGCCGGGCGTCTTGATCGTCGAGGCCATGGCCCAGACGGCGGCCATCCTCGTCGTTGATACGCTTGGCAAGAAGGCCGAAGGCAAGACCGTCTATTTCATGAGCATTGATGATGCGCGTTTCCGCAAGCCCGTGGTGCCGGGCGATTCCATGCATATTCATGTCAAAAAAGTTCATTCACGCGCCAATGTCTGGAAGTTCGAAGGCAGGGCGGTGGTTGACGGTGCCCTGTGCGCCGAGGCCACGTTCAGCGCCATGATCGCTGATAAAACCTGATTTCTATTGAATCTACTACTGTAACGGGCCGCAACAATCCGTGATTTGTCCCTGATAAGCAGCATCTTTAATATTTCATAATGAGCAATATTCATCCAACTTCTATCATCGAAAAGGGCGCGGTTGTCGCGCCTTCGGCGTCTATTGGCGCCTATTGCATCGTCGGGCCGAATGTCGAGATCAAAGACAATGTGGTGTTAAAGCCTCATGTGGTTGTGGACGGGCATACGGTGATTGGCGAGGGCACGAAGGTGTATTCCTTCGCCGCGCTCGGCACGCCGCCGCAGGATCTGAAATATGCGGGCGAGCCGTCAAAGCTGATTATCGGGAAAAACAATACGATCCGCGAGCACGTGACCATGAACCCGGGCACCAAGGGCGGCGCGATGGAAACGCGCGTCGGGGATAACGGTTTATTTATGGTGGCAGCGCATGTCGCGCATGATTGCGTGATCGGCAATAACGTGATCATGGCGAATAATGCGACGCTTGGCGGGCATGTGACGGTTGGTGATTTTGCGGTGATCGGCGGGTTAGCGGCGGTACACCAATTCGTGCGGATCGGCGAGCACGCGATGATCGGCGGTATGTCTGGCGTTGAGAGCGATGTCATTCCTTATGGCCGGGTCAAAGGCGAGCGCGCGTTTCTGGCGGGTTTGAATTTGATCGGACTCGAGCGGCGCGGATTTTCGAAGGACCAGGTGAAAACTATTCAAAAGGCGGTGAATCATTTGTTCGGGCAGGAAGGCACGATGGAGGAGCGCATCGCGGAAGTCGCGAATGATTTCTCCAGTGACGACACAGTTCAAAACATCATTCGCTTCGCGCGTGAAAAAACGAGATTTCCGTTATGCCAGCCGCCGCGCTAGACGCAGCGCCGATCAAAAGCCTTGGCATTCTCGCCGGCGGCGGGATGCTCCCGCAAAAATTACTGGAAGCGTGTGACCAGAAAGGCATTGAACCTTTCGTAATCGGGTTTGAAGGCCAGACCGACCCGATGGTCATCCAGGGACGCAGTCATTTGTGGACGCGTCTTGGCGCAGCCGGACATATCATCAAGACGCTTAAATCCCACGGCATAAGCGACCTTGTTTTTATCGGCTCGATACGGCACCCGACGATTGCGGAGTTGCGGCCGGACCTAAAGGCAGCGGAATTTTTTGCGCGGGCGAGCTGGAAGGTGATCGGTGGTGATAACGGCATTGGCGAGGCGCTGCGGGATTTCCTGGGCAAGGAGGGTTTCCGCATTCACGGCATCCAGAGTATAGCGCAGAATTTGCTGGCGCCTGAAGGATTGATCGGCTCGGTGCAACCTGAAAACCGTGACTGGCAGGATATTGAAAAGGGCATCGAGATTTCGCAAAAACTGGGCGCGCTGGATGTCGGACAAGCGGTTATCATACAGGAAGGGCTGGTGCTGGCGGTTGAGGGGGTTGAGGGGACCGATAAGCTCATGGAGCGCACGAAGGGCTTGATGCGCAAAGGGCGCGGGGGGATTTTGGTCAAAACCTGCAAGCCTAGGCAATACCGGGATTTCGACCTGCCGACAGTAGGGCCGCAGACAATCATTAACGCGGCGGCATGCGGGCTGGCGGGGGTTGCTATTCATGCAGGGCATAGTTTGCTGATCAGCCCGGAAGAGGTTGCACAAATCGCAGACAAGCATAAAATGTTCGTGATTGGGATTGCGGTCAAAACGGACGATCAGGGCATATGACTCAGAAAATTTTTATGATAGCGGGCGAACATTCCGGCGATGTGCTGGGGTCGGGCCTGATCAGGTCGCTTAAAGACAAGTCACCGGAGATCCAGTTGTCGGGCATAGGCGGTCCGCTGATGGAGAAGCAGGGCTTTAAAAGCCTGATGAATATGGAAGAGCTCGGCGTGATGGGCATCTGGGAGGTTATCGGCCAGTTGCCGAGGCTTCTGAAATTGATGGAAGCCGTCGTCATCGAGATTGAAAATTTCAACCCGGACGTTGTTGTTACAATCGACCTGCCTGATTTTAATTTCGAGATCGGCAAGCGCCTCAAGAAGCGCGGTAAATCGAAAGCGCGGATCGTGCATTACGCGGCGCCGAGCGTATGGGCGTGGCGACCGGGCCGGGCGAAGAAGGTTGCACGTTTTCTTGACGGCATGATGTGTTTGTTTCCGCACGAGCCGCCTTATTTCACAAGGCATGGTTTAAAGTCGGCGTTTGTCGGGCATCCGCTTTCGGAATACGACCCGTCGACAGCGGACGGACCTGCTTTCCGGGAGCGATATAATATTGGCGAGGACGAGGTTGTCCTGGCCGTGTTTTTCGGCAGCCGTGAGCGTGAGCTCGACGTCCACGCCAAAATTTTCATGGAAGCGATGGAGATTATAAGGGAGCAGTATTTCCCGGATCTGGTCGTAGTTTTCCCGACATTGCCGTACCTGGAATATGAAGTGATGAAGGCCATTCACGGCGCTAATTACAAAGGCTTTGTGCTGGTGAACCCGGACGAGAAATGGGATGAATTCGCGGCGTGTAACGCAGCGCTGGCGGTTTCCGGTACGGTGGGGCTGGAGCTGGCCTATATGGGCGTGCCGCACATTATTGCTTACAAGATGCACCCGTTGTCGTGGCTGATGGTCAAGCTGCTGGTGAAAACCAAGTATGCGCATCTCGCGAATATTTTGCTGGGCGAGCCAGCGGTGCCGGAATTTTTACAGGGCCAATGCAATTCAACCGAGCTTGCCAAGGGGTTGTTCAAGCTGGTTGAGGATGATATGGAGCGCAAGATCCAGCTTTCGAAAACCTCCAAGATACGCGACATGCTGAAGGGCGAGGGTGGCGACATGACGCCGTCGGACAAAGCAGCGGATTTCGTCCTGGCTGTTGGCAAGGAACCGGCGAGGGTTTTCGGCAAGAAAGCGCCTATCAAAAAGCGCCCGGCCCCGGTCAAAAAGAAAAAACCTGAGAAAGTGGCGAAGAAAGCCTAGTCGCGGTCTTCGACCGAGACGAAAGGACGGCGCGCCGGGCCTGTGTAGAGCTGGCGCGGGCGGCCGATACGAAGGTCGGGTTCCTCGATCATTTCCTTCCATTGCGAGATCCACCCGGTGGTGCGGGCGACAGCGAACAACACGGTGAACATGCTGGTCGGGAAGCCCATGGCTTTCAGGATAATGCCGGAATAGAAGTCGACATTGGGGAAGAGTTTGCGGCTGACGAAATAATCGTCCTGCAGCGCGATTTTCTCGAGCTCCATCGCGACCTCGAGCATCGGGTCGTTGACGCCGAGATCCTCGAGCACTTCGTCGGCGGCTTTTTTGAGAACCTGTGCGCGCGGGTCGAAGTTTTTATAAACGCGGTGGCCGAAGCCCATGAGGCGGAAGCCGCTGTTCTTGTCTTTGGCTTTCGCGATGAATTCAGGGATGCGGTCCTTGGTGCCGATTTCGGCGAGCATTTCGAGGACTTCCTGATTGGCGCCGCCGTGGCTTGCGCCCCAGAGCGAGGCGATACCGGCCGCGATACAGGCGAACGGGTTGGCCTGCGACGAGCCCGCGAGGCGGACGGTGGAGGTCGAGGCGTTCTGTTCGTGGTCGGCATGGAGGATGAAAATTTTGTCGAGAGCATTTGCCGTGATCGGGTTGACCTTATATGGTTCGGCGGGAACGCCGAAGCACATATAGAGGAAGTTTTCCGAGAAGCTCAGATCGTTGCGCGGATACATGAAAGGCTGGCCAATGCTGTATTTATGGCTCATGGCTGCGAGCGTCGGAATTTTCGCGATGAGGCGGTGCGCGGACAGTTCGCGTTGCTTCGGATCGCGGATATCAAGCGAGTCGTGATAGAAGGACGAGAGCGCGCCTGCCAGACCGCAGAGGACGGCCATCGGGTGGGCGTCACGGCGGAAGCCACGCAGGAAGTAGTGAATCTGTTCGTGCACCATCGTGTGGTAGGTGATGTCGCGCTCGAATTGCTTTTTGGCCTTCTGGTTCGGAAGGTCGCCATTCAGCAGGAGATAGGCGACTTCGAGGAAATCGCTTTTGCCCGCGAGGTCTTCGATCGTGTAGCCGCGGTGCATAAGGATGCCTTCGTCGCCGTCAATAAAGGTGATGCGGGATTTGCAGCTTGCGGTTGAGGTGTAGGATGGGTCGAACGTGAAATGGCCGGTTTCGGCGTAGAGCTTGCGCACGTCGATGACGCTGGGGCCGGTCGCGCCGTCGATGACGGGGAGTTTCCAGCTTTTGCCAGTCTGGTCATCGGTTAATGTGTATGTTTTCTGGGCAGTGGCGGGAGCTGTAGCGGCGGCGGGTTTCGTGGGACTCATGGCTGGACCTGTCTTTGGGGATAGCGGGGCGAGGATTAGTTACTTAAACCAGTGTACCCGCGTTGCAGTGCAATATCAATTCGCTGTGTTTGGCCTTACGGGCGTTTTCCCCTATTTCAAAGAGGCCTGCAGACGGGCGAGGGTTTCCTCTTTGCCGAGGATTTCAGCGGCGTGGAAGATGGAAGGGGACACGGTTGTGCCGGTCAGGGCGGCGCGGAGGGGCATGGCGACCTGGCCGAGTTTGCCGCCGGTCAGTTCCTGAGAAATAGCTTTAGATATATTTTCTATTTCACTGGAAGTGAATGATTTTAGATCGTTGAGGCGCATGCTGAGCGCTTCAAGAACCTTTTTTGCATCGCCCTGGAGCGTCTGTTTCGCTTTTTCGTCGAATTCGAATGGAATCTTTTTGGCATAAAATACAGATTCATCAACGAATTGTATGACTGTCTTCGCACGGGACTTTAATTCATTTATGCCTGTGGTGATCCGTTTTACGGCGAGGTCATCGAGTTCAATGTTGTGGCGGGACTTATAAAATGGTCGGGCGATGCCGAGCAGCCGTCCGGGCTCGATTTCCTTCATGTAATGCGCGTTGACGTTTTCCAGCTTGGCGAAATCGAAGCGGGCGGGTGACTTGCCGATATGTTCGAGATCGAACCATTCGCGCGCCTGCTTGTCGGAGATGAATTCATCGTCGCCGTGAGACCAGCCTAAACGGAGTAAATAGTTGCGCATGGCTTCAGGCAAATAGCCGAGGTCGCGGTATTCCTCGACGCTTGCGGCGCCGTGGCGCTTGGACATTTTCGCGCCGTCTGGCCCGAGGATGAGGGGGAGGTGGGCGTATTCCGGAATCTTCCAGCCCATTGCGGTGTAGATGATGTTCTGTCGGAAGGTGTTGTTCAGGTGATCGTCGCCGCGGATGACATAGTTTACGCCCATGTCGTGGTCATCGACGACGACGGCCAGCATATAGGTGGGCGTGCCGTCGCTGCGCAGGATGATGAAATCATCTAACTGTTCGGCGGCGACGGTGACTTCGCCCTGGACGTGATCTTTTACGGTGGCGTCGCCGGTGAGCGGCGCTTTAATCCGGATGACGGGTTTGACATCTTTGGGCGCGGCGGACGCGGCCTTGTCGCGCCAGCGGCGGTCGTAGAAAACGGCGCGGCCTTCTTTTTTTGCCTTCTCGCGCATTTCCTCGAGTTCCTGCGGCGAGCAGTAGCAGTAATAGGCTTCGCCTTTTTTGAGGAGTTCGTTTGCGACTTCGGCGTGGCGATTGGTGCGTGAAAATTGTGAGACCATTTCGCCGTCGTAATCCAGCTCCAGCCATTTGAGGCCGTTGATGATGGCCTGGACGGCTTCTTCGGAGTGGCGGGCGCGGTCGGTGTCCTCAATGCGGAAGAGCATTTTGCCGCCATGACGGCGGGCATAGAGCCAGTTATAGAGCGCAGTCCGGGCCGTGCCGATATGCATAAAACCGGTCGGGGATGGGGGAAAACGCGTGATTATACTCATGGTTTCAAGGCTCTGGCGAATTCGTCGGTTTCGTGTAAAGTTTACACCTTCTTATTAATGGTCAAGCGCAGGAGGCGCAAGGCTTTCATGAGCGTGGAGGTTTCAGGAGAAATCCCATTTCGGCCGCCCATATTCGCCTACGCGGGTGTGGTGCGGGATTTTGCCGTCCGTGAAATCATCCTTCAAAAGTCCCGTTTGTTTCTCTGGTTCCCGGTTTTTCTTTCTCTCGGCATAGCGCTTTATTTTTCGTTGCCCGCGGAGCCGCCCATGATTTTGGGGCTGGCAGCGTTTGCGTTTGCGCTGGCGGGGCTGATTGTTTCGGCGGGCGAGAAGCGGGTTTTCATGCTCGCAGTTTTCCTGGCAGCGAGCGGCTTTGCTTCGGCGCAGCTTCGGACTTACAGCGTCTATACACCCATTCTTGAGAAAGAGATCGGTGCGCGGCTGGTGCACGGGCGGATCGAGGTGATCGAGGGGATGGAGGATGGTGCGGGGAGCCGGTTGTTATTGTCGGGTGTGCAGATCGAGAAGATGACGCCGGAAGAAACGCCGGTGCGGGTGCGGCTTTCGGTGCGGTCGGATGAAGGGTTGCAGGTCGGGCAGCGCATTCGCGCGCTGGCGGGACTGGGGCCGCCGTCGCCGCCGCTGCAACCGGGTGCGTTTGATTTTCAACGCTACATGTTTTTCCAGCGCATCGGGGCGCTCGGGTTTGCGTACAAGCAGCCACAGGTGATCGGCGAGCCTTCGGTGCGACAGAATTTCATCGAGCGTATCCGCGTAGCCATTGACCGGCGCATCGAGGCGCATCTGCCGTACCCTGAAGCGGCGGTGGCAATGGCGCTGACGACCGGGCGGCGGGCGGCGATCAGCGAGGAGGCGAATGACGCGATCACGGCGGCGGGTCTCGCTCATATTCTTTCTATTTCCGGTCTGCATATCGGCATTGTTTCGGGAATCGTATTTTTCCTGAGCCGGTTATTGATGGTTTGTATTCCTGGGTTTGGACTGCGTCAGCCCGTGAAAAAATACGCGGCAATTCTAGCGTTCATGGCGGCGGCGTTTTACACGTTGCTGGCGGGGGCGACGATCCCGACGCAGCGTTCGCTGATTATGGTGGGGATTGCACTGTTCGCGATTATTGTCGATCGCTCGCCTTTGTCGATCAGGCTTGTGGCGTTTGCGGCGTTTGCCGTTTTGTTGTTCGCGCCGGAAAGTCTGATGAGCGCGAGCTTCCAGATGTCGTTCGCGGCGGTGGCGGGGCTGGTGATGGTGTTCGATTATCTGCGTCCGTGGATGTCAGCGTGGCACAGGCAGGCGGGGCTGACGAAACGTGCGGCGCTTTATTTATTGAGCGTGTCGCTGACAACGGTGATTGCCACGGTGGCGACAGCGCCGTTCACGATTTTTCATTTCCAGCAGTTCCAGATTTACGGTGTGATTGCCAATGCGCTGGCGGTGCCACTCTCGGCCTTCGTGATTATGCCGGCGGCGGTTCTGGCGTTGGTGCTGATGCCATTCGGGCTGGAGCAATGGCCTTTGGTGGCGATGGGTGCGGGTGTGGACGCGATGATTGATATTTCAGTGTGGGTGGCCGCGCTGCCCTATGCGTTGGTGAAAATTCCTGCGCCACCGCCTGCTGCGTTGCCGTGTTTTATGGCGGGGATCATGTTGTTGTTTCTGGTGAAGGGCGTTTTACGGTATGCGGCGGTGGTACCATTGATTGCGTGCATTCTTATGATCGCGGCGTGGCGGCAGCCAGATATCGTGGTTGCACCGGGGTTTGATCTGGCGGGTGTACGCGCTGAAGATGGTTCGCTCTATGTATCGTCGCTCCGGCGTGAGAAATTCGTGCGCGAGAAATGGGAGAGTAATTACGGGCTGCAGGAAGGTAGCGCATTGGCCTGGCCGAAAGAGGGGCAGGCGGGGCCGCTGAATTGCGATGAGGCAGCGTGCCGCGCGGAGATTAACGGCAAGCGCGTGTCGTTCTTGAAAAATCCCGGGGTGGTGGAAGAGGAATGCCGATGGGCGGCGCTTGCGCTGTCGTTTAATCCTGTGAACAAGCGGGATTGCGGTGTGCCCGTGATTGATAAATTCACGGTGCTGGATGAAGGCGCGCAGGCGGTTTGGCTGGGCGATGCCATTACCATTCAGAACGCCGAGAAAATACGCGGCGTGCGCCCGTGGAGTTCGGGGAATGAGACGTTTAGTGGTAGGAGCGCATCAGGCTCACGAGCCGGCCCTGGATTTTAACCCGCTTGGGTTCGAGGATCTGAGGCTCATACGTATCATTTTCTGGTTCGAGAACGATTTTATTTCCGGCGCGGCGGAGTCTTTTTAATGTCGCTTCTTCACCATCAACCAGTGCGACGACGATGACGCCGTTTTCTGCGCTGTCGCAGCGCTTGATGATAACGGTGTCGCCGTCATGAATTCCGGCATTGATCATGGAATCGCCTTCGACGGTGAGAGCGTATAGCTCGCCCGGTCCGGCATAACCGGCGGGAACCTGGATGTTGTCGCCTTCATGCTGGATGGCTTCGATGGGCGTTCCGGCGGCGATCTTACCGTAAAGCGGGATTAAATCGAAGCCGCTGTCGTTGGCGGGTGCGGCGGTGCGAGTTGGCGCGGAAACGGTTTGAGGTTTAGGTTTCATGCCGTCGGGCAGGCGCTTGATTTCGAGGGCGCGGGCGCGGTGCGGCAGACGTTCGATATAGCCGCGTTCTTCCAGCGCCGTGATGAGGCGGTGGATGCCGGATTTTGATTTGAGCTTGAGCGCCTCTTTCATCTCTTCAAAAGAAGGGGCGACGTCGGATTTGGACAGGCGCTCGTGGATAAATACCAGCAGGTCGCGCTGTTTTTTAGTGAGCATGGGAGTTAATCCTGTTTTATTATGTTAATAGAATACCCAGAATTGTCACTATTTGTTCTAGTTTAGTTCTTGGTCTGTGTCAATAGGGGTGATTATTCGCGCAATTTTCTAAGCGCAGCGCCGATATTATCCTGGCGCATGAGGCTTTCGCCGACGAGGAAAGCGCCGAATCCGGAGGCCTGGAGCGCGGTGATGTTTTCGGGCGTCGAGATGCCGCTTTCTGCGACTTTCAGAATGCCGTCCGGAATCATTTTAGAGAGCGTGTGCGAGGTTTGAAGATCGACCGCGAGGGTTTTCAAATTGCGGTTGTTGATGCCGAGCATCGCAGGAAAGAGTTCAAGCGCGGCGCGGAGTTCGGTTTCGTCGTGGACTTCGACGAGGACATCCATGCCGAGATCGTGGGCAATGCCGTTCATGCGCAGAGCGTCGTCGTGATTAAGCGCGGCCATGATAAGGAGGATGCAGTCGGCGCCGAGTGCGCGAGATTCATAGATCTGGTAAGGGTCGATCATGAAATCCTTGCGGAGGACCGGGAGCGAGGATGATTTTTTGACGAGGCCGATGTAATCGTCATGGCCCTGGAAGTAAGGTTCATCAGTGAGGACGGACAGGCAGGCCGCGCCATTCGATTCATAGATGGTTGCGATTTTTTCAGGGTCGAAATCGGTGCGGATGATCCCGACGCTCGGTGAGGCTTTCTTTATTTCGGCGATGATGGCTGGCGCGGAGGATTTTTTTAGGGCGTTGATAAAACCGCGCGGTTTTTCGGCCGCGGCGATCATTTCCTCAAGCAGAGCCTGCGGCACCTCTTTGCGTTTGGCGGCGACGTGCGCTGTTTTTTTCAGGCAGATTTCCGCGAGGATGCTCATGCTTCACCAAACTGGAGCGAGAATTTTATGTAATCGTTCAATGTTTTTTCCGCGTGACCATTGTCTATTGCGGCGGTGGCTTTCTCAACGCCTTCCAGCAAGGTTTTTGCGCTGCCGTGGATGCACAGGACCGCTGCCGCGTTGGCCACAACGATATCGCGGTAGGCGGATTTTTCACCGTTCAGGAGTTGGCGCAGGGCTTTGGCGTTTTCGACGACATCGCCGCCCCGGAGCGCTTCGGATTTTGATGGGATCAGGCCAAATTCATCAGGTGTGATTTCGCGTTCGGTAATTTTTCCATTGTCGAGAATCGCGGCGAAGGTAGGGCCGGTGGTTGTGATTTCATCGAGGCCGTCGGAGCCGTGCACGACCCAGGCGCCTTCGCTGCCGAGTTTTTGAAGTGCATTCGCGACAGGAAGTAACCATTTTTTATCATAAACGCCGACGAGCTGGAGTTTTGTGCCTGCGGGGTTTGAAAGCGGGCCGAGCAGATTGAAAATGGTTTTGACGCCAAGTTTTTTGCGGATCGGCGCGACATGTTTCATGGCGCTATGATGATTGGGGGCCATGAGAAATGCGAAATGAATTTCCTTGAGTGCGAGTTCAAGGGCGTCGGTTGGCATGGTTAAATTGACGCCCATTTGCTCAAGCACATCGGCGGCACCTGATTTTGAGCTGGCGGCGCGGTTGCCGTGCTTGGCGACGGGAACGCCGCAGGCGGCGGATACTAACGCTACAGCGGTGGATATATTATATGTGCCGGTACCGTCACCGCCTGTGCCGCAGCAATCGACCGTATCCGGCGGGGCCTTGATGGTTTTGGCTTTTGCGCGCAGAACCCGGGCGGCGCCGGTGATTTCCTCGGCGGTTTCGCCGCGCTCGGCAAGGCCGGTCAGGAAGCTGGCGATTTCGATTTCAGAAACATTGCCGTCCATAATTTTTGTCATGGCCTCGAGCATCTGGTTTTCGCTCAGGGTCTGGCGGTTCTGAAGGATGCGGAGAAATTCCTTCATGCGATTACAAAAGCTCCGTGAAATTTTTCAGCATGGCGTGGCCGTTCGAGGTGGCGATGCTTTCGGGGTGAAACTGGACGCCGTGGATGGGTTTTGTTTCGTGTTTGACGCCCATGATGATGCCGTCGGATGTCTGGGCGGTGACTTCGAGTTCGGACGGGCAGGTGTCGCGCTCGATAATCAGGGAATGATAACGTGTGACTTCGAGCGGCGAGGGCAGGCCCTTGAATACGCTGCGGCCGATATGGACGATTTCGGAAGTCTTGCCATGCATGGGGTTGGTTTTGATTATGCGCCCGCCCATAGCCTGGCCGATGCATTGGTGGCCGAGGCAGACGCCGAGGAGCGGGATGTTTTCGCGCGCGGCGACGGTGACCATCTCGAGGCAAATCCCGGCGTGGTCAGGGTCGCTCGGGCCGGGGGAGATCACCACGCCTTTCGGTTTCATGTCGACGATCTGTTCAACCGATATTTTATCATTACGGTGCACGACAACGTCCTGTCCAAGGTCGCCGAAATACTGGACCAGGTTGTAGGTGAAGCTGTCGTAGTTATCTATCAGCACGAGCATTGCCTGTTTATGAGGCATCAGAAGGCAAAAATGCAAGGGAGAAAGGAAAAGGAGCCATTTACCCCCTTTTAACAGGCATATATGTTTGGTTTATGAAACGTTTTCTCAATTTTCGCAGCGGACTGATTTTCATACTGGGGGTGGCGGTACTCCTCGTGATTGCCGACCTGGCGATGCTTTATCACTCGCCGCGCCTGCGTAAGGATATGGACCTGAAGGTGGTGGATAGCGCCATTTTCGTCCATAGCGAGATTGCTGATTTTGAGTCTGCTTCTCTGCCTGCCGATAAACGGACGTCGTGGATGGATCTGCAGGTTCCCGAGCCCGCGCCGGAGAAATATACGGTCGAGCAGGGAATATTGACGCCCGAGCCGGAACTTTCGAGTTTGCCCATGCCAGCGCCGTTGCCGGAGCCGGTGAAGGAGCCTGAACCGGAACCCGAACCTGTCGTTCAGATGCCAGAGCCGGAGCCCGTGATTCGTCACGAAGGCGAGCCAGCGAAGATCGTTATTATCATCGATGATATGGGGATGGACAGGAAGCGTTCGCAGCGAACGATTGATTTACCGGGGCCGCTGACGCTGGCATTCCTGCCTTACGCGCCCAAGCTGGATGATATTACGCAGGCGGCCATTGCCAAGGGACATGAGCTTATCATTCATATGCCGATGGAGCCGATGGATTCAAATCTCAATCCCGGATCGATTGCGCTCCGGAGCGGGATGAGCGATGCGGATATCGACGCTATGCTGGAAAAAGCGTTTGCGTCGTTCAAGGGCTATGTCGGGTTGAACAATCACATGGGCAGCCGCCTGACAAAGGACAAGCACGCGATGCAGCGCGTGATGGCGAAACTGAAAGAGCGCGGATTGCTGTTCGTCGATTCAAAAACAATCGGTTCGTCGGTGGCGTCGCAAAGCGCGGCGGAGGCGGGGCTTAAGTATGGCGACCGCGATGTTTTTTTAGATCACCAGGATACGCCGGAATTCGTGCATGCGGCGCTGCGCCAGACGGAGCGGGTGGCGAGCAAAAAGGGTTATGCTATTGCTATTGGTCATCCGAAAGATTCAACGATCAATGCGCTTAAAGAATGGTTGCCGGGATTAAAGGCGCGGGGGTTTGAGCTGGTGCCGGTGAGTGCGGTGGTACATAAGGCGAAACAACAAACGCCAAGTTATGTGCCGGTGAGCGCACCAGCTGAAACTGTTACTTCGCCGCCCGCCGCGACTTACTTTGGGCCTGTTCTACCGCAAGCTCAGCCGCCCGGATAACGGCCTGCGCCTTGTTCACGGTTTCCTGATGTTCGGATTCCGGGTTGCTGTCGGCGACGATGCCTGCGCCCGCCTGCACATATAATTTACCATTTTTGATGAGCGCGGTGCGGAGTGCGATGCAGGTGTCCATCTCACCATTGCCGGAGAAATAGCCGACGCCGCCCGCGTAGTAGCCGCGGCGGGTGGGCTCTAACTCGTCGATGATTTGCATGGCGCGAACTTTTGGCGCACCGCTGACGGTTCCAGCGGGGAAGCCTGCAAAAAGCGCGTCAACGATATCATGGTCTTTTTTGAGTTTGCCCTCGACGTTCGAGACGATGTGCATGACGTGGGAATAGTTTTCGATTTTGAACTGGCTGGTGACCTTGACGCTGCCATAGTCCGAGACGCGACCGACATCGTTGCGGCCGAGATCGAGCAGCATGAGGTGCTCGGAGTGTTCCTTGGGATCGGCGAGGAGGTCTTCGGCGAGGAATTTGTCTTCTTTTTCGTTCGCGCCGCGCTTGCGGGTTCCGGCGATGGGGCGGATGGTGACGGTGTTATCGCGCACGCGGACCAGAACTTCGGGGCTGGAGCCGACGAGGGCGAAATCCTCGAATTGTAGATGGAACATGAAGGGTGATGGATTGAGGCGGCGGAGCGAGCGGTAAAGTTCGAAAGGTGGCAGGTCGAAATCGATGGTAAATCGTTGTGACAGCACGGCCTGAAAGATTTCGCCCTGGCGGATGTAATCGATGGCTTTGGTTACGGCGTTTTTATAGTCGGCGGCGCCCATGTTGGAATTGATCTGAAGCGGAACCGACAATGATGATGTTGCGCGGGCAGTTTTATCAGGCTGTTCCAGATTTTCGATTTGCGTGGTGAGGCGAGCGGTCGCCTGTTTGTAAACGTCGTTTGCGCTTTTTTTGCTGTTGCTTGCGTGTTCGTAAACCGGCACGACGAGGCAGATCATGTTTTTGACGTTGTCGAAGATGGCGAGAACGGTCGGGCGTGTCAGGATGCTTTCGGGGATCCCGATGTCGTCGGGATTTTTGTCGGGAATATTCTCGATTACGCGGATCATGTCGTAGCCGAGATAGCCGAACAGGCCCGACACCGCCATGGGCGGCAGATCGGCGGGGGCATCGTCGATGCTGCAATCAGCGAGGGCTTTTCTTAAAGACGAAAGAGTTTGGCTGCGATCCTTGCCTGCGTGCCATTTCAGATCGGGCGAATGGCCGATGATGGAGTAGCGTCCGAGCGTTGCACCGCCTTCGACCGATTCAAGCAGGAAGGAGTATGGCGCGCCACCGCAGAGTTTCAGGTAAGCGGAAACGGGCGTTTCAGTGTCGGCGGCGATCCACTGGCTGACGAGCTGGGTGCGGCCTGCGTTGTAGTTTTTTTCAAATGAGCCGAAATCAGTTGGGCTCATTGACCTGACCGTAGGCCTTGTCGAGCAGGCGTTTGTTGATAGCGGCGCCGTATTTGAGACTTTTGTTGTTGCCGTAGATTGTCATGGCTTCGTTCTGAGTGGCGGCGAGCAGGCGCGCCTTAAATTCCTTGAATTCCTCGCTGTCGGTGTTCACTTTTTCAGGGAGTTTTGCGCTGGTCACCCATGCGATGGCTGTGCCGCCGTCGATGTCGAGGATGAAGGGCGCGCCGGGCTTGGCTTCAAAAAGGTTAGCCCATGAGCGTTCATTGAACGGATTGGCGGGCTGGGCGCGGCGGGTGATTCCATTGCGTGATTGCAGCGACTTGTTTTTTGATTTGGCGAAATCGGCAGCGGTGGTTTTGCTGTTTTCGATTTCCTTGAGGAATTCCATGGCCTGGAGTTTGTTTTCCACGCGGCGCTGGTCTTGCATCATTTGTTTTGCGATCCCGGCTTTTACGTCCTCGAAGGGCGTGTAGGTTTTGGGCTGGATCGATTCAACATAGACGCCCGCGAAGCTGCCGTCCGGCAATTCGCTCATCGGCGAGGTTTCGCCCTGCTGGAGTGCAAAGGCGCTATCGAGAATGAAGGATTTTGCCTTTTCCTGGCTCTTGAGAGCGTCGCCGCCGTCTTTCGTGCGACCCGATTGATTCATAGGCGGCAGGTCGGTGGTTTCGATGTCGACTTCTTTTTTAACATCGTCGAGTGATGCGCCGCCCGCGAGCATGTCCTCGACCGTTCCGGCGAGAGCGTATTGCTCGTCGATGATTTTAGTCTCAAGCAGTTCCTTGCGGATTTCGCCTTTGACCGATTCAAAGGGTTTGATTTGGGCCGGGGCGATTTTTTTGACGGTGATGACCTGCCAGCCGATGGATGTTTTTAGCGGGCCGACAGTTTCACCGGATTTCTGAGCGGCGAGAACGTCCTTGCTGATTTCGGCAGGGATTGATTCCTTGTCGAACGCTCTCTCACCCAAGTAATCCGTGTCGCGGCCTGTGACGGATTTGACTGCTTGTTTCAAACCGGTGCCGGTTTTGACTTTTTCGGCGACTTTTTTGGCGTCTTCTTCTTTTTCGAAGAGCGACTGGTCGAGCGTTCTTTGTTCCTTCTCGGTATAAAGGTCGATGCTGGCATCGTAAGCGTCGCGGATTTCCGCGTCATCTATATGGATAGAATTTTTCAGTTTGGTGGTGTCGATTTTAACGAGCTTAAGTTTGCGGATTTCGTCGGAAGCATAGGCGATGTCTTTTGTCGCTTCGTAAAGGCTTTTCAATTGTTCTTCACTGGGTTCAAGAATTGAATCCAATTCGCTGTCGGGGAAGGGGATGAACACGACATCGCGCGTTTCATTTTCAAATGTATAAAGATCCTTCGCCAGTTGGTCAGAGCCGGCGGAGAAGCCGCCCTGAATGGTTCTGTTCAGAACGCCGAGGGAAATTTCCTGGCCAATCGCGCGGGTAAGTTCGCCTTCGCTCATGCCCTGATTTATCAAAATCTGGCGAAGCACGGCTTTAGGGTCCTGTCCTGCCTGTGTCATAGGTGCGAGCAGGCCGCTGATTTGTTTTGCTATACGGCGATCATCGACGAGGATGCCGAGATCAGACGCGGCGCGGGAGAGAAGGCGCGAATTCACTTCGGAGGCAAGGAACTGGTCGACATAGCCTGCCTTGTAGGCATCCTGCGGCCCGATGCCGAGCTGGCTCAATGAGCGGCGAAGCGAGCGGTCGAAGGAAGGCAGGGAAATTTTTTCACGGCCGACTTTGGCAACGTCTGTACTGCCGACGCCGCCGCTGCGGAAAAAGCCGCCGATATCCATGAACACCATGCCGCCAACGGCCATGATCAGGAACCCGAATATTACAAACTTCATAACGCCGCCGGCAGCCCCTTGGCGCATCGCTTTCATAACCATAGTTTACTTTCCCAAGTCGATTGGATTTTTAAGGCTTTTGGACTATAAAGTACTGCCAATACAGGAGCAACGATGAAAAAGCTGATTGCGGGCAACTGGAAGATGAACGGGTCGCTGGGCGATACCGCCCGGCTGGTGCAGGAAATTGCTGCCGGTATCCTCGGGGATTCCGGTCTGTCTGGTAAATGTGATTTTCTGATCTGCCCGCCCTTCGTCCATATCGCGGCGGCGCGCGGTGCGCTCGGCGGAAGCCTGATGCTGGGGGCGCAGGATTGTTCGGCTAGCGCGGATGGGGCTTTTACAGGCGATGTTTCCGCCTCGATGCTTAAAGATGCCGGGTGCCGGTATGTGATTGTCGGCCACTCCGAGCGCCGCGAGCATTACGGCGAAAAGAGCGAACTGGTCGCCCGGAAGGCCGAGAAGGCCCATGAAAGCGGCCTTACGACTATTATCTGCGTCGGCGAAAAGGAACTGGAACGTGAGCAGGGCAAGCATGAAGATGTTGTCGGGCGGCAGCTTAAGGCCTCGATCCCGGCCACGGCCAATGCACAGAATACGATTATTGCCTATGAGCCGGTCTGGGCGATCGGGACGGGTAAGACCGCGACCCCGGCAGACGTTAAAGCCATGCACGCTTTTATCCGCGCTCAGCTTAAAGAACGCCTTGCGGATTCTGAAAATATGCGTATTTTGTACGGCGGTTCAATGAAGCCGGAAAACGCCAAGAACCTGCTGGCCACGCCTAATGTGGATGGCGGCCTGATTGGCGGCGCAAGCCTTGTGGCGGCGCAGTTTCTGGCTATTGCGAAAGCGGCCTAAAAAAATTATAAAGGGCGTCCATGGAAGTCATTCTTGTTATTCACCTGTTCCTCGCGTTGGCCATTATTGGTCTGGTTCTGCTTCAGCGCTCCGAAGGGGGCGGCCTCGGCATGGGGGGTGGTGGTTTAGGCGGTCTTGCTAGCCCTCGCAGTGCAGCCAACGCATTGACCCGCGCGACAGCTTTCTGTGCGTTGGCTTTTTTCTGCACAAGCCTGATTTTGGGAATCCTGGCCGGGCGCACCAGTACGGCGGGCACAAGTATCCTGGATGCGCTGGACGCGCCGGCAACGGAGCAAACGGCACCGATTTCGGAACTGCCCGATAATCCATCACCGGTTCGTGAAGGCGGCGGCGAAGCCCCTACGGCACCAATCGCGGAGTAAAATGACGAGGTATATTTTTATTACAGGCGGCGTGGTTTCCTCTTTAGGAAAAGGTCTCGCCTCCGCCGCTCTTGGCGCGTTGTTACAGGCGCGCGGGTATAAAGTCCGTCTCTGCAAACTCGACCCTTACCTGAACGTTGACCCCGGCACGATGTCACCCTTCCAGCATGGCGAAGTTTATGTGACGGATGATGGCGCGGAAACCGATCTCGATCTTGGTCACTATGAGCGTTTTACAGGCGTTCCGGCGCGTGCTTCCGATAACACCACGACAGGCCGGATTTATACGAACGTTTTATCCCGTGAGAGACGTGGCGATTATCTCGGTGCGACGATCCAGGTCATTCCGCATATCACGAATGAAATTAAAGACTTCATTCTAGAAAAAGAAGGCACGGCGGATTTCGTGCTTTGCGAAATCGGCGGAACGGTGGGCGATATTGAATCGCTGCCGTTCTTGGAAGCCATCCGCCAGTTCGGCAATGAAGTGGGTAAGGCGCGGGCGCTCTATATTCATGTAACGCTGCTGCCTTATATTCCGACAGCAGGTGAACTGAAGACAAAGCCGACGCAGCACTCGGTGAAGGAATTGATGGGCGCGGGTATCCGCCCGGATATTCTGCTCTGCCGTGCGGACCGCGAGATCGAACAGGATGAGCGCAAGAAAATCGCGCTGTTCTGTAACATCGATTACAAGAAGGTCATTCCGGCGCTGGATGTCGAGAATATTTACCAGGTGCCGCAGACCTATCACCGCGAGGGTCTGGACAGGCAGATCATGGATAGTTTCGGCATCAAGGATGTTGAGACTCTCGACCTTTCCACCTGGGATAATATCGTCAAACGCATCAAGGCGCCCGAGGGCGAGGTGCGTATCGCCATCGTCGGCAAATATACGAACCTGACCGACAGTTATAAATCGCTGAATGAAGCGCTTATTCACGGCGGTATCGCGAATAACGTGCGCGTCAATCTGGAATTTATTGAATCAGAAATTTTCGAACGCGAAGATCCGGCGAGTTACCTGCACCGCGTGCATGGTATTCTGGTTCCCGGCGGTTTCGGCGAGCGCGGCGCGGAAGGCAAGATTGCCGCCGTCAAATTTGCGCGCGAACGGAAGGTTCCGTATTTCGGAATCTGCTTCGGCATGCAGATGGCGGTTATCGAGGCGGCGAGAAATCTCGCGGGTATTAAAAAAGCCGGTTCGACGGAATTCGGTGAGTGCGCGGATCCGGTTGTCGGCATGATGACGGAATGGGTGAAGGGCAACCAGACCGAGAAGCGCGAAAATACCGGCGCCAAGGGCGGGACGATGCGTCTGGGCGCTTACCCGGCTATGCTTTCCAAAGACTCGCTGGCATCGCGGATTTATGACTCGCGCGAGATCAGTGAGCGTCACCGTCACCGTTATGAGGTGAACATCAATTACAAGAAGCAGCTTGAAGATAAAGGCGTTGTTTTCTCAGGCATGTCGCCGGACGGGCAGTTGCCGGAAATCATCGAGCGCAAGGACCATCCATGGTTTGTCGGCGTTCAGTATCACCCCGAGTTGAAATCGAAACCGTTCGAGCCGCACCCGCTGTTTGTTTCCTTTATCAAGGCTGCGGTTGAGCAAAGCAGGCTGGTATAAAAAAGGGCCCGTTTCCGGGCCCCTTGTTACCAGATAATGATTTTTCAGTTCTTAGCTTTCGTAGCTGCTTGCTGGCCCAATTGCGGCAAAAATATCCGTGGGGACTTCCTCAGCAACGGGCATATGTTTTAACGCTGTTGCGCGATGCTCTTTATGAGTGGGCTTTGCTTCGTCATGGCTGCGTTTGAACCTTGCCAAAATTGTAATCTCGGGCTGAGTCTGTGATTGCTGGCTGGACATTTTATTACTTTCTCCTGATTGTTATTATTGCTTTTATTTCACCGAATCAGACCCTAGCGAATCAATAAGCTTCAGGATTTTATCCACAGGATAAGATTATATGTAAATGATTGACGATAGGGGCAGGCTGTGCCACTTATGGGCCCGGTAAAGCCATGACACATAAAGCCATTAAAATAGGTTCTTTCGAAGTCGCCAACGACCGGCCATTCATGCTGATTGCCGGCCCGTGCCAGATGGAGAGCCGCGAGCATGCTTTCGACATGTGCGGCAGGCTGAAAGAGCTGACCGGCAATCTCAAAATCCCTTTCATTTATAAAACCTCTTTCGACAAGGCGAACCGCACATCCCTGAAAGCGGAGCGCGGCATCGGCATGGAGAAGGGGCTCGAGATTTTCGCCGATCTTAAAAAAGAATTCGGCGTTCCGACGCTGACGGACGTTCACGCTGCCGATCAGTGCGCGCCGGTGGCAAAGGTTGTCGATGTGTTACAAATCCCGGCGTTTCTTTGCCGCCAGACGGATTTGCTGATCGCCGCTGCGAAAACCGGCAGGCCGATTAATGTTAAGAAGGGCCAGTTTCTCGCGCCGTGGGATATGAAGAATGTTGCGGCGAAAATTTCCGAGAGCGGCAATGACAATGTGATGCTTTGCGAGCGCGGTGCGAGTTTCGGATATAACACTCTTGTCTCCGACATGCGTTCGCTGCCGATCATGCGGCAGACGGGTTATCCGGTTATTTTCGATGCCACGCATTCCGTGCAGCAGCCCGGCGGACAGGGCACGTCTTCGGGCGGGGATCGCACAATGGTTCCGGTTCTGGCTCGGGCGGCTGTGGCGGTCGGCGTGGCCGGTGTGTTCATGGAAACCCATGAAAATCCCGACAATGCGCCCTCGGACGGGCCGAATATGGTGAAATTCGCTGATTTGGCAGGTATTTTAGAGACTCTTGTAAAGCTCGACGAAATAGCCAAAAAGCTGATATAATATAAGAAGATAGGACAAGGATTGTTCTTATGCCCAGTATTCTTGATGGAGGGAGCGGTAATGCTCTCAGTCTCCTCAACGCTGCCCGGACCTCTTACAGGGGGATAGGGCTTTCGCAACGCGCTCGCGCGATGACCAGCTCTTATCTCGATCAATCGACATCGGGACTGAATACTATTCTGTCGCTGAATGTTTCGGTGAATGCCTCGATTGAAAGCGTGCAGCAGAAAATCAAGGCGATCCGTGCCAGCCTGCCGCAGAGCCAGTTGCTGGAGTCGCTTCGTGACGAGAATGCTGATAACGGCAATGCCGCCGCCAGCGCGAACGGCACCAACGTTGATACCGAAGCTTAATTAATCCGATATTTCCAGCTTGAATCCCGACCGCATTTTGTAAAGAATGAGGCCGCGTTTATTCGATTCAAGGAGCCTTCATGACTGCGATTAAAACCATCCATGCCCGCCAGATTTTGGACAGTCGCGGTAACCCGACTGTGGAAGTCGATGTGACGCTAGAGAACGGGGCGGTGGGGCGCGCGGCGGTGCCGAGCGGTGCCTCGACCGGTGCCTATGAAGCGGTGGAGCTTCGTGATGGCGATAAATCGAAATATGTTGGTAAGGGCGTAAGCAAGGCGGTTGCGAATGTGAATGGCGAAATATTCAAGGCGCTGAAAGGCAAGAACGCGGGCGACCAGAAGGCCATCGATAAAATTATGATCGAGCTGGATGGGACGGAGAATAAAAGCCGTTTGGGAGCGAATGCCATTCTCGGTGTTTCGATGGCGGTCGCGAAGGCGGCAGCGAATGAAAAGAGCGAGCCTTTTTTTAAATTTATCGGCGGTGCGAGTGCGAAAGTTCTTCCGACACCGATGATGAATATCATCAATGGCGGCGCGCATGCCGACAACCCGGTCGATATCCAGGAATTCATGATTATGCCGATTTCGGCCCAGAGTTTTTCGGAAGCGCTACGTGCCGGTGCAGAGATTTTTCACGCATTGAAAAAGCAATTGTCGAATGCCGGGCTTAACACGAATGTCGGTGACGAGGGTGGATTTGCCCCGGCTGTGAAATCGTCGGAAGAGGCGCTGAATTTCATCATGAAGTCGATTGAGGCAGCGGGATATAAAGCGGGAAGCGATATCGTGATTGCGCTCGATTCCGCGTCGACTGAATTTTATAAAGATGGGAAATATCATTTAGAGGGCGAGGGGAAGGTTCTGTCATCGGATGAAATGGTTAAATATTACGAGGGGCTTTGCGCGAAATACCCGATCGTTTCAATAGAGGACGGGCTGGCGGAAGATGACTGGGCCGGTTGGAAGAATTTGACGACGGCGCTTGGTTCGCGCGTGCAGCTCGTGGGTGATGATTTATATGTCACGAATTCTAGGCGCCTGAAGCGCGGCATTGATGAAAATTCGGGCAATGCGGTTCTTGTGAAGGTGAATCAGATTGGCACGCTCACGGAAACGTTAGAGACAATCGACATGGCGCGGGATGCGGGTTTCGGCATTGTACTCTCGCATCGCTCAGGCGAGACGGAAGATTCAACGATTGCTGATCTTGCTGTCGCGACGAACGCGGGGCAAATCAAAACAGGCTCACTCTCACGTTCCGACCGTATCGCGAAATACAATCAGTTACTCCGCATCGAGGAAATTCTCGGCAGCGCGGCGGTTTATTCCGGCGCAAGTTTCCTGCGCGCGCCGGTCGATGCGAAAAAAAGATACGCCTAGGAATTATCGAATCAAAAGAATCGCTTAGCGGCGGTTGTTCTGCGTTCGTTCATGCTTAAGTGATTGAGTTTATTTGATTTTCTAATTGACCCTGCGAATCGGGCGTGATTCTATAAGACCTATGAGCAAGCTGTTTAACCACCGCATTATCATCCGCGAAAATCTCATCTCTCTCATAGGGATGTGCCTTGTTCTTTACTTCACTTATCACGCGATTTACGGCAGCCGCAGCCTGATGCAGATGATGAGTCTCAAGTCGCAGATAGAGACAATGTCGTCTGAGCGCGACAAGCTTGCTGCCGAACGCGAATCTCTCGAGCAGAGAGTCAGTATGATGAGGCCCGGTTCGCTGGATCGCGACCTGCTCGAAGAGCGCGCCCGAGTCGTTCTTGGCTACAAAAATCAAAACGAGATGATCATCCTCGGTAATTAAATTTCGTCAAACGCTCTCTACTGTTATTTTTCTTTTATTTTCAAGATGTTGCAGCGCACAAAATTGTGATTTTCGCTGGTTTCCCCCTTGCAAATAGTGTAGCAAGGGTCCAATTTTATACAGCCTCACGACAGGGAGTCATTGGACGTGACGAGCAGTAAAACAAAGAAAAAACCTAAGCTCAGAAGTATTTCTAACACCAACCCGGAACCATCAGCGGAAGAGATGAAAAAGCTCTACCGCGAGATGCTGCTCATCCGCCGTTTCGAAGAGAAAGCCGGGCAGCTTTACGGCATGGGTCTGATCGGCGGCTTCTGCCATTTGTATATCGGGCAGGAAGCGGTGGTGACCGGGATTTCATCGGTGCAGGAAAAGCAGGACACGGTGGTGACATCGTACCGCGATCACGCGCACATGCTGGCGTGCGGGATGGATGCAAACGGCATCATGGCCGAACTCACGGGACGTGTGACAGGATATTCTCGCGGCAAGGGCGGCTCGATGCATATGTTCAGCAAGGAGCAGAATTTCTTCGGCGGTCACGGGATTGTCGGCGCGAGTACGGCGATCGGGACGGGTCTTGGTTTCGCGCATAAATATAAAGACGATGGCGGCGTCGCGATTGCCTATATGGGCGACGGCGCGGCAAACCAGGGGCAGGTCGCGGAATGCTACAACATGGCGGCGCTGTGGAAGCTGCCGGTTCTGTTCGTGATCGAGAACAATCAATACGCCATGGGAACGAGTGTCGCACGTTCGGCGGCGGGTTCGCTGTATAAGCGCGGCGAAGGTTACGCCATTCCCGGCGAGCAGGTCGACGGGATGGATGTGTTCACCGTTCAGGTGGCGGCGCGTCAGGCGCTCGATTATATCCGCTCGGGCAACGGACCCTATGTGATGGAAGTGATGACGTATCGTTATCGCGGTCACTCGATGTCGGACCCGGCGAAGTACCGTACGAAAGAAGAAGTGGAATCGTACAAGGAAACGCGCGACCCGATTGCGCGCCTGATGGGGCGCATGAACGAGGCAGGGATTGCCGAGGAAGATATCAAGGTGATCGATAACGAAATTAAAAAGATCGTGAATGAGTCGGCGCAGTTCGCGCAGGACAGCCCTGAGCCGGAGCCGGATGAATTGTGGACGGATATTCTCGTGGAGATGCAATAATGCCTGTACAGATTTTGATGCCAGCATTGTCGCCGACCATGACCGAGGGAAATCTCAGTAAATGGCTGAAACGCGAGGGCGATAAAGTGAAAGCCGGCGAGGTAATCGCGGAAATCGAGACCGACAAGGCCACGATGGAAGTCGAGGCGGTTGATGAAGGTATTCTTGGGAAAATTCTAATTGCCGAGGGCACGCAGGGCGTTGCCGTTAACACGCCGATTGCCGTGCTTGTTGAAGAAGGCGAAGAGGTTGGCGATTTGCCGACTATGGACATTCCCTGTGTGCCGCAATCGAAAGCTGAAAGCGCCGCGCATGGGGCGATGAGCACGGCCCGCCAGTCTGAAGGTAAAATCATCGAGAATCGCGACATACTCTATGCGCAGGGTCATGTTCTGGAACCGCCGCCGTTCGATGAAAGCGAATTTGCGGAAGTGCGCGCGATGACGGTGCGCGAGGCGCTGCGTGATGCTATGGCCGAGGAAATGCGCACGGATGATCTTGTTTATCTGATGGGCGAGGAAGTCGCCGAGTACCAGGGCGCGTATAAAGTTTCGCAAGGGTTGCTGGATGAATTTGGTCCGCGCCGCGTGATTGATACGCCGATCACCGAGCATGGATTTGCAGGGTTGGCCGTTGGTTCGGCGATGAATGGATTGAAGCCCATCGTCGAGTTCATGACGTGGAATTTCGGCATGCAGGCGATGGACCATATTATAAACTCCGCCGCCAAGACACTCTATATGGCGGGAGGGCAGCTTGGATGTCCTATCGTGTTCCGCGGCCCGAACGGCGCGGCGTCCCGCGTCGGTGCGCAACACTCGCAATGTTTCGCGAGCTGGTATGCGCATATTCCGGGTCTGAAGGTTGTTTCGCCATGGTCGGCGGCGGATGCGAAAGGATTGCTCAAGGCCGCGATCCGCGACCCGAACCCGGTGATCTTTTTAGAAAATGAATTGATGTACGGCCAAAGCTTCGAAGCGCCGGTGAATGATAATTTTGTCATTCCTCTGGGGCGCGCGAAGATTGAACGCGAGGGGAGCGATGTGACGATCGTTGCTTATTCGATCATGGTTGGTAAAGCCCTGAAAGCCGCCGAGCAGTTGGCCGAGGAAGGGATTAGTGCTGAAGTCATTAATCTCCGGACCATTCGCCCGTTGGATCGTTACACGATTATAGAGAGCGTAAAGAAAACCAACCGTATCGTGACCGCCGAGGAAAGCTGGCCGTTCGCGGGGATTGGCTCGGAAATTGCGGCGCTGTGCATGGAGCATGCGTTTGATTATCTGGATGCGCCGGTCGCGCGTGTCTGCGCTGCCGATGTGCCGCTGCCTTATGCCGCGAATTTGGAAGCGCTTGCGCTGCCGCAGGCGGAACATATTGTCGAGGCTGTGAAAAAGGTGTGCTATGCCAATTAAGATAACCATGCCCGCACTGTCGCCGACGATGACGGAAGGCAATCTTGCCAAGTGGCTCAAAAAAGAGGGCGATACGGTGAAAGCCGGGGATGTCATCGCTGAGATCGAAACCGACAAGGCAACGATGGAAGTCGAGGCGGTGGATGAGGGGATTCTGGGAAAAATTCTTGTCCCTGCCGGAACGGAGAAGGTTCCGGTGAATGATGTGATTGGACTCTTGTTGGAAGAAGGAGAGTCGAAGGATGCGTTAAAGGATGCATCATCTGCGTCTCAGAAAAAAGTAGAACCAGTTAAAGACCTTAAACCCTCACCCCGGCTGCCTTCGGCGTCCCTCCCTCTCCCTCAGGGAGAGGGTGATCGAGCGCAAGCGAGATCGGGTGAGGGGTTACGGTCCAGAATTTATGCCTCGCCGCTGGCAAAGAGAATTGCGAAAGAGCGCGGCGTTGATCTTTCGCAGGTCAAAGGTTCCGGCCCGCATGGCCGCGTGGTGCGTGCGGATGTCGAGAATGCAAGGCCGGGAGCGGGCGGCGCTGCACCGAAGCCGCAAGGACCGGACGCGAAGAAGCTGGCTGACCTGCTCGGCATGAAATACACGGAAATTCCGAACAACAACATCAAGAAGATTGTTGCGAGCCGTTTGCTTGAATCAAAAATGACGGTTCCGCATTTCTACCTGACGATTGATTGTATGCTCGACAGCCTGCTGGAATCGCGCAAGGAGCTGAACGACAAGGCGGGCGGCGCGTACAAGCTTTCGGTGAATGATTTTGTTATCAAGGCCGCCGCGATGGCGCTGAAGGCTTACCCGGCGGCGAATGTCGCGTGGACGGATGCGGCGATTTTGCAGTACGAACATGCGGATATTTCGGTCGCGGTGGCGACGCCGAACGGTCTGATTACGCCGGTGATCAAAAAGGCCGAAGAAAAAGGCATGCAGCAGATTTCAACCGAGATGAAGGATTTAGCGACGCGCGCGCGCGACGGAAAGCTCAAGCCCGAGGAATTCCAGGGCGGAACGTTCAGTATTTCGAACCTGGGCATGTTCGGGATCAAGGATTTCCAGGCGATCATTAATCCGCCGCAGGCGTGTATTCTCGCGGTCGGCGCTGGAATTGAAAAGCCAGTCGTTGAAAACGGCGAGATCAAGATCCGCACGGTTATGAGCTGCACGCTGTCGGTCGATCACCGCGCAGTGGATGGCGCTATCGGCGCGGAGTATCTGCAATATTTCAAAAAATACATCGAAAACCCTGTTACGATGCTGCTCTGATGATCAAGATCGAACGCAGACCAATTATCGGCGTTATGGGCTCTCACGAAGATGAGTGGGAAGAGTATTCCCGCCCGGTTGGCGAATTGATCGCCAAGCATGACTATCATTTACTGACAGGCGCAGGGGCGGGTGTGATGCTGGCGACGGCGCGGGCGTTCTGCGAACAGGAAGATCGTCTGGGCCTCAGCATCGGGATTATTCCGACGATGGATTATGCGCAAGGACTAATCGCAAGTGAGGAATTTCCGAACCCCTACATCGAAATCCCGGTGATCACGCAGCTCGACCAGAAGGCGCAGAGCGATTCCATGCCTTACAGCCGCAATAACGTGAATGTGATGACGAGCCATGCGCTTGTCATTCTGCCTGGCGAGCATGGCACGCGGAACGAAGTGGCGCTTGCGTTGAAATATAAGAAGCCCATGGTGCTGTTCGGTCCGGAAAAGGAATTCGAGCTTTTCCCGGAAATGCCGACGCGCGTGGAAGAAATCGGGCAGGTGCAGGAATTCCTGGAGCACACGATGGCGCAGATTGAAATCAAGGAAAGCATTACGATATGAGCGACAAGAATTTTGATTTGGTTGTCATTGGTGGCGGGCCGGGCGGTTATGTGGCGGCAATACGCGCGGCGCAGTTGGGATTGAAAACGGCGCTTGTCGAGAGCCAGCATCTCGGCGGCATCTGCCTGAACTGGGGATGCATTCCGACCAAGGCGCTGCTGCGTTCGGCGGAAATTTATAACCTTATCAATCATGCCGAGGAATTCGGTATTAAAGTTAAAGGCGCGGAAATCGATTTCAAGAAAGTCATCGAGCGTTCGCGTGCCGTGGCCAAGCAGCTTTCGGGTGGTATTGGTCACCTTATGAAGAAAAACAAGGTTACCGTATTCGACGGGTTCGGCAAATTGCTGGGCGGCGGCAAGGTGGAAGTGTTGAAAGATGGCAAGGCCGTCGATCAAGTGACCGCTAAAAATATCATCATCGCGAGCGGCGCACGGGCGCGGACGCTGCCGGGGCTGGAGCCGGATGGCAAGCTGGTCTGGACGTATAAAGAGGCGATGGTGCCGGAAGAAATGCCAAAATCCATTCTTGTCGTTGGTTCTGGCGCAATCGGCATCGAGTTCGCGAATTTTTATCGTTTGCTTGGCGTGGACGTTACGGTTGTTGAAATCATGGACCGTATTCTTCCCGTCGAAGATGAAGAGATTTCAGCCCTCGCGCGGAAATCTTTTGAAAAGCAGGGCATGAAAATCCTGACGGGCGCGAAGGTCACCAAGCTCGATAAATCGAAAAATAATGTTAAGGCGACGATTGATGTCGCGGGTAAGACGCAGGAAATCACGGTCGACCGCGTGATTATGGCTGTGGGAATTGTCGGGAACACCGAAAATATGGGTCTTGAAAAACTGAAGGTCAAAATCGACCGTGGGTTTATCATCACGGATGAGTGGCTGAAAACCGGCGAGCCGAATGTTTATGCGATTGGCGATGTAGCCGGACCGCCGATGCTGGCGCACAAGGCGAGCCATGAGGGTGTGGTTTGCGTCGAGAAAATTGCAGGCGTGAAGGACGTACACCCCATCAAGAAGCTGAATATTCCCGGTTGCACCTATTGCATGCCGCAGGTGGCGAGTGTGGGCCTCACGGAAAAAGCAGCGCGGGACAAGGGCCTGAAGATCAAGGTCGGTAAGTTCCCGTTCATCGGCAACGGCAAGGCGATTGCGCTCGGCGAGCCGGAAGGATTGATCAAAACTATTTTCGATGATAAGACGGGCGAGCTTCTCGGGGCGCATATGATCGGCGCGGAAGTGACGGAGCTGATCCAGGGTTATGTGATCGCCAAGACGCTCGAGACGACCGAGGCCGAGCTTATGCACACCATCTTCGCGCACCCGACCTTGAGCGAAATGATGCATGAATCGGTGCTGGCGGCGTATGGAAAAGCCATTCACTTTTAGGGGGAGATGATGAATTTAAAGCTGGTTGGTTTTGCAGGAGTGGCAATATTTCTGCTTTATAAATGTGTATTTGATAACCCCCTTCAAGATTCCGGGATGGATGTAACTCAATTCATGCAGGTTGCCATGGAGAAGAAGGGCTATGATGTTCAGGATGTAGTAGAGCATAAAAGCCCGGAAGCATGTAAGGCGCAGATGGATCAAGCTGTTAGAGTCCACCAGCAGAACGGAGGCGATGTCACCGAGTTGGGGGACGCTGCCGGCAAAGGTACGATTACTACCATGGTGCAACTGCCCGGCTCTCCAACCCTGGGTTATTACTGTTTTACCAAACGCGGAAAAACAGTCTATCTTTCTGTACGAATTCCCGAGGAATAGTCATTTAACCTGACTGGAACTCATTCCTATCATCATGCGTTTGCTCAACGCATGAGCTTTGTCAAAAAAATCCTCGGGCCTGACGAGTCCCTTATAGGTATTACCTCCGCGCACTGGATATATGGCGCGACGGGGATTTTGTGGCTGGCGGGGATGATGGTCGTCGGTCTTGTTCTTGATTTTTATGCAACAAGTATTTTCAGCGGCCTGTTCAAGAACACTGGCGGAGAGGCTGTAAGCAAGATTTCCAGTGTATTGTTCTGGATGCCGACGGCGCTTGGCGTTGTTATGTTTTTCTTCTACTTCCTGATGATGATTTCGCCAGAAGTCGGTTTGACCAGCCGCCGTATTATTTACAAACGCGGATTGATTTTCGTGGATGTCAAAGAGGTTGATCTTGAAGAAATAAAGGCGGCGGACGTCAATAACGGGTGGTTTGGCCGGTTTTTGAATTACGGTTATGTGGTTCTCGATGCGAGATTTGTGACGGGGGTTGATCTGCCTGCGATTGCTAAACCTTATCGTTTTGTCAACGCGCTGAACGAAGCGCGGGGCGCGATGAAGCATGATTCCATGACAGTAATCGTTGACGGGGTTGGCGATAGTCTTAAGGAAGAAGTTGGCAACGCCGTGAAAAAGGAAATGTCCGATCAGGGGCAGGAGGAAAATAAAAAGCCGAAGAAAAAGGAAGGCAAGAAGAAGAAAGAAAAGCAGCCTAAGGAAAAGTCGGATGTTAAGCCTGCTCAAAATAAACCGAAAATTTCCGATCCACATAACGAGGATCACCTTGAGCATGAATCTGGTAACGCGGTTCAGGGCGTAATCGAGGAGGCAGGGGAAAATCTCAGGCGTGCCCTTAACGGCAAAGTGATGGTTCCTGCGACTGAAGCGAAGTCTGATTCCGAATCTAAATCTGAGCCTGAATCTAAAGCTGAGACCGAGTCCGCGCCCAAGGCTGAAGATCCGCCTGAGAAGAAAAAACGCGGGCCGCTGCTGTTCAACAACAAGTTGTTGCAGCGCGAAAGATGGTGGCGTTCGAAGATCAAGGAAAATTTCAGCGATACGGCTCAATAAAAACCCTGTTTTGGGGCGGTTTTCGTTAAAAAATGGCTTTTTCTGCGCCGTGGCTTATAGTATCTAAAGCCATGACTTATAACCCAGAATTGCTGGACAAGGCCAAGCGCCATCCCGAAAAACAGAAGAACCCGGATAGGCCCACAGGGAAAAAGCCGCCGTGGATCCGCGTCAAAGCGCCGCAGGGGGCTGTTTACCAGGAAACGAAAGAGATTGTTCGCCGCCATAAACTGACGACAGTTTGTGAGGAAGCGGGATGTCCGAATATCGGTGAATGCTGGGACCAGAAGCACGCGACGTTCATGATTATGGGCGAGGTGTGCACGCGGGCCTGTGCGTTTTGCAATGTCGCTACCGGCAAGCCGGATGCGCTGGATAAACTAGAGCCGTTACGGGTCGGTGTCGCCGTGCACCAGATGAAACTCAGTCACGTCGTTATTACGTCGGTTGACCGGGATGATCTTGAGGACAGCGGCGCGGATCATTTTGTGAAAACAATTCAAGCGATCCGGATTAAGGCGCCTGGAACGACGGTAGAAATTTTGCCGGGTGATTTTCGCGGCGTGATGTCGGCGATCGATCATGTGATTTCGGCGCGGCCGGATGTGTTCAACCATAATCTTGAGACGGTGCCGCGCCTTTATCCGACCATTCGTCCGGGGGCGCGTTATTTCCGCTCGTTAAGATTGCTGGAGCGCGTGAAAGAGCGCGACCCGCACCAGTTCACGAAATCAGGCCTGATGGTTGGCCTTGGTGAGACGAAAGAGGAAGTGGGGCAGGTGATGGACGACATGCGTGCCGCGGGTGTCGATTTCATGACGATCGGGCAGTATCTGCAGCCGACGCCGAAGCACGCACCCATTGATAAATTCTGGACGCCGGAAGAATTCGAGGAACTGACGAAAATGGCAAAACGTAAAGGATTCCTGATGGTTTCCGCGACGCCGCTGACACGTTCCTCGCATCACGCGGGCGAGGATTTCGCCAAGCTTAAGGCTGCGCGCGAGGCGAAGCTGACCAAAGAGGCGGCTGAATAATTTGCCTACCCACGCTGAAAAACGCCATTTGCCTTATACGCCCGAGCAATTATTTGATCTCGTTGCGGATGTGGAGCGTTACCCGGAATTTCTGCCGTGGTGCATAGAGTCAAAAATAGTGGGGCGCGAGGGGAATGTTTTTTATGCCGATCTGATCATCGGTTACAAATTGTTCCGCGAGAAATTCGGCTCCAAGGTTTCACTCGACCGGCCAAATCATGTTCATGTTCAGTATTTACGCGGACCGATGAAGCACCTGTCGAACCACTGGCGGTTTATTCCGATGCCGGATGGCGGGTGCATGATTGATTTTTATGTCGACTTTGAATTTAAAAACCCGGTGTTTCAGAAATTGATGGGCGTGTTTTTCAATGAAATCGTACGCCGGATGGTGGGCGCGTTCGAGGCCAGGGCGACCGAGCTTTACGCGGCCAGTGCTTCGGGCGGCAGGGCGGATCGTTCCCAGAGAGGCCGCCAGTCGTAAAAAGGCGGCAGCAATTCCTCGAATTGTAAGTGCACTGCGCAGGGTTTCATCGGGCTGAAGCCGGGAAGATATTTGAACAGGTTGTTGGTTGTGCGGGCTTCGGAGCCTAATTTCCTTTTTTTCCTGATGCCGACGAATTTCGTGTTTTCAAAATAGCGCCAGTATTTATCGACGACTTTTCCGTGCGTGAGGAATGTGTGCGTGGCATGGCGAACGCTGCGCCAGTGGCGGTCATCGCCGAGCAGGATGTAAGACGGGTAATGATGCCCATAGAGCGTGTTGTGTTCCTGCGGATATAAAACCGAGTGCGAGCCCGTAAGCGCCGCGATGTCGCGGTAGAATTTTACAAGCGCTGTGAGGCCGTCTTCCTCGTGCAAAAAATCGTCTTCGACGAAATAAACAATTGCGTTGTCGGCCCGGCCACGCATGAATTGCTCATGCAATGATGCGCCCTGGCCTTTTTCTTTTGTGGTCAGGACGGAAACCGGGAAATTGGCGGTTTTGAGGAGCGCGTTGAGACGGGCGAGTGGCGCAGGATCGGAATGATCGTCGAGAACGCGCATTTCGACTTTTATATCTTTTAGATTTTCTGCCGAGCGGATCAGGGAATTGATACAGCGCAGGCTATGTTCGATCATAGCGATGCCGGTCAGGCGCGGACGCGTGTCGATGTTGCGTTTATCGCGCATGCAGGTGCGCAGGTAAATGATGAGGGTGTCGAGATTACCTTCCGGCGGCTGCGGCGAGGGGTTATCGAGCGCACGGCGCGAGACGCTGATATGTGCATCACGCTCAAGATTAGGCACGCGCAGAAGATTTAGCCCGCCACGCGGGCGGACATGATAGCCGAGCGGTTCAAGCGACTTTGAAATGAGTTTAATAATATCGTTCATTCCAATTCCTCGTCGGCGAGAACAGAGAGCAGATGACGAATGGCCTTAAGCGCGGCCTGGGTCTGGATTTCCTGGCGATTGCCGGTGAATGTATGTTCGATGCTGCCGGATGAGCCGCCGCGCAGCGCATAGCCGAAATAAACGAGGCCGACGGGTTTTTGTTCCGTGCCGCCGTCGGGCCCTGCGATGCCTGTGATTGAAACGGCAAGGCCGGCCCGGCTGTTTTTCAGCGCGCCCTCGGCCATGAGTTGGGCGGTTTCGGCGCTGACCGCGCCGTATTGGTCGATGATTTCTTTCGCCACGCCGAGAAGTTCAGTTTTGGATTCATTCGAATAAGTGATGAAGCCGCGCTCGAACATTTTGGAAGCGCCGGGTTTATGTGTGACCGTGCTGGCCAGCAATCCGCCGGTGCACGATTCCGCCGTGACGAGAGTCAGATTTTTGCGGTGCAATTGCGCCGCGAGCTGGTCAACCAAGTCCTGCATAATACAGCACCAATGTTATCACTGCGGCGGCAGCGCCCGCCAATAGATCATCAGCCATGACGCCGCGCGCGCCGGGCATTTTTTCATCGATCGTGCCGATGGGCCCAGGTTTTACGATGTCAAAAAACCGGAAAAGTATAAAGGAAATAAATATCAGGAGCGGGTTCATACCGGCGGGCAGGAAGGCGACGAGCATGCCTGCGACTTCGTCGATAACAATCATTTTGCTGTCGTGCGTGCCGGTCTGGGCTTCGAATTTTTCGATGGCTTTGAGGCCGTAATAGACGACGATGCCGAGCAGGATCAGCACGCCGAAAATATTGCCGATGGAATAGAAAATCAGCGCGAAGGGCAATGCGCCTAGCGTGCCCCATGTGCCGGGTGCAGGGCTCAGAAATCCGAGGCCGCCCCAGGTGGCGATCCATGTCGAGGGCTGCTTGAAATCGAGTTTTCGCATGATGGCGAGTGATTCAGCGTCGGGAATCATTGTTGCCCCGGAATTTTGAGGGTGGCGACAGCCTGTGCGGCGATGCCTTCGCCGCGGCCAAGAAAGCCGAGGCCTTCGTTCGTGGTGGCTTTGACGCCGACCTGTGAAGGCTCGAGATTCAAAAGGTATGCGATGCGTTTTTGCATCTGCTCGCGGTAGGGGCCGATTTTTGGTGTTTCGCAGATGATGGTGACATCGACATTCTGAATGATGGCTTCTTTTTCGCAGGCGAGTTCGCGAGCGCGTATAAGGAACAGATCGCTCGCGACGTTTTTCCATTTCTCGTCCGAGGGCGGGAAGTGATGGCCGATATCGGCTTCTCCGATTGAACCGAGAATAGCGTCGGTTAAAGCGTGGAGCGCGACATCGGCGTCGGAATGGCCCGCGAGACCATAGGGATGTTCGATCTTAACACCGCAGAGCATCAGGGGTCGCGTTTTGTCCTGCATGTCGAAGGCATGGACGTCATAGCCGAAGCCGGTGCGGACATCATAATTTTTCCGGAGCAGCCGGGCGGCAATTTCCATGTCCTCAGGGTGGGTGATTTTGATGTTGGAGCGGGAGCCTTCGACCAATGCGATTTCATGGCCGAGCGCGGCGACGAGCGAGGTGTCGTCGGTAGCCTTGAGGTCGTTGGCGGCTTCGTGGGCCTGTTTCAAAATGCCGAAGCGGAAGGCCTGCGGTGTCTGGAGCGCCCAGAGACCGTCGCGGCTGACGGCTTCGCCGGAGGATTTTCGTAGTGTGTCGGTTACAGGGGTGGCGAGGCTGGAAGCGCCTGTTTCAGCTGTTCGCTCAACGAGTTTCTGGATATCTGAGCCTGAAACGAGGGGTCTGACCGCATCATGGACCAGGATTATATCTTCATTTTTTAGATTATTTATCTCTTTTAAAGCATTATAAACACTTGATTTTCTTTCATTTGATCCATAGATTGGTGCAGCCAGGGAGAGGCCTTTGACTGCCTCTTGATACAGCGCTTCGTGGGCCGGGTTGATAATGACCCGGATGGAGGCTAAATTAGCGTTATTAAGGAAAATATCAAGCGTATGACGCAGCAACGGCTTACCATTCAGCAAAGCGTATTGTTTCGGACGGTTTCCGCCGAATCTTTCACCGCTGCCGGCGGCGGCAATGAGCACGTGGAAGGGCGTGCCGGGTCCGCTTTTTTGCTCGGTTTTCGGGGCGGTTCTCATTTGTTAAGTCCGGGCGTTTCCATGTATAAGTGTGTGGATATTCCTTCTGGTTCTAAAAATCAATAACACAACGGGCGGCTTTTGTCGGGAAAACCTTTAAAAATCGAGCGGTTTCAGTTCTGGGGCGCTTCCGGTCGGGCGGGGGGCGCGCCGTTTTTGCCACGTAAATGGCGGAGCAAGCTGGCTTACCTGCTGATTATTGCGGCCATCGCGAGCGGCATTGCGACCTATGCGGCCCTGACCGAGACGCCGCCGCTCGGCAATGATCCGGACACGGTTATCTGGCTGCTGAATATAGACCTGATTATCCTGTTGCTGTTGGTGGCGCTTATCGCCCGGCGGATTGTTAGTTTGTGGAGTGGTAAGAAGCGCGGGCTAGCCGGGTCGCACCTGCATGTGCGGCTGGTTTATATCTTCAGTATTCTCGCGGCGGCGCCCGCGATTATCATGACGATTTTTTCCGCGTTCTTTTTCCATTTTGGCGTGCAGACATGGTTCAGCACGCGCGTGCAGACGGCGATTGAAGAGTCACAGGCTGTTGCCGAGGCGTACCTCGAGGAACACAGGCAGGTGATCCGCGCCGACACGATGGCGATGGCGACGGACCTTGACCGCGAAGCGCCGATCCTGATGAACAACCAGGATGCGTTCGATAAATTCGTGCAGACGCAATCGCTTCTCCGTAATCTTTCTGAAGTTATTGTGTTTGAACCTTCGGGTAAGGTTCTGGCGCGTTCGGGTCTGACATTCTCGCTTGAGTTCGAGGACGTACCGGAAGATTCCATGCGGCGCGCGGCGGAAGGCGATGTCGTTATCATGACGGGCGGTAATGACGACCGCGTGCGGGCGCTTGTGAAACTCAATAATTTCTTCGGCACGTATCTGTATGTCGGGCGCATGGTCGACCCGAAAGTTCTGTCGCACGTCACATCGACGCGGGAGGCGTCGCAAGATTACGAGGATTTGCAGAACCGTTATTCGAGCCTGCAGGTGACGGTGACGATGATTTTTGTCGTTGTGGGTCTGGTGCTTCTGACACTTGCGATGTGGTTCGGGCTTATTCTTGCGCGGCAGCTGGTGACACCGATCAGCGCGCTCATCAGTACGGCGGACCGTGTGCGTGCGGGCGATTTATCGGCACGGGTGCCGGAGCAGGATACGTTGCAGGAGTTCGATTATCTCGCGCAGGCGTTCAACCGGATGACGAAACAGATCCAGGAACAACAGAACGAGTTGATCGATGCGAACAGGCAGCTCGATCGCCGCCGTCGGTTCACGGAATCGGTTTTGACGGGTGTTTCGGCGGGCGTTCTCGGGATCGATGTCAAAAGCCAGATCAATATCGCCAACAGCTCGGCGGCGGAATTGCTCGGGTTTAAGGATGATCTCGTTGGGCGGAATATTACAGACATTCTCCCGGCGTTGCAGGGGTTGCTGGAGCAGGCGCACAAGCGCCCCGGTAAAACGACGCAAGGCGAGATTCCCTATATCAGCGACAGCGGGACGCGCTTGATTTTCCTTGTTCGGATTGTTATCGAACTGATAGGCGATCAGGAGGTCGGGGCCATTCTCACGCTCGATGATATTACCGAGCTGCAGTCGGCGCAGAGAAAAGCGGCGTGGTCGGACGTGGCGCGGCGTATCGCCCACGAGATTAAAAACCCGCTAACCCCGATTCAGCTTTCAGCTGAACGACTCAAGCGGAAATATCTGGGGCAAATCAAAGAGGATCCAGAAACATTTTCACTTTGCACCGAGACGATCATCAAGCATGTCGAGGATATTGGCCGGATGGTTAGCGAGTTCTCATCATTTGCGCGGATGCCGGAGCCTGTCATGGAGCTGGATAATCTTTCACGCCATATCAAGGAGGCGATTTTCCTCCATAAGCAAGCGCACCGCGATATCGCGATCAATTACAGGGAGTCGCCGAATGGCGGCAATTTCCAGGTACAGTTCGACGCACAACAAATCCGCCAGGCGCTCAACAATCTTATTCAGAATGCTGTCGATTCAATTACCGGGCAGCAGGAGCAGCTTGGGAAGGGTTTGATCGATATTATTGTTGCGCAATATGAGCGCGACGAAGTTGTGGTTATCGTTTCGGATAACGGACCCGGTTTGCCGAAAGGCGCAAATCCCGAGAGCCTGACAGAACCGTATGTCACGCATAAGCTCAAGGGTACAGGACTGGGTCTCGCGATTGTGAAGAAGATTATGGAGGACCATGGTGGCAAGCTGGTGCTTGGCGCGCCGGAATGGCTTAAGTCGATTGATGGCTGGAAGGATCTGGGCGGTGCGACACTTGTGCTGATCCTGCCGCTTGATGTGGTAAGAACGGAAGCGGCGGCATGACGAAGACTGGCGCAGATATTCTGATTGTTGATGATGAAGCGGGTATCCGTAAGCTGATCCGCGGGATTCTCGAAGATGAAGGATATGTAACGCGCAGCGCGCCGGGTGCAAAGCAGGCCTATGAAGAAATTGCGAAAGACCGGCCTGACCTGATTGTTCTTGATATCTGGCTGCAGGGTAGCGAGCATGACGGTTTGCAGATTCTTGAGAAAGTAAAAGCGGATTGTCCCGAGATTCCGATTTTAATGATCAGCGGGCACGGCACGATTGAAACGGCTGTCGCGGCGATCAAGCAGGGCGCTTATGATTTCATCGAAAAACCGTTCAAGTCGGACAGGTTGCTGCTGATGATACGGCGCGCCCTGGAGACGGCCGATCTGCGGCGTGAGAATGCAGTATTGAAAAGCCGGTCGGAAAAATCATGGGCGCTTGTGGGTTCGTCTCCTGCGACTGAAGAACTCCGGCAGGTGATTGAGCGTGTCGCGCCGACCAACAGCCGTATTTTAATCACGGGCGAGGCAGGCGCAGGCAAGGAAGTTGCGGCACGGGCCATTCATATACGGTCCAGTCGTGCGGGCAAGCCTTTCCTGGTTTTGAATTGTGCAACGTTAAGTCCTGAAAGACTTGAGAGTGAATTATTCGGCGCGGGCGTGATGCAGGGTGTTCTTGAAGAGGCCGATGGCGGGACGTTGCTGCTGGATGAAGTCGCCGACATGCCTCTTGAGACACAGGGCAAAATTGTACGCGTATTGCAGGAGCAGAGTTTTAACCGGGTTGGCGGCGCACAGAAGATCGAGGTGGATGTGCGGATTATCGCTGCAACCAACCGTGATCTTGAGTCAGCGATTGCCGACAATAAATTCCGGCAGGATTTGTATTACCGTCTGAATGTCGTTCCGGTTCGTGTCCCGGCGCTGCGCGAGCGTCGCGAGGATGTTGCGGAGCTTGTGACATTCTTTGCGGGTGAAATTTCCAAGCAATCAGGTATTGCGCCCCGTGCTTTCGGTGACAGCGCCCTGGCCGCGATGCGGGCTTATAACTGGCCGGGAAATATCCGGCAGTTGCGTAATACAATCGAATGGGTGCTGATTATGCGCGGCGGCGATACGCAGAAGGAAATTGATCGTGATAATCTCCCCCCGGAAATTACGGGCAATTTCGGTGAAGGCGGCAGTAACAATAACGACGAATTGATGGGGCTGCCGCTGCGCGAGGCGCGGGAGTTGTTCGAGCGCGATTACCTGCAGGCGCAGGTCGAGCGTTTCGGCGGCAATATTTCCAAGACAGCGGAATTCATCGGTATGGAGCGTTCGGCTCTGCATAGAAAGCTCAAGGCGCTCCAGATTCTCGGCGGTGAAGACGAAGCTGAGAGCAAGAAGAAGAGGGCGTGAGAATGAAGCTCGGGATTTTTGATTCAGGCCTCGGGGGGCTGCTGATTACCAAGGCCATACAGGAGCGTATGCCTGATATTGACATGGTTTATTACGGTGACACGCTGCATCTTCCCTATGGTAACCGTTCCGAGGAAGTGATTTTCAACTATACGCGCAACGCGATGGATTATTTGTTCCAGCAGGATTGCAAGCTGATTGTTCTGGCATGTAATACCGCGAGTGCTGCAGCTCTGCGGCGTTTGCAACAAACATGGCTGTCGAAGGCGTGGCCGGGGCGGAACATTATTGGTGTTGTCGTGCCGACGCTTGAGACCGCGATCGAACGCGGATACAAAAAGCTTGGTGTTATCGGCACGAATTATATGATGCGGTCGAATGTTTTTGAGGAAGAACTGCGCAAAATCAATCCAAGGATTGAAATTATCCAGACGCCAACGCCTCTGTTGGTTTCACTGATTGAAAATGACGGGATGCCGTGGGCGGAAAGCGTGCTCGAGCATTATCTTTCGCCGATGGTGGATAAGGGAATTGAATGTCTAATCCTCGGCTGCACGCATTATCCGTTCCTTCGCAATGCGATTACAAAAGTCACCGGGCCGGACATTGAGCTTATTTCTCAGGACGATATCATTCCGGCAAAGTTGGAGGATTATCTGAGCCGTCATCCCGAATATTATAACGAGATCGGCCGTAACGGCAGGCTGGAATTCCATGTCAGCGACCTGACGGAAAATTACACAAAGGCGGCGCAGACGATTTACGGTCGCGATATCGCCGTCGAGAAAGCAAAGATGGCGGCATGAATAAATCCGTAGCATTACCCAAGGCGATTTTTTACGACTGGGACGGCACGCTCGCCGACAGTTACAAATTTCTTGAATCGGCGCATAACCATGTGCGCCGCGGGCTCGGTCTTACGGAGTTTAAAGGCGATGAGTTCAAGGGGTATTTCGGTCATCCGCGTGAAAAGCTTTATGCCGAGCTTTACGGTCATGAAATCGAGCAGGCCAAAAGCCTGTTCGGTGATTACGTGACTAAGCACCACATGGATAATTTAAATTCAATGGAGGGCGCGGAAGAGTTGCTCAAAATCGGTGCTGATCTTGGGATTGTCATGGGCGTGGTCAGTAACAAGAAGGCCCAGTTTCTGCGCCAGGAAATCGAGGGGTTCGGCTGGGGCGGTTATTTTAAAGCCGTGGTCGGGGCGGGGGATGCGCCACGGGACAAGCCGGCGGCTGACCCGCTGATAAAAATTGCCAATGATTGTGGTTACAACAATCTGGAAAATGCATGGTATGTGGGGGACACAGATGTTGATCTGCAGTGCGCTAAAAACGCTTTATGTGCATCGGTTTTTATCATGCACGACACCCGAAGTGATGAATGGATAAAGTTGTATAAGCCTTTCCTAATCTTCGAGAATTGCCGTTTTATGGCTGATTTTTTGTTGCAATGTTCGGGGAATAAGATAAAAGCAGGATAATAAGACAAGTTTGTCATATTTTACAGAATTAACGTGTCTGGAATAATAAAAATATAAAAGGCTAAAAAATGGCGGAAAAATTTCAAAACGTTCAGGACGTTTTTCTCAACGCAATACGCAAAGAAAAGATGTCGGTCACGGTGTTCCTGGTGAACGGCGTGAAACTGCAGGGTGTTGTTACATGGTTCGACAATTTCTGTGTGCTGCTGCGCCGTGAATCTCACGTCCAGCTGGTTTACAAGCATGCTATTTCGACGATCATGCCGGGCGGCCCGCTGAACCTGTATGACGCTGAAGAAGGCGACAAGAAGCCTGCTGCTTAACTTGTCCGCCGGAAAATCCTATCTTCCTGTATGAGCAAGAATCAACGCTTCTCCACGCGCGTGAAAAAAGGCCGTGATACGGCTTATATCGTTCACCCGGTTTTGCCGGGTGCGAAGCAGAAGCAGGCGCGTGATCAGGAATCCATTCTGACCGAGGCGGCAGGACTGGCGCGCGCGATTAACCTGGATGTCATCAAGATCAAAATCGTCAAAATTCAGAAAATCAGCCCAGGTTATCTGATCGGCGAAGGTAACCGCGATATTATCGGCGAGGAAGTTGCCGAGCAAAAACCCAGCATTATTATCGTCAATCATAATCTGAGCCCGGTTCAGCAGCGTAATTTAGAGAAGCAATGGAAGGCCAAGGTTCTCGACCGGACGGGCCTCATTCTTGAGATTTTCGGCGCGAGGGCGCAGACGAAAGAAGGTAAATTGCAGGTGCGTTTGGCGGCGCTTGAATATCAACGTTCGCGCCTTGTACGGCAATGGACGCACCTTGAACGCCAGCGTGGCGGCGGCGGGTTCCTAGGCGGTCCGGGTGAATTGCAGAAAGAACTCGACCGGCGGCGCCTGGATGATTTTATCCTGGGCATCAAAAAGGATTTGGAGGATGTGCGGCGCACGCGGAATATCAGCCGCAAGAGCCGTGAGCGCATCCCTCTGCCCGTCGTAGCGCTTGTGGGTTATACCAACGCGGGGAAGTCGACGTTATTTAACCGGCTGACGAACTCAAAGGTTTTTGCGGCAGATGTTCCGTTCGCTACGCTCGACCCGACTTTAAGAAAAATAAAACTGCCGAGGCGGCAATCAGCGATTTTGTCGGATACGGTGGGGTTTATTTCCGACCTGCCAACGAATCTTGTCGCGTCTTTTCGGGCAACACTCGAGCAGATTACCTATGCCGATGTGATTATTCATGTCATCGATGTTTCGCAGGATGATCATGATGCGCAGAAAGACGATGTCATAAAAATTCTTCGTGATCTTGGAATTGAATATGATTCGGACGCGCGGATTATTGAGGCTTATAACAAGATTGATCGTGCAGATGGCGATTTAAAACAGGATCTTACGCGTAAGCAGAAATTCAACGACCGTAATGTAGTTATTTCTGCGCTAACTGGAGCAGGGCTTGAAGATTTGCTTGAGAGTGTAGGAAAAGTCCTGTCAGGCGACCGTGTTGAAGTGACATTCAAGGTGGAATCCGGCGACGGTGCCGCCATGTCGTTCCTGTATGACCATGGCGATGTCGTCAAAAGACACGATAAAGACGGGCTAAGTGTATTCAAGATGAAAATGGACGAGTCGGAGATCGGCAAGTTCCAGAGCCGTTACGGCTATAAGCCGCAGAAAAGCAGGAAAAAGAAGTGAGTCTGGATTCGCAAAAAGTTTCTGAAATTATTACTGAGTGCGCGGAGAAATATATTTTACCGCGGTATAAGGCTCTTGCGCAGCATGAAATTTCGGCGAAAACCAGCCCGCGCGACCTGGTGACGCAGGCGGATCTCGATGTTGAAGAACATTTAACGCGCGTGCTGCCGGATTTATTGCCGGGGTCAGTTGTTATCGGTGAGGAAGCGGCATCGAAAAACCCGGCGCTGCTTAACCAGTTAGACGATAAATCACTGAAAATCTGGATTGTTGATCCGGTGGATGGCACTCATAATTTCGTTCATAGCAAGCGGGAATTCGGGGTGATGCTGGCGCTGATCGAGAATGGTGAGGCGCGGCAGGGCTGGATTTATGATGTATTGGGTAAGGAAATGACGGTGGCGGAGCGTGGCGGGGGGGCGTTTGCGGGTTCACAAAAATTGAAAGTAAATCCACAGAATGAAGCCGAAAAATTGCATGGTCATATCAATGCCGGATTTTTTCCAAAGCAATATCGCGACCATATTCACAATTCGTTGAAAAAATTCGGTGGGACGCGATCGATGGCCTGTGCGGCGCATGAATATCTGCGCGTTGCGAAGGGCGATGCGCAGTTTTGCATCTATAGCCGCCTCAAGCCATGGGACCATGTGGCGGGCGCGCTTATTGTCGAAGAGGCCGGAGGATATGCCGCGACATGGGGCGGCGAACGCTACAAACCGCAGGACCGCGATACAGGATTGATCGTCGCGGCGGGTGAGAAAGATTGGCAGGAAGTTTATGATGTTCTTCTGAAAAGGGTTCTTTAGGCTTTTTTCTTTTCTTTATTCTTTTCGGCAACCCACATGCGCTCCATTTCCTCGAGCGGGGCTTTGGAAATATCCTTTTTGGAATCGCGAAATTGTTGTTCGATGCCCCGGAAGCGGCGCTCGAATTTATCGCTGCATTGACGGAGCGCGTCTTCCGCGTCGATATCGTTCATGCGGGCGAAATTGACAAGGACGAATAGAAGGTCGCCGAATTCTTCCTGCCTGTCTTCAAGTTTGCCAGTTTTGACGGCTTCGCGGAGTTCGCCGAGCTCTTCTTCAAGTTTGTTTAACACATTATCGAGATTTTTCCATTCGAAGCCGACCTTGGCGGCCTTGCTTTGCAGCTTTTTGGCGCGCAGAAGGGCGGGGAGTGCTTTGGGCACGGCATCGAGCACGCTTTCGTGGGTTTTTTCCTTTGATTTCTGGTTGTCCCAGATGACGTTGACATCGGCAGCGGATCTGGCTTTTTCATCGCCGAATACATGCGGATGGCGCTCGATCATCTTAGTGGTGATGCCGCGGATGACGTCGTTGATGTCGAAATGCCCGGCTTCCTTAGCCATCTGCGCATGATAAATGGGCTGGAGCAGCAGGTCGCCGAGTTCTTCTTTTAAACCGGCTATGTCGTTGCGAGCAATTGCATCGGCCACTTCGTAGGCTTCTTCAATCGTATAGGGGGCAATCGATTTGAAATCCTGCTGCAGATCCCATGGGCAGCCGCCGTCAGGGTCACGCAGTTTCGCCATGACGGCAATCAATTCATCGATCGGATGGTTTTTCATGTGTCGACATTAACACCTAAGCCTTAAAATCGAAATGCCATTGTGGTAGTGGACCGGTGATTTTTTCAAGGATTTCGACCTGGCCGAAAAGCCTGTCCTCCAGCCATTTCTGGTCATCTTCGGGTATGGAACTGGAGGATTCATTTTTTTCAATCCCCAGCATCAGCTTCCGCAATCCCATTTTTTTTGCGGCGTTTATAACAGGATAAAGGCGGTGGCGGCGGAGCCAGACGGCGCTGCTGTGGGCGGTACGGGCAATCACGGGTACCGGGGCTTCTGCGGAACTATTATAGCGGCGGCTGATTTCTGCGGAAGGCATCACAAAGGGAATTTGCAGGGCATTGCAGATTTCAACCACGTAGCCGGACAGGTTGGTTTCCATGTGCTCTTGGAAGGTGAAATGGATGTCGTCTTTGTTATAGACCGAAAGCCATTCCTGCAGATGCCGGGAATAACAACTGCTCGTGAGAATTTGCGGATTTTGCTCGCAGGCTTGTTGCAGTGTGCCTGATACAAAACCGTAGCGCTTATAGTGCCGGTAAAGGGAGAATGAGCGTGCGACCGGATGCCGCAGCGGGCAAAGCAGGCGGATGTTGCCGCCGAAAATTTTGTAAACGCGCTTTGGGGCGCCTGGCGCATCAAAGACCGTGGTTGAAATTTCTGCGGCAATCTTGTGTGCAGACTCAAGCCTGAAATGATCGCGGTAAAATTTCGTGCCGCGGTTGTAATTCTGGTCGAAGAAAGAAATCTCTTTTACGCCGGAGGGCAGGCAGACATCACCGCGATTGCGAAGATAGCGGTCTAGCCAGCTTGTGCCCGCGCGCTGCGGCCCCATCGACAATACAAAGGGCCGGTCGAAGACCGGAGCGTACGAAGGTGTGGTTAATTGCGAGACATTTTGGTCCATGCGAGAGGCATAGTTTCAGACTTATTTATTTTATGCCCTTTTTGCCAGCGGGCAACCGGGGGTCGAGTTTTATCCAGAGTTTCGCGCTTAAGCTATCTGCGTGGCCGGAAAGTCGAAAGTGATGCGAAGCGGCATGTTATTGGCGGTATTATCACGCAGGACGTTGGCATTTGTGTATCCCTGCATTGTGCCCCAGATCCAGGAAAACGTTATGGTATCGCCGCTTTGCAGGTTGGTGTTGGGGTTCAGCTCGAACGATGTGGAATTGGTTTTCGAAATAGCAGTCGGAGCTATGCCTGTGCCGTTACGGGTTACGAGTTTGCCACGGCGTTCGGTCAGGGTGTAGTCGGTGCTGCCGTCATGTGTGATTGTGACGTAGACGCGGTCTGTAGTGGGGCTGAAGGTGACGCCGGACACGCACGGGCCTAATGTGCCTGCAACCGGGATTTTGTTGAGCAGCGCGAGAATGCGCCGTGCCGTGTGCCCTGCATAGGCTTCGTAGCCTGCCTGGTTGGGATGGAGGTTGTCTTCATAGGGTAAGTCCCAGAACCCGGGCGTTTCATTGATATGCGGATATGTGTTCCAGATTTCCCAGATAATTTTGCGCATCAAGCCATAGCCGGTGAATTCGGAACTTGTTTTATTTGCGCCGATGGGTGTCATCAGGATAAGTGGATTTGCGAGCTGGGCGCGCAGATAACTGATGTAAGACAGAAATGCGGATTTGCACTCAGCGCTTGTGATTGTGCCTGTATGAAGCGCTTCGGAATCTTTTTCACCATGGACGATGACGACGACATCGACGTCGCGGCGCTTGATTCCTGCGTTATCGACGGCTGTGAGGGCGCTTGTGAGATTTGGTCCCGGTGTTCCGGCATCGTAGTCCCAGAAATAACCGCTTCCGGTATCAGCGTCTTTATGGATGGCAACGCCACCGGCTGCGCCGTTGATCGTGTTTATGATGGGGAAATATGATGCGAGCGCTGCTTTGAAGGCGGTGTCGCCAGCGCCGGAAAAATTTGTAAACATGCGGCTGGCGTTTGACTGGCCGACCCACAAGACGTTCAGGGTTTTATCGCGCAGTTTATTAGGTTTGTTCGGGCGCGGGCGAAGGCCGGCACCGAGTGTCATCGTGCTCATTCTTATCTCCTGGAAATGAAAAAGGCCCCGTGCGGGGCCTGAAAAACGCGCAATTCTGGCGTTGATATGTAGGAATATAAGCCTAAACAATAAAAATTACAAGTGATAAGTTTCGGGCGGGTGTTGCCGGGTCAAAAGCGGTGTGAGAGCCTTTTGGAAGGAATGTTTATTTCAGCAACGCAGAGTTATTCGAAACCAGTCTCAACGGGCGGCATAAATTATTTTATGGCTGCGATATGGTTTCTGTATCTGGTTCTGAAGCCTGTTTACCTGATGCCGCATGGTTTGCCACAATTGTCGGATGCGGTACTGGCGGCGGGTTTGATCCCCGCGGTCATTTTCATGTTTCTGAACGCGCGGCCCGGAATTTCACCGGTGACATTAGCCGGAGGTTTGTTCGTGGCGTTAACGGTTGCGATCAACCTGGTGAATTACATTTTTATTCCGGATAAAAAGTTTATTTTTGCCGCACTTTATTATCCCTATAATTTCACGATCTTTCTTTTTGTTGTGTTTATGTTCCGGAAAAACGCCGAGCGTATGGCGCGGCTGACGTTCTGGGGGATCTTAATCGGCCTGATAATACAGGTTATTGTTTCTCACTTTTTTCCGAATTTCGGACAGGGTTCGGGACGAATTACCGGAAGTTTTTCAAATCCGAACCAGCTTGCTTACTGGGCGTTGCTTTCGGCGGCGATGCTGGTTTTTCTGAGGCGAGACCGGAAATTAGGCTGGCTGGATTTTGCCGCGATATTCCTTGCCGGATCTTTGCAGACCCTCGCGTTGTCCAAGGCCGGGATCATCACTTACGGGCTTTTTCTGTTCCTGCTTGTGTTTATTCCGCAGGCGTCGCGGCAAGCAAAGATGGTATTGTTATTTCTGGTCATGGCAGGAGCTTCGTATTTCTCGTTTTCAACTGACGCAATCAGCCTAAAAAGTTTTGAACGTGTGTCGGCGCGACTGCAGACGATTGGTATAGAAGCCGACGATTCCCTTGAAGGGCGGGGCTATGACCGTATCGCGCATAACCCGGGCTATATCATTACGGGCAGCGGCGAGGGTGGGTTCGAGCGTTTTCAGGGGTGGGGCAGTCCGGCGGAGCTGCATTCCGGGCTGGCGACGATTTTATTTTCTTACGGGATTCTGGGGTTGCTGTTTTTTTGCGGGTTTTTGTATTTTATTTTTTATCGGCAGCCATGGTACTGCATCGCTGTTTTGTTCATTGTTTTGCTGTTCAGCGTGACGTCGCAGACCATACGCTTTACTCATACGTGGGTTTTTCTGGGCGTAGCGTGCGGCAGTTTCCTGGTCAGAAGGGAAGAAGCAGACGCAGGGCCGGACGCGATTCCAGAAGCCCAAGCGTTGCAACACCAATCAGCATAAGGGCAGCGAGCGGGGCGGATATAATGTTCGTTGCCGTTAAAATAATTACGAAAGAAGTAGCGGCAATTTGCAGTGCGGCTGAAATCGTCATTGTGTTGAGCCTGCTTTTCCGAAGAATGGCAAAGGCTGTTGCAGTCATAAGGCTGATTGTGCCGATGACAGTTGCGATGGCTGCGCCTGTGCCGCCATAGACAGGAACCAAGGCAATCAATGCAATAAGAAGTGCGGCAAATGCCGTAGCGTGAACCAGCATTGCGGCGGTCGAATGACCGGCGATGCCAAGGTAATTAGCCGCACCTCCAAAACCGGCGAAAATAATTGAGGAAAGAGCGAGCCAGATAAATAAATGGTACGCGCCGCTGAAATCACCGAACAAGGCAAAAACATAGGGCAGAAGCAGAAGGAAAAGCGCGGTGCCGAGCAGCGTTCCGGCGAGGGTGAGGCTGCGTACGGCTTCAAATTCTGACATCATGGCAGTCGTTTGGCGGTTTTTAATTTGCGCGCCCATGCGAGGCATCTGGACCTGATTCATGATCAGGCGCGGGAGATCAAGAAACTGCGCAAATTTCATAGCTAGCGTGAAATCGGCCACGACTGCGGCAGGTGTGAATATACCGAGGAAAAATATGACGATATTACTGAGCGATTTTGACATCATGTGTCCGGCCATCATCTGCGCGCTGTAGGTCATGTCCCATCTTGAAAAGAGGAAATTGGCGTTCAGCGGCACGGGATCGCGGACATAGAGCAGGAAGAAGGAGAGTGCGTACGAGGCGGCATAAGCCGTGGCGATCCATGCCGGGTCTTTCATGACGAGAAGAACGACGCACAGAAACGCAAGCCGGAAAATATTGGGCCAGACTTCGAAATGCATGACCATGGTGGGGATATCCTGCCGTGCGCGGTACCAAGTGGAGAGAATGCTGTTCAGTGCATAGGCGGGGATTATCCATGAAAGCGATGAAAACCAGATTGCGAGGTTTTCCTTGTGCATGAAGACGGCTAATTGCCCGGCGTACATTTTTTCAAGGAAGACGATTCCGAACCCGATCATGAGTGCATAGAAAAGCGCGGCACCAAGGCGGTCGCGGTGTAGATTTTTTTCGTGATCGCGGGAGACGTGGTAGAGGATGATGGTCTGAAACTGTGCGGCGAGGGCGGCGGCAATGACGAAATTGAAAGCGTAGGCGATCATGATTTCGCCGAAGACGTCTTTTCCGGCTATGCGAGTGATGAGCCATATGACGCCGAGCGCGGCGAAGGACGTGACGAGTTTTCCCCCGAGAGAGAACAGGCCTGAACGCAGATAGAGTTGCCGGATTGTCATGATGAGACCGGAAAATGAACAACTTACGGTAATTTATCACGAAATGTATTTTCGTCCCAAAGTTTGGTAGGCTTAATCCATGTCTGTTCACAAGGATATTGCCCGGATTTTCCTGCATATTTACCGCCGCTTGATCAGATTTGCGCGGGAAACGGGGATTCGCATGGTCGTTGCGGAAGCCGGGAGGAATCTTAAAGTTTTCGGGCGGGTGCGTATCGATATGCCCCAGAAAATCCATATCGGCGATGATTGCACCCTGAACGAAGGTGTTTTGATTGTCGGGCGGGATGACGTGCGGATTGGCAATAATGTGACATTGTCGGCTTATGTCGTTATTGTTTCTGCTGGCATAGAGAGTGGTCAGCCGCGCCGTCATTCGCAGGCACCTGTGACGATAGAGGATAATGTCTGGGTGGCGGCGAATGCGACGATTTTGCCGGGCGTGAATCTAGGCGAGGGCGCGATGATCGCGGCGGGAGCGGTTGTTACCGAGAATATTCCCGCTAACGTTATGGCAGCAGGTGTTCCGGCGCGCGTGATCAAGCCATTGCAGCCCTTTTCAGAGCGCGGCAAGCCGCAGACGCTGGCTGCATGAAGATTTATTATTTTTCCGGTGCGACCTTACCATCGGATTTAGCCCAATCTGTGCATGTGATGAAAATGTGTGCTGCGCTTGCTGGCGAGGCAAAAGCCAATGCGGTGACTCTTTTCGCTAAAGGCGGAGAGGGGGTAAGCGACGAGGAAATTTTCCGTCATTACGGCGTGGAGCCGTGCTTTTCGCTCGTTTTATCGGTTAATCCGAAAATCCCACTTTTGACAGGCGTTTTGAGATTGTTTGGGCATCATTGGGCGTTAAAGGAATCGGGTATGCCGGATATTGCCTATGGCCGTGACCCGATCGAGCTTGACTGGCTTATACCCCTAAACGTGCGGGTTGTTTATGAGGCGCATGAGTTGCCTTCGTCTTTTTTGCAGGATTATGCGCTCAATAATTTGGTAAGGCGGAAAAATTTTAATCTTGTTGTTATTTCCAATGGTCTCAAGGCGGATCTCATCAAAAAATTCCGCAAGCTCAATCAGAATAAAATCATAGTTGCGCCGGATGGTGCGGATGTTTTGAAAAAAAATCCGGCGCCGCGCGAATTGTCCGGGCGCTCGGATGTGTTGAAAGTTGGGTACACGGGCTCGTTACATGAAGGAAAAGGCATGGAGGTCATAGCCCTGTTGGCTAAAGAGGCGCAGGATTTCGATTTTCATGTCGTCGGGGGAAGTCCGCAGCAAGTCAAATCATGGCAAAACCGGAATTTATCTTCCAACCTGTTCATGCATGGTCATGTGGTACACGGCGAGCTTGGTTCTTATCTCTCGGCGTTTGATATTTTGATCGCGCCTTACAGGGCAAAGGCCAAAACCAAGGCGGGCAGGGATATCTCGCGGTGGATGTCGCCGATGAAAATTTTCGAGTACATGGCGGCGGGAAAACCGATCCTGGCGTCGGATCTTCCCGTTATACGGGAGGTTCTGAAGGACGGTGAAAACGCATTGCTGGTGCTGCCGGATAATGTTAAAGGCTGGCTGGCCGCGCTTGAGCGCCTGAAGGATGAGGCCTTGCGGAAAAACCTGGCGGGACAGGCTTACAACGACCTTACCGGGAAATATAGCTGGCAGAAGCGCGCGCACGCTGTCCTTAAATTTGTGGACAAGGGAAACTAAGGGCTCATTGCCACTGCGGGTGGTGATAAAATGAAGCCCTGCGTTTCCTCCTGATTTCCTTCTCAGAACAATGCGTTCCAGATTTTATCCGATCGTAAGAAGTGGCGTTTTTGCCTGCATACTGCTGTGGGCCGGGCAGCTTTTTGCCGGTGAATATACTCCGGTAAAGTGGGGCAGTTTCCTGCTGACGCCGAAGCTGACGATTGAACAAAGTTTCAATGACAATATTTTTGCGACGGATGATGACGCGGAAGCCGATTACATTACGGCACTCAAGCCTTCACTGTTAATTCAAAAAACTTATCGTGATCATGAGTTCGCGCTTGAGGCAAAAGGCGAGGCGCTGAAGTACTGGGAAAATTCTGATGAGGATGTGATTAATTTCAAATCAGAGTTCCGGGGCAAAGTGGTCGTGCGGAGAGTGCTGACGCTGCCGTTTAAACTTTCATATGAATCCGCGCATCATGACAGGCAGGAGGAGCGCGGTGTTTTCTCGCGCGAGCCAACGGGATTTAAATTACTGAAGACCGAAATAGGCGCTGATTACAAGCCATCGCGCTTAGGCATAGGTTTTTACACGGGCTATAACCAGATACGGCACGATAACGGGGAGAGTTTTACGGGTGCCCCCATCATCAACGAGGACAGCGATTATGACAGTTTATATGCACGGATTGTCGCGCGGTATGAAACCAAGGCTGACTGGACGCCGTTTGCCAGCCTACAGATCGGCAAGAATGATTTCCTGCGCCGGACGCATGATGGTGCGGGTTTTAACGGGCTGAAGCGCGATAACCGGGTGATACGCGCACTGATGGGGGCGGAATTCAACGATCATGAAATGTGGAAAGGCAGCGCCGCAATCGGTCATGACTGGAGGAAGTATGACGATGGCAGTATTGACGATATCGCGGCGTTATCAGCCGAGGGAAATATTGAATGGGCCCCGACTCGTAAATTAAACCTGGTGCTCAATTTTCTGCGTCAGTCGGAAGAGGACAGCATTGTTGACCGTGGCATGGTGCAGACGGATGTTAAGCTCGGTGTGCGGTATGAATTACAACAGAATATTTATTTGCATGGAAATACAGAGTGGAAAAATACTGAATATGAATCGATCGATCGCACGGATGATTTATATGGAGCCGGTTTTGGTTTTTCTTATGTTCTAAATAGAAGGCTGGAGGCCGGGGCATCGTATCTGCATCATTTCAGGGAGAGTTCGCAGGCAGGATCAGATTTTGACAGCAATGTTTTCATGCTGCGGCTCACGGGCAAGCTTTGAGCGTGTGAGGTCAGCGAAGTCATCCCAGAATTTATTGCGGATTGGTAACAGGTTTTCACGCGTGTATTTCTGCGCCGTCTGGAAATTTCGCCAGGCTTGTTCCTTGCGCCAGTTTTTATCGGCGGAGCGGATGATGTGATCGCGCAAAGTTGCGATATCGCCGACGCGGTGGAGATTTTCTTCGGCGAGCAATTCCGGAATACCGCCAGCCGTGGAGCCAAGCGCCGGGCAGGCGCGGCTCATGGCCTCGATCAGCGCGCGCGGCAAGCCTTCATGGCGACTAGGCTGTAAATAGACATCGATGTTATCCAGCCAGTTCAGCACGTCATTTTTATCAGTGAGCGGCGCGTCATATCGTGCGAGGGTTTCATTATCTCGTGGGCCGTGGCCGAGAACGCGGAACTGGAACGGGGGCAGGTGGTCCATGGAGCGGGTGAGGGCGGCGAGGGCAATGTCGAGGCCCTTCAGCTTGTTCCCGAAATTGCCGATCAGCCCGAAGGTGAGGGGAGTGCTGCCATCAATGCGCTGCAACCGTTTTTCGAGAATGTAGGAAGAGGGCGTATCGATTTCAACATTGGAAGCGTTCGCAACTGTTCCGCGAGCAGGGTAACGATGTTGCAGAAACTTTTCAGTTACATAAATGACTGCGTCGGCGTTGTTAACCATATGGCGCGCGCGCAAATACTTAACGGGCGCGTACAATTTTCCTGTCAGCGATCCGTGATGCCATGTGTGGTCGAACGCGCAGCCGGACATCTCAACTGCAACAACCTTGTTAACCTTGGTTAATTTAACTATTTGGGCGGCGATCATTCCGAATTCCGAAGGCCCTCTTACGATCACGGCATCCGCCTCCTCGACCTCCTCGCGGATTTTTGCCATGGCTTCACCTGAGCCGAAAATTCGCCTTACGGGCGTGTTGATGTTGGCCAGGAGGACGTGGCGGACGCCTGGGCCGGATGAGCGGATTGCGGTTTGGGCGTCCTGTGGCTCGAATGGCTTCTCGCGGCCGATGACAGTGACGGATTCGAAGCGCGGCAGGAATCTCTCCGCCCAGAGATCGTACGGGAACGCGCCGAAGCTGAAAACTTTTTCCGTTCCTGGGCCCGACTCCGGATGGCGGCTGTAGAACGTGTCGTGGATGAAAACGGCCTTCATGGAATTCCTTTCCCGGCTTCAAAAGGCTACGGGAATGGCGCGAGGGAAGAAAGCTAAACCCTTATATTGAGACCTAATTCTTATATGCCCGAGAGTGATAATATATATTATGGTAAAAAATAGATTGGTTTAAAGAGGGGTGTTTTGGGCCTTTTTAAATAGCTTAAAGAAGTTGTTTTTACAGTGTTTTGCGATTGTTTCTTCATTTATCTGATGAAGCTGTGCGAGGAATTTTCCTGTCTCGCCCACGTAGGCTGGCTGGTTTGTTTTGCCCCTGTGCGGCACTGGCGCCAGATATGGCGCATCAGTTTCAACCAGTACACGGTCCAGCGGCACGGTTCTGGCGATATCCTGTAATTCGGTGGCGCTCTTAAAGGTTAAAATGCCCGAAAATGAGATGTAAAAGCCCAGTTTCAAGGCGGCCTCGGCCATGGCGCGGCTTGAGCTGAAACAATGCATAACGCCGGTCAGGTTTGAGCCCGCGCCTTCCTCTTTGATCGTCCTGATAATGTCCTCGTCGGCGTCCCGGGCGTGGACGACCATCGGCAGGTCGGATTCGATGCAGGCGCGGATGTGTTTGCGGAAGGATTTATCCTGATCCTCAGGGCTTGAGTGCTTGTAGAAATAATCGAGGCCGGTTTCGCCGATGCCGATGATTTTCGGGTCGGATTTAGCCAGGGCGACCAGTTGATCCTGCGTGACAGCCAGTTCATCCGACTTTCCGGCTTCGTGCGGATGCGTGCCGATGGTGCACCAGACATTTGGAATTCTTCTGGCGATGGCGAGGATTTCCGGGAATTCATCGACGATGCGCGAGGATATTGTCAGCATGCCATCGACGCCGTTTTCGTTGGCGGCTTTGACGAGCGTCTCAGGCGTGCCGAGTTCGGCGATTTTGGGATGGTTCAGGTGGCAATGTGAATCGATCCACATCAGGCCGCTTCTTCTTCCAGATTAAGGCGCGGGAAGACGCCGATGGGTTGATCGATCGTTGTTCCGGGCTTCAGCGCGTATTTCGCCGCGAGGTGTGTGTAAGTGCGTTCGTCGGTGCTGACTTTCAATTGATCGAGAAGCTTTGCGGATGAATCCGGCACGACGGGCTGAATGATAATGCCGAGGCAGCGAATGACTTCCGCCAGCACATAGAGAACCGTGTTCATGCGCTCGACGTTTTCTTTTTTTAGTTTCCATGGCGCCTGTGTGTCGATATAGGCGTCGGCTTTTGCGGCCACGGATATAATGGCCTCAAGACCTTTGTTGAATTTGAATTTGTTGAATTCGACGCGAACGACCTCGAGCATTTTAGTTTGCGCCGCGTCGAGCAGGTGTTTGTCCTCATCGGTCAAGGCCCCCGGCTTCGGGAATTTGGCGTCGCAGTTTTTATAAATTTGCGACAGTGTACGCTGCGCGAGATTGCCGAGGCCGTTGGCGAGATCGGCGTTGATGCGCTGAACGGCCTGTTCGTGGCTGAAATTTCCGTCTTCGCCGTGTGGAATTTCACGCATCAGAAAGTAGCGGATCTGGTCGAGACCATAGGTGCGGACAAGATCATCCGGCGATAAAACATTGCCGACGGATTTCGACATCTTGGCACCCTGCACGTTAATGAATCCGTGGGCGAAAATCGTTTTCGGCAGTTCGATGTCCGCGGACATCAGGAAGGCAGGCCAGTAGATGGCGTGGAAACGGATGATGTCCTTGCCGATGACGTGGTAATCGGCGGGCCAGTATTTTTTGAACGTATCTTTTTTCTCATCCGGGTAGCCGGGCGACGTGATGTAATTCGTGAGCGCGTCAAGCCAGACATACATGACATGGTCTTCATCGCCTGGAACTGGGATACCCCATGACAGGCGTTTTTTATGGCGCGAGACGGAAATATCCTTCAGGCCACCCTCCTGCGACACGAAACTTACAATTTCATTTTTGCGTGTGGCGGGTTGGATGAAATCAGGATTTTTCTGGTACAACTCGAGCAATTTGTCGCGGTAGGCAGATAATTTGAAAAAATAGCTTGGCTCCTCGACCCATTCGGCCTCGGTGCCGTTGGGCGTGATCATCTGGCCTTTGTCGTTCTTGGTGAGCTCAGCTTCGGTGAAATAGCCCTCCTCGCGGACGGAATACCAACCTTCATATTTGCCGAGATAAATATCCCCCCGCTCCTGCAGTTTTTTCCAGAGGGCCTGCGACGCGGCGTAATGGCGCGTCTCGGTCGTGCGGATGAAATCGTCATGCGAGATATTCAATGCTTTATCCATCTCCTCGAATGCGGCGGCGTTGATATCGGCGAAGGTCTTCGGCGCCACGTTATTTTTCTCGGCGGTTTTGGCGACTTTTTCGCCGTGCTCGTCGGTGCCGGTCAGGAACATGACGTCGCGCCCGTCCAGGCGCTGGAACCGCGCCATGACGTCGGTCAGGATCGCTTCGTAGGCGTGGCCAAGATGCGGCAGCCCATTCACATAGGCGATGGCGGTGGTGATATAAAATTTGGATCCCGGCTTGGCGGCCATATTTACTCCTTAAGCGGCCAGCAGGGAGAATGCCCCCAAAACCGTCTGGCGCCTGTCGAGGTTGGCGGCATCGGACCGGCCGAAATGATCTTCAAGGTTTTCACAGATTTTCAGCAGTTCTTCAAGGGAAGAATTTTTCAGAAAATCCTGCAACGGTGCGGGCGGCGTTTCCCCACGGGCGCGGGCGCGGGTGGCCTGGCGCAATGTCCAGTCGAGGATTTCGCGGAAGGCATTATAGGATGAATCGCTCCCCGGCCCCGACAGGCTGTCGGCGAGTTTATGCACGGAGGTCCATTGCGGTGCATCATGCTTCAGCATTTGCGTAATTGTCGTGAGGGTGTCCGTAATCCCGCTTTCTATATATTGCATGGCTTTACCGAAGCTTCCTTCAGAGAGACGAATTATAGTTTCGGTGTCTTTTGTTGAAAGATTGGGGCTGTGTTTGCCGATCAATTCTTTCATCGCGGCGTTATCAAGCGGCAGAAAATTGATGAAGCGTGCGCGGGAGCGGATCGTCGGAATTAACGATCCTGCCCTGTGTGCGACGAGAATGAGGAGCGAATTGCGCGGCGGCTCCTCGAGGATCTTAAGAATTCCGTTCTGGGCGCTGCGGGTCATGCTGTCGGCGTCGTCGGCGATAACGATGCGCCAACCGCCTTCCGAAGACGTCATGCGTAGAAATGGTGCGATTTTACGAATTTCAGCGACTTCGAGCGTGTCTTTATATACGCCCTTGTCCTCGTCGAATTTTTTTTCAGTGCTGAAGAAATCGGCGTGGCCGCCGGAGGCAAGGCGGCGGGCGACCGGGTCGGCAGGATTGACGTCGAGGCTTGTCGCAACAGGTGCATCGCCGAACATGCTCGACTGGTTAGGATCCTGGATGCCGTTTTTGAGCAGGAAGCGCGCGAAGCGGTAGGCCATTGTCGCCTTGCCAATGCCTTTAGGTCCTGCGAAAACAAGAGCGTGCGGCATGCGACCTGAATTATAGGTTTCGAGCAGGCGTTTTTCGATCTCGGCATGGCCGAGCATCAAATTCATCATACGGGGATGTAAAAAAATATTTTCCGGCGGCGCGGCTTCTGCGGCCTCTTCCGTATCTTCAATCTCTTCCTCGATGTCGTCGCCGAATAAATCCATGTTCAGCCGATCTTCTCAGTAACGATTTTTTGGATTTTTGCGGCAATGTCATCGGGTTTTAACGATGCGTCGATGACATGGCAGCGGCCGGGATTCTTTTTGGCGATATCGAGGAAGCCCTGACGCAGTCTTTCGTGAAATTCCGGCTCCATTTTTTCGAAACGGTCTTCGGTCTGTTTTATATGCAGCGCTTCGGCGGCGATGCGGCGACCGGAGCGGGCAATTCCCTTCTCGGTTTCGATATCGAGGATGAAAGTAATATCGGGTGCGAAATCGCCGACCACCATGGAATTCAGTTCCTCGATGATATCCAGCGGGAATTTATGGCCGTAGCCCTGATAGGCGCGGGTGGAATCTGTGAAACGATCGCTGATAACGATTTTGCCTTTTTCCAGCGCAGGCAAGATGATTTTGTCGACATGCATGGTGCGTGCAGCGAAAAGTAATAACACCTCCGAAACCGGGTTCCATTCGCCGCCGTCGCGCTGAACGAGCAGATCGCGGATTTTTTCGCCCTCGGGCGTTCCGCCGGGTTCGCGCGTGGTGACGACTTTGCGGCCTTTTTCGGTCAGGAACTGGGCGAGGCGATTCACTTGCGTAGTTTTGCCGCTGCCCTCGCCGCCTTCAAAGGTAATGAAAAGTCCTTGTTTACTCATCAGCTTCCTGTCGCCAGTCTCCGCGCTTTTTCAAGCGCTCCTGCAAAAATCCCAAGCTTCGGAACATCAGCGCCTGCGTAAAGCGGAATTTTCATCGGCTCGGCGTGGGGAATTTCGACCAGCACATTGCCGACTTCCTGACCTTGCTGCAGGGGCGCGATCAATGGCTCCTTGTAATTGACGGTTGCTTTGAAGTTCCGCGCAGCGGCAGCCGGAAGGGTAACGGCAAATGTATCTTTTACGACCAATGGAACGGATTTAGCCGTGCTCATTGCGACAGCGGCATTTGCGACAGCGCTATTCTCTTTGAACAATTTTTTGTTTTCAAAGTTTTTCAGGCCCCATTCGAGAAGCTTGGCGCCTTCGGCGGCGCGTTCCTTTTCATCCTTGAGGCCGTTGACGACAAAAATCACGCGGCGGCCATTCGCGGTGCCGGAGCCGATGAGGCCGTAGCCTGCCGCCTCGGTATGGCCGGTTTTAACACCGTCGGCACCGATGTTCAGGTAAAGCAGTGGATTACGGTTGCCCTGCTTGATGTTGTTATAGGTGAATTCCTTTTCGGAATAATATTTGTAGTAGTCCGGGAATTCATGGATGAGCGATTTCGCCATCGTGGCGAGGTCGCGAGCTGTGGAGTAATGATCCGGATCTGGCCATCCGCTCGCGTTTTTGAAATTGCTGCCTTTCATACCGATTTCATGAGCCTTTTTGGTCATGTTTTGTGCAAAGACGTCTTCGGAGCCGGCGAGTCCTTCGGCAAGGACAACGGTTGCGTCATTGCCCGACTGGATGATAACGCCGCGGATGAGGTCTTCGACTTTTATCTGCTTGCCGACTTCGATAAACATTTTCGAGCCTTCCATCTTCCAGGCTTTTTCACTGACCATCAGCTGCTGGTCGAGGGAAAGCTGGCCGCGTTTCAGCGCATCGAAAATCATATAGGCCGTCATGACCTTGCTCATCGACGAGGTCGGCATTTTTTCGTCCGGATTTTTTTCGAGCAGAACTGTGCCGGTGTCGTAATCGATGACGATCGCCTGCTTGGCCGAGGTCTGCATAACAGATTCAGCATAGGCCGGTGCGGTCAGGAAAAAGATGAGCAAAAGTACTGCGAAACTGCGGGACATCAGGGCCTCTTGTTTAGGTTATTCGACAACAATAATTGATTCTTTACGGCCCGTCGAAGCAAGTCTTGCGAGCAGCGCATCGGCTTGATCAACCGACGGAACCGGCCCCAGCCGGACGCGGTAGAACTGGCGGCCATTGACGAAAGCCGGTATTACGCGCGCCGGGCTTACGCCGTTCAGGCTCTGGGCAAGCTGCTGGGCGTTTGCCGCGTTGGTGAAAGATCCTGCCTGTACGTAAATGTTGGTTGGTGTGACCGGATAGTGCTCAAGCACGGGATCGGGGAGGAATTGTCCATCCTTGATGTGGCCGGGTACATCGGTACCCGCTGTCTGTCCGGGCGTATAGGAAATGGGTTGATAGCCCGCTTGAGCGACTGAGGCTGTGGGCGAGGTAAGCGGCGCATCCCTGCCCTCGTTGATCGCGACCTCGACCCCGGCTGTGTCCTGACCCTGACGGGCGGCCATGGCGAGGGCTTTGCTTTCGTTGGCGAGAAGGTCGAGACGCACCTTGGCGGTACCATTGCCTTTGAAGTCGAGCATTTCGGCGGCACGCTGCGAGACATCGATGACGCGTCCTCGCTTGAAGGGGCCACGGTCGTTGATGCGCACGACGAGCGAGCGGCCATTTTCAAGGTTGGTCACGCGCACGAGAGACGGCATCTGCAGCGTTCTGTGTGCGGCTGTCAGTTCATTACGGTCGAAGCGTTCGCCGTTGGCGGTTTTTTTGGCATGAAAGCCGGGTCCATACCACGACGCAATGCCCGTTTCGGTAAATTCATACG
>JAGNLJ010000021.1 GCA_017999645.1 Alphaproteobacteria bacterium
ATCGACGAAGTTGAAAATCATCTGCATCCCTCAATGCAAAGGCAAGTTCTAGGCGATTTTCTGGAAGCATTTCCAAACGTCTGTTTTATAGTTTCAACGCATAGCCCTTTAATTGTTGGCTCAGTTATCGCAAGCCGGACAAGTGGCCTGATGAAAGGGTTACGGTTTGTGCCAAAAGCTTCCTTGATAGCCTCCCATTCATCCGGTTCTAAGCGGCGGTTCCGGGCGTTGTTCACCTTTAGCTTTTTAAGTTTTGTCAGGGGGTTTTCTCTCAAAGGAATACCCCAGTCCTGCATGGCTATATCGAGGGCATGTTTAATGATCTGAAATTGCCTATTCACCGTTCCCGGCTTTACCACCTTTAAGCGTTCCTCTCGAAAAGAAGAGAAGTCGCTGCTTGTCAGTTGGGAAAGTGGCCTATCTGCCAAGGGCATTCGCAGGAATGCATCAAGTATATATTTTTCCGTATTATGGCTCAGTTTCTTGACGCTTACCTCATCCCTGTATCGCTCAATAATTCCCCTGAGGGTGTGCCCGTCGAGTGCCCGTGGCGAGGCTGGAAGGTCACCCCTGTCCAGAAGCGTTTCAGTGTGACGGGCCCATTCCTCAGCATCGGTCTTTTTAAAGAAAGAACGGCTTATTAGAGGGTGCCCTTTACGCCTGATTTGAACCTGCCATTTGCCTGTTCTTTTTCGGATTGAAGCCATGACTTTTTCTCGCTGTGCCCAGAGTGTGACAAGCTTGAATTGGCTACAGCGATGTTTTTGCGGCGAAGGTTCTCTTAAAGCATTGGAACCACAGAGAGAGTTTAATGGTCGGGGCGAGAGGATTCGAACCTCCGGCCTCTTGCTCCCGAAGCAAGCGCGCTACCAGGCTGCGCCACGCCCCGACATGGGAAAAAGATTAGTGCGTTATAAGGCGAAAGGCCGGAGCCGCGCAAGTTGTCTTGTCGCCATTAATTTTACATAATCCGAAATAGAGGGGGGAGGGGAGTTGCGCATGTTGTGAAAACGTCAGAACGCATCAGGACGCGAGGGACTCCGCTTTCGCGAGGCAGGTTCTGAGGTCGGGGCAGACGAGGTGCTCGCCGATCTGGGCCGCTAAACCGGAGCGTCTCACGATCGAGAGCGGCTGGCTCTGCAGGCCTGCGAGCATCAGGCGGCTGCCGTGTTTTTTCAGGAACTCGTGCAGATTTTCGAGCGCCTCGAGGCCCGTCGTGTCGATGTTGAGGAGGTTGCTCATATCGAGAATAAGAATTTTCGGCAGCGGGCGGGAAGTATCCATCAGGCGCTCTAACTTCATCGCGGCACCGAAAAACAGAGAGCCGTAAATTCTGTAAGCCTCGATCGAGCGGCCAAGATGCGGCGCGAGCATGCCTTCGATTTCAGGAATGGGTTCGACGCGTGTCAGGTCGGCGACGCGGCGGATGAAGAAGATGCAGGCGAGCACAAGGCCGACCTCAACGGCGACGGTGAGATCGATTATGACCGTCAGGAAGAATGTGCTGAGCATGATGACTGCGTAGCTGCGCGAGAAATGTTTGAGGCGCGCGAATTCGTGCCACTCGCCCATGTTCCACGCGATATTAAGAAGGATCGCGGCGAGCGCGGTGAGAGGGATGTTCTCAGCGAGCGGCGCGGCGACGAGAATAATGCCGAGCAGCGCAATGGCGTGGATCATGCCGGCGACGGGGCTGACGGCGCCGGAGCGGATGTTGGTCATGGTGCGGGCGATGGTGCCGGTGGCGCAGTAACCGCCCGCGAGCGGCGCGGCGACGTTGGCAAGCCCTTGCGCCATTAACTCTTGATTTGGATCGTGGCGGTCGCCGGTGACGGAATCGGCGACGCGCGCGCACAATAAAGATTCAATGGCGCTCAGCATCGTGATGGTGAGAATGGCAGGGAACAGCATCTGCAGCGTCATGAAATCGATGTTTGGAATCGTGAGTTCGGGAAGCGAGCGCGGCAATCCGCCGAAACGCGTGCCGACGGTTTCAATGTCGAGCTTGAAAAACCATGTGACGACCGTGCCGAAGACGAGCGCAATGATGCTGCCCGGCACGTAGCCCGTGCGCTTCAGCCTCCCGGGGAGCCGCCCGACGATCAAAGGCCAGCTCAGGACGATCATGAAGCACGCCGCGCCGACAATAACGGTCTGGGTGTCCACGGTCGGCAGGTGCGTGAAAATCACGGACATTTTCGCAAAAAATTCGGCGGGCAGCGGCCCGGTTTTAAGGCCGAGGAAATCTTTGACCTGCGAGAGCGCGATCAGGACAGCAATGCCGTTCGTGAAACCAATAACGATGGAGACGGGCACGAAGCGCACCATGGTGCCGAGCCGGAACAGGCCGAGTAAAAACAGCAGTACGCCCGAAATAAGTGTTGAGATAATCAGGCCGTCGATGCCGTATCGTTCGACGATGCTGTAGACCACGACGATGAAGGCGCCCGCCGGGCCGCCGATCTGGAGCTTTGTTCCGCCCAGGGCCGAAATGATGAAGCCGGCGATAATGGCTGTGAAGAGGCCTGTCTCGGGCGGCAGGCCGGAGGCGATGGCAAAAGCCATGGCGAGCGGGAGGGCGACCACGCCGACCGTGATCCCGGCCAGCAAATCCTTGAAAAAATCGGCGCGGGTGTAGGTTTTCAGGGCGGCCAGGAGCCGCGGGCGAAAAGGATGGATGCTGAAAAACTGCTCGTTGGAGGCCATGGCTATGATCTACTGCAGGATATTTACTGCGTCCAGCGTATACCTTGCATAAAATTTTTAAAAGGAGCAGGTTAATCCTGCTTTCATGACCTTTTAAGGAGTTCGCGACCATGGAAAACTGTTCCAGGACAAAATGCTGCACTTATGTTGTCGCCGCGCTTTTGCTGGCGGCGGGGATCGGCTTTGCAGGCTGGTCGGTGAAGAAGGGGCTTGAAACCTTCCGCATGGAAGACCGCGTGGTGTCGGTCAAGGGTTTGGCGGAAAAGGACGTTGAGGCCGATCTTGCGATCTGGACGCTGTCCACGACCTCGACCGCAAACGAGCTTTCCGCCGTCATCACCCAGACTGAAAACAACAAGAAAATCATCCTCGCCTTCCTCGAGCATACCGGTTTTACAAAAGAGGAAATCGAGATTTCGCCCGTGCAGTCGCAGGATTTATTGGCACAGGCCTACCGGCCCGAGAATATCGACCAGGGCCGATATATCGTCACGCAGAACATCAATATCCGCACCAATGACATGGCGAAGATGGAAAAGGCTTTGGCGAATGCGGGAAGTTTGCTGCAGCAGGGCGTAACGCTCTCGAACACGCAGCCCCCGGTCTATATGTTCACCAAGTTGAACGACATCAAGCCCGCGATGCTGGCCGAGGCGATTAAAAACGCGCGCACCAGCGCCGAGGAATTCGCCCGCGATTCAGGCGAGAATGTCGGCGGCATCAAGATGGCATACCAGGGCATGTTCCAGATCCTGCCGCGCGACCCGGTGCAATATGTGTCCGAGCAGAACCAGCGTTATAAGACTGTCAGAGTCGTTTCAACAGTTGACTTTTTCGTACAGTAAGTCATTCCATAACTAACTGAAATGACAAGTGTTTTCGCGCTGCAGCACACTAAAAAGTTTCGGCGTTTCTCCGTTTAAAGTAGGATGGTTTTCCGCTCAAGGGCGGCTACCAACGGAGAATCGGAAATGAGAGCATTCAGTACAGCAAATGGCGGGGTTATGTTCGTCCCTGACGAAATCGAGCGTATTGAAAAGCCTGTTTCCTATGCCGACCTGGTGAAAGACGAGGCGAAAACGCGCAAGCCGAGTTTCATCGATTATTTGCTGGGCCGCAGCAAAAAAGCCGAGAAAAAGCTGCGCGAAGCCGCTTAAGCTTTCAATTTTTACCAGAATATGCAATATAAGCCGGAGTTTTCCGGCTTTTATTTTTTCTGAGGCTTTTGTTTTAAGGATATGTCCCATGGTCAAGCTTGTTAAAACCGCAACCGAATTCGAACTCTCCCCTACGCTCGGCATGAATGAGGAAGTAAAACGCCAGCGTGGTGCCGGGAAACAGGTTATGCATATGGGTTTCGGCGAGGGGCCGTTTCCTGTTCCTGAAAGACTGAAGAAGGCGCTGGCTGAGAACGTTCACCGCAAGGAATATCTGCCGACTGTCGGCATGGAGCAGCTGCGCACTGTCGTTGCCGACTACTACAAAAAGAAAATCGGCTTAGACACCGACAAGTTTGATGTCATCGTTGCGCCGGGCAGCAAGCTGATCCTGTACGCGCTGCAGATGGCGGTGGAAGGTGATTTATTGATGCCGGTACCGAGCTGGGTGTCCTATGCGCCGCAGGCCAAGATGCTGAACACGAAGGTCATCAAGGTTTCGACGACGCTGGATGACAAGGGATTCCACATCGATCCTGCGCAGCTTCGCGATCTCATCAAATCATCGCGCAAAGAGGGCTTGAACCCGAGCAAGATCATTCTGAATTACCCGAGCAACCCGACCGGTTTGAGCATTCCTGAGAATGAGCTTAAAGAAATTGCCAAGGTGTGTGTCGAGGAAGACATCCTGATTATTTCCGACGAAATTTACGGCTTTGTGTCGTTTGATAATAAATACCGCAGCATCGCGCATTACGCGCCGACGCACACGGCGGTGACGAGCGGCCTGTCCAAGCATCTCTCGCTCGGCGGTTGGCGCGTCGGTGTCGGTTTCATTCCGAAAGCCGTTACAGGTTTGCAGCAATTGCTCTCGAATATTTCTAGCGAAACATGGTCGTGCGTTCCGGCGCCGATCCAGCAGGCTGTCGTCGCCGCGTATGAAGGCCATGCGGATGTTGAGCAACACATCCAGCAATGTTCCGACATTCACTCGCTGATGAATAAATATATCGCAAAAGGCTTGCGTGATCTCGGCGTCAAGGCGCCGGAGCCGCAGGGTGCGTTCTATAATTATCCCGATTTCGACGCGCACCGCGCCGATCTCGCGAAGGCCGGCGTGAAAACGTCGAAAGAATTGTCGGATACGTTGCTAAAAAATTACGCGCTGGCGACGTTGCCGGGCACGGCGTTTGGTGCTGCGCCGGACGTTCTTACCTTGAGGTTGTCGGGCTGCGATTATGATGGTGCTGCGGCGCTGAAAGCCTACCAGTCCGGCGAAAAGCTGGATGAGGCGTTCATCGCTAAAAACGCCCCGCGCGTTAAAGCTTCTATTGAAACCTTTGCGCAGTTCCTCCAAGACGCGAAGCAGGCGAAAGCCGCTTAATCATTCACGAATTAAAAAGGGCGGGATCATCTCCCGCCCTTTTTGTTTGTTCGTTATTTTTAAGCCGCGAGCTTGTCCGCTTCCACTTTCGGGAAGTCGACTTCGGTGTCGACGATGTGGTTGAAGTAGTTCGTGAAGATGTTGAACGCGACAACCGCGATGATCTCCAGAACTTCAGCATCCGTGAAGCCTGCATCTTTCACAGCTTTCACATCTGCGTCATCCAAATTTGCCTTGGTGTCGACGACCTTTTTCGAGAATGTCAGTGCTGCTTGCGTTTTCTTGTCAGCGGATTTTCCGGCGAGGTTCTGCGGCAATTCAGAATCCGAAACACCGGCTTTTTTGCCGATGGCCGTATGGGCCGAGGCGCAGTAATTGCACTTGTTCGCGCCCGCAACGGTAAGGGCGATCTGTTCGCGCAACGCGGCGCTGAGGGTCGATTTTCCGAGCGCGGCGGAGCCGTTTGCGTAAAATTCGCCGACGGCGGGCGAATGGGCGAAGGTGCGGAAGATATTCGGCGTCGCGCCGAGTTTGGCTTTGATGCTATCCAGGTATTCTTTTGCGGGGCCTTGTGCCGAGGCGTGGTCAACGGGTTGAATGCGGGGCATGGGAAGTCTCCTTTTGTAAGATTGTTAGTAATCTAAAGCTTATTCGCCCTGCGTCAACTATGCCGCAATTAGGCCGCCAGGGCATCCAGAACACACACATTTGTATAGCCGCGCGCATAGAGATATTCGGCGGCTACGCGGCTACGCCTGTTTGACCTGCAGATGAAGGCAATCGGCCTGTCGATAGGCAACTCGGCATAGCGCCCGGGAATATCCTGCAGCGGGATGTGCAGGGCGTTTTCAATCGGTTTCTCGAATGTTTCTTCGAACGTGCGGACATCGACAACGACATGGTCTTTTAGTTCATCGGGGTGAAGAAGGGGAATAACCGGCGCTTCGATTTTCTCGCGTTGCGCGCCGTATTGCGCCTTACCGCACATCGTGCATTCGGGATTTTTTTCGAGATGAAGCGCCTGCGTGCGCAGGCCCGCGAAATCGAGAGAGAGAATTGTGCCGGGTTTTACCTCGCCGATGCCGAGCAGGAAGCACAGCGTCAGGTGTGCTTGGTGCAAGCCCGCCAGCCCTGGGACCGTGCCGAGAATGCCGCCCTCGACGCAGCTTTTGCAATCTATTGGAAGCTCCGGGAACAGGCAGTGATAACACGGAGAATTTTTGTCGAAGCCCGCAAAAATTGCAACCGTGCCGTTAAAGCCTTCCACGCTCGCAGAAACTAAAGGTGTTTTGCTGCGGATGGAAAGTTCGTTTAGGAGTTGCTTCGATTCAAAATTGTCGGTGCCGTCGAGGATGATGTCGAAGCCGTCGATGTCGTCGCCGGGGTTGAGTCTTTGCGGCACGGCGGTGATTTTAATTTCGGGATTTAGTTCTCTCAAATACGCGGCGGTGAGTTCGGCCTTGTTTTTCCCGGCATCAGAAGTTTTAAAAATCGTCTGGCGGTGAAGGTTTGAAATATCGACAACGTCGTCATCGATAATCGTGATGTGGCCTATTCCTGCGCCTGCGAGATAAGGCAAAGCTGGCGCGCCGAGGCCGCCCGCGCCGACCATCAGCAGTTTCGTGTTTTTCAGTAAATCCTGGTGCGTTTGCGTAAGCTCAGGGAGCAGGAGTTGTTTTTCGTAGCGGCTCATACTTTCCCCTGGTGCCAGAAGGGGCGGTCGATCATGGGCGTTGAGGCGCTGGCGTTTTCCTGCGGCGCGATGATCCCTGATAAATAAGCCTCGCGGCCCGCATCAATCGCGCGCGCCATGGCATGCGCCATTTTTACGGGATCGCCCGCTTTCGCGACGGCGGTGTTGAGCAGCACGGCGTCGTAGCCTAATTCCATTGCGGCGGCGGCATGAGACGGTGCGCCGACGCCTGCATCGACGACGAGGATTTGATCCGGGAATTGCTCGCGCAGGATTTTGAGGCCGAGCGGATTGTTGAGCCCGCGTCCCGATCCAATCGGCGCGCCCCATGGCATCAGAATATCGCAGCCCATATCGACAAGGCGGCGGGCGAGTGTGAGATCTTCCGTCATGTACGGGAAAACTTTGAAACCCTTAGCGATCAGTTTTTCGGCGGCGTCGCTGAGGCCGAACGGGTCGGGCGCGAGCGTGTAATCGTCGGCGATGACTTCGAGCTTGATCCAGTCGGTTTCGAAAATCTCGCGCGCCATTTCGGCGGTGGTGATTGCTTCTTTTGCGCTGAAGCACCCGGCGGTGTTGGGGAGTAAAGGAATTTTGAAACCTTTCAGAATGTCCCAGAATTTCTGGCCTTTCCCGGCGGCATTTTCGCGGCGGAGGGATACGGTAATGAGCCCGGGCTGCGCGGCCTCGATGCACTGGCGCAGGATGTCGGGCGAGGGATATTGCGCGGTGCCGAGGAATAACCTCCCGCTCAAGATTTTATCGCCGATGGCCAGCCCCCGCGCCATGATTATCCGCCCTGATATGGCGCGACGATTTCCAGCGCGTCGCCGTCCTGCAATTCCGTGTTCGCATATGTTACGCGCGGCACGAATTCGCCATTGCGCGCGACCGCGACGAGCTTGCCGTTGAAGCCCTCGGCGTCAAGAACGCTATTTATGTCAGGCGCGCAATTGACGTTTTTGCGCTGGCCGTTGATGGTGATGATCATCGTTTTCACTCCTGAATAAAGATATAAAATTATTCTGCTTTCCGGCAATAAAATCGGCGACGCAGGCTGCCATCACGGGCGCGAGCAGAAAACCGTGCCTGAACAGGCCGTTGCAGCGGATGATATTGTCCTCAATTGTTATACGCGGCAGATTATCAGGATAGGCGGGGCGAATACCGGCGCGAATATCCAGAATCTCGCTTTCCGCAAATGACGGGTGCAGGCTGAAGGCTGCGCTCAGTAATTCCAGCGCTGATTTCACGGTTATTGCGTTGTCCGCGCTTTCAATCAATGTTGCGCCGATCATGAAAACATTGTCCCGGCGCGGCACGATATAAAGCGGATAGCGCGGATGCGCGAGGCGTACGGGGCGCGAGAGCGTAAAATCCTTATTACGCACGATGACGATTTCGCCTTTTACGCCGCGCAATTCCCTGTCGTCTTTTGCTGCAGCAAAGCCGCGGCAGTCGATGACGTAATCGAATTTTTTGCGCAGTGTTTCGATATCGGCGTTTTCGTGGATATGATTCACCGATGCGGCGAGGGCATTCAGCACCTGTTGCGGGTTTGTATGGGCTTCATCCTTCAGATAAAGACCGCTGGTAAAGCGTGAGAGGGAAGGCTCCAGCGCAGCAATTTTTTCGGCATCGATGATTTTTTGCTGCGGCAATTTTGCGGCAAGGCGCTCCAGAATATATTCATCGTCCCTGTGCGCGACGATCAAGCTGCCGTTGCGGTGGAACTCAATTTTCTCATCCAGGCTGCCGATAATTTTTCCCCAGAGCGCGATGCCGTGCACCGCTGCCTCCAGAAAATTCTCCGGAAGATGTTCGATCTCAGCCCACGGCGCGAGCATTCCGCCCGCCATGGCGCTGGCGCTGTTTTTGCGGTCGGTATCAAAAACCGTCACGTTGAATTGACGTAACGCATGGGCAGCGCTTAAACCCATCACCCCCGCGCCCGCAACTGCGATCTTTGGCGCGATCCCACGCTTTGAATTCTGGGGTGATGATTTCATTGTGCTGACAATATGTTAAGGAATAAGCCCTAAGTCAATGGGCGCTTGTTCCTGTTGATTTCCTGCAGCAGAAATGCAGTAATGCCTTCATTCGCTTCATAATTGTGGAATTTTCCAATGGTCAGGCAATTTCTTCTGGGCCTCTGCGCGCTCATGTTTTTCACGGCGACCGCGCATGCGCAGGATGAAGACGTTCTGCCGTCGCTTCCGCGTTTGATTTTCCTCGAAAATGACGGGCCTGTAACAGACGACCCCAAACATCTCGGCTATGCCTATGACCAGAACGATCTTCCGTACCCTGTAACATGGAAAGAAGTTCAGACGCAGTGCGATGAATGCGTGCCGCTGGCCGATGCCTATAATAAAACCATGCAGTCCCTGATGAACACGCGTTACTGGATAGCGGAGATCAAGGACAGGAAATCGGATATCGAGGGAAGCAATAATCTCTCTCGCAGTCATGGCGGCACGGTGCCGCCTGTTGAAAATGCCGAGCCCGGTACAGAACAGGAAAAACAGGCAGCTGCGGAATTATCTTACAGGATGATGGTCGAGGATATGGCCGGGCGGCTTCCGGCACTGGAGGCCCAGGAAGAAAGCCTGGCGTCACTCGGCGACGATCTGCTTCGCCAGATCCGGGAATGCAAAGTGCTGACGTGCACGCATGAAAGGATAGAGCCTCCTCAGACTACAGGCGTTGAAACGCCTGCAAGCATGCTGCCTTTCAATTGGGAAGGGCCATACGCGGGCGTTTGCGAGAAATGCGCGAAGCAAGCTGAACAACTCAATGAATTGCCGACGCCAGCGCGTATTGCGACGGCGGGGCTCGAGGCTGTGCGGGCTGACCTGATGTTCGCGGAGATGGAGCTCCTCTCCCTCGATGCCGAATATGACGACATCATTCTCAAGCGCAAAATATTCGATACGACACCCGACGGCGCGGAGAAAACTGACGCGGAAATCCAGGAAGAGATAACAGCGAGAGACAAAGTACTGGGCGACTACGAGAAAAAAACGCGCAAGCGCAAAGAAGAAATGGAAGCCGCCATGAAAAAGGCCGAAGACGATATCGCAAAATATGAGACCGATCTCGATGCGATCACGCGCAATTTTGAGGAAACGCTGAAGTCATATGAAACGTGCATTGTGACCTGCACGGCAGAAGCCGGCGATGTCATGGGGCCTGTACAGCCTGGGCAGGGAAGCGCGACCATTGTTGGCCCTGAGGCCGCTGAATAGCCGAAACAGGGATGAATTAGCGGATTTTGCAGGGATTTTTGCTCCCAACACCGCGCCGGGGTTGCTTTTATGAACAACGGGGTCTATATAGAGGCCACTCTTTCCAAGGTATCGCGGGATGGAGCAGCCCGGTAGCTCGTCAGGCTCATAACCTGAAGGTCGTAGGTTCAAATCCTACTCCCGCAACCAATTTTACCAAACAATATCAAGAACTTAATCAAGTCAGTTGTTTCCCAGAATCCCAATATGATACCATAAAATGTATCACAC
>JAGNLJ010000007.1 GCA_017999645.1 Alphaproteobacteria bacterium
GCATCAACCGCGTCTCGAAAACCGTAAAAGGCGGACGCCGTTTCGCATTCGCAGCGCTCGTGGTTGTCGGCGACGGCAAAGGCCGCGTCGGTCACGGTCACGCGAAATCGCGCGAAGTTCCTGAAGCTATTAAAAAGGCCACCGAGCAGGCAAAACGCAAAATGATCCGCGTCCCTCTTCGTGAAGGCCGCACGATCCACCATGACGTTTATGGCCGCCACGGCGCAGGCCGCGTGACGCTCCGCACGGCCCCCAAAGGTACGGGAATCATCGCCGGCGGCCCGATGCGCGCAGTGTTCGAAGCGCTCGGAATTCAGGACGTCGTTGCGAAGGCACTCGGCTCCAGCAACCCTTACAGCATGGTGAACGCCACGTTCGCTGCGTTGGAGAATATGCAGAGCCCGCGCCACGTCGCAAACCGCCGCAACAAAAAAGTCAGCGACATCGTTTCGAACCGCGACACGAAAATGGGCGATGACGCGGACGACAAAAAAGACACGGAATAAGGAACTGAGCAATGGCTGAGACGAAAGCAAAAAAAGCACCGGCAAAAGCTACCTCTAAGGGGGCGGAAGGTAAAAAATCTTCCGGCAAGACCGTGCGTGTAACGCAGACCGGCTCGCCGATCGGTCGCCAGGAATATCAATACCGCACGCTGCTCGGCCTCGGCCTGAAAAAGCGCGGCGCGGTGAGTGAACTCGAAGATACGCCGTCCGTTCGCGGCATGATCAACAGCGTCCGTCACCTGATTAAAGTTGAAGACGCGGCATAAGGAAGACGACCATGAAACTCAATCAACTCGCACCGAAACCCGGCTCCAAAAAGAAACGCCTCCATGTCGGACGCGGTATCGGCTCCGGTAAAGGTAAAACCGCAGGTCGCGGAGTAAAAGGCCAGAAAGCCCGCACGGGCGTATCCGGCGTACGCGGCTTCGAAGGCGGCCAGACGCCTCTGTACCGTCGTCTGCCGAAACTCGGTTTCAGCAACGAAGCGTTCCGCACGAACCTCGTCGAGATCAATCTCGGCCAGCTTCAGGACGCAATCGACGCGAAAAAAATCGATGCTAAAAAACTGATCGATGAAGACGCTCTCGTGGCATCCGGCATCCTCTCGCGCAAGCGCGACGGCGTAAAGCTGCTCGGTAACGGCGAGTTGAAAACGAAAGTCGACCTGAAAATCACAAAGGCCTCGAAATCCGCGCAGGCGGCTGTCGAAAAGGCCGGCGGCAAGATCGAGTTCATCGTGCGCGAAGTTGCGCCGGTAAAACGCCCGGTCCGTAAAAAAGCGGAATAAACCGCTTTAAAACAAGTATTTAGAAACCCCGCCCGCGCGGGGTTTTTTATTGACATAACGAACAGTTAAATTTTATTCTGCGCCTTGGGGAAAAGCCCGGAGTTTTAAAATGAAACTGCTCACAAAATTAACAAACGTCTTTTTGCTGACCTCGGCCTTGAATATGACGGGCTGTGATGAGCAGCGCGTTCCGGTGCAGACTGAAATCGTCGAGCCAAAAATTCAGGCGCAAATTGAATCTCAGATCCGGCAGTGCAATGAACTTGACCAGCATGGGGTCAAGATGATGTGGGATATTTTTAACGGGTTCAGAAGTGCTACGCACAGCCAGTTTGATATCGTCTGGAGCGAGGAAGATGAAACCTACAAAGCGCTCATTCCTGTGAAGACGCCTAAGGGAACAGATTGGAATGCTGCCAGAACCTCCGAGCAATCTTTCCGTGATGCGGTGAAATGGCAGGATGCGAAGCGCGGCGAAACATCATGCGCATTGAAAAAATCGCTGTCGTTCAAAGAGCAGTTTGAAAAAACCCTTTATTATTACAAGGCACGCTCGATGCCTTCTTATTACGACAGAGCCGTCGCCTCGATTCCACCGAACGCGGAATTATCGTAAGAGAGTTTTGCCATGAATTCTGAAACCATCCAAAAATCGAGAATAGAAAAAATTATGTCCTCGAATTTAATTGCGTTTTGTCTGGCGTCGGGCGTGGCTCTTACGTCCTGCGCGCTTTTTGTCCATGGGGTCAAGATGTGCGATATGGAGGAAGAAAAAAATATCCAGCGCGCGAAAGATTATTTAGCCGAATTTAACAGGGATACCGGCAAGGATTACCAAATCGTCGGCAGCAATGGACAATATATTGCCATTATCCCTTTTACCCCCATACCACTGCAGGGAGCTGCTTCTCCTTTCATGGACAAAGCAGAAATGATTGAAAAACATTCTCGCGCGCGAGCAAACTTCGAAGCTTCATACAGGGATTTGCAGGACGATGGTTGTGCGACGACCAAATCGGCTTCTATAGGAAAGGCTCTTATGGATATCCTTGACGATTACCAGAGTGGATCACAATTTTCCCGCAGACCTGTGCTGGATCAAATATAACGTCCTTCCGTTTGTATTGACATAAATAATAAGTTTCCCCTATGATCTCTCTTAACAGGGAAATAATGAAAAATATAACAAGCAGCATGTTTTGCGTTACGGCGCTTTCGGGCGCGCTCCTGGTTACGCCTTTCCAAGGGGCGCAGGCTGAACCCCCGTCTGCTGATTTCGACTTCTCTGAAGCCTGCAGGTTCAGTGTTAAAAATGATGAAGAAAAGCCACTGATGATGGATGAAATTGTCATCAGGCCCGGAGATCAAGAGCCTCCTGCTGAGCTATGGATATGGGGGCAGATGGGAAATTGTCCGAAAAACCGGGGACAAGAAACAGAAAAAGCGGAAAAAAGAGAGCAAAGCTCACGTGAGCCACGACCAAAACTTGTAAAAAATGGCTGTGATCCGCAGATGTCCGAGTGCCACATATAGTCTTATTGGGCCTCTTTTTATTTCCCTCAGTACCCTTGCCCCGGGGCCTTCTTTTCTTTATCTATCTGGGTCAGGAAACAGGGTAAAAAAGGACTATTCCAATGGTATCTGCAGCCGAGCAACTGGCTAAAAACGCCAACTGGGGAGCGCTGGCAAAAGCGACCGAACTGAAGCAGCGATTGCTGTTCGTTCTGGGTGCGTTGCTGGTCTACCGCCTCGGCACTTACATCCCGGTCCCCGGCATCGACCCGCATATCTGGAACGAGATTTTCTCGCAAAAAGGCGGCGGCATCCTCGACATGTTCAACATGTTCTCGGGTGGCGCGCTCCAGCGTATGACCATCTTCGCGCTGAATATCATGCCCTACATTTCGGCGAGCATCATCATGCAACTCGCCACTTCCATGTCGCCGCAACTCGAAGCGATGAAAAAAGAAGGCGAGATGGGCCGCACGCGGATCAACCAGTACACGCGCTACCTCACGGTTATTCTTGCCACGGTTCAGGCGTATGGTCTGGCTGTTGGCCTTGAAAGCATGCATGGCACAAGTGGCTCGGCGGTTATCGACCCCGGACTTTATTTCCGCATCTCGACTGTCATTACAATCGTCGGCGGCACGATGTTCCTGATGTGGCTCGGTGAGCAGATCACCGCGCGCGGTATCGGCAACGGCATCTCGCTCATCATCTTCGCCGGTATCGTCGCGGAATTACCGCGTGCGATTGCCAGCGTTCTTGAGCTTGGTCGCCAGGGGCAATTCAGCTTCCTCGAACTTCTCATGCTGTTCCTTCTCGTTTGCGGCGTCATCGCTTTCATCGTGTTCATGGAACGCGCCCAGCGACGCGTGATCGTGCAGTATCCAAAGCGCCAGCAGGGCAACCGCATGATGGGCGGCACATCGAACCACATTCCGCTGAAGCTCAACACGGCGGGCGTCATTCCGCCGATCTTCGCATCGTCGCTGCTGTTGTTGCCGCTGACGATTGTCGGTTTTTCCGGTGCAGACGGCGGTGATATCACCGCGATGATCGCGCGTTACCTTGCGCACGGCCAGCCGATCTATATGACGCTTTACGGCGCGCTGATCATTTTCTTCTGCTTCTTCTACACCGCTGTTGTGTTCAATCCGGAAGACAACGCCGAGATGCTGCGCAAATATGGCGGCTTCATTCCCGGCATTCGCCCCGGCAAGAACACGGCCGATTACCTGGATTATATCCTGACGCGCATCACGACCATCGGCGCGTTTTACCTTGTGTTCATCTGTATCCTGCCGGAGTTTTTGATCTCGAAATATTCGATGCCATTTTATTTCGGCGGCACGAGTCTTTTGATCGTGGTTTCGGTCACGCTTGATACGGTCGCGCAGATTCATTCGCATATGATTGCGCACCAGTATGAAGGCCTGATCAAAAAAGCGAAGTTGAGGGGAAGATAATGTCGCTGAACCTCGTTATTTTCGGACCGCCGGGCGCGGGCAAGGGCACGCAGGCCGCCCGCCTCCAACAGAATTACAAGATCAAGAAACTTTCGACCGGCGATATGCTGCGCGCGGAAGTGGCCAGCGACAGCGATCTGGGCCGCAAGATTCAATCGGTTCTCGATGCCGGCGAACTCGTATCCGACGAAATCATTATTGAGTTGATCGGTAACTGCATCGCAGGGCCGGACTGCGCGAAGGGTTTTATCCTGGATGGTTTCCCACGCACGGTGGCGCAAGCGGAGGCCCTCGATGAAATGCTCGGCAAGGTGAAGCGCAAGCTGGACCATGTTCTGGTTCTCGAGGTCGACGACAAGGCGCTGGTCGACCGTATCAAGGGCCGCGCGGCTGAAACCGGCGGTGCCCGCACCGACGATAACGAGGAAACGCTCAAGAAACGCCTGAAGGTCTATCACGATCAGACCGCCCCGATTTTGCCCTATTACCAGGCAAAGAGCCTGCTGCGGGCTATTGACGGCATGAAGCCGGTCGATGAAGTCACAGCCCTTATCGGCAAAACGTTGAAATAGTCAGCGCCTCCCGTCGGCAGCGTCCATATAAGTCATTGTAAAACATTGAAAAAACTGGCTTGTGACAGGTCTAAATATATATTGACGGGGCAAGCCCGAGTGCCTATATTCCGCGCATCTTCAAGCCATTGAAGACCATAAGTTTACAAGCCTACCGGGGGAAGCGTAATGGGCAGACCCGGACCGGCTTGGCAGGGGCAATAGTGCCCCGGAAAATTGAAAGGAAAAGACCATGGCACGTATCGCCGGCGTTAACGTACCGGATAAAAAGCGCATCGCTATCGCGCTCTCTTACATTCACGGCATTGGCCGTCCCACAGCCTTCAAGATTTGCGAAAAGCTCGGCATCGATTTATCGATGCGCATGGGCGAAGCGTCTGAAGATATTCTGAACCGCATCCGTTCGGAAATCGAAAAAGGTGGCTATGTTATCGAAGGCGACCTGCGCCGCGAAGTTTCGCTGAACATCAAGCGCCTGCAGGATATGCGTTGCTACCGTGGTCTGCGCCACCGCGCCGGTCTCCCGGTTCGTGGCCAGCGTACGCAGACGAACGCACGCACCCGCAAGGGCCCGGCAAAAACAGTCGCCGGCAAAAAACCAACGCCCGCGAAATAAGGAGAAATAATCATGTCATCAGAAAAGACAGCAGTCGCGCGCGTTAAACGCAAAGAGAAGAAAAATATCGTCTCGGGCGTTGCGCACGTCAATTCGACCTTCAACAACACGATGATCACGATCAGCGATGCACAGGGCAACGTTGTTGCCTGGTCGTCCGCCGGTCTGATGGGCTTCAAGGGTTCCAGAAAATCGACACCGTACGCCGCGCAGATGGCAGCAGAAGATGCTGGCCGCAAGGCGCAGGAACACGGCATGAAAGACCTCGAAGTCTGGGTCAAGGGTCCGGGATCGGGACGCGAATCCGCGCTGCGCGGTTTGCAATCCGCCGGATTCAACATCCGCTCGATCAAGGACATCACGCCGGTTCCGCACAACGGCTGCCGTCCGCCGAAGCGTCGCCGCGTTTAATCAATTCATCGCGCGGGGAACATGGTGTTCCCCGCATGATTTATCCAACGTAACCAGAGGCCGGCTAAGAACCGGATGAAGTGAAAGGAACCACCAAATGATACAGAAGAACTGGCAAGAGCTGATCAAGCCGACCAAGCTCGACATCAACAAATCCGACGCGCCGAACACCGGCAAAGTCATCGCTGAACCTCTCGAGCGCGGTTTCGGCCTGACGCTCGGCAACGCGCTGCGCCGCATTCTGCTTTCTTCGCTGCAGGGCGCCGCTGTAACGGCTGTCCAGATCGACGGCGTTCTCCATGAATTCTCGTCCATCGAGGGCGTGCGCGAAGATGTCACCGACATCATCCTGAACGTAAAAGCACTCGCCGTGCGTATGCATGCCGAAGGCCCCAAGAAAATGCGTCTTTCGGCTGTCGGCCCGTGCGAAGTCACCGCCGCGCAAATCGAAGCAGGCGCTGACATCGAGATCATGAACCCCGACCTCGTTATCTGCACGCTCGACAAGGGCGCGAAGCTGAACATGGAAATGACCGTGAACAACGGCAAGGGCTACCGTCCTGCATCGCATAACCGCCCGGAAGAAGCGCCTGTCGGCCTTATCCCCGTGGACAGCGTGTTCTCACCTGTTCGTAAAGTCACATACGAAGTGGAAGACACCCGCGTTGGCCAGATCACTGACTACGACAAGCTGACACTGTTCGTTGAAACTAACGGCGTTATCACCCCGGAAGATTCCGTTGCCTACGCAGCGCGCATCCTCCAGGACCAGCTGCAGGTCTTCGTGAACTTCGAAGAGCCGGAAGAGGCACGCGGCAAGGAAGAGGGCGAAGAGCTCCCCTTCAACCGCAATCTCCTGCGCAAAGTGGACGAACTGGAACTTTCCGTTCGTTCTGCGAACTGCCTCAAGAACGACAACATCGTTTATATCGGCGACCTCGTTCAGAAATCCGAAAGCGACATGCTCCGCACGCCGAACTTCGGCCGCAAATCGCTCAACGAGATCAAGGAAGTGCTCTCCACCATGGGTCTGCATCTTGGCATGCAGGTCGAGGGATGGCCGCCTGAGAACATCGACGAACTGATGAAGAAGGTCGACGAGCCATTCTAGTAAAAGTTTAGGGCAGGTTGCCCGCCCCGCCTGTTTACGGCCGAAAGGCAAGTGGCAGGCGGTTATTTCAAGGTTCTCATACGTGAGGCCGCATCGCCAGCAGGCTGGCAGAAAGTAGTAAGATTATGAAACACCGCATTAAACATAGAAAACTCGGAAGAGTCTCCAGCCACCGTAAGGCGATGCTGGCGAACATGGCTGCCGCGCTGATCAAGCACGAGCAGATCGTGACGACCCTGCCGAAGGCGAAAGAGCTTCGTCCCTACACGGAAAAGCTTATCACCCTCGGTAAAAAGGCGGCCGCAAATCCGAAAACCGCACTGGCGAAACGCCGTGAGGCAATCGCCACGCTGCGCGACCAGACGCAGGTGCGCAAATTGTTCGACGTCCTGGCCGAGCGTTATGCCGACCGTAATGGCGGTTATATCCGCATCCTGAAAGCCGGTTTCCGTTACGGAGACGCCGCGCCGATGGCTGTGATCGAGCTCGTTGACCGCGATGAATCGGCCAAGGGCAAGGATAGCGGCACGATCGAGATCGTCGCGTCCGAGCACGATGCGAAATCGCAGGAAAAAGCCGCGAAAGCACCGAAAGCCAAGGCCGAGAAAAAGCCTAAAGCCGACGTGCAGGGCTCCAGCAAATCCGCCGAGAAGAAAAAATCCAAAGTCCGCAAAGTGGGCGGTTAATTTTTTCAGAAATGAATTTGAAAAAGCGGTCTTCGGACCGCTTTTTTTATACAGCCACGTTATCAATCAGCCTTGTTTTGCCGATATGGGCGGCGGCGAGAAGGCGGGCGGGGCCAGTGAGTTTTGTCAGCGGCTTGAGCGTATCGGCCTCGCGAAGCTCGACGTAATCGACTTTATCAAATCCCGCCTCCTGCAGACGCGAAACACCGGATGAAACGAGATCGTAAGCCTCGGTCGGGAATTCTTTCAGCTTCTCTGCCAGTGCATAGAGTGTTTTATTCAGGCGTCGCGCGATTTTCAATTCGGTTTCGGAGAGATAGGCGTTGCGCGATGAGAGCGCTAGCCCTTCCGCATCCCGGATGATTGAACCGGACATGACTTCGATCGGGCTGTTCATCTCGCGCACCATTTCACGAATGACACAAAGCTGCTGGTAATCTTTCTCGCCGAACACGGCGACATCGGGCATCACCTGGTCGAACAGCCGCGCGACAACACTGACGACGCCGTTAAAAAAATGCGGGCGGAATTCGCTCTCGAGCCCCGTGGAAACAGGCCCGGCGCGCAGATCCGCCACAGGCCCCGCTGGATAAATTTCCTTCTCCTGCGGGAGGTAAACAAGGTGAACACCAGCCGCCTCAAGCTTCGCAAGGTCGGCTCCTTCCTCACGCGGATAAGAGGAAAAATCCTCAGTAGGAGCGAACTGTGCCGGGTTCACAAAAATGCTGGCGACGCATTTGTTGGCGTTGTCTAAACCGATTTTCATCAACGACATATGGCCCTCATGCAGCGCGCCCATCGTGGGCACGAACGCGATGCGGCGCTTTTCTTTTTTCCAGGCGCCGATGGATTGCTCAAGCTCGGTATAGGAGCGTGCGACGATCATGACGCCTTGTCTTTCATTGGGTCTTTCACGGAAACCGGGCGCGGGCGGGTATAGACATGCTCGGAGTCGGGGAATTTTTTCGCGCGGACATCGGCAGAAAATGCAGCAACGGCCTTCTCGATCTCGCCAGCGACGTCAGCGTATTTCTTCACGAATTTAGGCACGCTTGCTGTGAGGCCGATCATGTCGTCGATCACCAGAACCTGTCCGTCGCATGCGCTGGATGCGCCGATGCCGATGGTCGGGATTGAAATACTCTTGGTCAGTTTCGCGGCGACATCTTCGACCGTGCCTTCGATCACGACGGCGAATGCGCCGGATTTTTCGACGGCTTTTGCATCAAGCAATAGGCGCGTTTCATCTTCATTCGTGCGGCCCTTGATTTTATAGCCGCCGTCTTTCAGAACCGATTGCGGCTGCAGCCCGATATGCGCCATGACAGGAATGTTGCGTGAGGTCAGATACTGGATTGTTGCGGCCATGTCCTGCCCGCCCTCTAGCTTTACGGCGTCGCACCCTGTTTCTTTCATAACGCGGAGCGCATTGCGGAAGGCCTGCTCGGCGTTTTCTTCATACGTGCCGAACGGCATGTCGATAACGACGCAGGCATTGCGTGAGGAGCGGGTTACAGCCTGGCCGTGACGGATCATCATCTCGAGATCCACGGCGAGCGTGTTTTCAAGCCCATAGACAACATTACCGACGGAATCGCCGACGAGAAGAATATCGGCATAACGGTCGAGAATATGGGCGACGGGAGCGGTATAGGCCGTCAGACACACCAGCGGCTGCGCGGCGCCCTTGGCGGCACGGATTTCCGGGATGGTCTTGCGTCCCGACGGTGTATCCATAATTAAATCCCCGCAAAAAGGCCATTTTCAGGCCCTTGATATTTGCCAATAGCAAGCCTAAATTTCCGTTCCATGTTTACCAGAATTCTCATTGCCTTGCTAGCGATAACCCTGCCTTTGCAGGCGCTGGCGCAGGACACGGAGCGGGCTTTGCCCGAGAGCCGCACCGAGATGCAGCTGTCATTTTCGCCGCTGGTGAAGAAGATCGCACCCGCAGTGGTGAATATTTACACCAAGCGCGTCGTGACGCGCTCATACCATCCTTTCATGAACGACCCGATGTTCGCGCCGTTTTTCGAGAACCAGCAATTCGGCGGCCGTATGAAAAAGCAGGTCGAGGGCGCGCTGGGCTCCGGTGTCATTATCGACAGCAGTGGCCTCATCGTTACCAACTCGCATGTCGTTCGTGAGGCACAGGAAATCACGGTCGTGCTGAATGATGGAAGAGAATTTGATGCAACGGTGGCACTGGTTGATGAGCCATCCGATCTTGCCTTGCTGCGCGTGGAGACGAAAGGCGAAACGCTGCCTGCCGCTGCATTGAAACCGAGTGAATCATTGGAAGTCGGCGATATGGTGCTGGCAATCGGCAACCCGTTCGGCGTCGGCCAGACGGTGACAAGCGGGATCGTTTCGGCGCTGGCACGCTCGTCTTTGAACATTTCCGATTTCAATTTCTTCATACAGACCGACGCCGCGATCAATCCGGGTAATTCCGGCGGTCCGTTGGTTTCGATGGATGGCGGCGTCATCGGCATCAACTCGGCGATTTATTCACGCGATGGCGGCTCGCTCGGTATCGGTTTTGCAATTCCTTCGGAAATGGTCGCAAGCGTCATTGCTGCGGAAAAGGGCGGCGGCGAGGGCGTTGTGCGCCCATGGCTCGGTGTTACAGCGCAGCCTGTAACCAACGATATCGCGCAGTCGCTAAATCTGGTGCGGCCGGTCGGCGCATTGATCACTGTATTACATGAAGCGAGCCCGCTGGCGAAAGCGGGCCTTAAGGTTGGCGATGTCGTAACGTCGGTGAACGGCAAGGAAATCCATGATCCGTCCGAGATGAAATTCCGCATGGCGACGGTGCCGCTTGGCCAGAAAGCGACGATGGAAGCCATCCGCGCCGCTGTCAAAAAAACGTATGAGGTTGAGGCCATGGCGGCGCCTGATACACCGGCCCGCGATGAAACGAAATTGCAGGGCGCGCATTTGCTGAACGGCGCGGTTATTGCCAACATGAATCCGGCGGTTGCGGTGGAGCTTGGACTCTTTGGTAAAGAAGAAGAGGGTGTCGTCGTTCTAAAAGTAAGCGAGGGCACATCGGCTGCGCGCATCGTTGCGGCAGGCGATATTCTCGTCGAAATCAACGGCGCGAAAATAATGAAAACCGCCGATGCAGAAAAGGCGCTTAAGAATTCGGGGCAGGGATTGTCACTGATTGTCCGCAGCCAGGGCCGTACGCGAAGACTGCTTATCCGCTAAAACATAAAGGCGCTGATATCATCAGCGCCTTTTTCAGATTTTATGCCTGGCAGTCTAGACCGGGACAGGCTCCGGCTGCTGGGCCAGATTGTTGAAGTAGTTCTCTCTGCTCATCTCGAACATCCAGCTCCAGAACTTTTCTTCGCCTTCTTCAAATTTCGAATCGATGAGCGTCAGGCGGCGCTGGAACCAGGCTTTTAAGTTATTTCGCATGGCTTCTTCTTTTTTACTTAGAAAGCTTCCAAGGTCGGTGATTTCATTGACATAGTCATAAAGATTACTCATATCCGTTCCTTTCACCATCACATTACCAAAAACCCCGCAAAAGCGCAAAAATCGCGCCGGGATTTTCCGTTTAAGTTATTGTTTTTATTTAATTTTATAGGCCAAGCGAAGGCCCATTAAAAGCCATCATGACATTGTGACGTTGAGCGTCTCGCATATAGTTTGCGTTTTGGGATTTACGCTCTTCAGTCTCAACGCGGGCCGCGCCGGTATCAACACCATTCCATACTCCAACCTGGGACATGCTCGATCTCCTTCAGCTGATTTAAAAAACAGTTATTGAAGTAAAAAATAGATGAAAATAGAAAAAGAGTCAAATATAGGAAATAATTCCAGTATTATATGTCTCTAATACTATAGTATTAGAGTAGTATAAATTATTAATTATTTGGTATTATGGAATTTTTATTCAATAATTATTTTAACAAATGAGCTATAAAAAATATTTTACTATGCCGACTACAGTAGAAAAACGGGCCATGACTTTATTCGCTTTAAGGCCACGCCAGCCTTGTTTTCAGCAGGCCGGATCGCCATTATAACCGCCTGAAATAAGGAAAAGACGCCATGAACCAGCCTGCCGCCACCGTACCCGCCATGAAGGACATCGTTGCCCTGTGCAAGCGCCGTGGCTTTATTTTCGCAGCGTCTGACATCTATGGCGGCATCAACGGCTTCTGGGATTACGGCCCCCTTGGCGTCGAACTGAAGAACAATCTGCGGGACCTCTGGTGGAAGTCGATGGTGACCTGCCCGCCGATCGGCCCGGACGGTGCGCCCGTTGAAATCGTCGGACTTGATTCCTCGATCATCCAGAACCCGAAAGCATGGGAGGCCTCCGGCCATGTCGGCGGCTTCTCCGACCCGATGGTGGACGACAAGGAAACCAAGCTCCGTTACCGCGCAGACCATTTGTATGTGCTGGTACCGAAAGACGGCAAGGGCAAATGGCTGGCCTTGCATCAGGATGCCGAAGCCGAAGACGTGGCGAAACGTATCAAGAAAGAAGGCGGTGGGAAATCATCAAGCGATCAGTACGAAAAAAAACAATTCACCTCGATTGATAAAAACGATTACGCGAATATTTTGGGGCCTGATGCCAAAACACCCGGCACGCTGACGGAACCGAAACAATTCAATCTCATGTTCCACACATTCGTCGGCGCGACGGCGGGGGATGAAAACAAGGCTTACCTGCGCCCCGAAACCGCGCAGGGCATTTTCCTGAATTTCAAAAATGTGCTGGATTCATCGCGCGTTCGCGTGCCATTCGGTATCGCGCAGATCGGTAAAGCCTTCAGAAACGAAGTCACGCCGCGTAATTTTATCTTCCGCTCCCGTGAATTTGAACAGATGGAAATGGAATGGTTCTGTCATCCGAAAGAAGCCAAGATGTGGCGCGATTTCTGGTTCACGGAGCGTCAGAAATTCTGGCGCAGCATTGGCCTGTCGAGTGAAAACATCCAGATGCGCGACCACGACAAGGACGAACTCTCGCACTACGCGAAAGAAGGCTACGGTACGGCGGATATTGAATACCGATTCCCCTTCACCGCGCCGGGTTATGGCGAACTTGAGGGCATTGCGCACCGCTGCGATTTCGACCTGACGCAGCATCAGAAAGTCTCCGGCACAAAGCTGGAATATATGGACCCGGTGACGAACGAGAAATTCATGCCGCATGTCATCGAGCCCGCAGCGGGCCTGTCGCGCGGCGTTCTCGCTCTGATCTGCGAGGCTTACACGATCGATGCATCGCGCCCCTCGGGTGTATACTTAAATTTCCACCCGTCTGTTGCCCCGATCAAGGCCGCCATCCTGCCGCTCACGGCGAAAGAAGATCACGTGCCGATTGCGACGAAATTGTATCTGGAGCTGCGCGAGGAATTTACTGTCGAGCTTGATGTGAAACAGAATATCGGCAAGCGTTACGCCCGCCAGGATGAAATCGGCACACCGTACTGCTTCACCATCGACAACGACACGATTACCGACAAAACCGTGACCGTGCGCGACCGCAACAGCATGGCGCAGGAGCGCATTCATATCGACAAGGTCGCCGAGTACCTGCGCGAGAAAATGAAGCCCTCGGCGCAAAAAGCAAAGCTTAAGGCCGTTGGCTAGGATCCTCATTTTTATCGTGTTTCTGACCGCGCTTGTAAGCCCTGCGCGGGCCGAGGAAGCCATTTCAGCCTATAAGCCCGGCACGGTCGGCTATCTCTATGATAATTGCCGCCTCGCGCTTGAAGGCGCCACAAAATATACCGAATTACAGGAAACCTATTGCGGCGCGTTTTCCGAAGGCTATTTCTGGGGCGCATCGGCATCGAACTGGATCCTTCCGATGACTGTGGAAGAAGGCCCCTGCGCCGAGGATAAAAAGCGTGAGTGGGAGCGCGTCAATAACCGCTTCTGCGGTAATTTTCCCAAGCTCGATGACAAAACAACAACCGGGGACGCACTGAAAAGTGCGACGGATATCGTCACGCGCTGGATTTCATTTGAAAAGCAAATGAGCGACAGCGACCCACTTAAGCGCGGCACGCTGCGCGAAGTGAACGGGTTAGTGCAGCCGGGGCCTTTCTGTGACTCCCTTTCAAAAACTTACGTGGTGCAGGAATCACCTTTCGCGATCAACCCGCCGCTGATGAAAATGAATTTGCGTGATTTCATGAAGGCCAAATCGAACATGACGATGAAGGCGAAATACGAGCGTTGCCAGCGGGACGTGGAATATGCGGCGGGTGATCCCGCGAAATTCCTCTCGACCAAGTGCGGCGCAGAAATTTCCGGCTATATTTCTGGCGTGCATTCAACGCAGCATCTACAGAAAAACCGCGCGGAACTGACTGAGGAGTGCCGTAAGCCTATCGACCGCCTCTACAAAAATCTCGACGTCACCCAAAGCATGTGCGTGAGTTACGACACGAACCCGCTCTGGGTCGCTGAACTGTTTATTAAAAAGTTCCCTGAATTCAAAAATATCGAGAAAGAGCAGGGCGGAATCGGCGGGTTGATTATCTGGAAAGGCTTTCTCTGCGCGGAAAAAGCCGACTAATCTATAGCCTCGCCGCCGCGTAATATTTTATCTGCTGCTTCCGTATAGCTGCCGTCCATATTATGAAGAACTAACCCTGCATGAATTTTTGCAGGCGTCTTGCGGTTTTTTAATGCGCGGATAATAACGCGCTTCGCCGTTTCGCCCGTGCGCGGCCACAGCGGAATAATCTCTATCGCGCCGAATTTTTTTTCGAAGGATTGAATAATTTTATCCGTATGATCTGCGCGGTGAATAATTGTGAAGCTGCCGCCGTTTTTTAAGTTACGAAAACCGGCATCGACCCAGTCCTTCACGGATATATCTTCATCCGCATGGTAAAGCGCGGTTGCCTTCGGCGTGGAAGGCGAGGGCGTATGCGTTCCCGCGTCGAGATAAGGAGGGTTGCAAATTACATGATTAAATTCTTTTACAGTGAACGAGCGGATATCGCCGGCGAAGAACTTGGCGCGTTCTTTCATATTGTTGAGGGCAATGTTCTGGACGGCAAGATCAATATGATCCGCCTGGATGTCCACACCGGTGAGGCAAGTCCCCGGTACGCGCGCCAGCACGCAATACCCCGCGCCGCCCACACCGCAGCCAAGATCAAGCAGCGTCTCGCCTCTTTGCGCCGGGCAGGCGGCAGCCAGCATCACGGAATCGAGTGAAGTGCGGAATCCATCGGCGGGCTGCAATAGCCGCACCCGGTGGTCCAGAACGTGAATTTCTTCAGAATTCATATCCCTTTAGAAAGGCCATAAACGGCCCGGGGTCAAGACAGTTTAGTCGTTCAGGCGGAAGGAACTGGCCTTGCCAAAAGGCGAGTCCAGCTGGCTCAGCAGCATGATTTCGACGGGGTTAGTGGCGAGCTTCTGCGCGGCGAGGGACGCATAACCGCCATTCGGCGGTGTCGGCATATTCGCATAGAAGGCCTCGTCATAAAGGCTGCCCGTGCGGTTGACGCCGCCGATGAAAACATCGCTTGCGATGGCTTGTTGCGCCTCGGCAATCTGAACAGGTTTTTGCGGCGGCACTGGCGGCAGTTCAAAACCGGGAACGCCGGTTTCCTTCAGGTCGAACTTTTTATCGAAGAAGGCATAGACCTCGTCCATGCTTTTCGCGCGGCCCGTGGCGCGGTCGTAGAAAACATTGCGATTGGCTTTCGCGGCGGCGGGGAAAAGATAGGCCGCCTTCTGCAGGGGATTTTCATCGCGCTCTTTGAGGAAAGCGGAAGCCTGCCCGGCGCCGAGAAAATGAGCGAAATAAAGCTCGGTCGAGCCGACGTCGCCGCCCCAGTGCGAATTCAGAAATTGTTCATTCTCGCGGGCAAATTCTGCCGCCATCGCCGAGGCTTTTTCAGGGTCGTTACGGAGGGCAAGGATTTCTTTCCTGGCGGCGCGGTTCGCGACCTTGCCGTTATCGCTGATTTTATCGGCCAGCGCGCCCATGCCGTGTTTGTCGCCGTGCTTTTTCACCATGTTCAGCCAGGTGCTTTCGATGAACTGGTAAAGGCCCGAGGCCGAGCTGGTCTTGGCCTTGATCTTGGGATTGAAGCTGCTTTCCGCGCCTGCCTGCTGCACCAGATAGGCAAAATTAACCCCTGTCCGGGCGCTGGCCTGTTTAATGGCGTTGACGACCTTGCCGGGCACCGGGGCCAGCATGGAGGCTAAAGCGTTGTTTTGTATTGAATTTGTGCCGTTATCCATGAATAATAACTCTGTGTTTAAGAAACGCCTGCAGGGATATTTGCAACCCCTGTGCCAGCCGAAAGGTCCGCCCCATGAGTGATTACCAGCCCCCCGTTCAGGACATGAAATTCCTCCTGACCCGCGTGCTCGGCTTCCAGAGCGAGAGCGTCGACGAGGCCACCATGGAAGCCATTTTCGACGAGGCGGCAAAGCTGGCCTCGGACGTGCTGGCGCCTATCAATCAGGCAGGGGACAAAACCAGCGCGAAACTGAAGGACGGGGAGGTTACGACCTCGCCGGGCTTCAAGGTCGCGTACAAGCAATATTGCGAGGGCGGCTGGAACGCCGTGCCGTTCGACCCGGAATTCGGCGGGCAGGGGCTGCCCTATGCTGTGGCCTTTCCGGTTCAGGAAATGTGGCAGGGCGCCAACATGGCGTTCGGTCTATGCCCGCTGCTGAACCAGGGCGCGGTCGAAGCGATCAATCACCACGGCTCGGAGGAGCAGAAGAAATTCTATCTGCCGAAAATGATTTCCGGCGAATGGACCGGCACGATGAACCTGACCGAACCGCAGGCTGGATCCGATCTTGGGTTGATCAGGACGAAGGCAGAAAAACAGGGCGACGGTACTTACAAAATTTCCGGGCAGAAGATTTTCATTACGTACGGCGAACACGATTACACCGACAATATTATTCACCTTGTTCTCGCGCGCGCGACGAATGCGCCGGAGGATGTTAAGGGCATATCCCTGTTTATCGTGCCGAAATTTCTGAAAGACGGCAGCCGTAACACCGTTCAATGCATAGGGCTTGAGCATAAGCTCGGCATTCATGGCTCGCCCACCGCGACCATGGATTTCGCAGGCGCGACGGGTTATCTCGTCGGCAAGGAAAATGAAGGCCTGAAATATATGTTCACCATGATGAACAATGCGCGGCTTTCGGTCGGATTGCAGGGCGTTGCGATTGCCGAGCGGGCCTATCAGCGCGCACTGGCTTATGCGAACGACCGTGTGCAGGGCAAATCATTCACGACCGGCGAGCGCGTTGCCATTTCGGCGCATGCGGATATGAAGCGCATGTTACTCACCATGAAATCGCAGATCGAGGCGGGCAGGGCACTTGTGTATGAGGCTGCTATCGCGCTTGATAACAAGGATCAGGCAAAGGTCGAATTGCTGACACCTATTGTTAAATCATGGTGCACGGACATGGCCTGCGAGGTCACGTCGCTCGGCGTGCAGGTGCATGGCGGTATGGGATTTATCGAGGAAACCGGCGCGGCCCAATATTACCGTGATGCGCGCATTCTGCCGATTTACGAAGGCACAAATGGTATTCAGGCAGCCGATCTCGCTTTCCGCAAGATCCTGCGTGATGGCGGCGCGGCGGCCAAAAATTATATCGGTAATATGCAGAAGCAAATCCCGGTGAACCGTAAAGATGCTTTTGCGCCGCCCATACAGACCTTGCTGAAAGCCACGGATTTCATCGTCAAGGCCGGTAGCGAGAAGAAAATGGATCTGGTAGCTGCGGCATCCGCACCCTATCTGAAAGCATTCGGCATTATCGCCGGAGGTGCATTGCTCACGCGCGTTGCGGAACAGGCGGGCGGAGAATCTGACAAGAATTTCGCGGTGCAAAAAGAAAAGATATCATCATTCTACGCATCGAATATCCTGCCGCTGGCGGAGGGAAATCTCCGTGCCGCCACCGAAGGCTCTTCCAATATTTGATTAGTTTTTCCTGGCACCGTTGGGAAAAAGTCTTGCCGCCATATCAGGGTTTTTGCAGGTGAGGTAAGCCTGCGCCTGGAAGTGCGTAAAGACGCGCGCGCCCGGCCCGTCGTAACTGTTCTTCTCATAGAGCTTGGCAAAAGTATTGGCGTAGCAGGCGCAATATTCTTCAAGCGGAATATTATATGGCATCATCGCGCCGTTATTCACGCATTGTTCGTACTCGTAACCTGCGGCACGCGAAGCGTCGGCGCACTCGCCCCTGATATCAAGGATGATAGACGTTTGCTCTGCTTCGGGGCCTAGCTTAATTCTTTGGTCCAGAAATTTTGAGCCCAGACATTTGCAATTGTAATAGAGGTACAAGGACGCATCACCTTCGCACAGCGCATAATATTTCTGCGCTTCCACGATATATTCCTCGGGAAGATCCGCGTAAGGATCAAGGGCCGGAGTGGGATTCTGCGCCGGGGCGTTCTTGAGAGTTTCCTGCAGGATTTGTTTGTCGGACGGCGCGCCGTCCTGCGCCCACGCTGACAAAGAAGCGGTAAGGCACAGAAAAAGGCAGAGAAATGCACAGCGGAAAACCCTGAGGTTCATGCCCCTATTATAGCATTTCGCGGTACGAAGTGGGAATTATGAACCGGTGCCTTTAACGCGTTTCCACAGGCCTTTGAAGTTGAAGTTTTCCTCTTCGGCCTGGGCCTGGGCGTTTTCATTGCCGGGCTTCATTTTCTTGACGGTCTTTTCAGACTGCTTTTCCATCTGTTCGCGGCGGGCACGGGCACGGGCCTCGCGCTCTTTCAGTTCGGCGCGGAGTTCTTCGGCCTGTTTCTGGCTGAACTGACTGGTGATCAGAACCTGGCTTGCCTGCTTTTGCCACAAGTCGCGCTGGTCTTTCAGGTCTGCGATCTGGTTGTTGGCCATATCAAGCTGGTCTTCCAGCATCTTGATGCGCATTTTGAGGCGCTCGGTCTCTAACATGGCGGAGGCTTTTTCCAGTTCCTGTTCGACGCCTGCACCGGCATCGAAACCGTTGCTGCTGCTGCCAGCCTGACGGAGGCCAAGGGCGCGGTCGAGTTCGGAAACGTCAATGACACGGCGGCCATTGGGATCGACTTCATAAGAAAGCTTGCCGTTATTCATGGCACGCTGGATGGTGGATTTTGACCTGCCGGTGAGCTCAGCCGCTCTTTGTGCGCCTACTTTAGCCATTGTTTCGAATCCCTTTTCTGCTGCGGAAGCGATAGCGTTACCACGAGTAACCGTCCTGAATCAAGAATCTATTACATAAAACAAAAAACCCTTTTGAAATAAGGGCTTTTTGCCACGACGAAACGCCCGGTTTAGGCCGCTTCTTTCGTCAGACGCTGATTCAGCAAATATGTTAGGCGTTGCCACTGCGCGCCGGAGAACAGGTGTGCGTAAATAAACGGCAGCCAGCCCTTGGTGCGCCACTCGAGGAACGTCTTGTCATCGAGATCGGCAAGTTTCTGTTCGTCAACGATCCGGAAACCTGAGAAATTGATGCGGCGGTTGCCGGTGACATTGATTTGTGCCTCGCGCTGAACCAGCAGGCCGCTCTTCGCGATTGCTTTACTGAATTCCTGCGTCTGCTGCGCGGCAGCGTGATACGACTTGCAGAATTCCAGCGCGTTCTGCGCGAGCTGGCTCGGCTTTCCATCAGGATTGAAAAACGGCTGGGCGTCGCTTTTTTCAACGACGTCGTCACTCATGTCGACACACAGCGAAAGCTGATCTTTCGTCGGCATTTCCGAGAAAATAAACGGATAGCGGCGGATGTAAGCGGGGATGTATGTGGCATCTTCCCAGCGACCGCTTTTCTTGTCGAAGAACAGGTTTTCATTGTCGCGGAGGCCAAGGATCGCAACAGGTGTTGCATTCTCATCAGGGCCGAAAGCGATTGGGTAAAAATGGCAGATTTGCGGCATTTCGATCAGGTTGACCGGCACGGCATTAACGTTTTCGGTGAAATTGAAACCGAAATTCTTGCGTAGGGAAAGATTGGCATGGGCCTTGGCATCCAGGGGCGTCGGCTTCGTGTAAAAGAGAGGAAGCACGCCTTTGGCGGCTCCGGCATCCTTGCCGTTTTCTTTGCTCTTTTTGTTGTCCGGTGCCTTGTCTTTCTTGGCCATCTGGGAAAATCCTTGGTTGTGTTCGTTTCGATCAGGGATATTAAGCGAAAGCCCCCTGGAAAGGCAATGGAATTTGGACCCTTTATAAACCCCGGAAAGACGAAAAAACGTTGATTTCAGGCCTTTTTGGCAGGGAAAGGGTCAGAAAATCCTTCCGCGCGGGTTAAAAATCGTCTAGTTTTTGCCAGTTCTTAAAAAACGGGGCCTTGAGATGCGCATAGGAATGGTCGGAACGGGATATGTGGGGCTTGTCTCCGGAACCTGCTTTGCCGAATTCGGCATCGACGTCACCTGCATCGACCGCGACAAGAACAAGATCGCCCGCCTGAAAAAAGGCGAAATCCCGATTTACGAACCAGGCCTCGACGACCTCGTCGCCAAGCAGGTGAAAGCGGGCAGGCTCTCCTTCACCACCGATCTCGCAAGCGCCGTCAAAGACGCAGACGCAGTATTCATCGCCGTGGGTACGCCTTCGCGTCGCGACGATGGACATGCCGACATGTCGTATGTGTACGAGGCCGCGAAAGAAATTGCGCTCGCGCTTGAGGGTTACACATTAATCGTTACCAAATCGACGGTGCCTGTCGGCACGGCGCGCGAAGTTGAAAAAATCATTCGTGCGAATAATCCGAAAGCGGAATTCGATGTCTGCTCGAACCCGGAATTTTTGCGCGAGGGCGCCGCGATCAATGACTTCATGCGCCCGGACCGCGTTGTAATCGGCACGGATTCAACGCGCGCCGCCGATATGATGCGCGAGCTGTATCGCCCGCTTTACATCAACGAAACGCCGATGGTGGTGACGACGCCTGAGACTGCGGAGATTATCAAATACGCAGCGAACGCGTTCTTAGCTACCAAGATCACTTTCATCAATGAAATCGCGAATTTGTGCGAAAAAACCGGCGCAAACGTTCAGGAAGTTGCAAAAGGCATCGGTCTTGATGGACGCATCGGTAAGAAATTTCTGCACGCAGGACCCGGTTACGGTGGCTCTTGCTTTCCCAAGGACACGCTGGCTCTGACGCAGATTGGCCAGAAATACGGCGCGCCACAGAATATTGTTGAGACTGTGGTCTGGGTAAACGCTGAGCGTCAGCGCAGCATGGCACAGCGTGTAATTGAATCCTGCGGCGGCAATATTGAGGGACAGAAAATCGCGGTACTGGGTGTTGCGTTCAAGCCGAACACAGATGACGTGCGCGATGCGCCGAGCCTTGTCATCATCCCGCTGCTGCAGGAAGAGGGCGCGAAAATTTCAGCCTATGACCCGGCAGCCATGGAGCATGCTGAATCGCATCTTGAAAATGTCGAATGGTGCAAGGATGCGTATGAAGCAGTCGAAGACGCTGATGCGCTTGTAATCCTGACCGAGTGGAATGAGTTCCGTGCTTTGGATCTTGATCGCATAGCGGGTATTATGAAGACTAAACGTATTATTGATCTTCGTAACATTTACAAAGTCCGCGATATGAGGGAGTCAGGCTTCCATTATATCTCTGTGGGTCGTCCCGATGTCCTGCCACTGCCGGTTGTTGCTGTTAAAAAAATCGGCTAATCTTTAGCCTTCTGCGTCCAATCGGACACTATCAAAGGCCCTCTTTGTCAGACTCTCTCGCCGGGCTGGAAGCCCGTACTATTTACATTCTCCGCGAGGCATACAGGAGTGTGCGACCGCTGGGCATGCTCTGGTCGGTGGGGAAGGATTCCACCGCGCTTCTCTGGATGGTGCGCAAAAGCTTTTTCGGGCGTGTGCCCTTTCCCGTCATTCTTCTCGATACTGGCATGGAATTGCCGGAAGTTTATGAATTTCGCGACCGGCTGATCAAGGACTGGAAGCTGGAATGCATCAATCATCCGTGCCCACCGGAAGAAGAAATGGATCAAAGCCTGAAGCCGGCCACACGCAGTGCAGCGCGCAAGACAGAAGGCTTAAAGACGCTGCTGGAGCAGCATAAATTCAAAGGCCTTATCGTTGGCATCCGCCGCGACGAGCAGGGGTTGCGCGCCAAGGAGCGGGTGTTTTCGCCGCGCCGCGCCGACGGGTCGTGGGATTTCAAAAACCAGCCCGCCGAGTTGTGGGACCAGTATAATACTGCATTGCCGCCGGACACGCATATGCGCATTCACCCGATTCTGCACTGGGCCGAGATTGATATATGGCGATACACGCAGCAGGAAAATATCCCCTGCGTCCCGTTATATTTTTCACGGGAGGGAAAGCGTTACCGCTCGCTCGGCGAGAGCAATATCACCTTTCCGGTTGAGAGCCATGCCTCCAGCCTGGATGAAATTATCGCCGAACTGGAAACAACAAAAATTTCCGAGCGCGCGGGCCGTGCCATGGACCGCGAAAGCGAAGACAGCTTCGAATTACTGCGCACGCGGGGGTACATGTGAGCACCGCGTTGCGTGTCGTCATGACCGGCGATGTCGATCATGGAAAATCCACCATCGCCGGGCGATTGCTGCATGATACAGGCTCGCTCACAGAAGGCCGGGTCGAGGAACTGAAGGAAATATGCGAGCGCCGGGGCGGTTTACAGGAATGGTCGTTCCTGCTGGACGCATTTCAGGCCGAGCGCGATCAGGCGATTACAATCGATACGGCGCAGGTGCGGTTCAGGACGGCGAAGCGCGGCTATGTTCTGATCGATGCGCCGGGACATCTGGAGTTTTTACGCAATATGTTTTCCGGCGCAGCCGAGGCTGATGCGGCTGTGCTCGTGATCGATGCGGAACGCGGGTTGCAGGAACAGACCATACGCCATGCGCAGGTTCTGTCGCTGGTTGGAATTTCGCAGGTGATTGTCGCGATCAATAAAATGGATGCAGTGGCTTATGACCCGTATACTTTCGAAAAAATCACGGCAGAAATTTCAAAAATTCTGACACCTTTTGCTGTTATCCCGTTGTCTGCCCGCAATGGCGAGATGATCGTGGAACGCGGCGAAAATATGCCGTGGTACTCAGGCCAGACTTTAACAGGAGCATTCGACACACTGGCTATTCCAGAGGCGTTGACTGATGGACCATTGCGTTTCTCCGTACAGGATATTTACCGCGAGCGTGGCCAGCATATTTTTGTCGGCCGTGTGGAAAGCGGTATGCTGAAACGCGGAGATGAATTGCTGTTCGCGCCTTATGCGGAGGCAGCAAAGGTGGAATCCATTGCAGTCTGGCCGCATGATCCGGAAAAAATCGAGGCACAAGCCGGGGAGGCGGTCGGCATAACGCTGGATCGGCAGATTTTGGCCCGGCGCGGCGCGCTCGCCAGCCATGCGGATAATGCGCCCGCCATGTCGCATAGGCTTAAGACAAAAATATTCAGTCTGCGTAACAAGTCCCTGCTGCCTGGTGAAAGTTATATAGCAAGAACGGGAACGTCTTCTTTCAAGGTGAAAATTGCTTCAGTAGAACAGAATGAAGGTATGCTCTCCGAACTGACGCTCCTTACAGAAACACTTCAGCCCGTCGATCCCGGCAAGAAAATTGTTCTCTTTACTGATGCGGGCGCAGTCGGGGCAGGAGTAGTGCTCGGTGCAGGGAATTATTCAAGCCTCTCCGTTCCTGAAGGCTGCGTTTTTTGGCTCACCGGTCTTTCCGGCGCTGGCAAAACAACCATCGCAAAAGGCGCTGAAAAGGTATTACGCAGCCGGGGGTACAAAGTCGAGATACTGGACGGCGACGAAATCCGCCGCACCATCAGCGCCGATCTGGGATTTTCAGCAGAGGACAGGGAAGAGAACATCCGCCGCGCGGGCGATATTGCCGCCCGGATGGCCAATAAAGGTGCGATTGTCATTGCGGCCCTTATCTCGCCAAGCCGCAAGGGCCGAAAACAGGCACGAAAGGTTGCCAAAGGCCGCTTTCATGAGATCTACATCAGGGCCGACCTGGCGACCTGTGAAAAACGCGATCCGAAAGGACTTTACAAAAAAGCCCGGGCCGGGAAGATTACAGACTTCACCGGCATCGATTCCCTTTATGAGTTGCCGGAAAATCCCGACCTTGTGGTCGATACGCAGAACGGCAATGTGGAGGAATGCGTGCACGCTGTCCTGCGTTTTATTGAAGAGCACGCCGCAATAAGCGAAGCCTCCGGGAAAGACAGGATTCTTGCCTTCAAGTGAACAATTGCTGAAAAATCCGGGCGCGCTGTGCAACATGGTGCGGCGCATCGCTGTCGCCGCCGGGCAGATCACGCTCAATTATTTCGACATGCTGGAATTGCCCTCGATTGGTGAAAAGAGCGACGGATCGCCTGTCACAACCGCCGACCGGGAATCTGAAAAATTTATTACCAGCAGCCTGCGTGATCTGATGCCTGATGTTCCCGTTATCGCGGAGGAGGAAACCGCAGGCGGGCTGGCGCAGGATTTGTCGGCGCATGAATATTTCTGGCTGGTGGATCCGCTGGACGCGACGAAGGAATTTATGGCGGGCGGTGAAAATTACACGGTGAATATCGGTCTTGTGAAAAAAGACACGCCGGTGATGGGCGTAGTCTATGCCCCGGCGCTCGGTGTTTTATATGCGGGATATGGTGAGACGGCTTTGCGCTGGAGCGAGGAGACAGGCAAAGATAAAAAGATCAATGTGCGCCGCGCGCCTGCTGGCGGCCTAACGGTGATGTCGAGCCTTTATCATGCCGACGACGCGGCGATGGATAAATTTCTTTCTGCCTTCAAGGTGGAGAAGATTTTAAAACGCGCCAGTGCGCTCAAGATATGCGCAATAGCTGAAGGAAAAGCCGATCTTTATCCGCGCCTCGGACCGACATCGGAATGGGACACGGCGGGAGCCGAAGCGATTTTGCGTGCGGCGGGCGGCACGCTGACGGATTTACAAGGCAAAAACCTGGTTTATGGCAGCGCGGACAGGAAATTCGCCAATCCGCATTTCGCTGCCGCGTCTTTTTCCTGGTTCGAAGAAGAAGTGACCTAGATCATCTCCAATTTTGCAATAACGCGACCGATCACGAGGAAATCGCCCGGTTTGAGAGTTTGCGGCTGAAAACGGTTTTTCCGCGCTGAGATCCTGATTTCAGTTTCACCGGATTTCGGCGTGTATTCGCAATAGCGCAGCATGTTGCTAAAGCCGTCTGAAATGATAAAGGCACCGGGCGGCGAAGGTTTGCGGTCCGAGATATCAACGAGGACATGTTCGCCGCGTTTGAATTCCGGCTCCATGAAGCTTTCACGAACCTGGAAAACACGGTTCGTCTTGTTTGGTCCCGCTTGGGAAGAAATGACTGACGGGATCGCCCATTCAGCTGGCGGCGGCGACCCGTCATCGAACCCGTCCCGCCCATCATGCGCCTTGACGGTGTAGGTTTTGCGCGTTGCACCGTAGCCGTCGACAGGCAGGCCGAAATATTCCCGCATCTGGAGATATTCCTGCGCTTTGATCTGACGTGTGCCGTTGAGAATTTTGCTGATCGCGGGCGGCTCCAGCCCGATCGCAGCAGCCAGTCCGGCTTTTGACTTATCGGGATTGCTCGCGAACTGGGTCTTAAGCCATTGGGAATCCATGACGGAAATATGTCATGACTTAAAGTCCTAAAAAATTTCTATTTTAGAAATTATGGGTTGAAAATTGCCAAAAAGGAAAGTAATATACAACCCATGATGTTAAAAAGAGGCTTAAGTCATTGATTTCAATATCTTCAAAAAGAGTGCCGCCCGAGGCACGTTTGATTGGTCGGAATTTCCGTACATTAAGGGAGCAGGCCGGTCTGACCCAGAAGGAGATCGCTCACAGGCTGGGCGTGAGCTTCCAGCAAATCCAGAAATATGAGCGCGGGGAAAACCGCCTGCCGGTCGACCGGCTGCACGCCCTTAAAAATATTCTGGGCGTTTCCTATCATGCGTTTTTTAAGGGAATGGATAAGGAGGATAATCCGGATAAATCCTGGCCGGAAAAACTATATCAACTTCTGACCGATATTGAAAATCCAGTCCTGCAGAATAAAATCGAGCGGGTGATCGCGATTATGGCGGAGTGACGAGGTTCTTATAAAGATCGGTGCGGCGATCGCGGAAGAAGCCCCACATCGGACGCTCGGCGTTGATCGCATCAAGGTCGAACGTGTGAACGAGCACGGCGTCTTTATCGCGTGAGCCTTCCTGCACAAGATCGCCCGAGGGCGCGGCGATGAATGACTTACCGTAGTAGCCTTGGTCGTTCCCGGGGTTTGCCGGGTTCTTCTCGACGCCGATGCGGTTCGCGGCGACGACGGGCACGAAGTTGGAAACAGCGTGGCCCTGCATGGCGCGTTGCCATGACAACGCCGTGTCGAGGCCGGGCGTTGAAGGCTCGAAGCCGATAGCGGTTGGATAGAACAGGATTTCCGCGCCCTGCAGCACCATGCTGCGCGCGACTTCCGGGTACCACTGGTCCCAGCAGATGCCGACGCCGATGCGCCCGAACTTCGTGTCCCAGACCTTGAAGCCGAGGTCACCGGGGCGGAAATAGTATTTCTCGCTGTAACCCGGACCGTCGGGAATATGTGTCTTGCGGTAGATGCCCAGAATCGTGCCTGTGTCATCGACGACGGCGACGCTGTTGTAATAATGCGCACCGGCTTTCTCAAAAAACGAAACCGGAATGACGATTTTTAGTTCTTTCGCGAGCTTCTGCATAGCGAGTACGGCAGGGTGTTCCTCAGCCGGAAAGGCCTCTTTGAACCAGCGCGGGTCCTGCGACGTGCAGAAATAAATATTCTGGAAGAGTTCGGACGGCAGGACGATCTGCGCGCCTTTTTTGGCGGCGTCGCGCACGTAAGCAACCGTCTTCTCGATATTCTGATTCATATCGAGTCCGTACGATGTCTGGATCGCGGCGACTGTGGCGTTGCGGGTCATTCTGCTGGCTCCTGCTGCGTCATACAATGGAAGGAGCCGCCGCCATTCGTCAAGATCGACGTGGATTTAAGCCCTTTCACTTTATGGCCGGGGAACAGTTTCTGGATCGCGGCAACGGCAGAATCAGCAGATTCTGTGCCATAGGTCGGCACGGCGATAGCGTTATTGCCGATGATGAAATTCATGTGGCTGGCGGCCATCGGTTCGTCTTCGTATCCCGTGACAAGGCCGGGCGAGGGCGCAAGCGCGACTTCAATTTTCTTGCCGTTGGCGGCAGTCATTTTCTCTAAGTCAGCAGCGATTTTTTTCAGGACTTTTTCGTTCGGATCGTTCTTCACGGGTGACTGGCACAGAACTTTGTTCGGACCGATGAAACGCGCGATATTGTCGATGTGGCCGTCGGTGTGGTCGTTGAGGAGGCCATCGTCGAGCCACAGGATTTTACCCGCGCCGAAGGCTTCTCTCAGAATGTCTTCGATCTGTTCCTGCGATTTGCCCGGGTTGCGGTTCGGGTTCAGCAGGCATTCTTTTGTTGTCAGGATTGTGCCTTCGCCGTCATTTTCCAGCGAGCCGCCTTCAAGCACGAGGTCAAAGGCCTTGATCGGCGAGCCTGATTTTTTCGCGATGAAATCCCCGATGACGCGATCGGCGGGGTAATCGTATTTTCCACCCCAGCCATTCACTTTAAAACGCAGCGCCGTATGCGCGCCGTTCACTGTTCCCCATATCGGGCCGGTATCGCGCAGCCAGATATCGCCGAATTCCGCAGGAACGACCTCGGTGTTTTTGCCGAGCAGCTTTTTGGCAGAAGCCACGGCCTCATCGCCGCAGGCCAGCATGTAAACCTTCTCGCCTTCGGCGATCAGGTTTGTCATCGCGGCAGCTTCTTCCTGCGCAGGCGCAAGATCCTCGAGCCATAATTCAGGGTTGGAGGGAAACGCAATCCACATAGCCTTGTGCGGCGCCCATTCAGGTTGAACGGTCACGGCACTTTGCGTTTTTTTCTGCGGTTGTGCGGTCATTTTCATGTCTTCCAAAAAGTCACCCCCGCAAAAGCGGGGGCTTTGTAATATTTATATGCGGTTTGAACGATTAATCAAACTGCTTCGCCAGTTCCCATTTCCTGCGCTTTTTGTGTGCGCCGTCATGGTAGGCGGCAGAGGCCAGCAGGGGCAGAACGCTGCCCGCTTCGGCGAAGACCATCTGTTCGTAGGCGACATCAACCTTGCCCCACGAGCATGCTTCCTTCAGCGTCGAGGAGGAGCAGGCGCCGTCGCGCACGTCGGCTACCGTGATCTGCACGGCGTATTTGTGCATCTCTGCGTGTTTGCCCAAAATTTCGGCGCAGACGACAGTGTCCTGCACGAAGTTTTTCGGCACCCCGCCGCCGATCATGAGAAGACCAGAGGTGCCCGCGTGGATTTTGAGGTCCGTCAGTTCGCGGAAGTCGGCGATGGAGTCTAAAACCATGTGCTTCTTCGGATTATCGACCTGGTGCTTCACGAGGCCGAAACCGGCGGACGAGTCGGTGAAAGCCGGGCAGAAGATCGGCACGTTTTTCTCGTAGGCGAGCTTCACGAGGCTGTTCTTTTTCTTGCCGTGTTTGACGAGGTACTTGCCCATCTCCTTGATGAACTCGCGAGATGAGTAGGCGCGCGGCTCGAGGGAGTTGGCGATCTCAAGAATCGTCGCGTCGCAGGCCTGCAGATCTTCCTCATCGATATAGGTATCGTAAATGCGGTCGATATAAAGGTCGCGCAGTTCGCGGTCATCGACGGTTCCTGCGGCCTGGTAGTGCTTGAAGCCAAGGCCTTCGAAAAAGTCCATGTCGACGATGGATGCGCCCGTGGCGACGATGCCGTCGATCATGTTGTTTTCCAGCATGGCGGCGTAAGCGTCCATGCAGCCGCCAGCGGACGTCGAGCCCGCCAGCGTCAGGAAAATCGCGCAGTCTTTATCATTGAGCATCATGTTGTAGATTTCGGTTGCACGCGCGAGGTCGCGGGACGTGAACGACATCTTGCCCATGGACTCGATAATCGGACGCGCATCGAACGATGTGATGTCGATGTGCTCAACGACGTTTTGCAGCAGCTCCGCCTTGCGGTTGCTGGTGGATTTCTTCGGGGTTGAATTAGACATTCTTTACAGCTCTCTTTTTAGCAGCGGGCATCATGCCCGGGCTGTAAAGACATAGCGCGTCCGAGCCGCCAAATCCATTAAAATTCGTGCGGAGGGAACGGCTGTAGGAGCCCAGATTTCCGATCTCGATCCAGTCGCCCATGTCGATATCGGCGGGCAGCATGAACGGGCCTTCCATGACGTCCAGCGCATCGCAGGTGGGGCCTGCGAAACGGAACGCCGATTCAGGCTGTTCGAAGGCACCGTCAACGCGGTAGGCGCGGGCCGGGAACTTCGTCTTCAGGAGCGGACCGGCGTCAAACATGCCGCCATAGGTGCCGTCATTGATGTACAGCGTGTTGTCCTTGCGGAGTTCGACGCGCACGATCAGGGAGCCGGATTCGGCCACCAGCACACGGCCGGGTTCGGCCAGCAGGGGCATATTTTCAAGGCGGTTTTTGACCAGCGCGCCTTTCAGGGCATGAACGCAGGCCTCAACGGACGGGACGCTTTCGTCATAGCGGACGGGGAAGCCGCCGCCGACATCGAGTACGTCAACCGTAATGCCGGATTTCTTAATGACGGCAGCCGCCTTGTCGACGCCGCGTGCGTAGGCGGCCGGGTCGGTGGTCTGGGTGCCGACATGGAAGCACAGGCCGAGGCGCTGGGCGACCGGGCGGGAGGATTTCAGGAGTTTCACCGCTTCATCGGGGTTCGCGCCGAATTTCGACGAGAAGTCGATCGAGGCTTTGCCGTTGCGCGGCAGGGCGAGGCGGACGAACAGGTTCAGGTCCGAGGCGAGGTCGGTCTCGCGGACGATCTTGAACAGCTCGTCTTCCGAATCGAGCACGAAGTCGCGCACGCCGTAAACCGTGTAGGCTTCGCGGATGGCTTCAGGCGATTTGACCGGGTGCATGAAGTAGATGCGGGCTTTCTTCGCGTTCTTGCGGACAAGGCGCACTTCCTCGATAGAGGCCGCGTCAAAGCTTCTGACGCCCGCCTGGTACAGCGTGCGCAGGACATTTTCATCCGGGTTGGTTTTGACCGCGTACATGGTCTCGCCGGGGAAAGTCTGGACGAACGCTTTCGCTGTCGCAGCAATCTTCTCGGGCCACAGGACATAGAGGGGACGCGCCGGGCGGCGGGCGGCAATCAGCTCCTCGACGGAAGTGTAGCCTTCCTCGATCTCTGTCCGCATGGCGGGATTGTTCATAGAATAAAGTTTAGTCATCTCGTTAGTCCTTCAAATCTCAAATTTTGGAAATAATGGTCGTGTACCGGGCTGTCGCTAGCCCAATAGGGGGTCACCCGCTCCTTTGCGAAGGGAGCAGGGAGCCAGGGTTACCGGATGATTTCCAGTACGAAGGTCTTCTGAGATGGAATGGGGGATACTAAGCGGCCCCGCTTCTCTGCAAATCTCATCGTAAACTCTTTCAAAGCTTTGGGGCTTTCTCTTCACCCCAGGTTCAAAAATGTCTACGCCGTTGCATAACCATGCCTAGTTCAAGACTAGAGGGGGCCATCGGCACGTGCGTCTGCTTTTAATATAACATTTTTTCACGAAAGCAATAAAAATATTTTAGGTTTTCCGCGAAAAATTTGCGGCGCCTCTTAAGGAACTTTTAAGGTCGCCGGGGCCGGGTTGAAATCTACCCGGGAGAGGCCTATAGAACAGGTATGACGCTGCGCCTCGAGCTGCCCCGCTGGTACGATCTCCACGCCCATTTCCGGCAAGGGCCTCTCATGAAGGCGCTGGTTGCCGATCACCTGGCGATGGGCTGCGCGGGCATCCTCGCGATGCCGAACACGAAGCCTCCAGTCTCCAAAGTTAACAAGAAGGACCCCGGCGAAGGCTGGAGCATCGAGGAATACCTCCAGATGCTGCGCAAGGCGGGCGGCTCGAGATTTACCGACATTATAGTGCCTCTCTATCTGACGAAGGACACAACGCCTGCCATGATTGAGGCGGGGGCCAGATCAGGCCTTTTGCGCGCTGCAAAATATTACCCCCCGCACGGCACCACCGGGGCCGAGCAGGGCGCGCCCTTTCAGACCTATATAGACAATGGCGTTTTTAAAGCCATGGAGCAGGCCGGGGTGGTGCTGAATATCCATGGCGAGGAGCACGGGCTGGACGCTGTAAAGTACTTCGGCAAGACCAATGCCGAGGAGATCTTTTACAAAGAACGTCTACCTCACGCGGTCGACAAATTCCCTAAGCTCAAAATCGTCGGTGAGCACATTACCACCCGGGTGGCTGCCGAATTTATCGAGGCCGGGCCCTCTACGTTGGCCGCCACGGTCACTCCGCAGCATCTTATCTATACGGTCGGGCATTTGCTGAAGGGTCTTAAATACCACCTCTACTGCTTGCCGCTTCTTAAATACGAAGAAGATAGGCTGGCGCTCTGGGCGGAAGTGACGGCTGCCGACAACACCAAGTTCTTCGCCGGGACCGACAGCGCCCCGCATGTTAAGAAATTAACGGAATGTGGCTGTGCGGCGGGTTGCTATACCGGCGGCGTCGCGCCGCAGCTTTACATTCAGGCCTTCGAGAAGGCGGGCATCAATATGGGCAGCGCGGCAGGCGTCCAGATGTTCAAAAAATTCCTGTGCACCAACGGCCCGGCTTTTTACGGCCTTCCCGTATCGAAAGAGACTTTCGTTCTCGAGAAGGTCGAGACGGAAGTGAAAGTCGGAAAGTCGTGCGTTGTGCCCCTGCCGCTCGGTGCGGCGGCTGACGGTGAAAAAGCCACACTTCACTGGCGCGTGGCCTAGCTCGCCATTTTCCGGCTTTCCTGCAGCAATGCCGCGCGTGTCGTTTCGAAAATGGCCGTCATATCACTGAGCTTTTCCTTGAGCATTTCAGGCGGGCAATTTTCATCGTTGGCGGCCTGTTCCATGTCTTTGGCGAGATCAGAGAGTGTGGCCGCACCCATCCTGCGGCTTGCGGATTTAATTGTGTGGGCGGGACGAATAGCGCCCTTGATGATCCCGGTTTCGAGCGCGGTTTTGATTTCCTGCATATAGCTCGTCACATCCTCAATATAATAGGAGAGGATGGAGGTATATTTATCTTTGAGCACTTCATGCGATTCGATGACGGCGGCGATGTCCAGTACAGCGTTGGTGGAAACTGTAGACGGCACCGTTATTTCGACATACTCCTCGACGTAAGGAGGGGATGTGCGGCCATTGACCCAGGTAAAGACTTTCTCCCGAAGGTCATTCGTGCGCACCGGCTTGGAAATGTAATCGTCCATCCCGGCATCCAGACAGCGCTGGCGGTCGCCCTTCATGGCGTTGGCCGTCAGAGCGATGATCGGCAGATCGGCCCGGATCGACCCGGCTTTTTTGAGATCGCAGATTTTCCGGGTGGCTTCGAACCCGTCCATGAGCGGCATCTGGCAATCCATCAGGACGAGGTCGAAATCTCCGGTATCAACGGCTTTCAGGGCTTCCTGGCCGTTCGAGGCAATGGTGATGACGCAGCCAAGCTGCTCGAGCACGTCCTGCGCGAAGGCCTGGTTGATACGGCTGTCTTCAGCCAGCAGGACTTTAACGCCGTCGAGGCGGACAGGCGATTCCTTGCTGTCCTGCCCGATGCCGTATGTGTCCACCCGGATCAGGCTGTCGGTTTCGCCGCCTCGATATTTGCTCCAGACAACGGCGAGCGTTTCGATCAGCGCCTGTGTTGTGATGGGTTTGGCGATGTAGGACGAAAAGCCTTTGCGTGCAAGATTGTCGGAAGTCATGGAAGGCGTTCCCGCCGACGTCAGCATAATAAGGCATGTATTGGCGAAGGCAGGCTCATCATTGATGGCGCGGGCCAGCATCTCGCCGTTCATGCCGGGCAGCAGGTAATCGATGATCACCATTTTATACGGGTCACTCATGGCCGCCGCTTCGTGCATCGTCTCAAGCGCTTCTTCACCGCTGAAACAGGTAGCGCAACGCATGCCGGCGAATGTGAGCTGCTCGGTCATGAGCGTATGAATAACCAGGAGGTCGTCGACAATCAAAACTTTTACGTCTTTCAGTACCGGCGGCCGAATGGGTGCCTGGGTTTCCTTGGCGTTGCGCGTGAGCGGCAGGGTGAAGGTGAAGGTCGAGCCTTTGCCCGGCTCGCTCTGTAGTGTGATTTTACCGCCCATCATTTCAACGAGACGTTTGCAGATCGAAAGCCCGAGTCCCGTGCCCCCGAAATCGCGGGTAGTGGAAGAGTCCGCCTGCACGAATTTTTCAAATATCTTCTCATGCGCTTCCGCCGCTATGCCGATGCCGCTGTCTTCTACGCTGAAGACAAGATTGACTTTGTCGGGTTGCGGATTGCTTTTGTCCTCGCGCACGGAAACGACAACGTAGCCTTTTTCGGTGAATTTGATTGCATTGTTGATAAGATTGCTCAAAGTCTGGCGTACTCGCACAGGGTCGGCGTAAACAAATTGCTCGCTGCCCGGAACATAACGCACGGCAAGTTCCAGCGCCTTTTCCCGCGCCTTCGGCGCATAAAGTGCGCATGTGTCATCTACAACCTGCAGCATGTTGGTCGGGACAGGGTCTAGCACCATTTTGTCCGCCTCGATTCTGGAGAAATCGAGAATGTCTTCGATGATATTCAGCAGCGTTTCGCCCGAGCTTATGATGGTTTTTGTATAGCCGCGTTGTTCAGGCCCCAGCGGCGTTTGCATCAGAAGTTCCGCCATGCCGAGCACGCCGCTCATGGGGGAACGGATTTCGTGGCTCATGGTCGCGAGAAATTCATTCTTCAGCCTGTTGGCTTCTTCGGCGCGGAATTGAGCCTCGCGCAGTTGCTGCATGTTAAAGCTCATCTGGCGAAGATAATAGGAAGCCAAAAGCGTAAGAACAGAAAGTGCCGAAAATAAAATGTAAGGGTAATAATTATGGTGTGATTCCAGAAAAGGAGTGGTCGGTAAAAAATTAAGACGAAGTGCCCTGTTTCCATCCAGTTTTATAAAATTGGAAGCATTATAAAAATTGCTGGATACGCCGGGCTCTCTTGTTTCATAAATGCGCATGGCTTGTTCGTCTGCGTGAACGAGGTCGATGGTAACGTGGTTATAAGGCACCAAGCCGCCTGCGCCGACCGCCATTTCCGCTATTTTGCCAATATTAATGATGCCCACGGAGAAACCGAATAATTCGGCATCTTCATTTTTATAAACCGGATGAATTAGAAGAATGTGATTGCTGCCTAGAAAATTATTGTGTTCATCATTCCTGAAGACGGAAAGATTATTGAAGAAAGAAACGCGGCTTTTAGAATTCGCCGCCTGCTGGAGCATTGAATTGAATTCTTGGTCTTTGGAAATTTCAAGTTTATGGTCGCTGTGCGATTTCCATGGGCTGGTGGAAGAGATGGCATAAAGCGGAATATTTTGATCGTTTTCTGACGGCATAACCCAGGCCAGAATTTCATAATTCTCGTTACGCTTCAGGAATGGCGATGTAAAAGTATGGAATTCGTCGGGATCAACATATTTTGAAGCTAAAAAATAATTTCCGATATCTTCAAGCATCTGGATATGCGTAACAACGGCATTTTCTATCAAGGATAAGTTTTTAGCCGAAATTCTTTCGAAGGCTTCCCTGCTATCGGTGCTGGTAGATTTGTATATCTCAACCGAAAACATCGCCGAGATAATCATCCCTACGAAAAAAACTATAAAATGAAGGTATTTGCCGTGAGAAAGTCGGTGCATTTTACCATTCCAGTTGCGGGCTGCCGCCGACGAAGGCGATGGCCTGGTTGCCCTGTTGATTGTAGGTCAGCTTGTCGAAGCTGACGGCATTGGCCTGTGCGATGCCGCGCCCATGGTTGTCCCCCGCGCGCGCCGGCTCAATCGTCATATAACGTTTCCAGTTAAAGCCATTGCCCTGGTCAGTGATGATTGCGTAGAAGCCATCTTCCTTACGTGTGATGATGAGTTCAGCCGTGCGGCTTCCGTAGGAATCAAGTTGTTGCCTGCGCTCAATTTCGGCTAGCCACGTACCATTATCCAGCAACTGACTTTTACGCTCATAGCCAATTTCGAGATTGCCGTGTTCGACGGCATTGGTCAGGAGTTCAGCAAGTCCCAAGAGAACGCGCTCGGGATCGGGAAAGCAATGTGCTGTGAACGCGGCGAGGCATTCCGCCTCGTTAAGTGTGCGGAAATTGAATTTGCAGGTTCGGATCAGATTGAAGCTGGTGTGATGGCGTTTCAGTTCATCACTCAAAGTTCTGTTCTGTTGCGCTTCGCGTGTCGCGGCCAGAAGAACCGAGCGCAACACATCTTCATTCACCGGCTTTGCAAGATAGTAGAACACGCCGGCCTCAAGCCCTTCCTGCATCTGTTTAACGGTCGAGGCGCCGGTTACCATGATGACAGGGATTTTGCGCAAAGCCGGGTCATCTTTAATCAAACGAACGGCGCTGAGGCCATCCATGACCGGCATCAGGCGGTCCATCAGAACGACGTCGATGCCGCCCTTCGCGCGGCGCAGGATTTCCAGCGCCTGCTGTCCGTCGGCGGCCTCTTCCATCATGTGGCCCATCTGCCTGATCTGCTCGCCAAGGAAGGCGCGCTCCAGCCTGTCATCCTCAACGGCGAGAATAGTTAGCGGGCGATCCTTGGCGCTTAGGAAAGGGATAACGTTTTCGGCAAGTTGTTTCATAAATTCTCCTTATCGTTCCGTGAAGGCGGTTTTCATCGCCGTGTGAACCGGCTTGAGCAGGTATTGCAGGATGGTTTTTTCGCCGGTGATGATTTCTGCCATGGCGGTCATGCCGGGCACGACAAGGTTGCGCTGGTCATGGCCGACGTGGTTTTGTGAAAGATCGACCCGGCCACGATAATAGCGCTCGCCATTTTCACTGGTAAAAGTCGTAGCCGAGATCTGGTCCAGTTGGCCGGTGATGAAACCGTAGCGTGAGAAATCGAAGCTGCTGAATTTCACCTGTACCTTCTGGCCGGTTTTCAGGTGGCCGATATGTTGCGGCGGGATTTTTACCTCGACGATCATTTTTTCATCCATTGGCACGATTTCCATCAAGGTTTGACCCGGCTGCGCGACGGCACCGACCGTATTGATCGCAAGACCTTTGACGAGGCCGCGAGCGGGAGAGCGGACTTCAAGCCTGCCCACGCGGTTCTTCAGTTTTTCGATCAGTTCGGTATTCTGCGCTTTTTCGGCGATGACCTGGTCGATGCGCTCATAGGCATCGTCCTGCTGGCTGGCACCCAGAGAGCTCAGGCGGTTTTCGAATTCACTGATTTCCGCTCTTGCGCCGCCGATGCGGTTTTTAAGCTGTTTAACTTCGCCGTCGATTTCATTGAGGCGCTGTTTTGTCTCAAGAAACTGCACGTCTGAGGTATAGCCCTTGCGGTTAAGTTCCGCGCGGCGGTCATACAGGTCTTTCGTAATAGTATAATTGCTGCGCGCCGTATCAAGCTCGGCCTGCAAGGCTGAAATCATATTTTTCTTCTGCTTGATCTGTTCCTGGATGATTTTCTGTTCTTCGCTGCGGGCCTGCACCATGGAATCGAAGAATGATTTCTGATCCTTGATCAGGGCAGCGTCTTTTATCTCCGCATCCGAAAATTTAGGCTCGCGGCTTTCCGCGAAAGCGCGGAGACGTTCTTCCTGCATGGCAAGGCTGGTTTGCTTGCTGAGGGCGCGGTTCAGGTCATCCTGCGATCCGGCGCCATCGAGAACCATCAGTACCTGACCTTTCTCGACCTGCTGGCCTTCATGGATCTTGATCTCGCGGACGATGCCACCTTCAAGGTGCTGGACGACCTGCTGGAATCCTTGCGGTACTACTTCGCCCGGCGTGCGTGCGACTTCGTTGATGTTCGTCACGCCCGCCCACGCGATGAAGGCAAAAATTGCAAGGCTGGTTGTCACCATCGTCAGTTTGATGATGGTGGGGTTTGCCGCTTCCTCAAGCTGGACAGCCTGGGAAAGATAGCGGGTTTGTTTGTCGTGCGTTTGTGATCTGGTCATCACGCGGCCTCCTGTTTGTTTATGGTTTCTGTAACTGCTTCACGCGCACCGGCCATCGGTGTTTCGCCGCGGCGCAAGACAACAAGCGTGTCTGCAAGATTGATGAAGTCTTCGCGGTAACTGATCATAATGCAGGTGCGCTTGCCTTTCGTGTGGGCGAGATAATCCTTGAGATTTTTCCCCGCGCGGCTGCTGAGCAGAGCGTTGGGAAGCTCATCGATAAGCATAATAGGTGCGCTGTGGAGATAGGCGCGCGCCAGCGAAAGCCGCGTAGCAAGGCTGGAAGGCAGCGCATCGGCACCGTAACGACCGATAATGGTGCCCAGCCCGGCGGGCATGGCGGCGATCTCGTTCCAGACATCGGCCATCTGTAATGCTTTCTCGATGTCTTCCTGGCTCGCCATCGGATTGCCGAGACGGAGATTTTCAAAAATCGTGCCCTGGAAGAAATCGGCCTGCTGCGGGATATAGGCGATCTGGCGCCGAAGGTCCGGCGCATCCAGTTGGCGGATATCGAAGCCGTCAATCTGCACGGCACCGGAAGTGGTTTTGTACAATCCTTTGATCAGTTTCAGCAAAGTTGTTTTGCCGGAACCGTTCTCACCCGTGACGATGACGAAATCGCCGGGGCGTGCGTCGAAGGTCAGGTTGTTGAAGACAGGATCGGTGTCTTCACCGTAATTAATTCCGGCGTTTTTAAAACTGACCTGGCCGCGCATTTTCGGCACGCGCGCAGCGGTGACAGCCTCCATCGCCTCAGTGTCTATATCCATGAGCTTGTTGACCTGCATGATGCTGTTGCGCAGCTGTTCAAGGCGCGGGATCATTGTGCACAGGCTGTAGAACGGCATCAGTACGCGCCAGACGAGGATCATTGTTGCGACCAGTGCACCCGTACTCATCATGCCTGCCCAGATCATGTGAACTCCGAAGCCGACCGTGGCAACGGCGGCAATCAGTGTAATCGCATGGGCCATCGTCTCCGCCATCATGCCAAGCCAGTTCAGGCGGAAATGTGCAAGCATTTCGCGGCCTGAAAGCTCGCGGAACTTGGCCTGCCATGTTTTCGAAAGGCCGTTGCCACGCACGCCCTGGATTTTTTCAAAAGTCTCAATCGCGAATTGCTGGCGTGCCGAACTGGCTTTTGCAGCGAGACGGATGGTAATTTTCACTTTTTTGTGAATGCCCCACAATAGCAACCCATAACAGGCAACCATCGCCAGCGGCACAAGAACGAGCGGCCCGGCAACGGCATAAATGGCAAGCGCGGCAATGGCAACAAAGGGAAGTTCCAGCATCGACAGGAACACCGATCCGCTGAAGAAATCGCGTACGGATTCGAATGTTTTAATACGGGCGATCTGCGCGGCGACGGACGCTCGCTCAATCAGGGAGGGAGGAAGGCCGATCAGGTGGGCAAATATTTTATTACTGACAATATTGTCCATGCGCGCGGCAAGCCATGACAGCCCCTGCGAACGGATGCGGCGGAGAACCCATTCGAATCCAATTGCAATGCACGCGCCGACAGCGAGCATCGGCAGGATTTCAGGCGCACCTGCTGCGATAACGCGGTCGTAAATAAGCATAATGAAAAGCGGCGTCGAAAGCGCAATAACATTCAGCATGAAGCAGCCCAGCAGAATCTGGCCGAATGTACCGCGGAAGCGGCTCAGCAGGGCAGAGAACCAGCTTTTGCCTGAACCTGCGCGCATAAATTTGGAAGTGACGACGCGGTTTTCATCGTAGCGCTCGAATATCCACGCTTCGCCGGTTTCAGCCGCCATATGGTCCTTTGATATTTTTTTGATATGGCCGTTGGCGTAAACTTTAAAATGCCCGCCTTTTTGTTCAAGAATGATAACAGGATGACCGCTGTCGCCGATGAACAGGCAGGGCAGCAGGCGCGGGTCTATATCTCTTAATTGTGTTGTCACAGGGCGTGCAAAATAACCGAGATGCGCGAAGGTATTCAACGTCGATTGCTGCGTCATCTTGCCAGGGTCATAAGGCAACGCTTCAAGAAGACGGTAAGTCCTGCAGCGCGGCTCAAGTGCGAGCAGGAGCACGCAGAGGCCGCTCTCCCATTGATTTTTTTCGATGAAATTGTCACGGCCTGATTGCTGCAGGACGCCCATCATCTGTGAAACGGGATTTACTTCGGCGGTAGTATCGGTCATATGCGGAGCTCCGTGTACGGCTTTACTTGATTGGTGCTGTAGGATTCGTCGGTTTCAATCAGCTTGCCGTTTTCAAGGCGGCAGAAGCGCGTTGCCAGTCCACGAATATTGCAATCGTCAGAAACCAGGACCATGCTCGCACGTCCTTTCAGCCGGGCGAGAAGGCTGTAAACGAGATTGTATCCTTCGCGATCAAGTGCGCGGTCGGCATTGTCGAAAAGGATGATGCGCGGCTTGGGTGCCAGCACGCGCGTCATGGCGATGCGCTGCTTGAGACCCGGCGGAATACTGTCGGTGTTGGTGCCTGTGAGCAACGTGTCAAAACCAGAAGGCAGGCGGGCGATATCGCGGTCGAGTTTCAGCAGCGCGGCAATTTCCTGTACTTCTTTTTCAGGAATCTGACCGAAGCAGGTCATGTTGTCGCGAATTGTGCCGCGGAAAATCACACCTTCGGAACGGATCAAGCCGACATGACGGATCAAATCTTCCGAAGCGTAGCGCAGGATGTTGCGGCCATCGATATTGATAGTGCCTTTTCCGGGCGGGTAAATACCGGCAAGAAGCTGGAGAAGAAGCGTTTTGCCCGAACCATGCGCGCCGGAAAGCAGGATGCTTTCCCCGCGTTTGAGGTCGAGATCGAGATTGTCGAGCAACCAGGGCTTGTCGTCGGAATGACGGAAAGAAAGTTTTTCAATTTTGATGGTGCCTTCGCGCACAGAATTTGCATCGTTAGCGGGCGTGCCGGGATATTGCGGTGTTTCAAAAATCGCCTCGACCTTCTGGCGTGCCAGCGCGTAATCCTGGTACCTAGCCCAGAGGCCCAGCGCGCGTTGAATTGGTTGCATCATCCGTCCGGAAAGCAAGATAGTGGCGATCAGCGCGCCTGTCGTGATATGGCCGTGCAAGGCAAACAGCGCCCCGGATACAATGACGGCGGCAACCATGATGTGCGAGAAAACAGCGCCAGAATCAAAGGTGCCGGATGTCGCTTTTGTAACGTTGTAATTGGAAAGTGTAGAAGTTTCCTCGAGCTTCTCATAGCGGCGCGCAAAATTATTCTCCAGCGCGAAGGATTTGATCGTATGAACGCCATCCAGTCCCTCAATCAGGAAGTTATAACGTTCATCGTCCGTTTCATCGCGCTCTTTCAGTGCACTGCGCAATCTCTGGCCCTGCGCCAGCGAAACAATCGTAAAAACCATCAGCACGGCGCAGGGTACGGCGGCGAGAGGACCCGCGATATAAATGATAAGGCCGAGAAAAACTGGCACGAAAATCATTTCGAACAAAACCGTCAGCGCATAGCCGTTATAAAAATCCTTCAGCTTGGTCACTGCGCTCATGCGGTGAAGATGTTCGCCGATGCCGTAAGGGCCGAGGCGCGAAAGATCGGCCTCAAGAACATGATTCATCGCCGAGCAGGAAAGACGGTGTTCGTAAGCCGCCCCCGCCCAGCCCATGATATAGGCACGGGCCAGGCGCAGGGTCGCTTCCAGGGCAACGGCCAGTCCCACGCCTGTAATCAGGACAGGTAGCGTGCCGGAGCCGGGGTTGGGAAGGATCCGGTCATAGACCTGAAGGGTCATAACCGGCAGGGCAAGAGAGAGAATGTTGATGGCGAGGGTTGAAAGCAGGAGACTGCCCGTGCTCACGCTGTAGCCGTCAGGGCGAAGCAAATCTTTGTTGTGTTTGTGCTGGCTCATCCGAACAGCCCTCCGCCGCCGAATAATCCGCCGCCGCCGTGGTGATCGTTACCCAGCAGGCTTCCAAGGCCTTCCGCAACATCGCCCACAGGTTCAGGCAGGACGCCGCCAAGCGCATCGCCAAGCCCGCCGCCGATGATGTCACCGGCATCGGGCAGGATATTTTCCGGCCACGAAAGCGGGCCTTCACCGCCGCCAACGCCACCGGCGATATCGCCAAGGCCGCTGCCGGGCAGGCTGCCGATCAAATCAAGCGCAGCATCTATATCGAGATCGATATCACCGACAATATCCTCGACGGGATCGAGTTCGATATCAGCCAGATCAATATCAGGCGTATCAATGCCAAGCGGATCGAGATCTATGTCGAGGGCGATATCGGTATCGCCTGCGCCATTATCGGTTTCATAGTTGCCGAGAAGATCGAGATCAAAATCCGTCGCAACGCCGCCGTCGTTATCTAGTCCGGGCAGTAAGCCGTCGATAACATCGCCCCCTATATCTTCGAGAAATTCACCCGCTTCAGCGAGAAGACTGTCCTCGCCTGTGCCGCCAGCAAAATTGTCAACCAAACCGTCGGCTGTATTGCCGAGCAGGTCAGTCGCCACGCCTAGATCGATGTCGATATCGCCGACAATATCCTCAACCGGGTCGAGACCGATATTGAGTGTCGAATCAAGAAGTCCGTTATCCACGATATCAAGATCGAGGCCGAGATTGAGATCTGTGTCACCAGCACTGTGGTCCGGAGCGAACAGGCCGAGGCCGATGTCACCGAGTATGTCGACATCGCCGACAATATCCTCAACCGGGTTGAAGACGACATCCACAATGCCGTCGATAAAATGCGCGTCACCGAGCAACGGCAATTCAATACCCAGGCCCAGATCCGTATCGCCAGGACGATGATCGTTATTACCATCCAGAATACTCAGAATGGAATGCAGATCGACCAGCACAAGATTTTCTGTGCCCAGGATGGGGTCAAGGAGATTTGTAACAGGCGAAAGATCAATCACCTCATTGACAACATTAAAAACGGAATCGCCCGAGAGAATGTCGAGATCCAGATTCGTGACTTCGCCAAGGATCGTGTCGAGATGAACCGTAAGCCCGTCGCCGCCGAATATATTATTGAAGAAGTTATTGACGATATTGGTGACGTTATTCGTGATTTCGGTCAGGTTCAGGATATCAACGATATTTGTAATTTCCGTGATGGTCGTCGTGATAAGATTCGTGACGTCGCCCAGATCGATAATCGTCAGATCGCCAAGATCAATATCTCCAAGCTTGATAATGATGTCTCCAATGTCGATGTCGAGGAAATTGTCGATATCGATATTGATGATATTGTGGCCGCCTTCGCCATTTGTTCCGTTAAGGCCGTCCGCGCCGTCGACACCGTTAAAGCCTTCGCCGTCGATTCCGTTAGTCGGTATGAAGGGGGTGCCGCCGCCACCATTAAATACAAAACCGGAAGCTGCGAGCGGCAGAACTGTCGAAGCTGTGTAGCCGCCATTGTTACCTGCGCCAATGTCACTAAAAGAAGTCGCATCTTCGGCAACATTGCGATCGGTGCTGATATCGTTGTTATTGGAATCGAGCGCGAACGGGCTGCTGGCGTTTGTGAATCCTGCCGCGAATGAAATCGCCGAGGCAATACCGCCTGAAGCTCCGGGCGCTTCGCCTGTGATAATGAATGGATCGGTGAGGGCCATAGCCTCGTTGGTCTGGCCAGCCTGCATCATAAGAAAATTCAGGTTACCGGAACCGAACAGGCTCTCGGTGACGCCGTCGAGATCTTCGGCGCTGTACTGATCAGCATCAAGCTTCGTGACTGGCACGCTCATCTCAAAATAATCCGTGGCCGCAGATGAATTTTGCGGTTCAAGGCTGAGAGCGAGACCGCCCGAAGAGGGCGAATTGATCGGTGACTTTTCCATTGGGTTTTCCTCCTGGTACTCAGTAACGCATCATAAAAATTTACAACCATTAGTTTAATAACGTGTAAAAATTAGATGGCATTATTGTCATTGAATACAGGCGTATTTGGCTAAAATTGAGAAAAGCAGGCGCGCTTGTATTTTCTTGAATATAAACTTATAGTTGTATATCTTCCGCAACGGAAGACATGGGTATTCAGAACCGCCAATCCGGGGGAAATAACGTGCGCCGCTTCATATTTTTTTGCCTGCCATTTCTTATTTACGGGATCCCGCCAGCCATAGCGGAGGATTCGTCTCAGTCCGGGAACGCTACGCTCGAGCAGGTGCTCAGGCATGTCTATGTGAACAGCCCGGAACTTGAGGCGTCTCGTGCTGAATTACGGGCTTTGCATGAACTTCATCCGCAGGCGCTGGCAGGTTGGAAACCGACAGCTGAAGTGGAAACCAGTGTCTATGCTACCGATATCGATAGTAGCAATTTTGCGAATGCCGACGGCGCAACCACCAAGGACATTAATGTCAGCATCAACCAGCCTTTATATCGCGGCGGTAAGACGACGGCGGAAACGGAACGGTCTTACAGTCTTATCAAAGCAGGCTATGCGCGGTTTTTACAAAAAGAGCAGGAGGTTTTCCTGCGCGCGACGACAGCGTATATGGATGTTCTGCGCGACCGCACATTATTGAATCTGCGCATTAACAATGAAAAAATCCTGGGCGAAGAACTGGCGGCTGTGCGCGAACGTCATAACGCCGGCGATGTCACGCAAACCGATGTGCGGCAGGCCGAAGCTCGTCTTGCGCGTGCACGGGCCGAGCATGTCGCGGCCTCCGGGCAGCTGGAAAGCAGCCGCGCAGCGTTTGAGGCAATCACAGGCTTTGCGCCGAATGAAACATTATATGTACCCGGCACGTCGTTCCAGTTCCCGTCGGTCATCGAAGAAATGGTCAGCCGCGCCGAAACGGAAAACCCGGCGCTTGCCATATCTGTGAACCAGCATGAAGCCGCCCAGAATGATATCGACGCGCGTTTCAGCGAATTGCTGCCGCAGGTCTCGGCATTTGCTTCCTACAACAAGCAATTCGATCCCCAGCCGGGCGTGATTGATGAATCCGAAACGAAAACGATCGGTGTGCGTGCCAAGATTCCACTCTATGAGGCCGGCTTTGTCCGTTCGCGGGTGCGCGAAGCCAAAAGCATCGCCAGCCAGCGCAACCAGGAAGTGAATGAACAACGCCGCCTGATCCGGAGAGACATAACCGATAACTGGAAAACACTGGAATCGGCGCGTGCAGAGATCGCGGCGCGGAACGCGGAGACCGATGCTGCGCGCGCGGCGCTGGAAGGCGTGCGCGAGGAAGCGAAAATGGGTGAGCGCACGGTCCTCGATGTTCTGGACGCCGATCAGGATGTCCTGAGCGCCGAGGCGGCGCTGGCCCGCGCGCATCATGACGAGGTCATCGCATCCTATGCTCTGGCGGCGGCGATTGGCTGGTTGCTACCTGAAAAAATGGGCATGGCAGACATTGCGTACCAGCCCGGGCCGCATTACCGCGCGATGAGCAGGAAAATATTCAGCATGAACGCGGAAAAGTAAGGTTTCCGGCCTTTTCAAGGGCTTTTGTCGGCAGGAAAACTCGTTTAGAATCGTCTAATTCATGGAGGCGATTTATATGACAAGGTTATTGGCAGTTCTTGCGCTTTTTGCATTGTTGAGTGGGGCGCAGGCTCAGGCAGAAGCCCCGACGCTCGAACAGATCCGTGCCGACCTCAACCTCCAGCTTCGGACCGATAACCCGCCCGCACCCATTGAGATTCTGAACGTTTCTTATGATCCTACGCGCGAGCTTTATACCGATTATAATGCAGCCTTCAAAAAATTCTGGAAAGAAAAATCCGGGCAGGACGTCGAGATCAAGCAATCGCATGGCGGCTCCGGCAAGCAGGCGAGGGCTGTTATATCCGGATTGAAAGCGGATGTCGTCACGCTCGCGCTGGCTTATGACATCGACAGGATTGCGGTCGAGAAGAAAGACAGCATGCCCGCAAACTGGCAGGCAAGACTGCCGAACAACAGCGCGCCTTATACTTCGACGATTGTGTTCCTGGTGCGTAAGGGTAATCCGAAGAACATTAAAGACTGGGGCGATCTCGTGAAAGATGATGTCCAGATTGTTACTCCTAACCCGAAAACCTCGGGCGGTGCGCGGTGGAATTACCTCGCGGCATGGGCCTATGCCGAAAAAGCTTTCGGCGGCGATGAGGCGAAAGTGAAGGAATTTGTCGGCAAGCTGTTTAAAAACGTGCCGGTTCTCGACTCCGGCGCTCGTGGTTCCACCATGACCTTTGTACAGCGCAATATCGGCGATGTTCTGCTGGCATGGGAAAATGAAGCGTTTCTGGCAATCAATGAACTCGGTCCCGATAAATTTGAGATCGTCATGCCCTCTATCAGCATCCTGGCCGAGCCTCCTGTCGCAATGGTCGATGGCAACGCCATTAACAAAAACGCAATAGAGGTTGCCCGCTTTTATCTCAGCTATCTTTATTCAAAAGAAGGGCAGGAGCTGGTGGCGAAGCATTATTTCCGTCCCGTAGATCCCGTAGTCATGGCAACTAAACGTGAAATGTTCCCGGAAATTGAAATGGTGACAATCGACAAGGATTTCGGCGGCTGGGCGGAAACGCAGAAAATCCATTTCGATGACGGCGCTATATTCGACCAGATCTACAAACCGTAAACGGATTTAAATAGTGGCCACCCTCGCATTATCACTGAAAAAACCAGGCGTAATTCCGGGATTTGGAATTACGCTGGGATTTACGCTGCTTTATCTTGCGCTGATCGTCATGATTCCGCTGGCGGGTCTTGTGATCAAGACACTCGAGCTAAGCTGGCAGGAATTCGTGGCGACCATTACCGACCCGCGGGTCGTTGCCGCCTTTGAAATCAGCTTCGGCATTTCATTTATAGCCGCGCTGATCAATGCCGTGTTCGGTCTGCTCGTGGCATGGGTGCTGGTGCGTTACGATTTTCCGTGGAGAAAAGCGATCGATGCCATGGTCGACCTGCCTTTCGCCTTGCCGACTGCCGTGGCCGGTATCGCATTAACCGCTCTTTACGCTCAAAATGGCTGGATTGGTCAGGTTTTTGCAAAATTTGGTATTGAAATAGCCTTTACGCCCGCAGGTATCGCTATAGCCCTTGTCTTTGTGGGCCTGCCGTTCGTTGTGCGCACTGTCGAGCCGGTCTTGCGCGATCTCGATCCCGAAATGGAAGAGGCCGCAGCCTGCCTCGGCGCTACACGCCTGCAGGTTTTCACACGCATTATCCTGCCGCAGGTTCTGCCTGCCTTGATGGCGGGGTTTGCAATGGCATTTGCCCGCGCTCTCGGCGAATATGGCTCGGTCATCTTTATTGCAGGCAACATGCCGTACAAATCTGAGATTGTTCCGCTCATCATCGTTATCAAACTCGAGCAATATGATTATGCAGGCGCGACGGCGATTGCTCTCGTAATGTTGATCGCTTCGTTCATTATGCTCCTGATTATCAATCTCCTTATGAAATGGAGCCACGTGAGACGTGGCGGGGGGATGCGCGCATGACCGATTATGCTCTTAATATACGCACCAATCACCCACTTGCGGAAACGCGCTCGGTCCGCCTTACATTAATTGGTACGGCATTGTTTTATATTGGCGTGATGATTTTTTTACCGCTAGTCGTCGTATTCATCGAGGCGTTGAGGCAGGGCATGGGCGCGTATATTGACGCAATCACCGAGCCTGACGCGCAGGCAGCAATCAAGCTTACTTTGCTAACCGCTTCTATTGCCGTTCCTCTCAATCTCGTTTTCGGTCTTGCCGCGAGTTGGGCCATCGCCAAGCATGATTTCCGCGGCAAGCATTTGCTCATTACTTTTATCGATCTTCCTTTTTCGGTTTCCCCGGTGATTTCTGGTCTTATCTACGTGCTATTATTCGGCTCGCAGGCCGCGTTGGGCCAGTGGCTGGATTCCCAAAATATCCAGATACTGTTCGCTGTGCCGGGTATCGTGATTGCCACCATTTTCGTCACGTTCCCGTTCGTTGCACGTGAAATGATTCCGCTGATGCAGGAGCAGGGCATCGAGGAAGAGGAGGCGGCGATCCTGCTTGGCGCCACAGGCTGGCAGACATTCTGGCGCGTGACACTACCGAACGTCAAATGGGGGCTGCTCTACGGCGTTCTGCTTTGTAATGCCCGCGCCATGGGCGAATTCGGCGCGGTTTCGGTGGTCTCGGGCCACATCAGGGGCGTTACGAATACCATCCCCTTGCATGTCGAAATTCTTTATAATGAGTATAATTTTGTCGCGGCCTTCGCAGTGGCATCGCTGCTTACCGTTCTCGCGCTTGTCACATTACTCATTAAAGAATGGCTGGAACCGAGGCTGGAGAAAGAATAATGGGAATACGCGCCGATAATATTTACAAAATCTTCCGCGACTTCATGGCGCTCGACGGCGTCAGCCTGAATGTAGGCACCGGCGAGTTGGTGGCGCTGCTCGGGCCGTCGGGCTCAGGTAAAACCACGTTGCTGCGGATTATCGCTGGGCTGGAATTCGCCGATCTCGGCGAAATCTATATCGACCGCGAGGAGGCCAGCCATACGCCGGTCAAGGAGCGCCGCGTCGGCTTCGTGTTTCAGCACTATGCGCTGTTTCGCCACATGACCGTTTTCGAAAATATCGCGTTCGGTCTGCGGGTCAGGCCGAAGGAGAGCCGCCCGAGCGAAGGTGAGATCCGCAAAAAAGTTATGAAACTTATAGACCTGATTCATTTATCGGGTCTGCATAACCGCTATCCCGCGCAGCTTTCCGGCGGCCAGCGCCAGCGGGTTGCGCTTGCGCGTACGCTCGCTGTGGATCCGAAAGTTCTACTACTGGATGAACCATTTGGCGCCCTGGACGCAAAAGTGCGTAAAGAATTGCGCCGTTGGTTGCGAAAAATCCATGACGAGTTGAATATCACGACTATTTTCGTCACGCACGATCAGGAAGAAGCGCTCGAATTGGCCGACCGCGTCGTCGTCATGAACAGCGGAAAAATCGAACAGGTTGGCAGCCCTGAAGATGTCTATCACAACCCGGCCAACGCGTTCGTTTACGACTTCTTGGGTAATTACAACGCGTTTGATGGTTTTGTGGGAGAGGACGGCGAGTGCCGCTTGCTGAAGAACGGCGAGAAACTACCCGCAGGCACCGAGCGCGTCCGGCTTTTCGCGCGTCCGCATGACATGGAGATTACGCCGCAGCCGCAGGATAAAAACGCAATCCCTGCGCGCATCATTCACATCAATCCGGCCGGGCCGATGGTTTCAATAGAGTTGGAGAACGAGCAGGGTAAATTGCTGCAGGCAGCCGTAACGAAAGAACGTTTCATGGAGCTTGGGCTGGAAAAACGCCAGAACGTTTACCTGAAGGCGCGTGACATGCGCCTGTTCAACTAGATTATCTCTTTTTGTTTTTTTCTATTTTTTCCAGCTTGATAACGACGCGGCGGTTTTGCGATTGGTTTGCCGCAATGGGGTTGCCGTTTGAATCCCGGTTGGGAACTTTTGGAAAAACATCGGCGTAACCGGCGGCGCGCAGGCGCTCGGGGTCTATCCCGTGCTCAAGGAAAAACCTTACAACAGAGGCTGCCCGTGACGTGGAAAGTTCCCAGTTCGAAGGAAACTGCGTGGTATGGATAGGATTATCGTCGGTGTGTCCTTCAACCGTAATTGAATAATTGATGTAATCCTTGCCGGTCAGTTTCGCCTGGAGCTCGCCGAGGATCTTCTGACCCTCGTCGCTCAGCACCGATGATCCGCTGGCGAAGAACGCGCTGCTATCCATTTCAATCGTGGTGATGCGGTCGCCTTCCTGCTCGATATGAACGCCTTCACCTTTATTGTACATGTCGACAATCGAGGGCAGGCGATCGTAAATCTCTTTCTCGCTGCTATTCGCTCCAACCGGTGAAATGGGATCAAGCACAAATTGATCGATTACGTTCTGCGCGGCGAAGCGTTCACGCACTTTTTCGCGGGCTTGTTCCATTTGCTCGTCTTTGGGAACGGATACTGAAAGGAAAATGGCGAAGAAGCAGAGCAGCAGCGTGATCATGTCCGCATAGGTCATGAGCCAGTCGTCTGTACGGGGTCCGCGCCGTCTGCCTTGTCTCTTATACATTCTTTGTTGCGCTCAGACCTGAAGCTGCTGTTGCTGTCGCGCCCGGCGTTGTTCCAGGCGGTGGTGTCGGGGTCGGATCGGGCAGCGTCACGCGGCTGTGCAGGCCAGGTTTCAGGAAGCTATTCAGCTTGTCCTGAATGTAACGCGGTGATTTGTTGGCCACCAGCATCGCCATACCTTCGGTGATGAGGTGGTTGCGGAAGCGCAAATTATCCTGTTTTTGCATGATTTTCGTGGCGGCGGGCAGGTAAAGCATCCGCGCCGTTACGACACCATATAATGTCGCAAGCAGGGCGACCGCGAGACCGTGGCCGATGCCGGACATGTCGCCCGAGAAATTACCAAGCATGATAACCATCCCGATCAGCGTTCCGACCATGCCGAAAGCGGGCGCGTGGCTGGCCATCGCAAGCAGGATGTTTGCGGGGATCGTATCGCGCTCGTAGAATGCTTCAGCGGCTGTTTCCATCATGCCGCGCACTTCTTCACCAGTGTAATTGCTGACAACCATATCAAGTCCGTAGCGTACGAAGGGGTCGTTGATGCCTTCGTCGTCGACCTGGTTTTCAAGGCCGCGTAACCCTTTTTCCTTCATGATGCGCGCCCATGCGATGATGTTGATCAGGTCGCGGTACAAATTTTCGTGCGTGACGTTCGCTTTTTTGAACATGAGGCCGACGCCGCGTAGTGCTTCCATGACGTCGCTGGCCTGGTAACTCATGAACGCGACAGCCAGCGTGCCGCCGATGACGATCATGAAACCCTCGATACTGAGGAAGGCCATAAAATTCGATGTGCCGACCAGAATGGCGACAATAATAAGCGCGAATCCGAACGCGGCCCCGGCTATGGAGGCTAGCGAGAACGGATGGGATGTACGCAAGGTAAACAGGGATTTGCTGTCGCTTTTAGCCATAATTAATTATGCCACCGTGTTTTTTGTCTGGCTACCTTACTATGAAGTTTTGCCGGGCGAAAGACCCGTGACCCCCTGATTTCATGAAACTTTTAAGGCTTTGGCACCGTTGGTGAGTAAAGAGGTATATTATGCGAAGTACCAAGCTGACGAAATTGCTGGATAATCTGGATGAGAGCATAGAAGGCCAGAAGGAGGTATCTCTGGCCGATATTGTTGAAGCCCTTGAAAAAAGGGGCTTTGGCGCGCTTTTGCTGGCACCCGCCTTGATTACCGTATTACCGACGGGTGCCATTCCTGGAGTACCGGCTGTGTGTGCGGTCGTAATCTGCCTGATAGCAGGGCAACTGGTGATCGGCCTTAAAAAGCCATGGGTGCCGTCCTTGCTGGGTAAGGTTTCCATCAGCCGTAAGAAGCTTTCTCATGCCATCGAGAAATCCAAACCTTACGCCGAGGTCGTGGATGGATTTGCCGCTCCGCGCTATGAATTCCTGACGAAAGATGTTTCGCAGCGCGTGATCGCTGTTTTGTGCATGGCATTGGCTGTAATGATGGCGATGATCGGCTTCGTGCCGTTCGTACCCGCGCTTTTCTCTCTGCCTGTGTTGCTATTCGCTGCAGGCATATGCCTGCGGGATGGTTTGCTGACGCTTTCCGGTTTTGCGTTCTGCTTTATTGCAGCGGTGGCGTTGCCCTTCCTGATCACTCTTCTGAAATAAAAAAAATCACGGAAGGAGCGATTGGCTCACCTTCCGTGATTTTTCTATTCATAAATTTAGTCGAGGTTAATGTCGTCCTCGTCAGTCAGTGCGCCAGTTGCTGCACCGGCTGCGCCGCCGATAGCCGCACCAGCCCATGGGCTGCCGCCTGTCAAAGCGCCGCCTACTGCGCCTGCACCAGCACCAATGGCACCGCCGCTGAGGGCGCGTTCAGTTTTGGACGTACCGCAACCCGTAACGCCGAGTGATACGGCGAGGAATGCAGCGATTAAAATTGGGTGTCTGATAGACATGATGGTTCTCCTTTATTTCAGTCTTATTGAGTCATTTCAGTTTGGTGGTAAAACTCGGCTTCGATTTCATGGATCGGTTTACCGGTCATCTCCTGCATCAGGTCGATGACAACACCGTCATCATCGCTTATCTGAGGAAGATCGGCCCCGTCAGGACTTGCAAAACACACAAAAACAACGTTTTCAAAATCCTCTACTTCGCGCATAAGGCTGCTTTTCATGATAGGTCTCCTTTGCATTCGTATGATTTACAAACGTGTAGATGGCACTGAAGTTCCCGTCTGGAAAATTTACTCATAGCCATAAAAAAGAGCGCGGACATACGAATCCGCGCTCTTCTAAAAATATGCAGAGTGATTAGGCAGCTCTGGATTTATTCCACTCATTCAGTTGCTTTTCAGCTTCTTCACGGGCAACACCATAGCTTTCTTGAATCTTGCCGAGCAGCTTCTCGCTGTCGCCGTTGATCTCATCAAGAGTGTCATTGGTCAGAAGGCCCCATTTTTTCTGAACGTCGCCTTTTACCTGTTTCCATTTACCTTCAAAAATATCCTTGTTCATAGTCTTCTCCTTTTTTTCATGTTGTTTAAGAATGGCGGCCCAGCCCGGAAAGGGGGGCGGGCCGCCTTGGGGGTAAACTTAGTTTGTGGCCGTCTTCTTGAAGTTTTCGAAGTTGGCTGTCTGGCTCGCCGTCAGCTGAACGTCGAGGTCGTTCTTCTCACGAACAATTCTCGAACCTTCAAAGCTCATGGCTGCTTTCTCGCCACCAAGACCCAGCGTCTTGTCGAAGCCGATAATGATCTGGCTGGCTTCGCCATTGCTGAAGGAGATGTTGTCGATTTCAGCGACATTTTCCTTCTTCTGGTTCAGGACCTGGCCTTCGAGAAGGCGGGCAACGCTGATTCCGTTAGCAGGAACGATGCGGACTTTTGCATCCTTCTCGGCATCTTTCGGCTCATACGAGAACGGCGCGACTTTATTCAGCGTGTCCTGTGTAATCGGCATGATCACATCGCCATCCTTCTGGCGCTGGGATACAAGGTTATAGTCAAAGGCAGCCAGTTTGGTGCCGATGCCCATGAAACCGCCATCTGCAAGGACGACCATCTGTGCATTGCCATCAGCGTCAAGGATGATGTCCTGAACGCTGGCGATCTTTTTGCCGCTGGTGTCGAGAACCGGCTGGCCGATCATACCGGACGCGGTGTTGCGCGAATCGATGGTCACGCTTGATGAGGTCGAAGTTTCTTCCTCGCCGATTACAGTGGCCTTGATATCTTCATAAGCCTCTTCGACGGCCTTGGATGTTTTATCCGCGGCTTCGGAAGCGCCTTCTTTTACATTTTCCCATTCACGCTTTGCATCCTGCGAGAGGGAAGGAGCATCGGCTTTAACTTCAGCATTTGCATTGGCCGAGGTTTCCGCCCATGCGGGCACGCTTGCTGCCATCGCAACAGCGGACGCGGCAATCAAAAACTTGTTCTTCGTAATCATGACTTTTTCCTTCATTTGGATAGGGTTGTTCGGGTTACAAACGCTTTTTTCAATAAAATGTTCCCAAAAAATAAGCCGGACAGCCCCGAAGGACTGTAACCGGCCTGAGGTGGTTGGGTGGGGGAGGGAAAACTTTTTAGCAGGTCCTGATGTCGACGCGGTCGAAATGGCCTATTTTTTCTTCAGCCTGAATCTGCAAATCTTTGAGATCGTACAGCAGCTCAGATAAACGAGAATCAAAATCCTCTTCCGCGTCACTGTTCGAAAAATTCGTTTCAATCACCAGCACATCCTCGGGATCGTGCATACCGCTATAATTCTTTTTGAGGTATATGGATGATACCAGCGGATGTGTAACGCTATTCAGTATTTCCGGGACGTTCATCATAATTTGGTGCTCCTCTTTGTTCTCTTTAAAGCTTACGAAGCCCCGGTAACCTTAATATGTCCCTTGTGTAAGCCTTTTGAAATATTTTGTTTCAGTTGTGTAACAAAGGAATTGGAACCTAAAAACGTATATAACGTTAGCTCGGCACAACAACCATCTCGAAGGGAGAATGATTATGAAGACTATGTATCTGATGACGGCGGCTGCCGTAGCGTTGATCGGTTTCAGCGCCGTAGCCCAGGCAGAGACAGTGACCACCAAGGTCAATGTCCAGCAAAAAGACATTCCTGATGTTAATAAAGTGAACCTGATCGTATTCGACACCGATAAAAACGGCATTCTGTCGATGAAGGAAGTAGGCCAATACCTGTTCGATGTTTTTGATAACGACAAGAACGGCTCGATCGACAATATCGAATTCAAGCAGAAACGTTTCATGACCATCATTCCGATGGAAAAGGAAACCACGCTGCAGGTTGACTTCAATGATGACGGCATTCCTGAGAAAGTCGATCACACTGAGGAAACTTTCATCAAGCAATCGCAATTGATGCGTTTTGACGGCAATATGGATGGCCTGTCAGCTAACGAATTCATCAACACGGGCTATGAAAAGCTCGATGACGATGAAGACAAGCTGATCAATGCCGAGGAATGGGATGAAGCTTATATGGAGCTTACCCGCGCCCCGGTAAACGAGCCGGAACGCTACCAGAATTAAGCCCACTGTGGCTTATGAACAAAGCCGCCCTTGAAAAAGGGCGGTTTTTTTATGGAACGGTTCTATTAGGGGAACCGTTGGGAAGAGTAGAAAGGAAGAAAAAATATGAAAATAATACGCTCGACTTTCTACGGGCCCGTGCAAGGCCTGCAAAACTGGGCCGTATCCTTGCAACGATATTTCTTTCAGAGCAAAGACCACGATTCTGCCATGTATGAGTTTAGGGATCCTTACCATGATCTGCAGTATATGCACGATACGGAAATGGAGCGCCTCGTAAAAGTTATAGAGGACATGAAAGGCGATAGTCGCCATCATTATCAGTAACTGCTCCTCATCAGGAATAAAAAAACCCGCCAGGTTATAACCGGCGGGTTTTTGTTTAACCTTTAGGAACGTTGGCTATAGCCAGCTCCTGGGCCTGTTTCAGGTCATTGACGCTACCTGTCGATACGATGGCACCTCCGAATGAAACAATCCATTTCCATGATTCTTTTTTTTGGGAGCATTGAGCGATACTCTTCTGTCTCTCAACGACCAGTTCGTATTTGTTTACGTCAGTGCATAATTTTTGTGTTTCCCAGTTCATTTCAATTCTCCGTATTAAGGTTGCAGCTATCCAACGCCTGAAACGAAGGATTGTTCTAAAAAAAGCCCGGAAAAACCGGGCTTTTTGTATTAGAAGAAAATGTTGTAAAGAATGATGATGGGGATGGGGACCCCGACCAAAAACATAAGAAAGCTTTTCATCTCGTTCTCCTATCTCGCTGTTGTATTGTCATCTATCTCGTCGCCGATTTCCTCGACAACTTCACCGACGCTGCCCGCAATGCCGTCATCCTTCGGCTCGTTGTATTGCACGAACAATACTGCGAGAATGGCGACAAGCAACACTGCAATCAGTGTCAGTAAGCCTTTGTCAGTCATTGTAGTGTTCCTCTCTGTGGTTCTGTAACATCCAACATCCACCGATAGGAGTAAGTTCCCTTCGGCTAAAAACCCGGAATTAATGCAGCAGCTTTTCCGCGGCGATATAACCAGCCAGGCTGGCGATCATTACGGCCGTTTTCGGGTTTTCCCTGATGGGTTCTTCCAGTTCCTCACCCACGACTTCGAGGGCTGAGTGGAGGTTGTTTTTTAGTACGCTGTAATAACCCTGCAATTGCTTACGCTTTTCGGCGTATATGCTGTAAATAACGATCGCAATGATTATTCCCAGAGACATCGTGCCCGCGCCTACGACGAGGCGGGCAGTCTGTAGATCGTAATGCGTAACCAGCCAGTCATAACCGGCGGCCACAAGGAAACCGCCGCCCGCCACCGCGAGGAAACCTGCGAAAAGTAACGCAGGTCCCATCTGGGTGCGGACGGGCCGTGATTCCTGCATCAGCAGCGAAATAATCGCATGCTCAAGCGAGGGCGCGGCCATTGGTTACCGGCGCTTTCCAAGCAGGAAGCTGGCGGCTAAGCCTGCAAAGAATGCAATCGCCAGAGCCTGTCCTGGTTTTTCGGTGACGCGGTGCTCAAGTTTGTGCAGCGTGTCTTCGCCTGCTTTACGCGCTTTCTCAAGCTGTTTGCCTGCAAAGCGCTTCGCATCGTCGACGTGCTTGCCGCCGTTTGATTTTACATGCTGCGTCAGGGACACAACATCATCTTTCAGGCTGGCGAGATCGTCTTTGATGTTATCGATTTCAGGATATTCATCTTTCAGTGCGTTCGGGCTGAGCGCGCGGAGCGATGAGTAATCGCTGTCCTGATTCGAATTATTGTAGTCGGGTTTGCTTTTTGCCATGGGGATTCTCCTATTGTTGATAGCGCAATGACCAACAGTCTTAGAGGAGAAAAGTTCCGGCCCGGCAGGCTTTTAAAGGCCTAGTTCTCAATCTGGCCGGTGAACATATAGCCAATGCCGCGCACGGTTTTAACGAATTTGGGGTCCTGCGGGTCGTCCTTGAGTTTCTTGCGGATTCGGCCGATCTGGATGTCGATGGCGCGGTCGTACGAATCGAAATTGCCAGTGCGGGTTAATTCGAAAAGAAATTCCCGGCTGAGTGCCCGGTTCGGAGAAAGCAGCAGCGCTTCAAGAAGCTTGAACTCTCCGGTTGTCAAATCAGCCGAGCGATTCTTTTCATCAAACAATTGATACTGCGTGCGGTCGAGGCACCATCCTGCGAAGCGAATTTTATCCGGGCCATTCTGCTGCGGATTATTCTCGTTAGTAACTTCGACGTTAGCACGGCGAAGAACTGCTTTGATTCGTGCAGACAGTTCGCGCATTTCGAAAGGCTTTGTAATGTAATCGTCCGCGCCCATCTCTAAACCGACGATCTTTTCTGTTGTATCGCTCTTGCCGCTGACGATGATAATCGAAGCTTTGCTTCTTTCACGAATATGACTGATAAGACTAAAGCCTTCAGCGTCCGGCAAAACGAGATCAAGCAGCACAACATCAGCCGCGCAGTTTGGCAGCTTCTCCTGCAGGTCTTTTCCGCTGACCGCTTTAAGGACTCGGTACCCGTCATCCTCCAGGTATTGTCCTACGACCAGTTGCAGATTTTCATCGTCATCGACGCTGAGTATTGTCGCTTTCGGCAATGTCTCTGCCCTTTTCATATCTTAAGAAGTTGAAATGACTATATATTCTTATTTACAAAAAAGAAACAAACTTTTTCCACTTTAATACAAGAGCGACAAACAGACGTTACAGCCGGGGGCTAATCTTTAATCAGGATTAACCAACACTGAGAAAAAAGGAAACCTGTCATGTTTGAACAAACCGCTCTCGTTACCGAGATGAAAAATCTCCGGAAGTTTGCTTTCCGGCTGACCGGCAACCCCAGCGATGCCGAAGACCTTCTGCAATCTACGGTTCTTCGCGCCCTGGAGAAAAAGCATCTGTTCCAGAAGGATACGGATCTCTTCAAATGGACATCAAAGATCATGTTCAACTTGTTCGTGTCGGAATACCGCCGCCGGACCAAGTTTGAGACGCAATATGACCCCGAAACCTACCTGGAGCGTCAGAGCGTCGAAGGCTCGCAGGAAGTGAAACTGGAATTGTCCAAGGTTAAAGATGCCATGAAGCAGCTTTCCGCCGACCACCAGGAGATTCTTGTCCTGGTCTGCGTCAAGGGCATGCGTTACGAGGAAGTCTCGGAAGCGCTTGAAATTCCGGTTGGAACGGTTCGCTCGCGCCTTGCTCGCGCGCGTGAAAACCTCCAGATCATTCTCGACACACCAGTCAAGAAAGATGCCGGTCGCTTTACACCCCCTTACCGACTGGGCAATGAAAAGAATATGCGCGCTGCCGCTTAATGAGCAGGCAACCGCATACAAAAAACCCGGCTTCCCCCGCCGGGTTTTTTTATGGGCTGATTAAGCCGCCTTACGATTACGGTCGAGATATTTCAGGATCTGGGTTTTGAGGTCGACTTCGACGATCGGCTTCGGCAGATAGGCATCCATGCCGGCTGCGATGCATTTGTCCTTATCGCCGATAAGCGCATGAGCCGTCATGCCGATAATCGGTGTGCGGGGCATGTCTTTCTCGCCTTCCATGATCCGGATCTGCGTGGTGGCAGTAAAACCGTCCATCTCCGGCATCTGGATATCCATCAGGATCAGGTCGTAATGTTTATCTTTCCAGAGATTGAGCGCCTCAAGGCCCGTGCGTGCGACGTCATAGCTGCAGCCGATCTCGTCGAGGATATAGCCGATGACGACGATATTGCCTTCGTAATCTTCGACCATCAGGATGCGGTTCTCGCCGCTGAGGGTTGTTTTGATTTTATCCGAAAGCTTCTGGCTCAGGATCTTGGCGTCACTGTCCTTGGCGCCTGCGGGCGCATTGACGTCCTGCATGGGTAGTAGAAGTGTAAAGACCGAGCCTTTGCCTTGTTCGCTGTCGAGTAGGATGCTGCCGCCCATAATCTGCGCGAGATTCCGCGAAATCGGTAGGCCAAGGCCTGTGCCGCCGTAACGGCGCGAAACGGATGAATCGGCCTGTTTGAAACGTTCGAAAATAATGCTGTGGTTTTCAGGCGCAATGCCTATACCCGTGTCCTGAACGCCGACCTCAAGGAATTTGATCCCCTCGCGTTCTTGTATATCGGCAGTAACATTAACACTGCCTTTTTCGGTGAACTTGACTGCGTTGCCGATAAGATTAATCAGGATTTGGCGAAACCTGGTTTTATCGCCGAAGAAATTCGTGTCTTTCGTGTTGCCGTAGTCAAAGGTAAAGCCGAGACCTTTTTCCTTCGCATTGACAGACATGATGCTGATGACCTGCTGGAACACGGCATCGAGTCCAAAATTCTCTTTGGTCAGCTCGAGTTCGCCGCTCTCGATTTTCGAGAAATCCAGGATGTCGCTGACGAGATCTTTCAGTGTAGAGGTGCTGGACGACAATGTTTTCGCGAGCTGTTTTTGCTTTTCGTTAAGGCTGTCGCGGTCCTTCTGGAAGATCTCGGCAATGCCGCTGATGGCGGTCAAAGGCGTGCGGATTTCATGGCTCATATGCGCAAGGAAATCACTTTTCGCCCTGTTGGCTCGTTCAGCCATTTGCTTCTCGGATTTAAGTTTTTCCTGATATTCCTTCATGTATGTGATGTCGATATTGGCGCCCACCATGCGGATCGGCTCGCCGTCGCGGTTGAAAATCGCCTTGGCACGGGAATTGACCCATACCCAGCGGCCATTTTCATGACGCAAGCGGAAGCTGTTGGAATACTCGGACAGTTCGTGCCGCAGGTAACGCTCGATATATTGCCAGACTTTATTTAAATCTTCAGGGTGGATCAGGTTTCGGAAGTCATCAATTGTTCCTATGAAAGCTTCGCGGTCCTGTCCCAGCATGCCGAAAAACTGCCGCGAATAGAAAACCTTGCCGTTCTTTATATCCCAGTCGAAAATACCATCATTTGTGCCTTGTATGGCAAGAGCAAAGCGCTGTTCGGTATCCTTCAACGATTGCTCGGCATCATGACGTCGATTCTGCGTGTGGAACAGCATGATGTTGAAGACGATGACAGCCATGGCCGTCAGGATTCCGCCGATGCACAGCGTGTAAAAATAATCGCTCTTTTTTTCGTCAAGCAGCGCGATCTGATTATTAAGAATCTGGTGCTCCTCCTTCAAAACAGCACTGTTGATTTTTAGCATATCATTTTTGGTGTTTGTAATGACGTCGACTTCATTGACGAAGCCTTCCGGCACGCCGACCGGTTTGTACATCTTGGCGCGTTCTTCAAGGCGTATTGTCAGGCCGCGGAACAGCTGGCGCAACTCGTCGATACGGCTGCTCTGGGAGCGGTTGTCTTTTACAAGCTCGCTAACAGTTGCGAGAAACTCCGAAATGGCCATTTTACGGTTGTTATATTCATCGAAGAATTTTTCTTGGCCGGTCATGACATAAGCGCGCTGGCTTGAAATCATGCCTTCGACATGGGCTGAAAATTCTTCCGCCTGCAGGATTGTTTTATAGGTATGGCTGATCCAGTAATCGGTCCGCTGGATCTGGCGGTCGCCTGAAACAAGGATGTAGCCGAGCCAGAGCGTGCAGGTGAAAACCAGTGCCATAATAACCAGAATCCGCCTGACGAGCTGGCGATCCTGTGTCATGGCGATGACCACGCGGCGCATATTGGCGATTTTTGTTCTCACGATTGCCTTTCTTTGAAGGATTCTTATAAAAGCCGATCAAGACCGTCGATGCAAATAAAAAACACGCAAAAAAGGCGCTGAAACAGCGCCTTTTAAGGATATCGACCCCTCTAGGCCGGTGGCATTCTGCCGCGCACGACATGCGCGACCATAGCTATCAGGAAGAGGACGATGAAGATAAAGAACAAGATTTTAGCCATCTCTACGGATACGGCGGCAACACCGCCAAATCCCAATAGGCCAGCAATCAAGGCAATAACCAGAAATGTAACAGCCCATTGCAGCATGGTGTTCTCCTTTGTTAGAACATTATGGACATCCAACGCGGAAAACATGAAAAAGTTCCTAAAACTGGAACCCCTCAGGGTGTAGAGTTGTTATAGTTATATGGCCTTATCGTATTTATATTTCAGGGATAAATAATGAAAACGACGACCCGGCAGACGATAACGGATTTCGATATCCAGGCCCTGGTGGATAACGAACTGGGCTGGGAAGAGAGAAAATCAGTACTAGCCTTTGTTGAATCCGATTCTGACGCTCGTCGCCGTTATGAAGAGCTTGTCCGTCAAAAACGTCTGCTTCTGGAATGGTGGGCGAGCGGCGGCTTCGCGCATTGAATAAATTTTACGCTGCCTTGTGCGGCAGGGCGTAGGTTTCGCCTTCAAGCAATATTGCAGGAATGGGTGAAGGGCTCGCGACCGCGATGATTTTATGCATCGCTGCGGGGTGATTGATCCGCGGATAGAAAATACCATTCTTGTAACAGATGACCGCGACATGATCGAAATGTTTCCGAAGACGCTGCTCCAGTGATTTGGCCGTGTAGAATGTCACGTGCGTCGGATCGTCCAGAATACGTTTCCATTTACGATTAACAACAACTTCAAAAAAATCATTAAAACGCTTTACCGGGTAATTCGGCGTACTAACAAAAAGAATGCCGTCGTTTTTCATGATGCGGCGCATGTCCTTGAGGTAAAAATCCGTCTTGGCCGCAGGAATATGCTCGATCACTTCCATCAGGTTGACGACGTCGAACAGGTTATCAGCGAAGGGCACATGGTTGTTCAGAGGAACATGCACGACATTCTTCCAGCCGCTGTCATGACATCGCTGCACACGTTTGGCTGAAACCTCGTTTCCAAAAATATTGTCGCGGGGCAGTCCGTGATGCTCAAAGCGCGGCAGGTGCTTGCCGTCGCCGCACCCGTAATCGAGCGCCTTGATCTGGCCGGGTTGCTGTTGTCTGTTTTGTAGAAACCTAGTGAACACACGGTCCCAGACAGGATTGATATCACTGTTGAACTGTTTCACATCCGCGTATTTCTCAAAATCCTGCTTGTCCATAGGCTTCCGCTCTTCATTCGGGGGTCTGCGCAGACTATACAGATTAAGATTAGGCGGATTCAACCGTAACCGCCCGGTATTAAAGGATTTGTTTTTGAGGGAACGGCGCTGTATAAAAAGCCACACGGACTTTTTTGGACAAAATAAATCAATAAAAACAATGGCTTACGATTTAAAAACATCCCATATTGGCGTCGTAGGGCTCGGCTATGTGGGCATGCCGCTGGCTTTAATGCTGGCCCGGCACATGAAGGTTACGGGCTTTGACGTATTTGAGCGCCGTGTCAAAGAACTCAAGAGCGGGCAGGATTCCAATCGCGAGATCAAAGACGCGGATCTCAAGGCGACAAGCTGCAAATTCACCAGCTATCCGGGCGACCTCGAAGCCTGCAATGTTTACATCGTTACCGTGCCGACGCCATTGGATGATTCAAACAATCCTGATCTGAATGCTGTCGAGTCCGCTTCGCGCACGGTCGCAAGCCATCTGAAAAAAGGTGACATCGTCGTTTATGAAAGCACCGTTTATCCCGGCGTGACAGAAGATGTATGCGGTCCCATACTGGAAGAGGGCAGCAATCTTAAGTGCGGCGTTGATTTCTTTCTTGGCTATTCGCCTGAGCGCATCAATCCAGGCGACGCAGAACACACTGTGCAGAAAATTACAAAGGTTGTCGCAGGCCAGACGCCGGAAGTTGCCGATTTTCTCGCGGATCTTTACGGCACGATTAACAATAATAACACTTTCAAGGCGCGCGATATCCGCACAGCCGAAGCCGCCAAGGCCATTGAAAATGCGCAGCGAGATATCAATGTTGCCTTTATCAATGAAATTACAATGGTGCTGAGCAAGCTCGGCCTTTCGACTTATGACGTGCTGCAGGCTGCAGGGACGAAGTGGAATTTTCTTCCTTTTACGCCCGGTCTTGTCGGCGGCCACTGCATCGGCGTCGATCCTTATTACCTCGCGCACTGTGCCACGAATATCGGTCATCACCCGGAAATCATTCTCGCGGGCCGCAAGATCAATGACCGCATGGGCCTGTTTGTCGCAGACCAGATCGCGGCAAAAATAGAGGGCAAGGGTCGCGTGCTTTTGCTCGGTTTTACTTTCAAAGAGAATATCAACGACATTAGAAATACGAAGGTCGTCGATATCATCAAGCGCCTGCAGGAATTGGGCCATAGCATTGATATTCATGACCCGCATGCGCGTCCTGAGGATGTCGAGCATGAATACGGCATGAAGCTCGTCGGCGATTTGCCTGTCAAAGGCGATTATGACGGTATTGCCCTGGCTGTTGCGCACAACGAATATAAGATTTTAAAGCCTGGGGCTTTGGAGGCTTTGTTGAAGCAGTGCGGATTTATTTATGACTTAAAAGGTGCATGGCGCGACCATAAATTTTCCGCCGGCACCGATTATCAGACTTTGTAGGGGCACATGAGCGATCCAGTTCTCGTTACAGGCGCCGCGGGATTTATCGGATTTCACACAACGCTGCGCCTTCTGCAGCGCGGCGAGAAAGTCATCGGCATCGATAACCTGAATGATTATTACGACGTCTCGTTGAAAGAGGCCCGTCTCGAACAGCTCGCGAATTTCACCGGTTTCAAATTTATCAAGCAGGACATCGCCGATAAAACCGGCATGGAAGATCTGTGGAGCAAGCACGGACCATTCAAGCGTGTTGTGCATCTGGCAGCCCAGGCGGGTGTGCGCTATTCGCTGCAAAATCCTTACGCCTATATCACCAGCAACTGCATGGGCCACCTGACGGTTCTTGAGATGTGCCGTCACACCGAAGGATTCAAGCATCTTGTTTATGCAAGCTCTTCCTCGGTTTACGGCGGCAACACGAAGCTTCCCTTCTCGGTAAAAGACCCGGTTGATAACCCGGTTTCATTATATGCCGCAACCAAGCGCAGCGACGAGCTGATGAGCCAGGCTTATTCAAATCTGTATGGCATTCAGCAAACGGGCTTGAGATTTTTCACGGTTTACGGTCCATGGGGTCGTCCGGATATGGCGCTTTTCATTTTCACGCGGGCCATTTCGGAAGGCAAAAAAGTTCCTGTCTTCAATAACGGCAATATGAAGCGCGATTTCACTTATGTCGATGATATCGTCGACGGCGTTCTCGCAACGCTCGATAGTCCGCCCCCCAAAGAGTCTGTGCCGCACCGTGTTCTGAATATCGGCAACACGCGCAGCGAAAATCTCATGGATTTCATTCGCATCATCGAAAAAGAAATCGGCAAAAAAGCCGAGATGGATATGCAGGATATGCAGGCGGGCGACGTTAAGGAAACCTATGCCGACGTCTCCGAAACCACTGCCGTCAGTGGCTTCAAGCCCAGAACCCCCATCACCGAGGGCGTGCCGCGCTTCATCGCGTGGTACAAGGATTATTATAAAGTTTAAGCCAGAATTTCCTGCAGAAGTTTTTCGAAATTCTCTATCACCGCTTTTTTCTCATAGCGCGCCGGTAGAAGGGATTTTTTCTCCTGTGCGGGCGTGATCTTCTCCATCGCCTTCAGAAAATCCTGCATCGTATGAGCAAGCGTAACCGCATCGCCCGGCGCCTCGGCGGCAATTTCAACAATGCCGCCTGCATCCCGCATGGCAATAATTTTCGTGCCGCAGGCGAGTGATTCAAGGGCTGCGTTTGGCAATCCTTCCCAGCGTGAAGGCAACAAAAAACAATCTGCCGCAGAAAATTCCTGCCAGGGCTCGCGTCGGAAACCGGGAAGACTGACCTTGTCTTCGAATTTTAGCGCCCTGATCATATGTTCAAGCTGTTCGCGCTGCTCACCTTCGCCCAGAATAGTCAGGTGCCATGGGGGGCCGCGATAATCCTTAAGCGCCTTGATCAGGCGGTCGAAGCCTTTTTCCGGGTGCAGGCGCCCGGCGGCAATAAAACGGATTGCTCCATCATTCGTAGTCGGCGGTGCTGATATGGTAATCATGCTTGTATCGACAGGGTTTGGCAGAACGGCCATGGTCTTTGACGGGACTTTGAGCTGCGAATGCATTTTATCGAGAATAATCCGGGCGGGTGCGATGATTTTGTCTGCGAATCTATAAAGTACAGGATAAAGAGCGCGAATAACGGGTCCCAGCGCGCCTCGCGCCTCTAATGTGCAGTCGGGGACTGTCGACTCCCGCACGATGAATTTTGTTTTCTTGAAAAACGGGCGAAGCAACAGAACAGAGAAATTCATATGCGCCATGGTTGAAACGACGACATCCGGATTTAATTCACTTAGCTTTTTGTAAAGCTTGGGCAGTGCTGCAATAACATTGATCGCTCCAAGAGTATGAAGGGGAATGCCCGGAGCGATAAAATCTTTCAGAACACCGTCATTTCGGACTGCCATTAAAACGGGACTATATTTTTCACGCGGCAATGCATTCATCAGCCGGATAAGCACCATCTCCGCGCCGCCGGCGGTCAGATCGGGAAGAGCAAAAACAATGACAGGTTTAGAAGTCATAACGATGACTTTACTCTTTCCCGGAGCCGGACTCAAACCCGTCAATATAGGCGTTTACAGACGCTGTTAGTTGGCGGATGTTCGTTTCAACGCTTGAGGCGCGCAGCCTGCCTTTACCGGCGGCCATGGAATCGATGATTTTGTTGCTTATTTCCTGGCTGTAATGGCCATCCTGGTCTTTGTAATTATCCAGATTGGCCGTTACCGCCCAGCCATCGAAAGAGAAGAGGCGCGCATGGGGGTATTTTTCGACTTCACGCGCCAGTTTTATGCGCATGGCCATGAGCTGGCTAAATTCTTCTTGCGTCATGACGGCGTAAAAATGCCGGGAGTAGGGCGGGAAAAAGATAAAAAACTCCTGTTCCGGATGGCTGGCGATTACGGGAATTAAAACCTGATCGATATTTGGAAATGTATAAGCATTAATGCCAGGAATTTCTTTGATTGCAAATTTTGTATCTGCTTCTCCCAGTTCCTTGCCTTTGCCAAAATTTTTTTTCGCCTTTCCGTACCATGATTGATAGGTTTCATAAGGCTTACCACGTAATAATTGGTCAATAAAACGCGCAGGCATATCCGCCGAAGCAAGAAGAAGATAGTCATTAAAATTATTATCATCGTAGAGATAAAGCGGGAAAAACTTGCCCGGACTAGCCTGCAAAATATTCGGGTCATTAGGTTGGCGCACTTTGTCTCCAGCGAGGGGATCGTGAATATCCCAGATTACGCGCTTTATCTCGCCTGTTTCCGAGGCTTTTCTATGCATGATTTCCTGTTCGGTCATCAACGGTCCGGGCAGGCTAAGCTGTAATGTGCCGTGTCCCTTAAAGGCTTTCGCAACATAAGAAGGCAGAAAATTCTGCGAATGCGAGGTGCCGATGATCACGGTATCGCAGCAATCATCCCGCTCCAGAATTCTCCGGATCAGTCCTGCATTCTGGAATCTTTCATAGGCCGGAACATAACGATCTTTTATAAACCACGAAGAATGAAAAATCTGGAAAGGATCGAGGATATATGCAACCGACACTCCCAAAGCCGCCAGCACAGCCATGGCGGAGAAGAGAGTCAGGATAAAATTCTTTGCGCCTTCTTCGGTCATTTTCATTCCTAAAACTGAAAGTACAAAAATTCTGATATCCGCTGCATGCTGAACAGTGCTATAACACCCATCGCTGCTAACACTAATATTGTCCTTTTATTCAATGTGAATTTTCTTTTTATATCGCTATCCTGCAATCCGAAATATTCAACGCTGGCCGGTAACGTAAGGCAAAGAATATAGGCGGCTGCGATCCAGAAAAATGCTGCCGAAGACGTGGAAAGCCATCGCTCGCCAATACCTGCCGCGCGCAGCCAGCCGTCGCCCCCAAGCCACTCTGAAAAGCGCAAGGGGAGCACAACGCCATCCGTACCGCTCATGGCTTTTAATATACGCGCGGCTGCACCGAAATTTTCAGCACGGAACAAAACCCATCCGATTGTTATTGCCAGCATCGTCAGGACATGTGCCGGAACTCTATAAGTCAGTGTATGTATATTCATATCAGGCCGCGATTTCTCCCGCCAGCTCGTGAAAATATGATTGATCGCCAGATAAGCCCCATGTAACAAGCCCCACGCTGCGAAAGTCCATCCTGCGCCATGCCAGAGACCAGCCAGAAACATCGTTACGGTAAGATTAAAGATTTTATGCGACGTCGGCCCGTGATTTCCGCCCAATGGAATATAAAGATAATCACGAAAAAACCGCGACATCGTGATGTGCCAACGGCGCCAGAATTCCGTAATGCTCGTGGATTTGTAGGGCGACAGAAAATTGATCGGAAGCACAAAGCCCAGCATCAGGGCTATGCCGATTGCCATGTCACTGTAACCCGAAAAATCGAAATAAAGCTGGAACGTATAGGCCAGTGCACCGCTCCAGCCATCGAAAAATGTCAACGGCTTGCCGACTTTGGCCATTTCAAAAACAGGTGTTGCGTAAAGCGCCAGCGTGTCTGCAATGAAAACTTTTTTAAACAACCCCGTAATGAAAAATCCGGCGCCGACCACCATATTGCGCCAGAACTTTTCATTGCCGGTGAATTTTTCGAATTGTGGCACGATTTCCCAGGCGCGGACGATCGGGCCCGCTATGAGTTGCGGGAAAAATCCCACGTAAAGCGCGTAATTTCTGAAATTTACGGGAGTAATCTTGCTCCTGTAAATATCGATCAGGTACGTAATCTGGTGAAAAGTGAAAAACGAGATGCCGAGTGGAAGGAAAATATCGCCGGGATCAAACTTGAAGCCACCTGTTAGGTTGAGCGTCTCAGTCAGCATAATCGCGTATTTAAACCACCCGAGAACAGACAGATTTGCAATTATTGCTATGCCCAGTGCCGTTTTTTTTCTCCCGCCCTGCGAGATATAATTACCGAAGAAATAATTGAATAAAATTGAGCCAATGAGCAGAAGAACAAAAGGCGGGTTCCAATAGGCGTAAAAAACAAGTGATGCTGGAACAAGAAAGATGAGTGCAGCCTGAGTTTTGCCCGCGCGGTGCAATCCCCAGTAAACAAGGAGCACAGCCGGTAGAAATCCAAAAATGAAAATGGCGGAATTGAATAGCATGGTTCGTCAGCTTTTATTTAAAGCTTTGAGAATTCCTTCCGCACGTTTTTTCCAGGTGTAGTGCGAGAGAAAATTATCCTGTGCGGTTTTGCCGATGCGCGCCGCGTCTTTTGGATTGTCGCGAAGAAAAGTAAGAGCGGCAGTCCAGTCTGAAACAGATTCCGGCGCGCGCAGTAAGGCGTTTTCGTTATCCTTCAAAATTTCATGCAGGACCGGCATGTCCGAGCAGATCATCGGCTTGCCCGTTGCCATATATTCGAAAATTTTCAGCGGAGACATCCACGCCGAAGTATCGCCCTTATTACCCGCCACAGCGACCTTTCTCTGATAGGGCGCGAGCAAAACATCAAAATTCTGCAGGAAATCAGGCACGCGGCCCGGCGGCACATGGCCGTAAAAAACCACGTTCTTCAAAGGCTTCAATTCATTTTTCCAATAAGACAGGTCGGATGGTGCACCGCCTACAATATGAAAGGTGATATCGGGAATGTTTTTTGCCATCTCCGCAATGATTTCAATGCCGCGGCCGTTGTATAAATGCCCTGTATATCCGGCATGGAATGAATTTGCAGTTTTTTCAAAGGGAATATTTTGAGTAACGGGTAGCGGATCGGCGCCGTCAGGCGCAACAATAATTTTATCGGCAGAAATTTTATAAATTTCCGCCATATGATTTTTAAGCGCCTGCGAAATTACAACAATTCCACGGAAATTTTTATGCTTCGTCAGCCGCCTGAAAATACTGCCTGCAACCTTGTTCAGTGTACCGGGCGAATCGTGCATCTCAAACAAAATAGGAAAATTCGCAATCGCACAGGCCCACCCACTTATCAGGCATCGACTGAAAACAAGTTCGGCTTTCATGGTTCTAGCATCTGCGGCATTCCGGAAGCCGTAGGCAATCAGGCCCATTTTCCCCGGCCTGCGCGGCTGGAGTTGCAGTTTGAAATTCTGCCGTACGCCGTAATGACTGAAAACATCTTCGGTCTTATCATTGCTGCCACGCGCCGCGAATAAAGTAACGTTATGCCCGTTTTCACTCATGGCCTGCGCCATTTTCATCATATGAACGCTGTTGGCTGCCTGCGAAGGAATGGGTTGCGGCGCGATATAGGCGATTTTCATGAAGGCCTCACTGGAATAAGGCACATGGCGCGGCGACCGCGCTGAACGATATCAACACAGATCTTGTCCTGGACGGGAGAAAGGCGCGGGTGCAGGTCGCAGCGCATTTCGCCGGTAAAATTATGTGGACTATAGAATGTCGCAAGTGTTTCAACTTTGCCGCTCTCCGGATGATACATGAAAACCTTCTGCCGCCCGAAAATATCCGGGTATGTGTCGGAAAGAATTGTACCATCCCTGAGTAAGGAGGGATGTCCGTCCTGATTAAGATACGGGGAGTCTATAACCTCATGCGTTCTGCTTTTATCATGAACGGTTGCGTACACGACTTTGCCTTTTTTGGTTCCGGCAATCAGCAATTGTTCATCATCCATCCATGAATAATGGGACGGCTTTATATCGGGGCAGGGGGAGTGCAGCGCACTGCCATCTGGCGAAACCGTCAGCAAGCGGAGCGAGCGCAACACACCATCTGTCCAGATATGAAAGAGCATTAATCGTGTGCCCAAAGGATTAAAGGCAAGGTGATTGATGTAGTGTGATGCGTCAGCCATTCCGGATGAAGGATTAAAATTACTGATCTGACCGAGCGTGAGAATTTCCTTTTCTTCTTCACTATTAAGATCGACCCGTACAGCACCGGCGTTGTTTGATGCAATATTGCTGTAGCCATAGCCACGGCGGAATTGGTGTAGCCGCGCAAAATCAAGGCTTAAAGCGAAACGGCGCTGATGATCAACCGCATAAATCTGGCGTTCATATGTCCTGATAATTTTACCGCTGCGTATGCTCTGAACGACAGCACCCTGCGCCGTATTGTAAATAACGTTTTCGGATTTTTCATCGAACCATTGAAGTCGGCAGCCTTGCTGCCAGTTCCAAGTCGTGCTTTTGCCAAAAGAACGAAACTGCGGATTTTCTTGTTTCAGGTCGAAATAACCGACCTCCAGTTCCGGATGTGCTTCATGCGGGCTAATATTCTCTGCGGGTGCGCGCATGGCAAGAAGAATGCTGTTATCACCATTCAATGGACTAATATCGTAATAGCCAAAAAAAATCTGACCTGTGGGATCGGAAAAAATCTGCGCATCTTGTGGGGTAAGGGAAAGACATATGCCGGCATGACGGGCACCCGCTCGCGCAGTGTCTATCAATGACGAAGGCAGGATTTTTTTAATAAGGGCTTTCATGGCGGCCATTTAGCCACGCCGCCATTTAAGAAATTGTTGAGCCATGAAAATTTCCGTTTTTTCCATGGAATCATATGTCGCACCGCCGATGTGCGGTGTGATAAGCAGATTGGAATGTTTGCGTGCATATTTCCAAAGAGCATCATTCTTAAGCCATGATTTTCGCCCGGAATTCTCGCCTTGCAATACATCCAGCGCCGCGCCTGCAACGTGACTCAACTTTAGCGCTTCAAGCAAAGCCGTCTCATCCACAATCTCGCCGCGCGCAGTGTTGATGAAAAGCGCATCTTTTTTCATCTGCTGAAAACGGGAGCGGTTCATCATGTGATGTGTGTTCTCCGAGTAAGGCACGTGCAGCGAAACAATGTCAGATTTAGACAGCAGGGAATTGAGATCGGTCATATTGACGCCGGCGATATCGAGAATGTCATTCGCGATCACATTCATCCTGAAGGCCTCGGCGTATTTTGCGACCTTGGATCCGATGCGGCCATAACCGATGATGCCAATCGTGCGGCCATTCAGCTCGGTGCCCTTGAATTCATCGCGGTTCCATTTTCCGTCATGAACATCGCAGGCCGAAGAAGGAATATTTCTAATGAGTGACAGGAGGAGCGCAAATGTATGTTCGGCGGTCGCATGTATCGTATCCAGAAAATCACGCTCGCCTTTGAGGCTCAAAACTTCAATGCCGCGCTTTTCCGCCTCGACCGTATCGATATGATTAAGCCCGGTTGTGGCAGTAATGATTACTTTCAGGTTGCTTGCGGCATCGAGTATTTCTTTGTCAATTTTATGACCGAGCCGGACGATAACGGCATCGTAATTTTTGATATTTTTCTTGAGAGCGGTGCGGCTCAGCGGGCCGTTTTCCACGGTCCCGGCCTTTTCAATGAGCGCGAGGGCTTCAGCGCTGTAATCTTGCGGCTCTAAATTCAGGATTTTCATACATTTTCACGGCGCTTTGGCGCTAAATTTGCTCAGGATTTCATTGCTTTGTCAAGGAACCCTAGGGTACTGTGAGATGACCTGACAATGGACTGAACCTGTGAAAAAATCAAATAGTTCAATACTTTGCCTTATTAACGCGCGTGGCGGATCGAAAGGCGTGCCGGGCAAGAATATCAAGCCCCTGAACGGCAAGCCGCTGATTGGGTGGAGTGTCGACGTCGCGCGGCAGAGCAGGCTCATTAAAAAGGTCGTCGTTTCCACTGACAGCGAAGAAATCGCCCGCGTTGCCACCAAGCATGGCGCTAGCGTGCCTTTTATTCGTCCCTCCGAACTCGCGACCGATACCGCTAAACAGATTGACGTGGTTAATCACGCGTTGAAATTTCTTGAGAGCATGGGCGAGCGTTACGATTATGTTTGTATCCTCCAGCCCACATGCCCATTGCGTTCTGTCGAAGACGTGGACGGCACGCTGGATCTTTTGATTTCGTCTGGCGCAGACAGTGCTATCACAGTAACCGAAGTGGGAGGGCGTCATCCCAGAACGCTCTACAAAATGCATGAAGGTGATCAGAAGGTCACTCCTTACGTAGAAAAAAATACGTCAGGTGTAATGCGCCAGAATTTCGAAGCCTTGTACTGGCGAACTGGCGCGGTTTACGCCTTGCGGACATCAGTTGTAAAAGCCGGGTCTTTGTATGGAAGCGATGCCAGAGGTTATAAAGTCCCTGAGGAGCGCGCATTTAATATCGACACGCCGTTTGATTTCGAACTCACCGAGGCGTGGCTGAAATATAAAGCTCAGTAATTGAGAGTTTTTGTGAACGTGAGCGGTGTTTTTGCCAGGATATCCGCGATTTTTACACCGGCATCGCCTTCGCCATAAAGTCCGGAAGACGTGGTTTTGCCCTTACAATGCTTGATAACGGCATCATAGATTTCATTTTCATTATATCCCACATCGACGACATTCGGCCCGCGTTCGCGCGCATTCTGGCGTGAGCCGACATTGACGGCTGGAGCGCCGAGAAACGAAGCCTCACGGATGGCGACGCTGGAATTGCCAACAATGCCGAGCGATCCGTACAGTACGCGCATGAAATCCGGTGGGCTCATGTTTTTGATAAAGTGCATATGATCGGGCTTTTCATTTTCGCGGAAAGAACGGATTCCTTTGGAGACATCATCACCGCCTGCATCCACATTCGGCCAGAACCAGAGCACGGGTTTTTTCACATGGTTCATGGCGCGCAAGGTTTGTTCGATCTGTTTTCGTCCGTCTTCAGGTTCAGTCGTTACCGAGTGTTGCATAACGATATAATATCCATCCGATAAAACAGGTGTTTCTCCGACGCCGCCGTACTTTCTGTAAAGATCAAAGTCAAGTGCAGGATTTTCGACCACCTTCTTCGCGAGGTCTATGGATGGGCAGCCGACATGAAATACTTTTTCCGGGTTTTCGCCCATGCGCACGATATTTTCGGCGGATTTTTTTGTCGCCGGGAAGTGAATGTCCGCCAGCTTCGTTACGGCGTGGCGTACTTTTTCGTCGATGTTGCCGGAAACTTCACCGCCCTGCACATGGACGAGCGGAATATTGAGGTAGGCAGCGGCAATCGCGGCAGAAAGAATTTCATAGCGGTCAGCCATGACGAGAACGGCATCGGGTTTCAGGCGATCGAATGTGCCGGAAAACTCGACAATGCCGATGCCCGTAGCCTTGGCCGAGGTCAGCAGCGTTTCGCCCTCGAGCACATTGTAGACACGCTCGTTAATCGTGAAGCCGTCACGCTCGACCATCTTGTCGGTGTTTCCGTAGCGCTCAAGAACGGCGGATGCCGCGCAGACAACCTGCAACTCAAGGCCCTTATAGCTCTGAATCGCCTGCAGGATCGGCTGGATTTTCGCATAGCTGGTGCGCGCCGTCAGAACGACGCAGATCTTACGCCCGGACACGGTCAACATCCTCCCAGGTCAGTAATCTGTCGGACGGCACATCGCGCTTTAAACGAAGTCCGACGAGTTTGTCTTTCTCAGTGAACGGAATTCCCGTGCCCGGTTTTTTCGGTGCCAGCATTTTTACGCTGATGACGGTGCCTTTTTTTTGCGGCGACGTTAACGCAACGCTCTTCGTAAACAATCCGCGCATTTTTTCCATTTTTGCGGCCATCTTGTCCTTGTCGACAGGATTTTTCGCCATGACGTAATAGGAATCGCGTGCATCACAGATAAAAGCCAGCTCATCGAATGTCACGGAAGCTGGGACATCTGGCCCGTAAGATAAATGATCGAACGTCACGTGCAGTTCAAGAATATTCGCACCCTGTGCCATAGCCGCCAGCGAAGGATAGGACGTACCGGAATGATCGGAAAGGCCCACGGGGCATTTATAACGTGCGCGGTATTCCTCGATCACGTTAAGGCCTACATCTTCGAGTGAGGTCGGATAATTGCTCGTGCATTGCAGAAGCGCGAACGGCGATTTCGCCTGCTGGAAATTTTTTACGGCATCTTTGACTTCGTCGTAACGGCTCATGCCGGTGCTGAGCAGAATCGGCTTCTTTGTTTTAACCATCGCGGCCATCAATTCGGCGGAGCGGAATTCACCCGACCCGATCTTCCAGGCTGGCATGCCGATTTTTTTGAGCAACTCCACCGCTTCAATGGAAAAAGCCGAGCTTAAGAATATAAGTCCCGCCTCTTTGGCGTGCGCGGCCAGCGCCGCCCATTGTACAGGCGTGAACTCCATGCGCTTCCAGTAATCGTAGCGGGTCTTGTCCTGCCCGCTCATCGGGATGCGGAATTGCTCGTCGCGTGTGCTCTCGGCGGCGGCTATATGGGTCTGGAACTTGATTGCATCCGCGCCAGCCGCAGCCGCCGCGTCGATAAAGGCATGCGCCTGACCGAGCGAGCCTTCATGCGCTTGCGCGACCTCGGCGATGACGAAGCATTTTTCGCCGGGGCCGATTTTGCGGTTGCCGATTTTGATGTGTGAAGTCATAGCGCCCTGAAAATAGGGCATTTTTCCGGTTTAGGGAACCTGAATTTTAGACTTTTTTGCGCGATTTTTGCGCAATTATGGCCATTTTCTGCTCTTTTTTGAGGGCTTTTATCGCGGCTTCACGCGTTTGGGCGGCTCCCCGGGAGGGGTATTTTTCCGACAGCATGACCTTATAAGGCCCGCGTCCCCGCGTATATTTAGCTCCCGTGCCGTCGGCATGTTTCTTGAGGCGGAGCTTCAGATCGTTGGTTACGCCCGTATAAAGCGTGCCGTCGGCGCATTTCAGGATGTAGACGGTCCAGCTCACGCCTTGTCCTCAAGCTTCATGCGCATATCCTCAAGTTCCAGCCAGCGGTTTTCGGCAAGATCGAGTGTCTCTTTCACTTCTGCATGGCGTTTGGCTGTATCGTAGAATTGCCCCGGGTCACGGGAGTACAAGTCCGGGTCCGACATGGTTTTCTGCAACTCCGCGAATTCGGCTTCATATTCTTTTATTTTACGCGGCAGGCGGTCGAGTTCATATTGCAGCTTATATGAAAGCTTCGAAGCGACTTTGTTGGGCGTGGGCGCGTTAGAAACGGCGGTCGGCTTTTTCTCTTCTTTCTTGTTTTTGACTTCGATTTTAGTCGCAGGCGTTTCTTTACCTTTTTTATAATCCAGATAATCGCTGTAACCGCCAATGATGGATTCAATTTTTCCATCACCCTCGAACACCAGGAGTTTGTTAACGATCTGATCTAAAAAGTCCCGGTCGTGGGAGACAACGAAAATCGTACCGTCGAAATTCGTCAGGATATTCTCGAGCATATCGAGTGTTTCCATGTCGAGGTCATTCGTTGGCTCGTCGAGGATGAGAAAGCTGCCGGGGTTGGCTAGGACGCCTGCCAGCATCAACCTGTTTTTCTGCCCGCCCGATAATGTCGAAACCTTGCGCCATGCATCTTCCGGATCGAAAAGAAAATCCTTCAGGTAACCGCAGACATGGCGGTATTTGCCGCGCACATCAAGATGGTCGCTGCCGCCGACACACAATGTTTCCTGAAGCGTTTTTGTCTCATCCAGCGAAGACCTGTTCTGATCGAAATAGCTGAAGGTCAGGTCTTTCGCCATTTTTACCTTGCCGCCGTCGGCTTCCAGTTCGCCAACGAGCAATCGCAGAAATGATGTCTTGCCCGAACCATTACGGCCAAGAATGCCGACCCGGTCGCGCCGCTTCACCCGCAGCGTGAATTTATCCATGATGATTTTTTCAGCGCCCGTATCGGGATCGGTGAAAGTCTTTTTCACATTGATGAATTCAGCTACGTTGAGGGAAGATTCCTCGACGTCCGGCGGCGGGAATTTAATACCCCTTGTCGCTTTTTGATAGGATTTCTGATCGGCCTCCAATTGCGCTGCCGCCTCGCGGGCGAGGGACTGCCTGCGCACATTGCGTTTCACCCGCGCCTTGACGCCGCGATTGGCCCATTCGAGCTCCAGCTTTACACGTTGTTCACGGTTCTGGAGTTGCCGCGCTTCAAGGTCATAAAGGCTCTGCGACCATTCATCGAACTTGCCGAACCCTTCCGGGCTAACCCGTAATTTTCCACGGTCCAGCCAGAACACGCTGTCGGAGATATTGGCAAGAAAGGTGCGGTCGTGCGAAACGCAGATCACCGCGCCTGCGTAATATTTGAGGTAGGTTTCCAGCCACTGGATCACTTCAAGGTCCATGTGGTTGGTGGGTTCGTCCAGCAGCAGGATGTCAGGTTCCTCCACCAGTGCTCGAGCCAAAGCCGCACGGCGCAGCAGTCCGCCCGATAGGCCATCCATCCGCTCATCAGCCCGAAGGCCAAGCGGCTCGACGATCATTTCAATTTTATAGGACTGATCCCATTCCTCGGCGCCTTTTCTCATTCCGGCGAACACGAAATCCCGGATCGTCTGGCCGGGCAGGGGTTTTATATGTTGCTGCATGTAGCCGATCGTCGTGCCTGCAAACAGCCAGCGGCGGCCATCGTCGACTTCCCGGTCGCCTGTGATCAGGTTCATCAGGGTAGTCTTGCCCGCGCCATTCTTGCCCACCAGGGCGATTTTTCGCCCTTTATGGATATGAAAGGTCAGGTTTTCGAAGAACGGCTTGCCGCCGATCTGGACCATCGCGTCTTCAATAGTGAGAATTAGATCGCTCATGGCGACGTGTATATAGGCCGAAGCTTCGAAATGCCACCGGATTTGCCAAAAAGCCCCGGTTTCTTTATAAAAAACCCATGTTATCAGCATACGATCAGGCCGCTCAGGACATTATCAATGCAGGAAAGTTCCTGGATGGGCGCGGACTTGCCCCGGCGACCAGCGGGAATTACTCCATCCGGCTGCAGGACGGGCGCATCGCGATCACCGTTTCCGGCAGACATAAGGGCAAACTGACCAAGGCCGACATCATGACGGTAGACGCAACCGGCAAGCCGCTGGAAGATAAAAAACCATCCGACGAAACCATCCTTCACACCCAGATTTATAGATTGCACCCGGAGGCAGGCGCTATTTTGCACGTGCACTCGGTGCCGGGAACGGTGGTCACGCGCCTTAACCCGCTGAACGATATTATTTTGATGGGCAATGAAATGCTGAAAGTCATGCCCGGGATTAAAACGCATGACACCAGCATTAGCGTGCCCGTGGTCGACAATTCGCAGGACATGAAAGAATTGAGTGAAGCGCTTGAAGACAGGTTCAGGAAAAACGTTCCCGCTTATTTAATTCGCGAACACGGGTTTTATGTGTGGGGCAAGGACATGGCTGAGGCCGAGCGTATCGCGGAAGGTCTCGAATATCTTCTGGCATGTGAAATGGAAACGATGAAAATCAAGGCAGGAGCAAGATCATGAGCAGGCTGACGATATACCCGGACAATAACCCGTCGAAACCCGATCTCGATACAACCGACGCGGCAAAAATGCGCGAGGCGCTGAAAACGATTAATGTGACGTTCGAGCGCTGGGAAGCCTCCAAACAATTCGCGAAGGATGCAGCGGATGAAGAGGTGATTGCAGCTTATAATAATGATATCGAGCGCATCAAGCAGATTGGCGGCTACCAGACCGTAGATATTTTACGTGTCAATGATGCAACGCCGGACAAACCTGCCATCCGCGCGAAGTTCCTGAATGAACACACGCACAGCGAGGACGAAGTGCGCTTCTTTGTCGAGGGCGCAGGAATCTTCTACTTACGCGTGGACGGCAAGGTTTACATGACGCTGTGTGAGCGCGGCGATTTGCTGAGCGTTCCCGCCGGGACAACTCATTGGTTTGACATGGGACCGGAGCCGGATATCACCGCCATCCGCTTTTTCGACAACAAAGAGGGTTGGGTGCCGCATTTCACGGGCGACAAGATTGCCGAAGAATTCCCGAAATTTGACAAAACATACAAGACAAAGGCCGCATGATCCGCGCGATTGTTACCGACATCGAGGGCACGACCAGCTCGATTTCATTCGTAAAGGACGTGTTGTTCCCTTATGCGCGGAAGCAAATACCCGCGTTTGTGCGTAAGAATGAAAAACAGGTGATAGGCCTGCTTGATGAAGTGCGCGCATTTGAAAAAAATCCAAAACTCTCGACCGATGAAGTCATTGCAACGTTGCAACGCTGGATCGATGAAGACCAGAAAATAACCCCGCTGAAAGTCCTGCAGGGCATGATCTGGCAAACTGGTTATGCCGCAGGTGATTTCAAGGGCCATATATATGACGATGCGCTGGAAGGGCTGCAGCGCTGGCATGCGGCAGGCATTAAGCTTTACGTGTATTCATCCGGCTCTGTCCCTGCGCAGAAATTATTGTTTGGCTACACGCCTAGAGGCGACCTGACGCCGCTGTTTTCAGGGTATTTTGATACAGCGACCGGGCCGAAGCTAGAAGCGGAATCTTACAGAAAAATCGCCAGTCAGATTAATGCGTCCCCAAACACAATTTTGTTCCTGTCCGACAATCCGCAGGAAATCAACGCAGCGACAGAGGCTGGAATGGAAACTATTCTTGTTGACCGTGAAAATAATTCACCAAACAGCGTCAAAAATTTCGATCAAATCATCGTACGGGAGAAGGCCGCATGACTGCCAAGCTCAAACTTGCAACGCCTACGGGCTACCACGCCTTAAATCCACAGACGGTTGTTGATTATCTCGCGGGCTTCAAAAAAATTGCATCGAAGCTCGGTGGCAAACAGCCTGAATGGCAGTCACGCGAGGTTGGCGACGGGAATCTGAACCTCGTTTTTATCATCGAAGGACCGAAGGGCACGGTGGTGGTAAAGCAGGCGCTTCCTTATGTGCGTCTCGTAGGTGAAAGCTGGCCTTTGCCGCTCTCTCGCGCACATTTCGAGCATCTCGCGTTGGTGGAAGAAGCTAAGTGGGCTGCGGGATACGTGCCCGAAATCTATGCGCACGATGAATTAATGGCGCTCACCGTCATGGAATACCTCTCTCCGCATATCATTCTACGCAAAGGCCTTATCCGCGGCATTACCTATCCCAAAATGGCCGAGCATCTCGGAAAGTTCCTCGCGCAGACGCTGTTTCATACCTCCGATCTGCATCTGCCTGCGGCGGAGAAAAAAGAAAAAATCGCGGCGTTCCTCACCAACACAGCGATGTGCAAAATCAGCGAAGACTTGATTTTCGACGAGCCTTATTTCAATGCACCGATGAACCGCAACACAAAGGAAATCGATGATATCGCGCTGGAATTCCGCCATGATACGGAACTGAAACTCGCCGTGCAGGACATGAAATGGCGGTTCCAGAATAATGCCGAGGCTATGATCCATGGCGACCTGCATACAGGCTCCGTCATGGTCACTGAAGATGACACCCGCGCCATCGACCCAGAGTTCGCGTTCTACGGTCCGATGGGTTTTGACGTCGGCGCGGTGCTAGCGAATTTGTTTATGGCTTATTTCTCGCAGGAAGGACATGAAAAATCACCCGGCGAGCGTCAGAAATACGCTAAATGGGTTCTCCAGCAGGCGGAAACACTCTGGCAGACTTTTGCCGATGAATTTGCCGCCCTGAGCGCCAAGCGTAATCCTAAAAATCCCGGCGGCGATGTGCTGAATCCGCGTCTTTATGAGGATTCCCCTGATCTGTCGGCCAACGCTTATATCCGGCGCATGGAAAAAATATGGGATGACACGCTAGGCTTTGCAGGGTGCAAAATGATCCGCCGCATTCTCGGCCTTGCGCATGTTGAGGACTTTGAAGCGATTGAAAACACGGAAATTCGCGCAAAGTGTGAGCGTAAGGCGCTGGAATTCGCACGTGAACTGCTCGTCCACCGCGAAAAATTCAAAACAATTTCCGACGTCACGAAAGCGATTAAATGAAAATCGACGGCACCAGCTATCGTTCCATCTGGCTTGCCGAGAACGGCTGGTCATTCCACATTTTCGACCAGCGTAAATTGCCATGGAAGCTGGAGATCATGGAAATTACTACTATCGATCAGGCCGCTACCGCCATTAAAGATATGTTGACGCGCGGCGCGCCCCTATTGGCCATGACAGCTGCCTATGGGCTTTGTCTCGCTCTTCGTGAAGATGCATCAGATGCATCGCTCAAAAAAAATTACAAAAAATTACTGGAAACGCGTCCTACGGCTGTCAATCTGCGTTGGACTCTGGATGAAATGCTGAAAGCCGTTAAGCCCACGTCCGGCAAAGACCGCGTCGATGCTGCCTATAAACGCGCCGTAGAATTATGTGATGAAGATGTGGCAATTAATAAAGCCATTGGCGAGCACGGCCTGCCGCCTATTCGTGATATCGCTAAAAAGAAAAAGACAGTCAATATCTTAACACATTGCAACGCGGGTTGGCTGGCTACTGTCGATCACGGCACGGCGACGTCGCCGATTTACCGCGCTTTTGACGAAGGCATTGACGTGCATGTCTGGGTCGATGAAACCCGTCCGCGCAACCAGGGCGCGCTGACGGCCTATGAGCTGACGCAGCATGGTGTGCCGCACACGGTCATTACCGATAACGCAGGCGGGCTCTTGATGCAGCAAGGCAAGGTAGACCTCGTTTTTGTAGGCGCTGACCGCGTCACGCGCAACGGCGACGTGGCAAATAAGATAGGCACATATCTGAAAGCATTAGCGGCCAAAGACAATAACGTGCCGTTTTATGTGGCGCTGCCTTATACGACGTTTGATGCTTCACTTGAAAGCGGTGCCCACATTTCTATTGAGGAGCGCAGCGCCGATGAGGTTCGTTTCATGGAAGGGCAGGCAGGAAAAGTGAAAATTACGGATTCACCGGTTGCCAATCCGGCCTTCGATATCACGCCTGCGCGGCTGGTTACGGGCTATATCACTGAAAAAGGCGTCGTCAGCAATCTGGCCGCCGCGTATTCCGACGCGGCTTAATTGTTATTTTGTTCCTGACTTTCGAGCGCCCGGCGCACGTCGCCCGGCGAGCCCGTATGACGCGCAAGCAGGCGGTAGGCCACCGGTACGATAAACAGCGTAAACACTGTAGCAAAGCAGACACCTGACAAAACGACCGTCGCAATGACCGAGCGCGTTTCTGAGCCTGCGCCGCCTGAGAGCATTAAGGGCACAGCCCCCATCGCAGCCGTAATCGAGGTCATGAGAATGGGGCGGAGACGCAATTCTGCGGCCTTTAGCAAGGCCTTGTTAAATTCCTCACCTTCATCGCGGAGTTGGTTGGCGAACTCGACAATTAGAATCCCGTTCTTGGCCGCCAGCCCCACGAGCATAATCATGCCGATCTGGCTGAAGAGATTCAGAGTGTTACCGGTGACATAAAGCCCGAGCAGCCCGCCCGCCACGGCAAGTGGAACAGTAAGAATAATAACGAACGGGTGAATATAACTCTCGAACTGCGCTGCCATGACAAGGAACATGACGAGAATACCGAGAATAAAAACAAAGAACACAGAACCGCCGGAATATTTGTAATCCTGCGACTGGCCTTTGTAATCAATAATGACGTCTTCAGGCAGGTTTTCGCGAACCAGAGTTTCAAGATAGGTCAGCGCTTCGCCAAGCGTGTAGCCTTGCTCGAGATCAGCGTCGATAGTGATGGCGCGGACTCGGTTATAACGGCTTAAGGAGCGGGAATCCGCAAACTGGTCGATTTTGACAAGATTGGCGAGCGGGATAAGCTGGTCGGAGCGGTCTGAGCGGACGTAAATATTCTCCATGTTCGTCGCGGTACGCTGAGCGCTACGCTCGCCCTCGACAATGACATCATATTCCTCGCCTTGATCGATATAGGTCGTGATGCGGCGCGAGCCGAGCAATGTCTCAAGTGTGCGCCCGATAGAAACCACCGTCACGCCCAGTTCTGCCGCGCGGTCGTAATCGATGGAAATTTGATATAGCGGCTTGGTTTCCTTGTAATTCCAGTCGACGCTGATAAGGCCTGGGTTGTTCTCGTTAATCTTGGCGACCAGTGTGTCGCGCCATTCCGTAAGCTGCTGATACGTGCCGCCGCCGATGACGAACTGCACCGGCTTGCCGCCGCCACCAGCAAAACCCTGCCGCATAACCGGCGCGACACGCACCCCCGGCAGATCGGAAAGCTTGACGCGTACTTCATCCATGATGTCCCAGGCCGAGCGACGCTTGCCCCAGTCGGCCAGAACGCAGATCAAGGTGCCGCTGTTAAAGCCCGCGCCGCCGCCAAAACCGCCCGGCGCACGGACGAGCAATGTTTCCATCTCGCCATTTTCGACATAAGTCAAAAGACGTTTTTCAATCTCATCCATGTAGTCTTTCATGTAGGCGAAAGATGCACCCTCGGGACCATTCACTGAAATCGTGAATGCGCCCCGGTCTTCGCGCGGCGTGTACTCTTCCGGCACGGCAATGTAAAGCAGGGCAATGCCCGCGATGATCGCCGAAAAAACAGCTATGACAATGACAGGCCGTTCAATCAGTCGGGTGAGAATGCCAACATATTTCAGCCTGACTTTAATGAAGGCATCATCTATTTTATCGACCAGAGTCTTTTTACCGTCATTCTTTTCTTTTTGGCGCAGAATTTTTGAGGCCAGCATAGGGGTAAGCGTTAGCGCGACAAGGCCGGAAAAGGAAACGGCAGCCGCAAGCGTGACGGCGAATTCTGAAAACAGCCTGCCGACATCGCCTTCAAGGAATGTGATAGGCACAAAGACAGCGACAAGAACAAGTGTAGTTGCCACGACGGCGAAGCCGACCTGCCGCGTGCCGCGATAGGCAGCGAGCAGGGGGGGCTCGTTCTCCTCGCGCATGCGCCGTACCACGTTTTCAAGAACCACGATCGCATCGTCAACCACGAGACCGATCGCAAGGACAAGCGCCAGCAGCGTGAGCAGATTAATCGTAAAGCCCAGCGCGTATAGCACCATAAATGTGGCGATAAGCGAAACCGGGACGGCAACGGCAGGGACGAGGGTGGCGCGCAGGCTCCCGAGAAAAGCATAAATAACCAGTACGACAAGCCCCATAGCAATCCCGAGCGTCACGTAAACTTCATGTACGGCTTTGTCGATGAAAACCGAGGTGTCGTAGCTGACCTCAATTTTCATGTCTTCAGGCAGGGTCTCATTGATCCGCTCAGCCTGTTCACGGGCCTGCCGCGCGACTTCAATGGTGTTGCCGGTCGATTGCTTGATGATGCCAAGGCCGACGCGAGGCGAGCCATTGCCGCGATACATCACGCGGTTTTCAACGGTGCTTTTTTCAACGCGGGCGACATCGCCCAGACGCACGAGGTAACCGTTTTCGCCCCGCGCCAGGACCAGTTTCCTGAAGTCCTCTTCTGTACGGAATGTGCGGTCGATGCGTACCGTAAACTGGCGCTGGATGGATTCAAAACTACCAGCCGGAAGTTCAACATTTTCTGTGTGAAGCGCATTTTCTACATCTTCTACGGTCAAGCCACGCGCCGCCAGCTGGCTGCGATCAATCCAGACGCGCATGGCGTAACTTTGTCCGCCGCCGACACGCACGCTGGCCACGCCGTCCAGAATAGAGAACCGGTCGACAAGATAGCGCTCGGCGTAATCCGTCAGCTCCATCGTCGTGCGGCTGGCACTAATCAAGCTAAGCCAGATAATGACATCATCGCTTGCATCGACTTTCTGCACTTCCGGCGGATCTGCTTCCTCAGGAAGGTTGCCGACAATACCCGCGATCCGGTCGCGCACGTCATTTGCAGCGGCCTCAATATCGCGGTCGATGTTAAATTCCAGTGTAACGCGGGATTGCCCGTCCGAGCTGGATGATTCAATGAAATTAATACCTTCAACACCCGCGATGCGGTCTTCAATCAGTTCCGTAACGCGCGTTTCAACGATTGAGGCCGAGGCACCGGGATAGGATGTGTTGATCGTGACAACGGGCGGGTCGATATCCGGGTATTCCCGCAAGGGCAGGCGCGTGAAGGCAACAATTCCGAAAGCGATCAGAAGCAGCGAGATGACGGAGGCGAAAACCGGGCGGGTGACTGAAAAGTCGGAAAGAACCATCAGTCCTTGTCCTTTGCTTCACCTTTTGTAGATGTCCGGCCCAGGACATCCGAAATACTTTGTCCATCCGCCTGTTCGCCTATCACATTCGCCGTCTGGCCGGGGCGGGCGGTCATCGTGCCGTGCGTAACGATTTTCTCGCCTTCATTAAGACCTGAGGAAATTTCAACGGTGCCCGGCTGGCGCGTCCCGGTTAAGATCTTGCGCTTTTCGATTTTTCCATCGCCGCCGACGATAAACACGTAATTATCACGGCCTTCGGGGATTAGGCTTTCTTCCGGGATAACAATCGATTTGCGCGCGTTGCTGAACAACTCCACGCTCATCAAAAGCCCCGGTTTCAGAAGATGATCATCATTCGGAATAATCGCGCGTATAACAATGGTCCGCGTTACAGGATCGATCTGGCTGTCGAGACTCGCCACTTCGCCTTTGAATTTTCGGTCGCCGAATTCACGGGCATGCGCCGTTATGGGCGTGCCGATCTTGAGGTCGGCAAGGAAGAGCGATGGCACAGAAAAATCCAGCTTCATGACGCTGTCGTCATCAAGCGTCGTGATTTTTGTGCCCGGCTGCACCAATGCACCGACACTGATATTGCGCAGACCTAACACACCTCTGAACGGCGCGCTGATAAGATAATTTTTTAAACGCGATTGAACCTCGCGCAGTCTTCCCTGCGAGGAATCATAATCGCGCTGACGCTGATCGAGCGTTGCTTTAGGCGCGACACCATCCTTGGCCAGTGTTTTTACGCGGTCGAGCTGTTGCCTGGCTTCCGAGACGACAGCTTGTGCCTGGTCGAGCTGTGCTTTTTCCTCGCCGCTGGCCATTTCAACCAGCACATCGCCTTTTTCAACCCGCTGGTTATCCGTAAAATTCACGGATGTCACGGTTTCGGTCACGGTCGTGGTGATGGTGATGGACTCATTCGCCCGGAGCGTACCCAGCGCCTCGACGCTGTCCGAGATATCCTGTTTTTTAGCCGTGGCCACAATAACATTGGCCCGCTGGTCGCCGCCCTTTTGGGGCTGGGCTTCTGTCGGTCCGGTATAGGCCAGGATCAGGATTGCGGCTGCCAGCACGGGTTTCGAGATATTCATAAAAAGCCCCATTTGTTTATATACGCAGTTTATGCCGATTCCCTTTTGTCCGGGAAAATAGAATATTCCATTTACCCGGCGCCCGTCATGCCTATATTATTGACAGGAACAAAACGCTTTTTCCGCGCGTCTGCGCAACCGGAGGAAACAAAATGAACCACCTGTCCCTTATTCTCGCCATGTGCGCCTGCCTTGTTATGCCCCAGACCGCTTCGGCAGGGTCGGCATCCACCCCCGCAGAGCAGCGGGCCGGAATCCAGAAAATGGCCGATGAAACCTTGGCGCGGCTTTACAGAGAGCAGCCGGACACAGCCCGTGAGATCGAGGGCGCTGTCGGCTTCGCCGTATTCTCAAGCGGCGCTCTTGCGCTGTTATGGGTCAGCGGCGGTTATGGTCACGGCCTCGCCCATGATAACCGCAACGGCTCTGACGTATATATGCAGATGGCCAGCGCAGGCGTAGGCCTTGGGCTTGGTGCCAAAGATTACAACACCGTCTTTGTATTTCATGATCCCGCAGCCTTTTATGATTTTACAACCGAAGGCCTCGATCTGACCGGTACGGCTGATGCCGCAGCGAAAGTCGGAATGAAAGGCGATGAAATCGGCGGCGCAGAAAATGCTTTGCCTGGTGTGCGTATTTATCAGCTGACCGATTCCGGGTTGATTGCGCAGGCTATGGTGCAGGGCACGAAATACTGGCGCGACAGGGAATTGAACAAGTAATCAAATCCCTGACATCTTCTGGTTTATTTAGCGTAATGATCCTGATTGGCTGCTTCCGGCGGGGCGTTCCCCTTTTTCACGGAATGCTTGGCGTAAATCTTCTGCCATTCGCTCAGCTCTATCGCGCGGCTTTCGTCGGTGTCCGCGCGCAGGAAATAAATATCCAGCACGTTAAGCGCTTTAATCTCGGTGGAGCCGGGCGCGTATTCTCCGACCATCACAGCTTCAAGAAATGAATCCTTGTTATATTCGACGCCGTCATCCTGGCCGTCATTATCAAGGTCGATAAAAGTGATCGCTGGGTTTTGTTTTGGCAGGACGTCGATGGGACGTTCGGCATGATATTCGTTTTTGGTTACGCTTTCGTTGCCGTCGCGGTCGAAATAATAAAACATATATTTGGCAACTTCAGTGCGGGTGATGCGTCCGTCGGCATCAAGATCGAGCGCGTCGATCGGTATCTGGGTTTGATTCTCAAGGTCGAGCCCTGCAGCCGCTCCGTGTTGGGGGCATAAAAAAGCCCCGGCTGCGGCAGCAATCAAATATACGAGGATATTCTTTTGCTTGAGCATGGCCGGGGCTCCTTATATGAGATCGATTACTTCGTTGCTGCTGTCTTCAGTTTTTTCAGCGGGCGGATTTTTACGCGAACCGTTGCAGGACGGGCAGCGGCTTTCACCATTTCGCCCGTACCGGGGTTACGTACCAGCGTACCGGCTTTACGGGCCGGAACTTTGCGCAACGTGACTTTCATTAGGCCGGGCAGGATGAACGAGCCGGCGCCTTGCGGATGAATCGAACCAAGCAGCGCGCCTTCGAGCGAGTCGAATACGCCGGATGCTTGTTTGCGGGTCAGACCGTTTTCCTCGGCGAGACGGCCGATGAGCGCTGATTTGGACAGCGTGCTTCGCACAGGGCGAATAACGGACGATTTCGCTTTGGGTTTTGATTTAGATTTCTTCTTAGCCATGATGTGTGTATCTCCAGTTAAGTAACAATTTCAAATTGAACGATGATGCGATTGTATCGATTTTCACGGGAATACCAAGCGGATTCTACGATTATATACAGCTGTTATATACATGGAAAAAATAGGGTATAAATTAATTACCTATATGGCTTAGCTCGGAAAGCACCTTTTTGAAGATCATTCCAATTCACATTCTTGTACTCATATCAGGTGCGGTCGCTTTGTCATGGCAGGTTCTATGGCAGGTGAAATCCAGCCTTGCGCTCGGTGTTTCGGCATGGGGAACAGCCCTCACTCTGGCAATTACAATGGGCGGTATGTGTCTGGGATCATTGGCAATCGGGCATGTTCTTAAAGACAGACGTGTAGCGCGGCCAATAAGAATTTATGCAGTTCTGGAGTGCATTATAGGTATTGCCGGATTGTGCCTTGGAACGGCATTTACCGTAGTGGAAAGCCTCGATACATGGGCCTGGCAAGCCACCCCTGCCTACGCGCCGCTGGTGCATTTTCTGGGTATAATCCTGACCCTGGGCGTGCCTACGATTTGTATGGGGGCAACCCTGCCGGTGCTTGGGTTGATGGCGCGGCAGTCGAATCTCTCATTAGCGATTCTCTACGGTTTTAATACCCTGGGCGCGGCGGCGGGAGCATTGCTCGCAGCGTTCGTGCTGATTCCGCTGTTTGGCGTAGGCGCTGCTGCTGCAGTAATCGCGGGACTTAATTTGGTCGTAGGCGTCTTCGCATGGATAAGCAAGCCGAAGATAAGCGCTGCATCTTTTTCCGCTTCAAAAATACACAGCCCCATCATAAAGATTCACGCTGCAGTATTCACCGTGTTTGCAACAGGCTTTGCGACCTTCGCACTTGAAGTCGCATGGTTCCGCTCCCTGACCGCAGCTTTCCGCAGCACGACTGATGCATTCGCCATTATGCTTGCTTGCGTTCTGATCGCGCTCGGATTGGGTGCGCGGTTGGTGCCGTATCTCAAAAGATGCAATGTATCTTTAGGCACGCTGACCGGCTGGGCGGGGATATTAATTCTGCTGGCTACGCCACTGGTTGAGCGTTTCGACTTACTTACCGTGAATATGTCCTCAGTCGCATTTCTATTGCCCAAATGGTTCTTTCTCACTTTGTGTGTGATAGGCCCGCCCGTGCTTTTACTCGGTATCGCGCTGCCATGGATACTCGAGCAGCAGGACGGGCCGCGACGCTGGGGCAGGCTGTATGCGTTCAATGCATTTGCATCGGTATTAGGCGCTTTGTGCGCCGCGTGGATTTTGCTCCCTTCCATCGGCTTTGCGAAAACAGCATGGCTGGCTGGCGTGCTCGTTGTTATCGCTGGTTTTATTCTCAGCGCAGACAGAGAGAGAAAAGCGAAGATATCCGGCTTTGCATTGCTGGCGTTCCTTATCGCACTCACATCTGATTCAGGAGTGGGCCGCACGCGCACACAAGGTTGGCACGTTGATGATAATGTTAAACCCGCGCACGTCCTTGAATCGTATGAAGGGCCGGACGCAACCGTGTCTGCCGTTGAGTATGAAAACGGCCAGCGCTCGGTCATTATCGATGGCTTCACGGTCGCGCAACAGCTAAGCGCCGCCGGAAAAGCCGGGGCTGAGCATTACATGGCATGGATGGGCCATTTGCCCATGCTGTTGCATGAAAATCCAAAGAGTGCGCTGGTGATTTGCTTCGGCACGGGTCAGACGGCAAACGCCGTGCGCCGCGAAAATCCGGAAACGCTCGATATTGTCGATATAAATCCGCGTGTTTTTAAGTTGGCGCATAATTTCTCGGAGAACGAAGACGTGTTAAGTGATCTGCGTGTTACGCCAATCATTATGGACGGCCGCGCCTATATGCGCCGCACCGAAAAAATGTACGACGTTATAACGCTCGAGCCTATGCCGCCGACCTTTGCGGGTGTGAATGCGCTCTATGCGAAAGAATTTTATGAGCAAGCCCGCGCGCGCCTCAATCCCGGCGGCGTGATTGCGCAATGGGTGCCGTTCCATATCCTGGGCCTGCATTCCAGCCTTTCAATCGCCCGCACATTCCGGGAAGTGTTTCCCAATGCCATTCTATGGGTTGACCCGTATTCCGGCACAGGAATTTTGCTGGGTTCAACAGGAGACGAGGCAGGCTTTGGCAAAAACTGGCCGGGTTTTTTGCGCGGCAGCATTTCCCGCGATATGTCGGCGGAGGAAGTAAAGCAGGCGCTGGTTCTCAGGCAGGACGGGATGGAAATATATGCGCAGGACGGCGATCTCATCACGGATGATAACCAGCTTCTCGCTTATGGCCGGGCGGTTTCTGACTGGCACCGTTTCGGCGAGCTGGAGGAGGAAAATCTCACATTCCTTCGCGCTGTTCATGCACAAATAGAGAGAGTGAAATAATCCCCCTTCATCTCCGGTTGTGAAGGCTTGGCGCCTGCATAATTAATTCCGAGGAAGTTAGCCCTGTCATTTTAGGCGGCGTACTGAATTTGTCTTGACAGTGCGGGGGAGCGGCCACTAGTTTTTTTATATTCAAAACGGCGATCTTTTTTGCGTAGGGGGTACTGCTTATGGCGTCTGCCAATTCACAACTTTTGGAAATGTTGGGCGCTGAATCTGCGCCGCAACGGACTCTGGTCGAGAAATTCGAATGGGCTATTAGTCAGGGCCCTGATGCCTTTAACGAATTAGTATTGGAACTCCAGAATTCTTCGCCTACTTTTGTGGAGCACTCTGTAACCTTGGGGGAAGCCGATGCTCTGGGTCATCCTCCCGAAAATTCCACGCTTCAGCCAGCCATCAGCGCCGTCTTCGGCGAGCAACTGCCTTATTACCTGAAAAAAACGCCAGACGATGTGGCTGAAAGAATGCTTCAGGATGGTGAAAAACTCGCCGCTCTGACCGCGCAGATGCCTGTTTCAGAGCATGTGCGTTTTATGCGCATCCTCAAGGAAGAGCTTCATGCGGTAGAAGAAAAAATCGTGCTGAGTATTATGGCCGACACCGGCAAACCGATTTCACTTTGCCGGGCTGAAATGGTTAAGGGCATGAAATGGTTTGCCTCTCTCTTTGAAAACGCAGAAGCGCAGATTGCCAACCGCAAGCCCATAGGCACTGTTCAGGTCACCCCGTCTTTCAATTATCCTTTTGCAATTGGTATGGCCGGCGTTGCGGGGGCGGGAGCATCCGGGAGTCCGCAGATTATTGCCGGTCCTCTGAAAGCATCGGCATGGCTATTCCACGCCATGGATGCGGTCAAAAATGCGATAAAGAGATTTGAGCCGGATGTGAAAATTATGGGTCAGGCTTTTGTTGAGCAATTCAACAAACTTAAACATGCTCTGATCCAGTTTAACATCGGCGTAAGTACCCCGATTACAGAAAACGTCAAACTTGAACATTTCGTCGGCGGCGAAGCAACAGGAGATATAGTCGAGAAACAGCGCGGCGACAAAAAAACGATCCTGGAAATGGGCGGGCCAAACACGGCAATGGTGATGGGCGACGCCGTTGAGGATCCTGCAGAGGCGCAAAAAATCATAGATATGATTTATGGCAAGGTTGCTCCTGCCGCTGGGCAATCCTGCACAAATCTCCGCCGCTTAATTGTCCTGCGCTGCCCCGCAGGTACGCAGTTTGTCGAAGGCCTTATAAATAAATTTGAAACCACCGATCACCATATCGGCAACCCTGCCAATAAAGATACGCAGGTGGGGCCCGTGGTCGATCAGCGCTCTTTCGAAGGTATGAAATCCACTCAAAGACTTGCAGAAAAAGTGGGAGCATACTGCAGCGGCATGGAAGTTGATGTTGAAAAAGTACCTATGGCTGCTTATCCGAACGCCCAATATGCCAAGCCTATGGTTACGGTATGGGATATGCCGCCATTGCAGGATGAAGAACTGATTGTTGAAATTTATGATAGGTTCTGCACCGAATACTTTGCCCCAGAACTACAGGTTATATTTGTAGACAGTTTTGAGGAAGGTGTGGCCATGGCAAAATTCGTGGATCCTAAAAGCCGCCTCACGGGTGCAGGGTTTATAAAGAATCCTGAACAATTGAAAAAATATGAAGAAGCTGTAGGTGTAACCAATTTCGGAAGGAATGTGCTTAAATCCGATGCTTCGCCTGAGGGCTTTCATGGCCATCCGGGGCGGCTCAAAATTGGCGGCCCCACCCATTACGGTATGTATTGCAGCGACGAACAGCGCCCCGCTGTGAATGCTCAGGAGCTTAACCTTCAGCTTGTATAAAGCCTTTTGATTTGGAATAAAAAAGCCCGGCATCATCGCCGGGCTTTTTTAATTAAGCGCTCATTTTTCTCATGAACCGTTCCCGCCGCCGCGCGTTGGCTGAGGATGAAAGCGGCAACTAAAAAATTATGGGGCAGGGTTGCAATCGGAACGGCGCTTACGTTGGTCATAGCCCTCGTGGCAGCTCGAATATACCTGCCTTACTGGGTCAAAGATTATGTTAATAAAGAAATCAACGAACTCAAAGGTTACAGCGGCTCCATAGCCGATATTGATATCAATCTCTGGCGCGGGGCATACCAGATCCACGACCTTCGTATCTTCAAAAACGATGCCGATATTCCCGTCCCTTTTGTCGCTATCAAAACCTCCGACTTATCCGTGCAATGGAGTGCGCTCTTCGACGGCGCGATTGTCGCCGAAATCGATCTATACGATGCCGATCTCAATTTCGCCGTCGGCAAGGCTGGCGGCGAAATCCAGACCGGTGAAGGTGCCGCATGGACGAAATTGGTCGATGCCTTGTCACCTCTCGACATAAACCATCTGAATATTCGCGGCGGCGAAATTTCCTTCCAGGATTTTTCCGCCAGCCCGAAGGTCGACATCTTCATAAAAAATATCGATCTGGAAGTAAAAAATCTTAAGGACGTCGAAGATAAAAACCAAACTCTTCCGTCCCCCATTCGTCTCAGCGGCCAGTCCATCGGCGGCGGCAAGGTGAATGCTAACGGTGCCATGAACATCATTCGCGACGTGCCGGATTTCGACCTCGATATAAAGCTTGAGGGTGCGGCCTTACCTGCCATCAATGACTATAGCCGCTCGATTGCGGCGGTGGATTTCGAAAGTGGCATGCTCAGTCTTTATATTGAAGCCGTAGCCCGTGACGGAAAATTAACCGGCTATATAAAACCGATTGCTACAGATATAAACATGGTCAGCGTCGAGGAAGACCGTAATCCCATCAGCATTCTCTGGCAATCCGCCGTCTCGGTTTTCACGGAAATCTTCAAAAATCACGAGAAAGACCAACTCGCCACGCGCATTCCTCTCACGGGTGATCTCAATAATCCCGAAACCGATACATGGTCGTCTATCGTCGGAATTTTCAGGAACACATTTAACGCATTCATACGCGACACCGACGACACAGTTGAATTCTCCAAGTCTGAAGGTTGAAATTTATTTGCTGAATTTGCTTAATTTATCGGCAATACGTGTGGGCTCGGGTAAACGGTAACGCGTTAAGCATCTCTGCACAAAATCAACAGCACTTTCATGACTGATTTTATGTCCTGGTGAAATAAAAAGCGGGTTCACATTATCTCGGCTCCGCAGCACCGTTCCGATCTTGTTACTCTTATATACAAGAGGCTCGGATTGCCCTTTTTTCATGCCCGGCTCTTTATAACTCCCGCACAGTACTGATTTCGCAACGCCAATTGAGGGGTAGCCTGTCAAGACCCCAATATGAGAGGCAATGCCCAGCCCGCGCGGATGCGCAATGCCCTGACCGTCGATGAAAATCATATCTGGCTTCTTCTTCACCTGTTGCAGCGCTTTGATAATAACGGGCGCTTCTCGAAAGGAGAGGAGGCCTGGGATATAAGGAAAAGGCGTCGGATCTGTTGCAATAACAGTTTCCAGCGGCATAAGTTTCTCCATATCCATGATAACCAGCGCAGCCTTACTGCTATTACTTTGTAAGTCGTATCCAACATCGATGCCGGCAATATATTTCACAATTCCGAAATCATCGCTGACGCGGACATAATCTTGCATGTCCTTTTGAATGAGTACTGCATCCTGTGCAGATTCAGGCGTGCGGGTAAAAGAGTCGGGAATATGATCCATGAAGATAATTTAAGTCTTAAAGCTAAGAAGGCAATTTGAAATTATAAATGTCAGCATCCGGGTCGTCTTTCCCTGTCAGGTAATTGCGGATTATCTCCGCGCCGATACGCCCGTTGACAATGCCGTTTCCTCCGAAAGCCAAAACCGCAAAGCAGTTTTTTAATCCGGGCACTGGCCCGATCAACGGTAATCCAGTCGGTGTAACACCGAAAGACCCGCACCAGCCATATTCCGGCGTATTATTAATGTTGGGTAATAATCGCTTCATTTTTCGTTGTAGAGCTCTAATTTTTCTCGGCATCATCGCATCACGTTTTTTCTCATCGAAAAATTCCTCATCTTCTCCACCGCAGATAATCCGACCGTCCTTTATACGCCGCATGTAAAGGTAAGGGTCTGATGCTTCCCAAAGCATGGGAATATCACCTGCATCCTTCTTCGTTGCTATGGCCCAGGTTGAGAAAATCTTGTAATTCTGTTTTTTCAATTGCTCCGGCACTTCATAGCCGGTCGTGAAAACGATATAGCGTGCGCTCACGCAAAATCCTGATTTAGTGTATGCGTAAACTCTTCGCGCACTCGGTTCAATATCAGAAATTTCTTCTGGCGCAAATATTTTCGCGCCGTGTTTGATTGAAATTTTTAAATATCCATGCGCGAGTTTGTAAGGGTTTGCGGAATGATTGCCGGATGACAAAAGAGCGGCCTTTGCATGTACGGAATAGTGTTTCTTAAGTTGCTTGCGATCAAGAAAATCAGAAGCAAAGCCAATCTGCCGCAAGGCATCTTGCTCTTCTTTCAGGGCATAGGGATCAAGAACATTCCCCGCTGTATAAAGAGAAAGCTCAGGGCGCAGGTCACAGGAAATTCCAAGCAGTTGAGTTCTTTCCGCGAGGCTATCAAGCCCCAGTTTTGAGCGCCGCCATGCGTGCGCGGCCTTGTCAAAGCCGATTTGTCTGGAAAGTTTCGTCAATGGTTCGTCAATTTCGGATTGGAGCAGGGCGGTTGTCGCCAGCGTAGAGCCTGTCAAAGGAATCCTGCGGTCTATGATAATGACTGAAAATCCGGCATCAGTGAGTTCTTCAGCCATCAGCGCGCCCGTTATGCCTGCGCCAATCACAAGGACATCAGCGCGCATATCGGATTTCAAATTTTCATACGAAATTTTTGGTCTGGAATAAGCTATCCATACCGATTGGCCCGAGCGTAGATCTTTTTTAATTGTCACCATATGTGGTCGCACCGGGGCATACTGTAATAACACCAGCGCAGTAGGTTTTATTCCGTGTGGCAGGAAATATTCTTTTAAATAAATATGTTTTATTTCAATAGTTTACGGGACTTAGGCATGTTGCCCGGCGACATAGCCTGACGACCATGCCCATTGAAAATTGAATCCGCCAAGATGGCCGGTGACATCGACTACTTCGCCGATGAAAAACAAACCGGGATTTTTCAGTGATTGCATGGTCTGTGATGAAAGCTCTTTCGTATCCACGCCGCCGAGAGTAACCTCCGCCGTCCTGTAGCCTTCAGTGCCCGTCGGTGCGATGTGCCATTGATTAATGGTGCGACCAAGATCGTCAAGCATGGCGTGTGGCAGAGCACCCAGGGGGCCGCTGCAGGACAATTCATCACAAATACTCTGAGCCAGCCTTCTTGGTAGAATTTCTGAAAGAACATTATTGATGTGTTGTTTTGGATTATTCTGTTTGTGCTCTTTGAGGTAAGAGGAGACGTTTAATTGAGGCGCTAAGTCGACAGTTATTTTTTCTTCCGCGCGCCAGTAAGATGAAATCTGCAGAATGGATGGGCCGCTTAATCCTCTGTGCGTGAACAACAGGCCTTCACTAAATTTTTTCTTGCCGCAGATGACATCGGCCTCAACTGAAAGCCCGGACAAGGTTTTGCACTTGTCAAGCATGGTGCCATCGAATGTCAAAGGCACAAGGCCCGCCCGCGTTTCAATTATATTAAGACCAAATTTTCTTGCGATTTCGTATCCAAAACTGGTCGCTCCGATTTTCGGAATAGAAAGGCCGCCTGTTGCTATCACAAGAGACTCGCATGTTTTTTGTCCTTGATTGGTATCAACCGCATAGCCACCTTGCTGCGGCTGAATGTCTTTGATCGTGACCTTTGCATCCAATTTCACGTTCGCTGTTTTCGCCTCGGATAAAAGCATTTCGATTATCTGTGTCGATGACTCGTCGCAAAATAGCTGGCCCAGCTTTTTCTCATGAAATTTTATGCCATGCTTCTGCACGAATTCTATAAAATTCTGCGCGGTATACTGCGTGAGCGCTGATTTGCAAAAATGCGGATTCTGCGAGAGAAAGCAATCTGGGTGGGTGTGAATGTTCGTGAAATTACAGCGACCGCCACCTGAAATGCGGATTTTTTCTGCGATCTTCTCGCTGTGATCAACAAGCCACACGCGGCGTCCGCGCTTTCCGGCTTCAATCGCACACATCAATCCGGCTGCGCCTGCGCCTATAATAATGACGTCATATTCGGGGTGCATTGATCATCCGCCTGTTCTGGCAGGCGAATATATGGCTATCGAGGCTCTTTGTCGACAGGCTCAGGAACAGGTGTGGGATGGGGGTGAAGGATGCGGCTATACAGGTAAGTCATGTCGCCTCCGGTGCGTCGCGATACTATCGGGCGATGCTTTTTCAGGAACGCTTCATGCTCCTGAGCCGGGAAGCGCGCATTGTACGCTTCCAGCCATGAAAAATGCCCGTCTGACATCGAGGCACTGGAAATCTGCTTGTGATTGGTCAGTTTTTCAAAATAAGACGAATCTTTTAATCCTTCAAAAGTCACGGTAACGAGTTTATGCAGCGCGCCGTCATTCACTTCATATAAATCTTCGCCGTTATTCATCGCGGCTTCGCTGACCATGACAAGCGGCGCTAATGCAAAAACATGGTATTGCAGCGCCTTCTGACCGCGGATAAGTTCCAGCGGCAAAGTGCCGTCATTTTGCACCTGGACATGCAGGGCGTATTTAACTTTTCCGACTCCCCAGTCATAAAGCTCCCGGTGCCCGGTCGCGATGCCGGTTTCAGTGATCGCCCATGCAGCCCAGTATAAATGGTTATTTTGCTTCCTGACATAAGTGGAAATGTCAGCATAATCATTCATCACCCGCCCGGCAATCTTGAGCAACCAGTTTTCAATCGCGGCTTTTTTATTTTCATCAAAAGGAAAATCGCTAACCTGCATATAGGAAGAGGAGAGAGTCCCGAGACTCCATTGCCGAGCATAACCACCCTGGACATTGACCTCGCCGAGAAAAGCGTCTGCCGCCGCCCATGTATATAACCAGTCCAGCGCGCAATAGGCCGAGCGGCCATCTTTCTTGTTCGTCTTCAAATAGTCATTGGTAAGCGTACTCAGCCTGTTCTCAAAGCTGTTCAATTTCGCCGTCTGTCCCTGATATATTTTTTGCGCATCCTCGTCGATTTCCGAGCGCGTGGGATCGGATTTTTTATAGACGCCGCCAAGGACAAGGTCTTTGACCGGGGGCATGGGGCGGGGGCAGGCGGGCTGGACGCGTGCATCCATCGCCGGAGCTGCTGCGGTGCTTAGGGCATAAGGCGGGTTTAGGGATGAATAATCGGCGCTTGTGTTTCCCCTGCATCCAGCCACCAAAAAGGCAGCGCACAAGGAGGCGCGCAGCGCCTTTTTGTAAAAGGCACCGTTATATCTAGAACTTGAAGCGTAGCTCCGTAAATAGTCTGAGCGCTGCGTTATCATTGCTAGGATCATACGCATCACCCGGGAAGAACGTTCCCGCTACAAAGCGGAAATCTGTCCGGTCCGCATAGGGGGCGTTTATACCGAATTCCTCGCCCACATTCATATTCAGAGCAAAATCCAGTCCCTGGCCGAGTGATTTATCGTTTCCGTTGAGGGGGGCTGAAATGCCGCTGCTGCGCAATGACGTTTCTTGTTCGTCCAGGCGGTAATAGAAATAGGTGAGGCTGACATCCGTGGCTTCGGAGATCGGATATCCGGCACCGGCGCTGAGCACGTGAATATTCGAAAGTTCCGGTCTCAGGACTTCGCCGTAATTTTTCTGCTGCTGACGCTCCAGGCCAACGCGGCTGGAATTTCCCTGCATGTCGGTCTGGCGGAAGGCATTGTCCGTTCCGGATGAGCCATCGTTACCGGAGCCGAAAGCATATCCTAGTGAGAATACAAACCCGCCTTCCTCAAACGGATCGACCGTAGCGGCGGCATCAAGGCCCCATCCCAGGACATCGCGATTGGTTGAGCCAGTTACGAGACGTGCGTCTGTTCCCGCAGAAGCGGTGTTCAATATATCTTCTTCTCCCGTAACGCCCATGATATCGGCGCGGTATTTTATACGGGCCGCAGACTGCATGGGTTCGCGGAATTCCCCGGCGGCGCGCACGCCCGCCCAGAAAAGATTCTGGTCTTCATTGTCGCGGTTATTAGCGGGAACGATGCTTCCGGTATCTTCGAGGCCTGAATGATCGTCTTCATAAAGGAAGCGGCCCTCAAGGAAATGATTATATTTATATTGCCACGAGCTTTCTCCGAGGACGCGGAATCTGTTTTCGTCATCTTCACGGAAATCGCCGTCAGTGTTGCTGCGATATGATGACAAATTTTCGCCAACAGCGATAAAATTATTCAGCAGAGTAGAGTTATAATTAAGGCGGACAAGATCATTGTCGCTATTCCACCACAGGGCGCGCGGTTCACGAACGCGCTGGCGTCCGACCTGCAAAGACAACGGCACAATACCCGCCAGGCTCTTCTTTTGCAGATATAATTCCCTTAATTCAAAAAAGGATTGATCCGCGCCCACAGACTGACCGGTTTCATCTTCAAAACCAGTCTCGCCATCTATATTAAGGGCGCGCCCGTGGAAAAATCCGAACAGATCTTCATTAAAATCGACGCCGGTCAGAAGCTGGATCTGCTGTGAAAAACTGTCCGCCATTTCGTCGTTGGCAGTCCCGAGATCTTTATTTTCCTCGGTGATATATTGCAGGGTCACGCGGATATCTGTTTTGATTTTATCCTGCCAGCCCCCGGTTTGAGCGGTTTCTTGCGCAAGTGCGGGAACGGCAAGACATGCCAGACAAAGGGCGCTTACATGCACCTTGTATTTAAATCTCGAAATCACCTTATCTCCCCTTAAATTCTATCCCGATTTTCCCTGTAATCTTTCCAGGTTGCCATCGGTAGACAAACCATTTTGCTTGGCCAGCGTATAGTAATTTTTTGCCTTTTGGTAATCTTGTGGCACATCTGTGCCCTTTTCGTAGATTTTCCCGAGCTCTAAATAACCGCGGGCATAACCATTTTGTGCTGCTAATTCATATAGTTGCAGCGCCAGATCCATATTTTTGGGAATTAATTCCCCTCTTTGATAAAGCTGGCCGCGGTAGAAATCAGCCTTCGGGTAATCCTGTGCCGAGGCCTGCTGATAATACTGGTCCGCAACTTGTCCGTTTGCAGGCACGCCGATGCCCTTTTCATGCGCATAGCCAAGATTGAAGAGGGCGCTGGCGTCACCACTTGCAGCTGCCTCATGGAGCAATTTCAGACCTTCCTGAGGGGGAATAGAGGGGTTTTCTGTCAGCGCAAGCGCTCCGATGTGGGCTTGTGTCTTGGGAATGAGTTTTGCAGCTCCAGGGTCTCCCTTGGCTTGTGCTTCCTCAAAAAGCGCCAGCGCCTTTTGCGGGTTCGCATCGGCGCCGCGGCCATATAGGTACATTTTCCCAAGCTCGGTTTTTGCTTTCGGAATACCGAATTCCGCGAGCGGCTCGTAATTTGCCCGAGCGGCTGCGTAATCCTGGTTTTTAACGGCGCGGTTGCCAGTCTGCATATCGGGCATGCTGCATGCCGACAGAGCAAACATAATCGCAAACATTGGAAATGCTTTAGGCGGCAAGATGTGTCCCCAGTTTCTTGATCATGATTGCTGACGCCTCATTGGGCATCATGGCCTGAAGATTCTGCACCATGGCTTTCAAAGATTCTGTGTTGTTTTTATCCGCAACTAGGACGGAGTCACCCGCATCGATGACAATGACATTTTCAAGTCCAACACAGGTAATGAGACGGTCCTGCGCCATAATCATTGAATTTTTAGTGTCGTGGCAAACGGCGTTTCCATCCATGGCATTGCCGGCAATGTCTTTCGTCTTCATTTCCCATAGGCTTTCCCAGCAACCGACATCTGTCCATTTGGGATCGCAGGGAATAACCGCAACCGAATCCGATTTTTCAAGGACGGCAGTCTCAAACGGCTCTTTTTTGATTTTTTTATAAATATGCTTGAGAGGTTGGCGTGGGCTGAACGAGCCATCGAGAGAGTTTACAACTGTTTGCCATGTTTCGGGGGCATAGATCATAAAATTCTTCTCTATGGCTTTTGCGCTACACAGATGCATACCGCTGCTCCACAGATATTCACCGGAATTAAGAAATTTAAGTGCAACATCATGCTTGGGCTTTTCAAAAAACTGCTGGACATGATAACTGCCCGAGCCGTTAATGCTTTCAGACTTTCTAATGTACCCGTACCCCGTTTCGGGGCGCGTAGGCTGGATTCCGAAAGTGACCAGATAGCCGTTGGCTGCTGCTTTCGATGCTTTCAGCACCGCTTGCTTTAATGCCTCTTCATTACCGATATAATGATCTGCAGGAAGGATCCAGAGCAGCGCATCTTCACCGAACTCTTTTTTAACATACTGGGCTGCGAAAGCCACGGCAGCGGCAGTATTGCGCGCTTCAGGCTCCAACAGAACATGGCGTTTCAAAAATGGAGAAATCTCTTCATATTGCCTGAACGTTTCATCGCGCATGTTCCCGAGAGTCACGGTAACGACGTCAGAGGGATTCATTCCTAAAATATCGAGCGTCCGGACAACTGTTCTTTGCAACAGCGTGTATTCATCCAGCAGTTTCAAAAACTGTTTCGGCGTGCCGGTTCTACTGAGAGGCCATAATCTCGTGCCTGATCCGCCACAAAGAATGACTGGAATGATTTTTTGCATCAAACATTTTCCTTATTTAAAATATGGACACACGAGAGCATCTGTTTAACGCGCTGCAACAAGAAAAATTCCAAATTATTTTTAAAAAATTACGAATTCAACGTAAGCGGGCTGGCCTACGAGCTCGGGCGGGATGGGATCTGTCGTTTTAATGCGCACCTGTATTGTGTCTGTTTCAAAAACAGGCGGCAGGAATTGCGTAATGTGACCTTCTATGAATTTATTTTCACCAGCGACTTGTACATACGCATCATCTAGCAGGCGCAGGCGATGACTTTGATCTGGACGGACGCTGGCGGTAACCCAGCTATTGGTTTTAAGCGGCAGCAACTCGAAAAGAGGTTTGCCCATGGCCTGGAATTCGCCATCTTTAGCAAAACTTTTATAGACAACGCAATCGCATGGGCTTTTGATTACGATGCTGTCTTTGGTAATGACAGGTGGCGTGTCAGCTTCGCCAGTAACGGCAGAAGCGCTTACGTTCTCAGGCTGCGAGGATTGTGGCTTGAGTACGGCAAGTTCTTGTCCTTTTGTCACTTTCTGAGCACCTGCGGCGAGCAATGAATCGTAAACCCCGTCGCCTGCGGCACTTACGGTATAGGTATCGGCCTCAATAACCGCCATATAGGACTTAACGATAGATGTGTTCTCATAGATGCTTCCGGCCAGAAGAAGCAGCCCGGTCACGCCTGCCAGGACAATAAGCCCAAGCGGAACGAAGCGGCTCCACTTGTTGTGAGGGTAAAGATCGACTTTAGGCACATCATTCTGTTTAAGAACTTCCATGATCTGCCCGTCATTTGCGATTTCCCCTGAAAGCGAGGATTTGATAACCAGGTTGAGCAGGGAAAGCTGGCGCGAGTCGATCTCAGTAAAGGTAAAGCCCACGGTGTTAAGAATCTGGTTATAGTAAACAGGCTTGGCCTTGAGCTGAAGATGAAATGCGAAATTCTGAAACGGGAAATAGATTTTTAAATCTTGGATACCTTGTTCGAATACTTGCCGCCCGGCTTTGATGCAGAATCCGCCAGCAGAAATATCATCCGTCATGTATTTTTCCATCCCGATAACGATGATGGCGGGCACTTGGAGACGAACATGATGGCGTTGCGGCTCGGACTCACGTTCGATTTTCGCCGCTGTAGCAACACTCTGTATAGCCATACTAAAAAGTCCCCTTGATTAGATCACTCCCGCAAACGGGCTTTCGATTAAAAGGTTCCATTAGTGAAACACCAACGTATTGACGGCACTGTACGGGATCTGGATCACATGACTCGCGAGGCCGATGCTGCAGATTAGGATTATAATCGCAGTCGCATGAACTGCATGGGAACTCCAGAAATTCCAGAGATATTGCGACTGGGTCAAGCCGCGCTGAAGCTTGGTTTTTTGCCGCGTCCAGGACTGGACATCCAAACGGAAGAAAACCCAGGTCTTCATCATAGCGCCGTAAATCTGGCTGTAATAAAGCAGGAATGGGTAGCGCCAGTCTATTTTTGGGCGGGCACTGAGCAACATCAGGCTCATAACCCAGCGTACGAAACCTACCCAGACAAAATAATAGGCGAAAAATATCGGGCCGTATTTAATCGCCAGCAATGTGGCGAAAATCGGCCCAACAAGGGTTGTCCACATCGAAAGTCTCTGGTCAAAAAACGCCCACCAGACGAAGAGCGGCATGCGTGTCATGCCAAGATTCAATATGCGGCTATTGGTCCGGAACATATTGCCGAACCAGCGGAACATTAATTGTGTGCTGGATTTCAAAAAGCTTTCATGGGGGGGGTCTTCGAGAGTCAGGACCTGCACGTCCGGAATGTAAATCTGCTCATAACCCTGCTTGATAACCCAGTAAAGGCTGGATTTATCGTCGCCGGTCAGGAACTTGAATTTCCCGAGCCGCCAGTGGTCCAGCATATCATGCGTAACGTGATCAATAAAACCGCGCGCCGTGACGATATCGGCACGGAAAATGGACATGCGCCCCGTCAGTGTCATAACGCGGCGTGAAAGTGAGATCGAACTCATCAGGATATGGCGCTGCGCGAAGCGGAGTTCATACCAATTCCTCATCCACGGCGAATTGGTATCAACCTCGCTGATTTCATCCGTTGTCACCGCGCCAAGCTTTGGTCTTAATTTGAAAAAGGGGATGCATTTCTTCAAAGCTCCGTTCAGTAAGACGGTATCTCCATCCATGACGACCACGAGAGCGTCGGGCGGCGGCCGGTCGCGTGAGATTGTCATGAAACCATGCGCCAGGCCTACGCGCTTGCCGGTTCCTGCGGCGCGTATGATCTTTAAATTGATATGTTCCGGCGGATTACAGCTTTGAAAAAGCGTTGTAACAAGCTCGTCATCCTGCTGTTCAACGATAGAGGCAACAATGGTTGTGGGAATACCGCTGCGGATCGCTTCCTGCGTCGCTGCTTTTATGGCCCGCGAGGCAATCCTTGGGTTAATGCGGTAAATAGTCATTAATATATAGAGTTTTGATGGCAAAAGCGCCGCGCCCCCCACATCGGCCTGGTAACGCCAGCGAGGGAATATATATGTCCTGTATATGATTGAGCGGACAAAATTAATCATCCCCCAACTGTAGCGCCACATTGCCAGCACGCCGATTCCCGCAAGGAAAAATTGCGCCGACGGATCAAGGGCGGTAGCCGGCAGCATGGCGGCTGCAAGAAAAAGACCTGAAGTATAAGCCGCAAATCCGATGGTGCCTTCAGGCCAGTTTCTTTGGGATTTTAAATGTGCTTTGTCCATTTACCAGCATAGACCGCTGTAGCTTGCCCTTGTCTCAATGGGCGCGTTTTTAAACCTGACAAGGTCGATAATCGTGCTCGCTTCATCGGTTCTGCTGATGATATCTGCGAATTCCTTTGTGCCGTTACCGATCACGAAGATTTCAGAATTCAGCATAAGTTCATCCGGCGTTTCGACCAGGCAACTCGAAATATGCGGAATGCCTTTCTCGATATATTCGCGGTTGCTGCCGTTCATACGGCGGGCTTCAAAGACGCAAGGGTCATAAATTTTCAAATTGTAACCACCCTTGAGCAGAAGATCGGCCAGTATCACCAGCGGGCTTTCCCGCAGATCATCCGTATTGGGCTTAAAGCTAAGTCCAAGCAGCGCGATATTCTGCTGACCTTTTTCCCAGATCAGGTCAAAGGCATGTTTAATCTGCAACTCGTTAGCTTTGATGATTGAATCGAAAAGGGGAGTTTTGAGCCCCTTCGATTTCGCGCTGGCGCGCAGGGCACGGATATCTTTTGGGAGGCAAGATCCGCCAAAGGCGAAACCGGGCATCAGGAAGCTCGGACCCATGTTAATTTTGGTGTCTTCAAAAAAGATTTGCATGACCTTGTGACTGTCGACACTATGCCTTTTCAGGATATTACCGATTTCATTGGCGAATGAAATTTTATTGGCACGCCAGGCGTTGCTGACATATTTAACACCTTCAGAGACACTGACATCCGCTATCGTGCGCGGCGCGTCTATACCATCATAAAGACCCATGATGCGCTCAGCTGTTTTCTGATCGAGCGCTCCCACCACGATCTGCGTGGGATGAAAATAATCTTCGATAGCCGTGCTCTCGCGCAAAAACTCCGGATTATTGCCAAGACCAAAATCCTGTCCGGCGACTTTGCATGAATGTTCTTCCAGAATAGGCTTCACAACATTCAATAGCGTTCCGGGTACAACTGTGCTGCGGACAACCACCGTATGAAATTCATCCTTTGTCTTGATCGCCTCGGCGAGCTGCTTGCAGATTTCCCGAATATATTTGTAATCCAGAGATCCGTCGATTTCGCTCGGTGTGCCAACGCATATAAGTGAAATCTCACTTTCAGCAACGGCATCTTTTAAACTGCCTGTGGCTTTAAGCTTGCCGCTTTCCACACCCTTTTTAATAAGCTCGCCCAATCCTTTTTCGATGATCGGAGAAACACCTTTATTGATGCAATCGATTTTAACCTGTTCGGTATCTACTGCGATGACATCGTGACCCATCTCAGCAAGACATGCTGATGCAACGGCGCCGACATATCCAATTCCGATTACGCTTACTTTCATGTTGTGTACCCTGATTTTTGAGAATTAATTCACGAGCTCAAAAGATTTTTTTGAACTTTCCTTATGAACGTGCGTTGATGACGAAAGTTCCAAAGCGCTCTGCAATCAAAAAGCGAGGAAAAATAAAATGGTTCATCGTTTCGGTGTTTCTGGAATATTTATGCTTATATTCCTGATAACTGCAGCGACCTTGTCTGTGGCGGCGGTCTGGCAGGGCCGCGTCGAGGCTAATCCTTTAAAGCTGACGCCTGTCATTAAGGGCGAATGGACGCCTTTGTACGAAAAACTATTTAACAAAAATCTTATCACTTATGAAACAAGCAAAAACAGCTGGGGCCTTATCAACTACGTGACCTTTCATGAAGGTAATGAAGGTGTACTGATTGGCCAGGATAATTGGCTTTTCACCAAAGAGGAATTTGATCATCAGCCCGCTCAAAAGGAAAAAATTCTTAAAAATCTGGATTACGTTCAGAGCGTTCATAATTATCTAAAAGCTAAAAATATTGATCTGGTTGTTGTTCCTGTTCCGTCCAAGGCGCGCATATATAGTGAAAAATTGGGGCGCTACGAATTTCCCGCTTATAAAAAAGAAATTTACAGCGAATTCCTCAAGGATCTTAATTCCAGAAAAATTAAAGTCGTGGATATATTGACGCCCATGCAATCCGGACGAAATTCCAAAAATATGTTTCTGCAAACAGATACCCATTGGACGCCTGATGGCGCGCAGCTAACGGCCGTGACCGTCGCGGGGTATCTAAAAAGGAAATCCATTTCTTTTGATAAAGCCGTGTACAAAACCAGCCTGGATAAAAATGAAGAACATAAGGGCGATCTGCTTCGCTATGTTCCCGTCGGTGATTCTTTCGCCAGTGAAAATCTCCCTGTCGATACGCTGCCTTTATTTCAGACTGTGGAGGAGGGCGCTGAAGATGCGACCGCTGAATCTTTGTTCTCGGAAAAGTCTCCTGCGGTTACGTTGGTTGGCACCAGTTACAGCGCTAACCCAAAATGGAATTTTGCAGGTTTTCTTAAGGAAAGCATGCAAACCGATATTTTGAATGCAGCAGACGAAGGCCTCGGCCCGTTCGAAACAATGGATAAGTATCTTAATAACGAAGCGTTCAAAGAAACGCCGCCCAAGCTGGTGATCTGGGAAATTCCGGAACGTTATCTTTCGTTCGATTATAATTTGAAAACAGATTTTCTCTCTGAGGGAGTGTAGAAATTGTTTATAAAACGTAACATGGCGGCTCTTGCTGCCGCAGTTTTTTTGAGTACGATGCCCGCGCAGGCGCAGAATAATGACTGCGGTGTTGAAGAAGTGCAGGCGCTTTTCTGCCCGGCCATGAAGGACGAAACCCTCTACGATAAAAACAACTTTGATTCCTACAAAATGCTTGTGCCGGGCAACGGTGGATGGATATTCCGCTCTGAAAGCGATTTTCGTAATGATTTTTCCATTCCCGATGACACGCTCGATGATCTCGAGGAATTAAGTGACGCTTTTAAAGCCCATGGCACCGAATTGGTGATGCTGATTACGCCGACACGAGCATTGATGCATTCACAATATATTACTGACGAAGACAAGAAAAAATACGATCTTCGAAATATGGATAAAGTCTGGAAAAGTTACTGGAACGGCATAGAATCCATCCGTAACCGTGGCATTACAGTCGTAGGTGTCGAGCGCCCGGCACCGGAAACGCCATTTTTCTACCGCAAGGATCACCACTGGAATCCCTACGGTGCACAACTTTCCGCGAAAGCTCTGGCCGCCACGATAAAAAAACTGCCAGCCTATAAGGATATTGAAAAAATTGAATACGCAACGCGCGAGGATGGCGCTTATGATTTTTACGGCGTATCCAAAAAAGTTTTCAAAAGAATTTGTGATACACGCCAGCCACCGGAACGCATTGTAAAGAAAGTAACAGAAAGAAAATCTACGGCTGAGGGTCAGGACGACTTATTTGGCGATTCAAAGCAGCCTGAGATTGTTTTGATGGGTACGAGTAACAGCACCATGGAGCCATCCCAGGCCAATTTTGAAGGGTTTCTTAAAGAAGAACTTTCCGCCGATATAATAAATATGTCGGTTTCAGGCGGTGGTCTCGATACGGCCATGATTTCTTATCTGAATTCGGAAGCGTTTCATAAAAATCCGGCCAAGATCGCTATCTGGGAAATTCCCGGTTATTACGATCTATCCAACCATAAAAAATTCTTCCGTGAAGCCATCCCCGCAACATACGGCTCTTGTGAAAGTAATCCCGTTGTTCTGGCCAAAGATAAAAAAATTGAAGAAAAAACAATGATTGCACTTGAAAAGCTGGCCAGCCGGAAAATCTCAGGGAGCGATTATTATCTTAATGTGGGTTTCAATACTCCGATGACCGAGCCGGTCACACTGGATCTGCGCTACGTTAAAAACCGTGACAAATACAAATTCGACCGCTCAGGACGCTATCCGAGTGACGGCCAGTTTTACGTGGCCCTGCAGGATGGAAAGAAGGAAAACCTCGAGAAGGTCGTATTAAATCTGCCTGAAGAGGCAAAAGGTAAAACCGTCAGCGTTATGATCTGTAAAAAAGATCAAAAAACCTCTCTCGGATATAATGAAACTCCCATGGAACCTAAACAGCCGCCGGTTGTAAGTGTCGAGCACAATACGCCAAACTTTAAAAAGGAAAAATTATGAAAAAAATTACAGCATGTTGCAGTATTATGGTTTTGAGCGCCGTGGCTATGCCCGCTTTTGCTCAGGACCAGGGTCTTTATGACCCATTGCCCCCCGAAGGCTCGGCTTTCGTAAGATTTGTCAGTGAATCCCCCGAAAATGGCTCAAAGCAGGCCAAGGCGAATGATAAAGGCTATGACTACCTGAATTTCAAGCAGGTTTCGAGCTACTATGTCATACCGAAAGGTGCCGTGAAGGCCGCTATTGGCTCCGCAGCGAAAGACTTTAATGCTGAATCCGGTAAATTCTACACCGTCGTTCTCAATGAAAGCGGCGCGCTGGAAGTCAAAGACGATCCGAAAAACGAGAACGAAGCCAAATCGCAGATCGTATTTTACAATCTGACGGACAAACCGGATCTCAGCCTGAAAACGGCCGACGGTAAGGTTGAAATCGTTCCGCCGCTTTCGGCTGGCGCGGTCGGTGATAAACAGATCAACCCTGTGAAGGTTTCCATTGCCATTTTCGATGGCGACACAAAACTGAAGGATCTCGGACCTGTCTCGCTTGAGCGCGGCGCGTCTTACAGCGCGATTGCTATGAACGATAAGGATGTGGAATGGGTTCAGGCATCCACCAACACCACGCGCTAAATAATCAGGAAAGAAAGCGATTCAATAAAACTGGAAACGGATCCTTCCGTTTCCGGTTTTTATTAGGTCAGTTATAGACAGGGCAAAATGGTATTTTCATCGCTCATATTTCTTTTCCTGTTTCTGCCGCTATTCCTGGCGGTTTATTACATCGTTCCTAAGTCATGGCGCTCGCCTGTCATTCTCGTTGGTGGGTGCATTTTTTATGCATGGTGGCGCGTTGACTTTCTGCTGCTCATCATGGGCATCACATTCTGGAACTACATCATAGCCGACCGCATTGTGAAGACTGATGTAGAACTCAGCAGCAGCCGCTGGATGCAACTGGGCGTCGCAGGCAATCTTGTGACACTCGGAATTTTTAAATATTTCAATTTCGGCGTCGACAGTCTTAACGCGGCGCTCGAAGCCTCCGGCATGAACACCATCGAGGCCTTAAAATTCATTCTACCGATCGGCATTTCATTTCATATTTTCCAGTGCATCAGTTTTCTTATCGATATTTACCGCGGTGAAGCGCATCCGCCGAAAAAACTACGCGATTTTCTCGCCTTTATGACACTCTTTCCTCAACTCATCGCCGGCCCGGTCCTGCGTTACAAGGATCTTGAAGACCAGTTCACCAGCCGCACACACACACCAGAAAAATTCGCGGAAGGGGCCTATCGCTTCATGACGGGCTTTGCCAAGAAAGTTCTCATCGCTGACACGGTCGCACCACTCGTTGACAAAACATTTGCGCTGGAAGACCCGACCATGGCCGATGCGTGGCTCGGCGCGCTTGCTTACACCGTTCAGCTTTATTTTGATTTCTCCGGTTATAGCGATATGGCCATCGGTCTTGGCCTCATGATGGGCTTCCGCTTCATGGAGAACTTCAATTTCCCTTACATAAGCCGCTCTATAACTGAATTCTGGCGGCGCTGGCACATCAGCCTTTCAACATGGCTGCGTGATTACCTGTATATACCGCTCGGTGGCAACCGAAAGGGCACTCGGCGCACTTATATCAATCTTTTCCTGACGATGCTGCTGGGCGGCTTGTGGCATGGTGCTAACTGGACCTTCATTATCTGGGGCGCGTGGCATGGCGGAATCCTGGCGATAGAGCGTTTCGTCAATTCTCTTAAAAAAGAGAGCAGGCAAGTGATCGAACCAGTCAAAGATCTCGCATTGATGATTTTTACGTTCTTCCTTGTCATCATGGGCTGGGTCATGTTCCGCGCTGAAAATGTTACCCAAGCGCTGAAATTCTATAAATCAATGTTTGCAGGTGCCGCAGGTGGCCTCAGCGAGGAGATCAGCTGGCAGGTTACTGGCGTTGCTACGACGGCGTTAATCGTCGGCTATGCTTTGATTTTCGGCATGCCGTTGCTGGGAAAAAAGTTAAACTTTAATATCAAGGAAACACGCAGTGTATGGATCCACAGCGGCGCAATCGGTTTGTTTGTAATAGCAGTGATGAAGCTGGGCGCACAGAGTTATTCGCCGTTTCTCTACTTCCAGTTTTAACTACATGCTTTCATCGCTTGGTGCCGGATCTTTCGGCAATGCGCAGATCTGCATGGAAACATCAACTGCCTTGATCTTCTCGGGAAGTTTAATCCGGACTTTGTTCAGTTCGGCATTCTTCTCCATTACAGGAAAGAGAGTATAAAACTCACCATCGGCAGGGTAACGGGGCGAGCGATCGAATTTCACGATTTTTGTCAGCCCTTCTGCACCGTTCTTATAGTGAAATTTGACTTTAAAATCCTCTTTCATCGGCTTTGCAAAGGAAAGATGCAGATATAAATCCTTATTGCTCTCCAGTGTAGCTTGTCGCGGGTCTTGCCCGGCAGGGAACGAGCCGTAAAGACCGCCATCCTCTGATGCATAAAGCGCGTTATTATCGGTTACATTTTTAAAATCGCCCTTGGCGACCGCATGATCGCGGCATTCGCCATAGGCGGCCGGGATGGCCTGGCTGAACACATTCGTGTCCATGATATCAAGATTGTAATAACCCGGAATTTCCCAGATGACGATTTTAGGCTTTCCGTTTTTGTAGTGCGCGGAATTCATATAGGAAACAATGCTGGTATCAATACCAGCGCCGCTGTAAGCGAGATTCATAACATCAGCCGACAGATATTCTTTTAAAAACCCTTCAAAATTGGCTTGTGAAGAATCGGTAACGCTGTTGCTGGTCCCGAGAAGAACGACCTGCGGCTCGCCATTCTCGCCGAAAAGTGCCTGCTCGTTGCCCGTTGCGCTGGCGGGAACTGTTTCATAATTCTGTGCCATTTCTGCAGGAACGCTCGTTCCGCATATTTTTTTAAACGCGCCATTATAGGAGCTTTTGTATTTTTTCGGCTCCTCGGCCTTGGTGACATAGCTTATTTTTGGAATTTGGCTGTAGATAGGGAGGGTTTTAATTTCTTTTGCAGCCTTCTGCGCGGCGATCCGCGCGCCATCAGAACTCCAGTGGTGATTACGCATATAGAAAAATTTGCCGTTCACCTCGTCACGATCAATTCCAACAATATCGATACCGGCGCTTTTTGCGTTGCTTATAAACGCTTCATAAGCATCCCACGATGCTTGCAGTTTATCATCGCCATATAGTTTTTGATCGGCAGGCAAAAGTTCATCAGAGTGAATCATGCCCCGCACCGGCGGCATGACAATAACCAGTTCTGCATTGTTCGCTCGCATGGCCTCTTGCAGGGCTAAAAGCCTCTCATGGGTGGCCTCGCTAATGGTCCAGTTTCTTCGGAAATCGTTTTTTGTGCGGAATATCCAGCCATTCTGGCCGGGAATGAGGGTAGCGTAGGTCTGAGCTCCCTTATCCTTATAGGCCTGTTCATTGGCCATATCAGGGCAAAAGGAATTGCTTAGCTCGTTTTGAGAGGGTTTTGGCGCGGTGAGCCAAAAGGCGGCAGCGGTGCTAGTGCCGGTTAAGGCGAAAATCGCAGCGCCAGTCAGAATGTTCTTTAAAGTTGAAGTTCGTTTCACGCGTATGATCCTGCAGTTTAAAAAGATTGGAAATTCATAGCTTTTGAAGGCCTTTTCTAATGGTCGGCAGGGTCGGAAAGTTCCGATTATATGAAAAATAAATTCAGAAGGGCCGTTTATCTCATTATTCTCTTGAAACCACTGGTATAAAGTTTTTAGGTGGCGTCAACGCAGGAACAGAGATAATGCCTGAACAAATGGACATTCTTGTTGTCGCCGGGGCGCGGCCAAATTTTATGAAAATTGCCCCGATCCTGAGAGCCATGGCCTCCAGCAAAATTTTGTGCGGACGCTTGATTCATACAGGTCAGCATCATGATGACGCCATGTCGGGAAGTTTTTTCCGTGAACTGGATATTCCCGAGCCCGAGGAAAATCTGGGAGTCGGGAGCGCTCCTCGCGAGGCGCAAATCGCAGAAATCATGCGCCGGTTTGAACGGGTCGTCGAGAAAATTTCCCCGCGGGCGGTATTGGTCGTTGGCGATGTCAATTCAACGCTTGCCTGCGCCCAGGTGGCGGCAAAGAAAAAAATTCCTGTCATCCATGTTGAAGCTGGCTTGCGCAGTTTTGACCGCGCGATGCCTGAAGAAATAAACCGCGTCTTAACCGATGAGATTTCGGATTTTTTATTTACGACCGAACGTGAAGCCGATGAAAATCTTGTTAAAGAAGGAATCGCGCCGGAGAAAATTCATTTTGTAGGCAACGTTATGGTCGATTGTTTGGAGCATAATCTCATGCGCGCAGTCAGCGTCGCAGGAACATTTGCGGCGCAGAATGTAAAAATATCACCTTCAAATTTCGCGCTTCTCACATTGCACCGGCCATCTAATGTTGACGATCCGGCTACGCTTAAAGGCTTGCTGGGTGCCTTGCATGAGATTGGCGAGCAAATGCCGGTTATATTTCCGGTTCATCCGCGCACGAAGGAATCCATTACGCGCTTTTCACTCGGTCATTATTTCAATGACAACCGGATATTCCTTATTCCTCCTCAAACCTATCTGTCGATGCTGGGGCTTATGAAAGAGGCTAAAATTGTTATGACTGATTCCGGCGGTCTCCAGGAAGAAACCACGGCGCTTGGTGTTCCTTGCTTTACGCTGCGCGAAAATACCGAGCGTTGGGTTACTGTCAATGAAGGCACTAACACTTTGGTTGGGACCTCGCCTCAAGCCTTGCTCTCGGCGTTCGAAAAGTTTATGAAAGGGGACACCAAAAAGGGCGCTTGCCCGGAATTATGGGATGGCAATGCCAGCCGCCGGATTATATCGGTGCTCGAGAGCGAATTATCGGAATATTAGAAATGTCAGAAGTTAAGAAATACCTGCACAATCCACTTTTACAATGGCTTTTCATTCTCCTTTTTTTAATAGCCATTCGTGGTTCGGAAGGATTGGGCGAGCCGGTCAGTATTGACGTGAATGACACAATTGTTTTCTCTGAAATTCTGTCTAACCCGTCATTTCCCCCTGAATCAATCAGCGCCCAATTCATTCAGTCTACAAAAGACATGGGACTTGCGGTATTGCCCGGCAAAGTAATGCATGACGCTGGAATTCCACCGCAATCCCAGTTTGTAATCTTATATGTCATACAAATGGCGGTATTATCGCTCGGCCTGCTGATCTTTTTTTCGGCTTTCGGTCGAAGCCCCGGATTTATTTTTCTGGCGGTTCTGATCGCATATTTATCCGCCTTCACGGGCTTCGGTCGTTATCTGGCCATCGCCGCCGGCTTCAAAATCGTCAGTTCTGGAATGGCGCTCGCCGTGGGCTTTATGGTTCTCGGCCTCCATCTGCACGGAAAGCGCTATGCCGCAGCGATAGCTGCTTCCTTGCTCGCTGCTTACCATCCGACGCACGGCTTCGTTTTGCTGTCTATGCTGGGAGTGCATGCGCTTTGGGAAATATATGCGCGTAAGCAAACAATGAATGAGTTGTTCAAACTGGGTGCCGTTACCCTTACCGCGCTTTTACCCTTCATATGGTTTGTTCTTCTCAGGCTGCCCGCAAAATCTGATTTCGATCACGCCGCCTGGTGGTCCTATGTTTTCAACAAATCAAGCAATCTCACGCCGTTGCAGGATGGATTGCTGGTGGTCGTCGCGATTATGGCTGCGCTTGTTTGCGGACTTGTTGCACTACGAGCGAGGGCACGTGTCGGCGGTTCTGAAATCAGTACGCGGGCATCGACGGTAATCATCGTAACAATGATCTCGTGGCTCGTGCAGATCCTGGCCTCGGAAGTTTTCCGCTCTATCCCTTTAACACAATTGGCGCTTACCCGTTCCACTCCTTATGCCGTGCTTGTGTTAACGGCTCTCCTCGCCGAGCAGGCCTATTACGCATTTACGAAGGGCAGCGACAAGGACAAGCTCACCGGTTTGCTATTAATTCTCGGATCAATGGGGGCTGCGCTGTCCTCGAAACTGCCATGGCTCGGCATTCCAACAAATATATCGCCTCTGATTGAGCTTGATATCTTTAATCAGGACCAGATTGTAAATCACGCGAGCCTTGCTCTTATTGTCGCCGCGCTTGCATGGTGGATGTGGCAACCGCATTTGCAGGAAAAAGACAGGCAGAAATGGACTAAAATTCTTATCGCTGCAACGGTCTTTTCAGTTGTATTTTTTGGTCTTCGGACCTGGTCTTTGGCTGTTGGTCTCATTTTGCTCATGAATTGGAAGCCTGCCTGGATATCAAAAATTCCTGCATCAAATATTCTTATTTATGGTTTGTTGGTTGTGGGCACGATTTTCATGCTTCTCACTCGCGATCCATGGAAGTTTGATCGTATCGAGAAAGTAAACGATGTAGTAATGACGGTAAGAGAGTATGTCCCTCAGGACGGCATGGTTCTTGTTCTTCCGTTTCGTAACTTCACGGGTGAGTTTATTCTGCCTGAGCGTGCGACATTTCTTGGCTGGGGTGAAAGCCAGTATCTATTTTACAATCCTCCGCTTGCCGAGGAGGTTTGGAAGCGCGCTGCCTTGCTGGGCGTTGAGCCCGTTGAAAATGATCCGTCCTGCGCGGCGTGGCTCTGGAAAACCATGTGCCGCCGTCAGTTTTTTGCAGGCGAGGCTGGAGAAAATAATAAAATATGGCGGAAGAACATAAAAGAGATTCGCAAACGCGCGCCGTCGCTTTCGCATGTCCTGATGCCGCAGGAAATGATCTGCGATGGCGACAAAGTAGTTGCACGCACCAACGGCCTTGCGCTGGTGCCCATTAAGGGAGTAGCGCGGTGTGCGGGATAGCCGGTTTTTCCGGCTTTAAGGGCGATTCCGCCAGCATAATTGCACGTATGATTGGCAGCATCGCCCACCGCGGCCCCGACGATGAAGGCGCTTTGGTGACCGGAAGTACAGCCATCGGCATGCGCCGTCTTTCAATCATCGACATAGCGCATGGAAAACAGCCCATCGCAACGCAGGACGGCAATTTATCGATTGTCTTTAATGGTGAAATTTATAATCACGCTGATATCCGCCGCGAACTCGAGGCGCTCGGCTGTGTCTTTCAAACGCAATCCGACACCGAAGTAGTTCTGCAGGGATATAAAATATGGGGCGCGGATTGCCTTTCACGCCTGCGTGGTATGTTTGCATTTGCAATTTATGATCGCCGTGATGAAAGCTTTTTTATCGCGCGCGATCGCATCGGGATAAAACCGCTTTACTATGCGTCTCTAAAGGGCCAACTGATTTTTGCTTCGGAAATAAAATCCCTGCTGCAGCATCCCGATCTCCCGCGCGAGGTTAACCCTGCCGCTGTCGATGAATACCTGTCGTTGCGTTATGTGCCGGGGCCACATACTATATTCAGCCATATTAAAAAATTCCCTCCGGCTCATTTCATGGTCTGGCGAAAAGGTGCGGGCGATTTAAAGCGCTACTGGAGTCCGGATAGCCGATCAACATGGAACGGTAGCAAGGTAGAAGCGCAGGAAGCTTTCGACCATGCATTTGATGAGGCCACTCGCATCCACATGCTCAGTGAACGCCCAGTAGGCGCGTTTTTATCGGGCGGACTTGATTCAACCGCTATCGTCGCGTCTCTAATAAAGCAATTCCCTCAGCAACTGAAAACATTTTCGGTTGGCTTCGGCTGGGAAGGGGATGAACTATCGACTGCCGCTGCCTCGGCAAAACTTCTCGGCACCGATCATCATGAAATAATCTGCGGTGCTGAAGACACATCGCTGCTCGGCAAAATAGTCTGGAATCTGGATGAGCCAATCGGTGATGGCATCGTTCTGCCGATGTATCTACTCTCAAAGCTTGCTGCCAAAAAAGTCACCGTCGTCCAGAGCGGAGAGGGGGCCGATGAAATCCTTGGTGGTTACTTCATGCACCGTGTGATGAAATGGGCGTCGATCTATTCCCGCTCCGTTCCAAAGCTGGTTCAGTCGGGCGCCGTCATGCCGCTGGTCAGTGCCACACCAGCTTCCCTGCTGAACCACGCCTTCGATTATCCCGGCGATCTGGGTGAGGCAGGAAAAAAACGTCTTATCGAATTTTTATCCGTACTTGGCCGTAATTCCACCGCTGAGCAATACCACTTCCTGATTTCCCTCTTCAGCGAAACTGACAAACGTGCTTTCTACACGCCGGAATTCCAGGCGCAGCTAGGCTCTCATGACAAGGCGCGGGAAGAAAGCGCCTTGCTCGATTTTAACAAGATGCTTTCGCTTCAATTCGAGCACTGGCTGCCCGACGACATCCTTTGCAAGCTGGACAAAATGACCATGGCGCATTCGCTTGAGGGTCGGGTTCCGTTCCTGGACCACCAATTCGTGGAGCTTGTTATGTCTATGCCGCCGGGATATAAGAGTGGCCTTAGGGGAAACAAGCTCTTATTGCGCAATTACTTAGCGAAAACGAGGGCTTCGGGATCGGCCAAACATAAGAAAAAGCCTTTCTATATCCCTATAAATCAGTATCTTACCTCGGAACCTCTTAAAGGCATGGTCGATGAGCTGTTGTCAGAGGGGTCAGTTAAAAAGCGGGGTCTTTTTCGCTGGGAAGCGATCCGGGATTTACGGCAGGCCGCCGATCAGCCGGGCTTCTTATTCGGCAAACAGATTTTCTCGCTGGCGGTGCTGGAACTATGGTACCGAATTTTTATCGATAAAGAACAAGGCTGGCTATGATCGGCATAGAAGAAGACAAGATGTGGACCTCGTGGCAGGAAGCGGCGCCGCGCATCTACGACAAGACCTATTATTCCGGCAATCCGCTGGTCAGCAAGGTTAATAATGCCGGGCACTGGCTGCTCGAAAAACCCTTCGGACCGGACACGCATTTTGACCGCGTGCTCGAAGTAGGGGCGGGAACCGGCTTCCACCTGCAGCAGGTCAGGCACAAATTCAAAGAATATGTGATGACGGATATTTCCACCGACCTGCTCGATCAGGCGCGCAAGCGTCATGCAGGACGCAAAGATGTAAGTTACGACATTCAGGATGCAACAGCTCTGAAGTATCCTGATAATTCGTTCGACCGCCTGATCTCTGTTTACAATCTTGAGCATTTGCCGCAGGCCCACCGCGTGCTGCGTGAATGGAGCCGTGTTCTGAAACCCGGCGGCACGCTCAGCATTTCAATCCCGCTGGATGGTGGCGTGGCATGGCGTTTGGGCCGTTATCTGACGACGCGCCGTTCATTCGCGCGCGAAGGTCTTGATCTCAATTACATTATCGCGCGGGAGCACGTGAATCCTTCCTACAATCTTATTTCGCTGATCCGTCATTATTTCACGGACATACAGGCGGTGTACTTCCCGCTGCGTATTCCGATGGTCGATCTCAATTTGGTTTACAGCTGCAACATTAGGGTGAAATAACGCCATGAAGGCTGTCCTGCAGAATTTCAAAACAGGTGATATGGCGGTCGAGGACGTTCCTCCGCCTACATTAAAGCCGGACGGCGTTCTGGTTTCGAACGTTGCTTCTCTCGTCTCAGCCGGAACTGAAAAGGCGATCATTGAACTCGCTAAAATGAATCCATTGCAGAAGGCGCGTGCGCGGCCTGATCTAGTCAAAAAAGTTCTCGCGAAAGCTGGGCAGGAAGGTTTGCTGGCGACTGGCCGCATTGTTATGAATCTCGTCAGCGCGCCTTTGCCGCTCGGCTATTCATGCGCCGGGATTGTAACGCAGGCGGGCAGCCGCGTTGCCGACATCGCGCCCGGCACCCGCGTCGCCTGCGCTGGTCTCGGATATGCCAATCACGCCGAAACCGTTTATATCCCGCGCAATCTCCTCGTTCCCATTCCTGACAATGTTTCGTTTGAAGATGCCGCTTTCGTCACGGTCGGTGCGATTGCCCTCCATGGCGTCCGTCAGGCCGAACTGACACTTGGTGAAACGGTTGTCATCATAGGCATGGGACTGGTCGGTCAGATCACAGCGCAGATTTGTGCTGCGTCCGGTTGTCGCGTTTTCTGCATTGATCTGGATTCATCAAAAGTCGATCTTGCAAAATCTCTAGGCGCAGATGACGGTATCGCAAGCGGCGATAACGCAGCGCTTAAGGGCGCTGTAATGGCATTCACCAATGGCAAAGGCGCAGACGCAATCCTGATCACCGCAGGCACCAAGAGCAGCGCACCTATTGCGCTGGCACCCGAACTGGCACGCGACCGCGCCCGTGTCGTCGCTGTCGGTGATGTCGGCCATGATGTCCCCCGTCGCGCTTATTACGAGAAAGAAATCGATCTGCGTCAGTCGCGCTCTTATGGCCCGGGCCGCTACGACCCGAACTACGAGGAAAAAGGCCAGGATTACCCGCTCGGCTATGTGCGCTGGACGGAAAATCGGAATATGGAGGCGTTTCTCGATCTCATCGCGCGTGGCCGTGTGCAGTTAAAGCCGCTGCTCACGCATCGCTTCGAAGTGGCCGAAGCGCAAAAAGCCTATGACCTGCTGTTAGGTGAAACGAAACAGCCATATATCGGCATCCTTCTGGATTATGATCCTGAAAAGAAACAATCATCGAAGATCCAGATCGCTCCAATAAAAACACACGCGAAAAAATACGGCGAGATTTCGCTTGGCGTCATCGGTGCCGGGCAGTTCGCGCAAGGCGTATTGCTGCCCGCCCTTAAATCTGTGAAAGGTGTTAATTTCCGTTCTTTCGCCACGGGCAGCGGCCTTACAAGTGTAAACGTCGCACGCAAATACGGCGCAGTGAATTGCACATCCGATTATAATGAAATTCTTTCCGATCCTGAGGTGGACGCCGTCCTGATCGCCACGCGCCATGACAGCCATGCGGGCATGGTTGCTTCGGCTCTTCGTGCGGGAAAGCATTGCTTCGTTGAAAAACCGCTCGCCATCGATCAGGCAGGCCTTGATGAAGTCGTTAAAGCCCAGAAAGAAAGCGGTTGCACGGTCTTGACCGGTTTTAACCGCCGTTTCTCGCCACTGGCTCTGCGCCTCCGTAGTGAAATGAGCGGCAATCGTCTGGTCATGCAATACCGCATTAACGCAGGCTTCATCCCCGGTTCGCACTGGCATCAGGACACCGAAACAGGCGGTGGCCGGATTATTGGTGAAGTTTGCCATTTCATCGATACGATGCAATTCATATGCGGTGCTGACCCTGTCAGTGTTTCAGTCAAAGCCGTGACTGACGGCAATTCCCCTTCAGATCCTGACAATATTATCATTAGCATCACGTTCTCTGACGGCTCGATTGGCACTATTGCTTACATCGCTTCGGGTGATCCGGCTTTCCCTAAGGAAAGACTGGAAGTGTTTGGTGGTAACAGAGTTGGCGTTATCGATAACTGGCGCAAACTCCTTATTCAGGGTCACGGCAAACAAATCAAGCAACGCTGCTGGCTGCAGGCTGAAAAGGGCCACGCACAGGAAATGGCGGCTTTCATAGAAGGCATAAAAAAAGGCGAGTCTGCAATTAGTTTCGAAAGCCAGGTGATGACTACGCTAACAACGTTCGCCATTCAAAAGGCACTGCGCGAAAGCGGCGCATTGCAAGTGAATCCATGACAAAAATTCTTTTGTTAATAGTGACGGGAATTTTGGCGACCACAGGCATCGCATTTCTGCGCCGTATTACATTTCCTCCACTAGCCAATATTTCGTTAGAAAATGCTTTTTCTTTTTTATTGCAGCCCAATCTTTGGATTGGCATCTTCTTTTCAGGCATCACATTTCTGTTATATCTATGGATTCTTTCTAAATACGAAACATCTTCGATTGTGCCGGCTCTTTTTGGTATCAATCTTGTCGTTCTTTCTATTTTTTCCGTTTTATTTTTCGATGAAACTTTGACGGCTGTTAAAATAGGTGGCTATGCCATGATTTTTAGTGGTATGTGGCTTTTGCTATGAGACTACGATGAAAAATTCTGCAAATTTAGCCCAGGTAGAAGAATATTGGTCAAGCAATCCTTTAGGAAGTCTCGAGACACCTTTTCCTGAAGGATCAAAAGATTTTTTTGAGTGGCATACCCGCATTCGTGATTATGATGAGGGCGATTTTTGCCAGTCCATGTATGAATTTAACCGCCATGTCGGCGAAAAAGTTCTTGATATAGGATGCGGCAACGGATGGCTTGTCTGGAATTTTGCGCGTAACGGCGCAAAAATCACCGGCGTTGACCTGACTTCTGCCGCAATTGAACTGACAAAAAAACGTTTGGCTATTTATGGTTTAAATGCCGATCTGCGTGTGGCCAATGCGGAATCCTTGCCATTCACCGACAATAGTTTTGATTATCTGACGTCTGCGGGTGTCCTGCACCATACGCCCGACACTGAAAAGGCTGTCTCCGAGGCTATTCGCGTATTACGTCCCGGTGGTCGTGGTATGATTTCTTTCTACTATCTGCATCCGTTGATGCTGCCGGTTCTATGGCCTGTAACGCGTTTATTTATTCAATTGTTGTTCAAAACTGTGCCGGGACGGTCACAATTCGGTAGTGTTAAAACGCCCGACGATCTGGTTCGTCTTTATGATGGTAATGACAACCCGATCGGCAAGGCGTATAGCCGTGCCGATATGCGCCGCATGATGCCCAATTGTAAAATTGAAAAATTCGAAATTCATTATTTTCCAACACGATTTTTATTAGGTGAAAATGTCCCTAAAATTGTCCGCGTCGTGCTCGACCGGCTGCTGGGTTTAATGATTTACGCAAAATTCGAGAAGATGTCTTGATGTCGGGCCAGCACAATCTCGGACATAAAAACAATTCGGATTTTATAAAAAATCTGTATGTGGTTCATGCCTCAAATCAAATGCCGCGTCTTTTGTCGCGCATGGATCGGGAAAAACCCTCTAAAACATACGGCGCTTTTGATCGTACTTATTGGGGATGGAAATTTACCGATTTCGCCGGATCCCGCTTTCAGGAAGCGCTTTACGCGCTGTCCTGGTTTTACACGACACCGTTTCCCGGGAATATTTATAACGGCCACGAACGTGTCCGCGAATGGATCATCGCTGGATTTAAATATTGGCAATCGCTACAACACGCTGATGGCTCTTTTGATGAAGCCTATCCCTATGAGCGCAGTCTCGCCGCCACGGCTTTCACGAGTTTTTACCTCGGTGAGGCTTTTTTCAAGGTCAGCGATTCCATCTCTCCTGAAGAGCAGGGCTCTATCCGCGATACCTTTTCAAAAGGCGGGGATTGGCTTTGTAAGAACGACGAACATCACGGTGTTATTTCAAACCATCTCGCCGCCGCCGCCGCCGCGCTTGAAGTCATTGCGCGCATAACGGGCGAAAAGCGTTTTTCAGAGCGGGCCAAATATTTCATCAGCCGCATCCTGTCATGCCAATCAAGCGAAGGCTGGTACGAAGAATATGGCGGGGCGGATTTCGGCTATCAGACACATGGAACATTCTATCTCGCGCGTTACTGGCAGCTTACACAAGACGAGAATCTGCTCGAAAGTCTTAAAAAATCTGTAAAATTCATATCTCATTTCATTCATCCGAACGGAACACTGGGCGGAGAATATGGGAGCCGGAATACGAGCTTTTACTTTCCTGCAGGATTTGAAATTTTATCGCTACACTGCCCGGAAGCTGCATCTGTAGCCGCTTTTATGCGGAATTCCGTCGAAACGCAAAACGCTGCTGGCCTTGCGATGATGGATGCTTATAATTTCTGTCCATTGTTAAACAATTATCTTTTCGCATATGATGCCGCAAGCGAATTAAAAACCGCTCCTTTGCCATTCAATGTTCCAGCGCACCATGTTTTCCCCAAAGCCGGTTTGGTCGTACATGTCACGGATAATTATCAGGCCATTTTTTCGCCTTCGAAAGGCGGCGTCCTGAAAATTTACGATATAAAATCAAAACGTCTCACCTTTAGCGATTGCGGCTATTGGACCCGCATCAATAACCTTGTTATCAGCAGCCAGAGCTTCTCACTTGAAAATTCCGTTGAGTACGGGGCCGATGGAATCTCTGTCAAAGCGGATTTTGTTCGTATGAATCAGAAAATCATGTCGCCGTTTTTATTTTTAGGCTTCCGTGGCTTTATGATCACAATCGGTCGCCAAAAAAATCTGGCTCTGTTCATCAAAAACCTTCTTGTCAAAACACTCGTGAAAAAGCGTAGGACGGTCGATATCGAGCTTGAGCGTAAAGTCAGTTTTTCTTCGTCTTCCGTCACCGTAGAGGACAAGCTAAGTCACGGAAATAACGTAAAAAAACAAGTTTTTTATCTAGAATCCAAATTTTCGACTATTCATATGGGGTCGGCGCGTTATTATCAGCCCGACGAGCTTGAGCCGCCACCGCTTGCATACTTGGAAGGCAACAGCCGTAAATTCACATGGAAGGCCGCATGAAAGTTTCCATCGTCTGCCCGTTTTACAATGAAGAAGCGATCATCGAGGCCGCGATTCAAAATATGGCCGCGCGACTCGCGAGCTTGAAGCACGATTGGGAACTAATCGTGGTCAATGACGGCTCACGCGACCAAAGTGCCGATTTTGCACGCCGGGTTGCAGGAAAAAATCCCCGTATAAAGATTGCCGGATACGAACAAAATCGTGGGCGCGGTTATGCCTTGCGGCATGGAATCGGGCTCTCCGATGGCGACATCATCGTAACAACCGAAATAGATCTTTCCTGGGGAGAGGATATTGTTCACCGTCTGGCTGATGCCTTCGAAAAACATCCTGATGCCGACATGATCGTGGCTTCGCCTAACTTACCGGGTGGCGGCTATAAAAATGTACCTCTAAAGCGAGTCCTTATTTCCCGCATCGGCAATATGATCATTCGTATCGGCCAGGGCCGCGAAATGACAATGTACACGGGCATGACGCGTGCCTATAAACGCGAAGCATTTCTCAGTCTCCCCATAGACGAGGACGAAAAGGAATTCCATCTCGAGGTCGCTCAGAAAGCGCAGGCTTTTGGTTTTAAAATCTACGAAATTCCCTGTCTTCTTGAATGGAAAGATGCCAAGCTCGCGCGCCCAGGTGCCGCCCAGCGTAAAAGTTCTAGCAAAATCCAGAAGCTGATCCGCACACATATGGTTTTCGCCGCCGCGGCCGCGCCATTCCGTTATATCCTGCCGCTTAGCATCGGTATGATCGGTATTTCAGTTCCATTTGGAATCTGGGCGGTTGTGAATCTTTTTGTGGGCCACCCTTCAGCGCTTGTCTTAATCACGGGTATGATGCTGTTTCTAATTGGCTTTGTAGCTTTTGCGATCGGAATGCTGAGCTATCAGAACCAGCTCATTCAGCGCGACCTTTGGCGCATCCGCAGCGAATTGATAAAGCGAAAAGACTGATTATTTCGCTTTTGCAGCTTTGCTTTTTTCGCCTTGTACTTGGCCAATTCTTTCACGGAAATAAGTGGTAAAATCTGCAAGTTGCGCTAAGCGTGCTGTCTCGTGGTCTTCTCTAACAAAATTATTACGCCCCGGTTTTTTCAGCATGAGAGAATAATAATCCATGCGCACAGACCCTTTGATGAGGGCAGCAATATAATTCACGCAAGCTTGCTCATCGTAATGGTAATGCTGCAGGTGATTTTGGATGAAGCGCGGCAGATCAAGCGGGTTGTCACAGAAGTGTACCATATGGTCGGGCAGGGCGGCATATTCCGTGTGGCCAAAAGTTATAACCGGCTTTCCGCAGAGTGCCGCCTCCAGCCCGATTGTCCCGGATATGATAGTAATCAAATCAGCCTTTTGAATAATCCGCGCAGCGGGCAGGGTGGCATCCGCAAGAGCAACATTGGGAATATTCAAAAGCTCATCATAAAAAGCGTAATGACGATAGCCCGCCGCACGAGGGTGATCTTTTACAACCAAGCTCATTCCGGCTGGAAGACTTGCCGCTATCTGCCGTATGAGGCTAAGCTGCTTTTTCACGTAGTTTTGCGCATAAACCTGTAGCGCAACTTCCGGCTCGAAATGCAGTGGGAAAAATGCGAAAGGTGCCGCAAATTTATCCAGGCTGTCCGCAAACTTCGGGTGTTTCTTAAGTTTTCTGTTCTGGATCATTCCGCGTAGGGGCGTTCTGAACCACACATAAAACCACATAACAATACCGGAAGGGTCATGATGGTCGTTGCGGAAAACGGGGTTAAATAGATTTTCAATCTCAACTTTAGCCGCATAAACCGCTTCTTTTATGAAGCGTAATGAATTTTTTTTGGCTTTCTCAAAGTTAAAGGATTTCTCTTTTCTTTTTAAAGTTCCTTCATAAACAAGACCCTGCCTCTGAATAATTTCCAGTATTGATCTACCCTTCGCCATTGTCTCGGCATCGAAATTTCCGCCCTTATACAATGCGCTGAAATGATCCGACAACCCTAGGAGCTTGTCATGCAGTGCTTGATAGTTTTCCAATCGCACGGCGCGCAAAATTAAAATCGGAACACCCATTTTCTCTGCCTGCTTGAACAGCAGATATTCCCCAAAAGTAACGGGAACAAAGCCGACGAGCAGATCAGGCTTGAGCTTCTCCCAGAACAATTCAATTTCTTCTTGTGCGGTTCCGATTATGGATTGAATGAATCGGTCGTCAAATCTTGGATTTTGGTCATCTGTATAGGTGCATTTCCACCCAAAAGTCAGGCGCCGGTCGGCTATGGCTGCCTCACGAATGAAATCACCGTTTGAAACCGGCGCTGGGTTCTTACGCGCAATATCGACGATCTCCCATTCTTTTAAAACCGGTGCAAAGCGAAGAAGCGGGAATTGCTTCGAAATAGCCTGAAAGGAACGTGCATGAGACGTATAAAAACCAGCATGCTCAAATGCACCCGGCATAAGTTGTAATATATCTAGAAAAAATTTTAAGTTTGAACCCTGCGTCGAGAATATGACGTTCATCGCTACGCCGCGCTTTTGAATATGCCCCAGCGTTCAAAATCGCCTTCGTGGGCGGAGAGAAGAGTGGGCTTTTCCTTCTTGTCCGACAAAAACTGGTCCGTCGCGAGGCGAGCCCCTGGGAATTTCAACGAAAAATATTCATCCAGAAAAACCATGGCGCCGGGCACCATGCGCGGCCAGCAAAAACCAAACGTTTGCATGTAGCCGTCATATAAATCGCAATCCAGCATCACGCCCATGATTTTTTCAGGTTTTTTCTGGCTCGTCGTCATAGTCTCTGAAAACGGCCCCTGCATGAGAATAAGATTATCTAGCCCCAAAATCTTGGCTTTCTTCTGGATGTTTTGAAGGCTGGTATCAGAAAAATCACCGGATGTAGAAATATTTTTCGGCGTCACACTCTGGCCGAGCAAGGCTTCACGCCACGCAATATTCTTTTTTACTTCGTCGTGATGTTCCGCAGTGATGCGCTTTTCTCTAAATAGAACGTTGAAATTCTCAAAATCATCCTTAGGATTTTTCTCTGGTACAAAACCCGAGAACGTATCAAATCCATAAACTTTTTTATCCGAGTCCAGCTCTTTCAAAAAGAGCGCGAGCGCCAGTGCGCTCCGGCCGCGAAAAACACCAGCTTCGACAAAATCTCCATCCATGCGCTTATGATTTTTGCGGATGAAATCGAAATAAGTTTCGAACGGGCCAGGGCGGTTGTAGTTATAAAGGCCCAATACGCCGAATTCCCAGTCTTTCGTAATCTTCATAAGATGCGCTTTGCGTTTAATGCTGAAATTTCAATATTTAATGGCACGGGACCGGCATAATAACAAGGCAATATCCGGGCCGGCCCTAAAAAGTCATATCTTATTGATTTTATTGTAATTATTTAGTATCTAATATTGTATTGATGCGCTTCAGATAAGCCTGCCCGCTTGCCCCTTTATTGATGCCGGCCTCCTCTGCCACCAGCCGCGCGCGTTCACTCTGCTTTTCATCCGGCTTTTTAAGCGCATGGTTGATGAGTTTGATCAACTGGTCAGGATTGAAAGCGCGGTATGTCGCCCCGTAATCATATATCCGCAAAATATGTTCGGCTTTGTATTCCGAAATATCAAAATCATACGTATCGTTAACCCATCTTCCATATTCAACATTAATGGCGGGCCGGTCAAAGATGGCAGATTCAATCATGAAGGTGGACACGCTCGATAGCGTCACGTCGCAATGGGCAAAGCATGATGCTTGCAGGCGGCTGTCAGATTCGTGATAAAGAAAATTTTGTTCCTGGTACATGGTTTCCGGTTTGCTGAAATACAGGCCGGGAACAGACCGGAATGGCGTAATAAATTTTTCAAGATCATCTTTTTTCGATTGTTCACCATCGTAGGAAGGATGCTGGCGAATAAGAATCTGAACAGGTACATCGAATTTCTGGTTTTTCAGACTATCTGCCAGAAGGGCAACCAGATTTTTATTTCCTTCGTGATAGCTCCAGGAATTAAGGGCAACAAAAACAGTTTTGTGGTCTGCTTTTAGTCCCATTTCCCGAAATAGTTGCTGTCGCGTAAAAATATAATTTTTCGAGAAAAAATTATCCCATACCGGCGAGCCTTCCGCCCATACGCGGTTTGAGGGGAAGCCCAGAAAATCAATCGCTTCCTGCCGTGACGGCTCGTTCCAGACAATCATATGATCGGAAAATAGGAATGGATAGCCTTTCGAAGAGGTTTTATCCCAGCTCTGGATTGCGACAAGAGTTTTAATATTATTCTCATGTGCTTCGAGCAGGAAGATACCGTCCTGCTCCTGCCCAAACGTGGCGGCAATAGCCAGGTCAGGCTTTATATCCCGCAAAATTTTTCCAAAAGGATTTTCCGGTTTCATCATCTTGTAAATCCATGCAATCAACGTCCGAATGGGCGAGAGTAGGGAAGCGGCCTGTGAGAGCCACACAATAATAAAACGTGGTAAAGCTGCTTTTATACCGTGCTCACGCGCCTTTTTTATAAAAGCGCCGCGATGAAAAGCAGCTGAGCGGTTGATATGAGAGCCCTTGCTGGCATAGGCCATGCTAAAAATATGAACGCAGAATCCGTGGACTTTTTCACGAATTTTTGAAGAAAAATGAACTTCATCATTCTCATAGCTCAGGATCGTGACATTTTCGGCTAAATGATTTTTTAAGGTTTCAGTCAGATTTGCCGGGCATAGAATAGACACATCATGTTTTCGCGCGAGTGCCCCAAGCAATCCCGTCATCAGCCAGAGACGGAAATCATAAAAACGGTAGCAGAATATAAGTATCTTCTTTTTTTGCATGATCTTAATGCGAAAAATGTCCGTATGTTATGTCGTCTTTAACAAAGCTGTTAAACCCCCATGTTTTCAAATAGGAACTCATGGGCTCGCGTCCGGAAAATTTTTCAATCTCCACACAGATGATGGCGGATGAAACGCGCTTTAACTCATTGATGTAATTTTCAAGCCCCGTAACATGCATGATATGCGTAAAATGACTGCTGACAAAAACGATATCAAAATGCCGGTCTGGAAATTTTTTCAAATAGCTTGATTGAATGACATCCGCGCACTCAAAATGGCCTTCTTTCAAATAATCGAGTTTCCTCGCGCTTTTTATGGCAGGTTCATAAATATCCGCACCGTGAATTTTTGCGCCGTAATGATCTGCAAAATTAAATAAAAGTCCGCCGCAATTGCACCCCGGTTCGAAAACGAGAAAGCCCTTTTTAGTGGGCATCTCAAAACCCAGCCCTTTTAATTCATTCAGATAATCCCATAGCAGACTGGTGCTTCTGTAAAAATAGAACTGCTGAACGTTTATTTCTTCTTCAGACAAAGAAAAGCTGATCAGTGAAATCCCAAGAAATTTAAACCGAATTAATTTGCCGAATTTCGCCCAGCCTAATGAAAGATTTTGTTCGCGTCTGTCGACTTTCTCCTGAACGGCATCGCCAAGCCGGTTTTCTGCATAGGAACATAGAGGCAGGCGGCCGCATTTGCTCAAAAAGCTGGCGATACCCGCTTTTGGATAAAGCCTGAAAGCTCGCAATTTACGCACCGTGCTTTTTATATATAAAGTCACGTTAGCCCGGAAATTTTCTTAAAGACGTTTTTATAGGCATCGGCGGCATGCGTAATCAAAAACTGCTCGCGGTTCTGGGCGATCTTCTCCACTAGTTCCTGATGTCGTTGCCTCGCCACATCAAGCATGCCGTTCATGTTGGCCGTGTCGAAGGCAATGCCGAACGG
>JAGNLJ010000008.1 GCA_017999645.1 Alphaproteobacteria bacterium
TGCCTCGGTCATCACATGCTAAACCCTTGATAAAGGAGAAGAAAATGCCGAAGATGAAAACCGTAAGTGGTGCCAAGAAGCGATTCAAGGTCACCGCAAAAGGCCGGGTCAAGTTTAAGCAAGCTAAGTCCCGCCACATGCAAATGAACAAACCCAAAAAGATGAAGCGCAAGGCACGCGGCACGGATGTCATGATCCCGGGCGACGAGCGTCTTGTCACACGCTATTACCTGCCGAACGACCGCGTCCGCCGCAAGCGCCGCGATTCACGTACGGTCGATGCCGCTAAGACAGCCGCACCGAAAGCAGCGAAGGGAGCGAAATAATGGCACGCGTAAAATCAGGACCAAAACGTAAGAACAAGCACAAGAAAATCCTTAAAGGCGCGAAAGGCCATTACGGCCGCCGCAAGAATACAATCCGCATCGGCCGCCAGTCGGCTGAAAAAGCGGGTCAGTATGCTTACGCGCACCGCCGCCTGAAGAAGCGTGAATTCCGCGCCTTGTGGATCCAGCGTATTAATGCTGCGGTCCGCATGCACGGCCTGACCTACTCGCAGTTCATGGGCGCTCTGAAAAAGACCGGCCTGGAACTCGACCGCAAAGCCCTCGCAGCAATCGCCTTTGAAGACGACAAGGCCTTTGAAGCGATCGTCAAAATGGTCGCCGACAAGGTTAACAAACCCGGCAAAAAGGCTGCTTAAGCGAACCGCAAACGAATAACAAAAAGCAGCCTTCAATGGCTGCTTTTTTTTGGCTGTTTTTTTATGGTGAAAAGCCTGATAAGACTTGGATATTATGACTGACATCGCCTCGCTCAAGACTGAACTTGCCGCACAGATCGGCGCCGCCAACGACCTCAAGACGCTGGATGATCTGCGCGTCTCCGCGCTCGGCAAGAAGGGCCGCATCACCGGCCTGATGTCGACGCTCGGCCAGATGGACCCCGAGGAGCGCAAGGTGAAGGGCCAGGCGCTGAACGAGCTTAAAAATGAAATCGCCGGGCTGATCGCCAAACAGGAATCCGCGCTGAAGCGCCAGGAAATGGATGGGCGGCTGGCGAATGAAACGATTGATATCACGCTGTCCCCGCGCCCCGAGCGCAAGGGCCGCATTCACCCGATTTCGCAGACGATTGATGAGCTCGTGACAATTTTTGGCGCGATGGGTTTCACCGTTGCCGAAGGACCGGACATCGAGGATGACTGGCACAATTTCACGGCGCTCAATTTCCCGCCCGGACACCCGGCGCGCGAAATGCAGGACACGTTCTTCCTGCCTGACGATTCATCCGAAAAAGGCGAGCGCGCAAAAAAAGTTCTGCGCACGCATACCAGCCCCGTGCAAATCCGCCACATGACGGCGAACAAGCCGCCAATCAAAATTGTCTGCTTTGGCCGCACGTATCGCTCGGATTACGACATGACGCACACGCCGATGTTCCACCAGATGGAATGTCTTTATATCGGCAAAGACGTGACGATGGGCCATCTGAAAGGCTGTCTCACAGATTTCGTGCAGGCGTTTTTCGGCATTCCCGATCTGCCCGTGCGTTTCCGCCCGAGCTTCTTCCCATTCACGGAACCGAGCGCCGAAGTCGATATCGGCTACGTCAAAAAAGGCGAAGGGATTCAACTCGGCAAAGCGAAAGACGGCGAAGAGCAACGCTGGCTGGAAATTCTCGGCTCCGGCATGGTGCACCCGAATGTTCTCAAGAACTGCGGCATCGACCCTGAAGAATTCCAGGGTTTTGCGTTCGGCATGGGCCTCGAGCGCGCAACGATGCTGAAATACGGGATCCCGGATTTGCGTACGTTCTTCGAAAGCGACGTGCGCTGGTTAGAACATTACGGCTTCGATCCTTTGAGCCGCCCGAACACAGCGGCGAAAGGATAGAGCTATGAAATTCACGCTCAGCTGGCTGCAGCGCCATTTAGACACCAACGCCTCGCTCGATGATATCTGCGCGAAGCTGACCGCCATCGGCTTAGAGGTTGAAAATGTCGAGGACAAGGCGAAGCTGTACGCGCCGTTCAAGGTTGCCTATGTCGAGAGCGCGGAGAAACACCCGGACGCCGATAAACTTAAACTCTGCAAGGTGAAAACCGACTCTAAAGAAAATGGGGGCATCATTCAAGTCGTCTGCGGCGCGCCGAATGCACGCACCGGCATGAAAGGCATTTTTGCGCCGGAAGGCTCGGTCATTCCGAACACAGGCGACGTTCTTAAAAAGGGCATGATCCGCGGCGTGGAGTCGCAGGGTATGCTGGTCTCCGAGCGCGAGATGAATTTGTCCGAAGAGCACAAAGGCATTATCGAGGTCGATGATAAATTTGCCATCGGCACGCCACTCGCCGAAGTACTCGGCCTCAATGACGCCGTGATCGAGATCAATCTGACGCCGAACCGTATCGACGCCGCAGGCGTGCGCGGCATTGCGCGTGATCTCGCCGCTGCGGGCCTTGGAAAACTGAAATCGCTTGATGAGAAAGCCGTCAAAGCGCCCGGTAAATCGCCGATTGCCGTTACGATTGACGATAACGATGGCTGCCCGCTTTTCCTTGGCCGCTATATCGAGGGCGTGAAGAACGGACCCTCGCCGCAATGGATGCAGGATCTTTTGAAATCCGTAGGCCTCAGGCCCATTTCCGCTCTGGTCGATATCACGAATTTCATGAGTATGGATGCCTGTCGCCCGCTCCATGTCTTCGACGCCGACAAAATCAAGGGCAATATCCGCGTACGCCAGACGAAAAAAGGCGAAACGCTGGAAGGGCTGAATGACAAGACTTACACGCTGCCCGATGGCGCGGTCGGCATTTGCGATGACAGCGGCGTCGTCGCGCTCGGCGGTATTGTCGGCGGCGTACCGTCAAGCTGCACCGAGGAAACCGTGAACGTTTTCGTCGAGGCAGCCTATTTCAACCCGCAACGCATTTCACGCACGGGCCGCGACCTGCAGATCGACAGCGATGCGCGTTACCGTTTCGAGCGCGGCGTCGACCCGGAATTTACCGTTGCAGGCATGGAAATCGCGACACAATTAATTCTCGAACTTTGCGGCGGGCGGGCGAGCGAAGTTGTCACCGCTGGCGCGATGCCGAAATGGCAGCGCACGATTGAATATGATCCCGCATGGTTCCAGAATTATATCGGCGTCGATGTTCCTGCTGACAAACAAAAAAACATTCTGGAATCGCTCGGTTTTGAAATTTCCGGCGGCAAGACATGGAAAATACAGCCGCCGTCGTGGCGCGGCGACGTCGAAGGCAAGCAAGATATTGCCGAGGAAGTCATCCGCATTTACGGGTTCGAGCATATTCCATTGTTGTCGGTACACAGCGAAAGTTCCGTTGCCGATCCTGCGGAAACACTGACGCTTTCACGCACGCGCAAGGCACGTAATGCGTTAACCGCGCGCGGCATGGATGAATGCGTGACATGGTCGTTCATGGGGCGCGAACAGGCGCTGGCGTTTAACGATAATAAATCGCTGGAAAACCTGACGCTGAAAAATCCGATCAGTTCGGATCTCGATGTGATGCGTCCAAGTATTTTACCGAACCTGATCGCCGCCGCCGGTTATAATCACGACCGTGGACAGAGCGACGTGGCGCTGTGCGAGATCGGCCCCGCTTTCAAATCGGTGAAACCGGACGGGCAGACTATTGTCGCCGCCGGAATCCGTGCGGGAAATAATTCAGCGCGTCACTGGGCGGGCCCGATACGCGGCGCTGATGCGTATGACGCCAAGGCCGATGCATTCGCGGCGTTAGAAGCCTGCGGCGGTCCGGCGGCCAGCGCACAGATCACGCGCGATGCGCCGTCTTATTATCATCCGGGCCGTTCGGGCGCGTTGCGCCTTGGTCCCAACGTGCTCGCCTATTTCGGTGAAATCCACCCGGCGATTTTAGATGAGATGGGCATTAAAACTTCTGTATCCGGTTTCGAGGTTTTCTTACAAAACATTCCCGAGCCGAAGAAAAAGGGCACGGAAAAAACGCTGCTGAAAATCGAGCCACTGCAGGCCGTCAGCCGCGACTTCGCTTTCCTCGTTGAATCGAAAGTCAACGCAGACGACATCGTCAAAGCCGCAAAATCGGCGGATAAGAATTTAATCACGGATGCTTATATTTTCGACGTCTATACCGGCAAGGGTATCGAGCCCGGCAAGAAGTCTATCGCGTTCGCCGTCACGATCCAGCCGCGTGAAAAATCGCTGACGGACGCCGAGCTGGAAGAAATTTCCAAAAAAATCATCGGCGCCGTGATTGCCAAAACCGGCGGAACGCTGCGTTCCTAAGCCGGGCAGAGCAGTAAGGATTCAAACGGACAGTTGAGTTTCCTGCGCCCGTTCAGTCCGTCTAATTCTACGATACAAAGGCCCGCCGCGACTTTCGAGCCCGCCTGCTCCACAAGTTTCACCGCCGCCGCCATCGTGCCGCCGGTCGCGAGAAGATCATCGACGATGACGACGTTCGAATTTTTCTTCAGAAGATCCGGCTGGATTTCAATTTCATCCTCGCCATATTCGAGTGTGTATTTATAGCCGAGCGTCTGGCCGGGCAGCTTGCCTTTTTTACGGATCATGCCGAAACCGCATCCCAATTCGAGGGCCAGCGGCGCGGCAACCAGAAACCCGCGCGCCTCGACACCCATGAGAACATCCGGTTTATAGGGGCCGATCTTCGCCTTCAGTTGCCCAATCGTTTCCCTCCATGCGCCGGGATGCGCAAGAAGCGTGGCGATGTCGTAAAAATTGATCCCCGGCTTGGGAAAGCCCGGAACGATGCGGATATGATCCTGAATATTCATGAAAAGCGTCCATAAATCTGTTTATGCGGAGCATTTTATTGATATAAGGTTGTGGAAGCAACAACCCGGCACTTCCTGTTCAATGTTCAAAAGGCGTAAACCTCTCACCCTTCTCCAGCACGCGCGTGAAATGCTCTGGCCGTCGATGGGCTGGCACAGGGTGCTTCGCTATATCAAGCTGCGCATCACGCGCACACGCGACAGTACGCACAGGATAGCGGCGGGTCTTGCTGTCGGCGCGTCCGTCGCCTTTACGCCGATTATCGGCACGCATTTTATCCAGGCCGGTCTGCTGGCGTGGGTTTTTCGCGTCAATCTCCTGGCCGCCCTCGCCGCAACCTGGATCGCCAACCCGTGGACCATTCCCTTCATGTGGTGGGGTTCGATCCAGCTCGGCGCCTTCCTGTTCAGCTTTTTCGGGATCGAGGCCCATACCGCCCTGCCCAAACATATTTCCTTTTCCCTGTTCTGGGACCTGCTGACACATAACCCGCTGCGTATTCTCCTGCCGTGGCTGACGGGCGGCTATCTTATGGCCCTGCTTGTCTTCCCCGTTGCATATTATGTATTCTACCAGCTCGTCCACGGTGCAAAAGTTGCGAAGAAGAAGGTCCAGATCCATAACGTGCACAAGGTGGCCAAGGAAGTAACGGGACAAACCAGATGATTATCGGCACGGGCAGCGACCTGATCGATATACGCCGGATCGAAAAGACGCTCGAGCGCTTTGGCGAACGCTTTATCCAGCGCTGTTTTACAGAAACAGAGCGCCAAAAGGCCGAGCGCCGCCGCCCGGGCGGCACCCATATCGCCACTTACGCCAAGCGCTTTGCCGCCAAGGAAGCCTGCTCCAAGGCCCTTGGCACGGGTTTCAATCAGGGCGTCTATATGAAGGATATCGGCGTTGTAAACACGCCCGCGGGCAAGCCCACCCTCGCCCTTACGGGCGGCGCGAAAAAGCGGCTGGAGTCTATGGTTCCGAAGGGCATGAAACCGGCCATCCATGTCACGATCACGGACGAAGCGCCGATGGCGCATGTGCTGGTTATCATTGAGGCAATTGATGCTTAATAGTCTGGCCATTGCCGGTTCTTTCATGATAATCCTTTGCGCATGACGGAAAAGCTTGAAAATACAGATGGGAAACTGGATGAAAAACCCCGCTCCCCGCCGCTGAATGCGCGCGAGGAACTGGGCGAATTTTTCCGCACCGCTGTCATCGCCGTCATTCTCGCGCTCCTGATCCGCAGCTTTCTGTACGAGCCTTTCAACATCCCTTCCGGTTCGATGAAACCGACGCTCGAAATCGGCGATTATCTTTTCGTGAATAAACCTGCTTACGGCTACAGCCGTTATTCTTTCCCGTTCGGTATTATCCCTATTTCAGGTCGCATCTGGGCCGCCGAGCCGGAGCGCGGCGACGTCATCGTCTTTAAACTCCCCTCGAACACGCATGTCGATTACATCAAGCGCGTGATCGGTTTGCCGGGAGATAAAATTCAGGTGCGCAGCGGTCGTCTTTATATCAACAACGAACTGGTGCCGCGCGAGCCGGTCGGCATGGTGAAAGACGAAGAATTCGTCGGCGGTCCGACGGTCGCGATGGTCGAATATCTCGAGACGCTTCCCGGCGGAGTCATTCACCGGATTTACGAAGAGAGCGACGACGAAATTCTCGACGATACCGAGATCTATGAAGTGCCGGATGGCCATTATTTCATGATGGGCGATAACCGCGACAATTCGCAGGACAGCCGCGTGACAGGCCTTGTCGGTTTTGTGCCGCTGGAGAATGTCGTCGGCGAAGCGGATTTCATTTTCTTTTCGACCAACGGATACGCAAGAATATTCGAGTTCTGGAAGTGGCCGTGGACGATGCGTTATGAGCGGTTCTTCAAGTCGATAGAGCCTGTGCGCCCGGAAGGAAAAGGCGATGCCGAAAACGCCTCCTGATTTTTCCGCGCTGGAAAAGGCGATCGGCTACACATTCAAAAACAAGTCACTGGCCGCCGATGCCCTGACCCATTCGAGCATGGGCGAGAACAATAACGAGCGACTGGAATTCCTGGGCGACCGGGTGCTGGCGCTCGTCGTTGCGGAAACCATCCTGAAAAAATATTCTGCCGAGAAGGAAGGCGACCTTGCCAAGCGGCTTGCCGTTCTGGTGCAGGGTGAAATTATTGCCGAAATCGCAGGTGAAATAAATCTGGGCGATCACATCGTCCTTTCCGCAGGCGAGCGCAATGCCGGTGCCGCCGAAAGCGAAAATATTTTATCGGACGCTTTCGAAGCATTGCTAGGTGCGACCTACCTAGATGGCGGCCTACAGTCTTGCCAGGCGCTCATTGAAAGACTCTGGAATACGCGCTTCGAGAACATGAAAACGCCGCCACAGCACCCGAAAGCCCGTGTGCAGGAATGGGCGCAGGGGCGCGGTTTACCGTTGCCCGCCTATAAAATCGTGGACCGCGCAGGGCCAGACCACGCACCGGTTTTCAGCATTGAGCTTACGGTCGAGGGATTTGATCCCGTCATCGGCAAAGGCCGCTCGCGTCCGGCGGCGGAAAAAGATGCCGCCATCTTTTTTCTTGCACGAGAAGATTCATGAGTGAGTCCATGAACGATACCACGCGCTGCGGCTTCGCCTGCATTCTCGGTCTTCCTAATGCGGGCAAGTCGACTCTGGTCAACGCGCTGGTCGGATCGAAAGTTTCGATTGTCTCGCGCAAATCGCAGACCACGCGCAGCCGCGTTCTCGGAATCCTGATGCAGGACGATACGCAAATCGTGCTTGTCGACACGCCGGGAATTTTTTCGCCGAAAAAAATCATGGAGAAGGCGATGGTGCAGGCGGCGTGGGATGCGCTCGATGGTGCAGACGTCATCGTTCACCTCGTCGATGCATCGTCGCGGGATGCGATTGAATCCAACGGCATCATTCTTGAAAAAATCAGCGCAGAAAAACCCTGCCTTCTCGTTCTCAATAAAACCGACCGCGTCAACAAACCTGACCTGTTCGCGCTGGCGCAAAAAATGAACGAACGCTTCAATTATGCCGGGACTTTCATGATCTCCGCGCTTACAAAAGACGGCATTTCAGACGTTCTTGCCGATATCGCGAAACGCTTGCCTGCCGGGCCTTTCCTGTTCGATCCCGAGCAGACAACCGACATGCCGATGCGCCTGATCGCGGCGGAAATCACGCGTGAAAAAATCTTTGAAAATCTGCATCAGGAACTTCCCTACGCAGTGTTCATCGAAACCGAGAGCTGGGAAAATTTCGACGACGGCAGCGTCAAGATCGACCAGACTGTTTACGTTCAGCGCGACAGCCAGAAAGCCATTGTGCTTGGCAAGGGTGGCAACCAGATCAAGCAGATCGGACAGTCATCGCGGCGGGAACTTGAAGAGATGATGGGCTGCCGCGTGCATCTGAAATTATTCGTTAAAGTAAAAGAAGACTGGCCCGAGCGCGCCGAGTATCTTCAGCTTATGGGCCTGCAAGCGCCTGTCTGACAAAGTAAAATCAAGGGATGTGGATAAAAAAACAGGCGCAGGAATCATGTCCTTGCGCAGGCTTGATTTGTCCTGATAGGGTACAAACTTCTTACAAAGAAATGTGTGCAGTACCCGGCCTCAAAGCCCGGTGTTTTTATGGGAGATTTATCATATGAGCTGGACCGACGAACGCGTTGCCCTTTTAAAAAGACTTTGGGGAGAGGGTAAAACGGCGGCCGAAATTGCAGGCGAACTCGGCGGGGTTACCCGTAATGCTGTCATCGGCAAGGCCCACCGCCTGAAACTGTCCAACCGTGTTTCCCCTATCCAGCAGAATAAAAAGCCCGTTGCTGTTGCTAAACCCAGCCCCGAGAAGAAAGTCCGCCAGACACTGGAGCAGGATAATAACCGCACCGGCGTGCCGATGATGGATCTCGGTGCCACTATGTGCCGCTGGCCGCTCGGCGACCCGCGCGATGAGAAATTCAGCTTCTGCGGCGATGGTATTGTTCCGGGTCTACCTTATTGCGAAGGCCATTCCAAGGCTGCATACCAGGCTGCCGGACGCGCACGCACCTTGCAGGCCGAGGATTTCGAGGCCGCTCCTAAAACCGAGGAAACGGATGAGATGCAGGAAAGCAAAACGGCTGCTAAAAAGCGCTGATTAGCTCTAAAATCTTCTTAATAATGACAAAAGCCGCCAATCTTTAATGATTTGGGCGGCTTTTTTGTTGGAATTTCGCCAGTTTCCTAGCGAATTATCTTGATATCGACGGCTTCGCGGCCTTTATCGACGGCTTTCAGCGTCACGCGGACACGCTGACCGGCCTCAAGCTCCTCGATCTGAAGTTTATCGAGAAGTGTTTTATGTATAAAGATGTCCTTCATGCCGTCGTCAGGGATGATGAAGCCGAAGCCCTTCTCGGGTTTATACCATTTCACGAGGCCGCCCATGGATGATGTGCCGTCTTCGCTTGCGTCCTGGGGCATCAGATTGACGTCCCCGGCTTCGATAACCTCGATGACTTCCTTGACCTGCTTGCCCTTAGGGCCATTGAAAACATGGCACATCAGCACGGCGCCCTCGCCGATGGCGTTCAGGCCCGCCTGCTGGAGGGTTGTAATATGGATAAAGGCGTCAAAACTCTGGTCCTCGGGCACGACAAAGCCGAAGCCCTTGGTTCCGTTAAACCACTTCAATATTAATTTTACAGGTTCTGACTGTTCCTCAGGAAGAGGAAGCTGTTCGGCGATAGACAAGGTTTAATCCTCTGGACGCAGAATAGAAATCTGCAGCAAAAAAGAAATTGCCTATGGATATATTGCATCAAAATTCATTCTGAATCCAGACCAATTCTGTTTATGATTGTTTATGAATATATGATCCTTCGCTAATAAAATTTCATGAGCACGCAAAATTATCCCTGGATTGAAAATTACGACAGAGGCATCGATTGGAACATGCCGTTGGAGCCGCGCCCTGTTTTCGCGCTGCTCGATGATGCGGCGAAAAAATATGCGGACCGCCCTGCTTTCGATTTTCTTGGAAAAAAATATAACTGGAGCGAAATTTCAAGTCTCGCGAACCGCTTTGCGGTGGGCCTGCAGCGCATCGGCGTTAAAAAGGGACAGAAGATCGGATTGTTCCTGCCGAACTCCCCTTACTTCCTGATTGCCTATTACGGCATTCTCAAGGCCGGGGCAAGCGTCGTGAATTTCAACCCGCTTTATGCCGACCGCGAGCTCAGCCACCAGATCGCCGACAGCGAAACCGACATGATGGTGACGGTCGACCTCGCGATGCTGTATGGCAAGATGGAAAAAATGCTCGGCCAGACGCGGCTGCAAAAACTGATCCTGTGCCGCTTCACGGACATCCTGCCGTTTCCGAAAAATATTCTCTTTCCGGTTTTCAAACGCGGCGAATGTGCAAAAGTTATGCCTTCCGAAAAAATCGCGTGGTTTCATGAACTGACTGATAATGACGGCGCAGTCAAAACACCACCAATAGACGCATCGAATGATATCGCCGTGTTACAATATACTGGCGGCACAACGGGCGTTCCCAAGGGCGCGATGCTGACGCATCACAATATTTACGCCAATACATTGCAGAGCAAGGCCTGGTTCCCGGACATCAAACCGGGAGAGGAAAAAATGCTGGGCGTCTTGCCTTTTTTCCATGTGTTCGCGATGACGGCAGTAATGAATTTCAGTGTCGCGGCGGGACTTGAGATTATTGCGTTGCCGCGCTTCAACCTTAACGAAGCGCTGAAGACCATTCATAAAAAGAAGCCGCACCTGTTCCCGGCGGTGCCAGCCATCTATAACGGTATCAACAATCACCCCGACCTGAAAAAATTCGATATATCGTCGCTGCGTTATTGCATCTCGGGTGGCGCGCCGCTGCCCGCCGAAGTCAAAAGAACATTCGAGCGGATTACGGGATGCGTCGTTGTGGAAGGTTACGGCTTGACCGAATCTTCCCCTGTCGTCTGTGCAAACCCAATCAAAGGTGAGAACAAGGCGGGATCGATCGGCATGCCGCTGCCGGGTACGATTGTCGAGATCGTCAATCCCGCCGACAAAACAACCATCATGCCGCCGGGCGAACGCGGCGAGCTTTGCGTGCGCGGGCCGCAGGTGATGAAAGGTTATTACAACAAACCGCTGGAAACATCGGAAGTGCTTAAGGATGGACGCCTGCATACGGGCGACATCGCGATTATGGATGGACGGGGGTATGTTTATATCGTCGACCGCATCAAGGATATGATCATCACCAACGGTTATAACGTTTACCCCCGCAATGTCGAGGAAGCGATTTACCAGCATCCGTGCGTCGAGGAATGCATTGTCGCCGGATTACCGGATGAAAAGCGCGGCGAGATTGTAAAAGCATGGATCAAGCTGAAGCCGGATACGATGCTCAGCGAAGAGGAGCTGGTCAAATTTCTTGCCGATAAAATTTCGAAGATGGAAATTCCTAAGATCATCGAGTTCCGGGTGAAGGCGCTGCCGAAAACCATGATCGGAAAATTATCGAGAAAAGATATTTTAGCCGAGGAAAAAGAAAAGCGCGGCTAGCGTCCTCTTAGCGCCCCCGGGCGCGCTCAACCGCCGTAATGATCGGCGTGGCGCGAAGCGCGGCGATAATATTATTTAGGTGCTTGTTGTCGTTAACGTAAATATCAACGACGAGATCCCAGAAATCGAGCGACCTGCCCGTAATTCTTAAATTCAGAATGTTGCCGCCGTTCTTGGCGATGACGGTCGAGAAGGTTGCCAGCGAGCCTGGAATATTCTGGAACGTGACTTTAAGCCGTCCAACATGAGCCTCTGGAGAATCTTTGCCCTCGCCCCAAGAAACATCGAGCCAGCGCTCCGGCGTATCGGCGAAGCTCTCTAGCGTTTCGCAATCGATGGTGTGAATGGTGACACCCTTGCCGGTGGTTACGATGCCGACGATGCGGTCGCCCGGCAGCGGGTGGCAGCAGCGCGCGAAATGCATCGCCATGCCGGGAATGAGGCCCTTGATGGGCATCGGCGCGTCCTGTTTACCCGGAGTGGCGCCGCGCACCATTGTCGCCTGGTCCATATCGGCGGAGGGGCGCTTGACGATTTCAGTCTTGTGGCCGGGGAAAATAGCCTTGAACACTTCCCGCGCGACAATCAGGCCGGAGCCGATCTTGGCATAGACATCGTCATTTTCGTGCAGCTTGAAGCGCTCAAGCACGCCGGTGACGGCTTTTTCCGTGAATTCGTAATCTTCCTGGCGGAAGATTTTCTGCAGCATCGCCTTGCCGAGCGTTACGTATTCGTTGCGCTGCTGGTCGCGGATATACTTGCGGATGTGGCTGCGCGCCTTGCCGGTGACGACGAAACGCTCCCACGTTGGCGACGGGTTCTGGGTTTTCGACGTGATGATTTCGACCTGATCGCCGTTCGCGAGTCTTGAGTTTAGCGGCGCGATGCGGCTGTTGATTTTGGCACCGACGCATTTATCGCCGATGTCGGAGTGGATGGCATAAGCAAAATCGATAGGTGTTGCGCCGTTCGGCAGTTCGATCAGATCGCCCTTGGGTGAAAATACATAGACCTGGTCCTGGAACAATTCGAGCTTGGTGTTTTCCCAGAAATCTTCGGGCCGCTGCTCCTGTTCGAGAATTTCGAGAAGCTCGCGCAGCCAGCGGTATTTGCGGAGGTCCTGCATCTCTGGCTTTTTGCCGGTCTTGTAGGACCAGTGCGCGGCGACGCCCATATCGGCCTCAAAATTCATGTCGGCGGTACGGATCTGAATTTCGATGCGGTGGCGTGACGGGCCCATAACGGTGGTATGGATCGAGCGATATCCGTTGGGTTTTGGCGTCGAGATGTAATCCTTGAAACGGCCGGGAATGCTCGGGTATTTGCCGTGAATGACGCCAAGAACAACATAACAATCCTCGACCTTCTCGACCAGGATACGAAACGCCATGATGTCCGAGAGCTGTTCGAACGCGACATTCTTGCGCTGCATTTTTTTCCAAATCGAGTATTTCGTTTTTTCGCGGCCCGAGATGTCGGCGGCGATGCCAGACTCATCCAGAAGCGCCTGCAGTTCGTCGATAATGTTGCGAACGACATCCGTGCCCTCTTCGCGCAGGAAAGACAGGCGGTTTGAAATTGATTTCCGCGCCTCAGGGCTGATGACGCCGAAGGCGAGATCTTCGAGTTCTTCCTTGATGCTGTGCACACCGACACGCTCGGCCAGCGGCGCGTAAATTTCGAGTGTTTCGAGCGCGATGCGGCGGCGCTTTTCAGGACTCTGAATGGCATCAATCGTGCGCATGTTATGCAGGCGGTCGGCGAGCTTGACCAGCAGCACGCGGATATCCTCGGACATGGCGAGGAGAAGTTTCCTGAAATTTTCGGCCTGCTTGCCCTCGATGGTCTGGCTTTCAATTCTTGTCAGTTTGCTGACGCCGTTCACGAGGTCAGCGACTTCCTTGCCGAATTTTTTCTTGAGATCTTCGTAGGTGGCTTTGGTGTCCTCGAGCGTGTCATGCAGGATGGCCGTAATAATGGTGCCCGCGTCCATTTTCATACCGGCGAGAATGCTGGCGACTTCTATGGGGTGGGTGTAATAAGGCTCGCCGCTGGCGCGGGTCTGCCCATCATGCATTTTTTTGGCGTACTCGCAGGCGTTCTCGACCGTCTTAAGATCGAAATCGGGGTTATAGGCGCTGATACGACTGACTAATTCCTGCCCGGGATGCATGGCTCAATTCTAAGGCTTACATATTAAGATGTTAACAATACCATGAAAAACAAGGAAAAGGGACAAAAGAAGCGCAATAAAAAAGGCCGGAAAGACCGGCCTTTTTTATTGGAAGCTGGAGTGCTTTTATTCTTTGTCGGCAGGTGCGCCAGCGACATCTTCGAGCGAAGGTTCGGCAGCGCCTTCTTCGGCGGCGGCTTCTTCGTCCTCGTCGATTTCCTCATCGCCGTAAAGGTCGTCGCCTTCACCGCGGTTGGCGATTTTTTCCCACTCGGCTTCACCGTCCATGAGATCGATGGTTTCATCTTCTTCGTATACGACCATGCGCTGGTGGTTACGAACGAGATCTTCTTTCAGCGTGTCGAGCGGAACACTTTCAACGGCGATTTCACGCAAGCTTACAACCGGGTTTTTGTCGTTGTCGCGGTCGACAGTCAGTGCAGCGCCGGAGCCGATCTTGCGGGCGCGCTGGGCAGCCACCATGACCAGTTCAAAACGGTTCTGGATTTTCTCGATGCAGTCTTCAACGGTAACGCGTGCCATTAGGGAATCCTCTTTAATCGATCTGAGACCCGGTTTATAGTGGGTTTCCCTTAAGAAAGCAAGCATATCCATGCCCTGTCCAGACCCCGGAAAAGACTGTCCCTTATGCCCCAGACTGGTGGATTTCAGGCTCAAAAACCGGGCCAAATTCCCGGGCGAATGGAACGCGCCCGTGCCCTCGTTCGGGCCAGAAAACGGGCAGCTTTTGATCGTCGGGCTGGCCCCGGGTCTCAAGGGGGCCAATTTCACCGGGCGGCCCTTCACCGCTGATTATGCTGGGGATCTGCTCTATGCCACCTTGCTCAAATTCGGGTTCGCGGAAGGGGTTTATAAAGAGCGGGCCGATGACGGGCTGGTCTTAAAAAACTGCCGGATTACGAATGCTGTCAGGTGTGTGCCGCCGGAGAACAAGCCGACGCCGGAGGAAATGCGGCAGTGCCTCGGGTTCCTGCAGATGGAAATGGCGGCGCTGAAAAACGTGCGCGTGATTTTGTCGCTTGGCCTGATTTCGCACAATTCGGTTTTAAAAGCGTTCAGCCAAAAAATTTCGGCGCATAAATTCGCACATGGTGCTGTGCATGACCTGGGCAAAGTGAAGCTGATCGATAGCTATCATTGCTCGCGTTACAATACGAACACGAAACGTCTTACGACTGAAATGTTCGAAGATGTATTCAAAAAAATTAAGGCGTTGCTGCAACAGCCTGCGGGTTGATCTTGCCGCGCTTGACCATCAGCTTGTTCAGCGCATGGATGTAGGCGCGGGCGGAAGCGACCAGCGTGTCGGCGTCCGTGCCCTGCCCGTTGACGGTCTTGCCGTTTTCATCGAGCCGCACGGTGACTTCGGCCTGCGCGTCGGTGCCGCCGGTGATGGCGTGAACCTGGTAGAGTTTCAGGCGGGCATCGGGGTGCGGGATGATGGCGCGGATCGCTTTGAATATGGCGTCTACGGGGCCGTTGCCCTCAACATTCGCGCATTTTTCCTCGCCGTCTATACTTAAACATAGTTCGGCGGTCTGCGGGCCTTTCGATCCGGCCTGCACCTGCAGCGAGACAAACTTGATGTCTTCGTGTTCGCTGACGACTTCGTCCTCGATCAGGGCGATGAGGTCTTCCTCATAAACATTTTTCTTTTTATCGGCGAGAACCTTGAAGCGTGCGAAGGCGTCGTTCAGTGCATTGTCGCCGAGCTCGAAGCCAAGCTCCTCCAGTTTTTTTCTGAAGGCGTGGCGGCCGGAATGTTTGCCGATGACGAGGTTGGATTTCGTCAGGCCGACCGATTCCGGCGTCATAATTTCGTAAGTCCCGGCATGTTTCAGCACGCCGTCCTGGTGAATGCCGCTCTCGTGTGCAAAAGCATTGGCGCCGACGATGGCCTTGTTGGGCTGAACGTTAAAGCCCGTGATTGTCGAAAGTGCGCGCGAAATTTTCGTGATTTTAGTGGTGTCGATCTTGTTTTCAAACGGCAACTGGTCCTTGCGGACGCGAAGCGCCATGACGATTTCTTCAAGACTCGCGTTGCCTGCACGCTCACCAATGCCGTTGATCGTGCATTCAATCTGGCGCGCACCGTTTTTGACGCCGGCGAGCGAGTTCGCCACGGCCAAACCAAGATCATTGTGGCAGTGAACGGAAATAATCGCCTTGTCGATGTTCGGCACGCGGTCGAACAGCATCTTAATCTGCGCACCGAATTCATCAGGCACGGCGAAGCCTACGGTATCCGGAATATTGATGGTGGTTGCGCCGCTCTTGATCGCGAGTTCAACGCACTGGCAGAGGAAATCATCTTCGGTGCGCGTCGCGTCCATTGCCGACCATTCCACATCGTCGGTAAAACCACGCGCGAAGGTCACGCTTTCTTTCACGGAATTCAGAACCTCTTCCGGCGGCATCTGCAATTGATATTGCCTGTGCAGAGGGCTGGTGCCAATGAATGTATGGATGCGTTTACGCTTGGCAGGCTTCAAAGCTTCGGCAGACGCTTCGATGTCGGCTTTTTTCGCGCGGCTCAATCCGGCGATGACGGCATTCTTCGTCACTTTCGCGATTTCATGCACGGCTTCGAAGTCGCCGGGAGATGCAATCGGAAATCCGGCTTCGATAATGTCGACGCCCATTTCATCAAGGAGCTTCGCCATGCGCAGCTTCTCCTCGAGATTCATCGAGCAGCCGGGCGATTGCTCGCCATCGCGCAAAGTCGTATCGAAAATTATGACGCGGTTGTTGCTCATATCTGCCGCGCCTCATCGACCAGCATGACCGGAATGCCATCGCGGATCGGATAAGCGAGCTTGGCCTGATCGGAGACGAGTTCCTTCGCCGCGCGGTCATAGCGCAGAGGCGATTTGGTCAGGGGGCAGACCAATACTTCCAGTAATTTCGGGTCGATATCCATAGGGGGGTATTTTTAAGGGTTTTTGGAATTAATGGCAACTATTGCATTCCTGGCGGGCCTTGACGGCCATTTCCAGCATGGTCATGAAGGCCCCGGCGCGGGTTTTGCAGCATGGTGCCTCTAACAGGGCCTGCTTTTCCTTGGGGTCGAACGGACAAACCATGGCCAGGCAGGTAACGAGGCGGCTATCTGGCGCTTTTTCCACCGCCTGCCAGTCGCATTCCATGTCCTGCGATGAAAAATAAGCCTGCAAAAGACCTTTAAGTTTTTCGCGGTCAAGATCGAGACAGGGCGACGGTTCAAGATCATGTTTGTAAGGTGCCCACCCTGCGCGGACCTGCCTGTATGGCGTATTGGTTTTCACTTCCTCATCGATTTTGAAACGGCTGATGCCGGTGAGCGTAATGCGATAACGTCCGTCATCTGTCTCCCGGAATTCGGTTATTTTTCCGGCGCATCCGACATTATAAAGCAGGACACCATCATCGCCCTTCGGCTGGATCATGCCGATCATGCGGTTGGTGCCGAGGGCGTCTTCAACCATTTTCAAATAGCGCTTTTCGAAGATATTTAAGGGAAGATTTCCGGAAGGTAGAAGCAGAACGCCGGGCAGCGGGAAAACCGGCAGGTTTTCCGGGAGTGCGGTGAAATCCGGTGCGTAAGGGTTCTGTTCCATTGTCACTAAATTAGTCCATATTTTTTAAGAAAACAGGATCGAGGAAAGCTTTTTCCGGCTTTCGACGGTGAGCGGATCGGCGTGGCCCATGGCCTCGAAAAACCGCACCAGCTGTTTCCTTGCCGCTTCCTCATTCCAAGCCCGGTTGCGGCGAACGATTTCAAGAAGATTTTCAATAGCCTCTTCGCGTCGACCGTCAGCGAATTGTGCAGAAGCAAGATCAAAGCGGAGTTCATGATCGTCCGGCGAAGCTTCGAGTTTTTTGATGAGTGCATCGAGCGGCGTGGATGGCTTTTTCTGTATCAGCTCAAGCGCGGTTTTCGCTTCGGCAAAAGAAGGCTGTTTGGAAATTTCCGGCGGCGCGTTATCGACAAGCTGCTTGGCTTGTTCCAGTTCGCCTGCCGCAATCGCAGCACGCACGAGTCCTACATAGGCCTGGATGTTCTGTGAATCCTGCGCGAGGATGTGAGAATAAATCGCCTGCGCAGTTGCGAAATCACCATTCGCGATTTCCTGTGCCGCGCCTTTCAGCGCTTCGGGAATATCGATTGCGTCCGGCGCATTCTGTTTCGCAAGCTGGACGAGTTTATCGATGAAGGATTTGATCTGGCTCTCGGGCACCGCGCCCTGAAATGCATCGACAGGACGGCCCTGAAAAAATGCGTAGACGGTTGGAATGGATTGGATGCGCAACGCGGCGGCGAGTTCCTGATTCTGGTCGATATCGATTTTGGCCATGAGAACCGCGCCGTTCGCGGCATTGACAACCTTCTCAAGAATCGGGCCCAACTGCTTGCAAGGGCCGCACCAAGGCGCCCAGAAATCGACGATAACAGGACGCTCCATCGAGGTGGCCAGAACGGTCTGCTCGAAATCGGCTGCGGCCGTATCGAAAACATATGCGCCGCTTGCCTGTTGGGGCGCTGGCTGGGCGGGGTTTTCCGCTTTGTTCTTGCCGAAAAGCATCATAGTTCCTTTGGTTAAATCCGCTCCACTATGTAGGGGACGAGGCCTAAAGATCAAGGATTTTCGGGCTGTGGCCCGTATGGGCAAAAAACTTCAATAGATTTTCAGGCGACAGCCCTATCGTCTGCGCATTATCCAGCGGGTGATAACAGACCGTTTCCGCCTTCATCATATAGGCGTCGAGAATGATTGTGACCCTGTGCTCCCGGTCGTTGATCGCGGCGAAGGGGCAGACCGAACCGGGTGTAATACCCAGATGCGTCCAGAGTCGCTCGGGTGAGCCGAAAGACAGCCGCGCGGAGCCCAGTAATTTTTCCAGATTTTTCAGATCGACTTTTGTGTCGTTGGCAACGACCACGAGATACATGATTTCTTTTTTATCGCGCAGGAAGAGATTTCGGCAATGAAGACCAGGGATCGACTCCTTCAGATGCAGCCCTTCCGCCACCGTAAAAATCGGCGGGTGGTTGTGCAGCGTATAGGCGATTCCGAGGTTATCCAGCACAGCCAGCAAGGCAGCCGGGGACGTCGGCAATTCCTTGGCCTGTAACGATTTTAACGATTGTTCCATAACGCTTTATCGCCCGGAAATGCAATAAAATCAAGGGTTGCGATAATAGCGACTAAGCTTTCCTTAACCTTTTTAACTTACCATGGAAGCGAATTTACGTGTGTGAGGGATTCTTTCAATGAGTACCGATAACGATAATAAAGATCTCAGCTGGGATGCGTGCAAGGCCGCCATCATAGAGGAGCACGGTGCAAATTCCGTGAACCGGAATGATGAAATGGACCGTCGTCTTGATAACGGCAAAGGGGTTAAATGCACCGCAGGCATGTCACCTGAAACCTGCATCGAGTTTTTTGAAAAGCACGGGGGAAATATTCTTCGTCTCGCGGCTGATATCTATACACCTAAACCAAGACTGCAATTTAATCTGTCGGCATCTCTTGAGGAGACACCTTCCCCGCCGACAACAAGCGGTCCTGGATTTAAACCTAAAGGCTAATAATGAATATTGAGCTTGGCATATTACATGATGGAGGAGTGATGCTGGTCAGCGACCGGCCACTGCCGCATGTCGTCAAGCGCGTGGAATTTTACCGCGACCAGCGCCTGTTCATGCTGGTCTATAGCGGCGATGAAGAATCCAACGAGCTGATGCATTACGAAGTGCCGGAGAACATGACCTACCCGGTTGAGAAAAGCCCGAACGTCATCATCTATTCCCTGTTCCCCAACCAGGAGCCCCTGGGCTACACGGTGCCCCTGGTTAAGGTCGGCGAACTCTTCTAAAATCCTTTAAATACGGCAATACTTTAAGCTTGCATCGGGCGGCGAAATCACTATATTTTGCGGTCTCACCCAAGGATAAGCGAGTGTAGCTCAGGGGTAGAGCACGACCTTGCCAAGGTCGGGGTCGAGGGTTCGAATCCCTTCACTCGCTCCATTCATCTTATTACCATCATTCATTCACATTCACTGACGATCACAAAACCCCTGCAAAACAGGGGTTTTTCTTTTGCCTACGATTTTTACTATTCATAATTGATCGTTTACACTCGCCCAATCTGGGGGTACATTCAGGGGTACATGACGATACCCCTAAAATGAGGTACCCCCAAAATGAGCCTTACGAACCTTAAATGTCAAAATGCAAAGCCGGATAAGAAAACGCAGAAGCTTTTCGATGGGCGTGGCCTCTTTCTGGAGGTGAGATCAAGCGGCGCTAAGTACTGGCGTTTGAAATATCGCTACCTGGGGAAAGAGAAGCTTTTGGCATTGGGCGTTTATCCTGAAGTCTCACTCAGCGAAGCCCGCGAAAGGTGCCTGGAGGCCCGCAAGCTGCTCGATGACAATATCGACCCTTCAACCGCCAAAAAGGATGCTAAGCGTACTGCGCGGAAAAACGTTGAGAATTCCTTTGAAGCCATAGCCAGACAATGGCATGACACTTTCAAACATAAATGGACAGAGCGCCATGCCAAGACGGTTTTACACCGTATGGAAACTGATATTTTTCCTGAAATTGGTTCCTACCCCATCGCTGATATAAAGCCTTTGCAAATTATAGAGGCGCTTAAGAAGGTTCAAAAGCGCGGAGCCTTTGAACCTGCTCACCGCCTTAGACAATATTGTTCTCAGGTTTTCCGTTACGCGATTATCAATGAAATCGCACAAACAAATCCCGCTGCCGAAGTCGGCATGGTTCTAAAGCCTGTGAAGAAAAAGCATTATGCATGCATTGCTATTAAGGAAGTGCCAGAATTAATCAAAGCGATTGAGCGTAATGATGCCCGTTTGCATACTGATACCAGGTTAGCCATTCGCCTTCTTATGCTCACTTTTGTAAGGACAAAAGAGCTTATTGAGGCAAAATGGGATGAGTTTGATCTGGATAAAGCTGAATGGATTGTTCCTGCCGAGCGCATGAAAATGCGGAATGAGCACGTTGTTCCATTATCAAAACAAGCAGTCAAAATCCTTAAAGATTTGAAAGAGCGCAATGGTAAGTGGGATTGGATTTTTCCTGGCCATCATTCGCCCCGCAAGCATATGAGCAACAACACCATCTTAAAGGGATTGGAGCGTCTTGGTTATAAGGGCCGAATGACCGGCCACGGATTTCGCGCGCTGGCCATGAGCAGCATTAAAGAACAGCTTGGCTATCGCCATGAGGTTGTTGACCGCCAGCTAGCCCACGCAGCCCAGAGTATGGTAACGCGCGCATATGATCGCGCGCAATTCCTTCCAGAGCGCCGCAAGATGATGCAGCAATGGAGCGACTATTTGGACATGGTGGCCAGCGGCGGGAAAGTGATTGCCGGAAATTTTAAGAAGAGGGCGTAAAATGAGAAAACCAAAGAGCATTACAAACCTAACATTTCCAAGGCCGTTACCATATTCTAAGTTAACCGATGAATTTTGGGGAAATTTTGAAAACGTTCTTGGGATCACCCTTAGCAATCAAACACGGGAAGAAATTTCGACAATTAGAAGGGATTACATCACAGCTATGGGTCATATCCAAAGCGGTGCAAACAATTTAAAGCTACTAAAACAGCGTAAGAAAGATGGATCAAAATTTGCAAAATTTCAAAAGACCATTGAAGAAGTAAATAATCTTTATTTTCAGCTGCTGTCGGATAAAAATTATGAAGAGACAATCATTATGCTAGACGGGGAGATCGCCGTCTGCTCCTACCAGAAATCATTAAATGAAGCGATGACGAGTATCCAGATTATTGACACAGCTATCAAAAAACTTTTAGCAGGGAAGGCGGTTAAGGTGGAAGGCAATACAGCCAATGATAAGAAAAACTGGATTCCACAAATTTTCCGCAGCAAAGTTCCAGATCCTTATCTCTTTTATATCCGTCAGCTTGCTAATGTACTGGTAAGCCTCAAAATCAAGGTAAACAAAACAAAACCCACGGACGCATCCCGAAAGCCTCAAAAACTGGACTTGTGCTTGGAGGCATTAGACAAAACATTGCCTCCAGAGATACAAGAAAATTATCAAAGTATTGATAAATGGGCACAAGATAGATACCGCGCCGTGAAATAAACTTTAGGACACAAAAGCGGCAGATTCGCCGGAAACAAGTCCTTCGATTATCAATCTTCTTTGCTGTCTTATTGTGACCACATGAACACAAACGCATGAGGTCAAAAAATGCAAAATCCTGAACTTCTAACAATTACTCAGCTATGTGAGGCAGTAAATATTGGCCGCACAAATGCCTATCGCCTGATCGGCGAAGGAAAAATCAAGGCAATCAAAATAAATCGTAAAACTCTAATCCGGCGCTCGGATATGGACGCATGGATAGAATCGTTGCCCGCATATACAGGGGAGGTGTAGCAATGGGTTCTGCTTCATTAATAACGAAATTCGAAGATAGATTTTTTGGATTTCCTGACACGAATATCCATTCGCTCCACGGAGATTTTCACATTCACGACGGCCAAGAATATATTTTTTGCCGCAAGTGTGAGGGCTCGGTAATTTCAGGGAAACATTTTCACGAAAGTCCTCACAATGGAGGAATGGAAGCCCACTTATGGACTTATAAGGATTCCCGTGAAAAATGGAGTCGTATTAGACGGCGATCAGATTGCAGAACGCATCGGCCGGATAATACGAGGAACTTTTTTGAAGAAATCTCAGCTGCAACAGAAATTCTTGTTGAAGTCGAGAACAAGGAATCAGACCTACCAATTATCAACCCGGTATCGCTTCAAGGCCAGCCTGTTCCCGAACGGCGTTGGATAGTTCCAGATTGGATTCCCGTTCACCAGACTACGGCCTTTTATGGCGACGGTGGCACAGGTAAAAGCCTTCTGGCCATGCAGCTCATGACAGCTGCCGCTACAAGAAAATCATGGCTGGGCCTCAATGTTGCGCCGGTAAAAACCCTCGGTTTTTTCTGCGAAGACACGCCGGATGAACTCCACCGCCGGCAAGAGCAGATTAACCGGGGCTATGGCTGCGATTTCTCTGATCTAGAAAACATACTCTGGTTTAGCGGCGTCGGGGAAAACAATTTGCTCATGGAATTTGATGGCGACGTTGCTGGGAAGCTGACTGCCCTTTATGTACATGTAACAAAAAAAGCCCGCGAGTTTGGAGCGCAGTTGATCGTGATCGACACGGCGGCGGATACATTCGGCGGCAATGAAAACATAAGGGGACAAGTTCGGAATTTTATCCAGGCACTAACACGACTGGCGATTGATGTAGATGGGGCCATTATTCTTTGCGCTCACCCCAGCGTGGCCGGCATGGCTAGCGGCGAAGGCTATGGCGGATCGACGGCATGGAATAATTCTGTGCGGTCACGGCTTTACCTAAATCGCCCTAAAGACGATGACGGGCAAGACAACACCGATGTCCGCATTCTAAGCCGCAAAAAATCCAACTATTCGCGCGCGGGCGATGAAATCCCGCTTATCTGGGATGATGGTATTTTCGTGCCGCAGGGTAGCCCCTACAGCGGCGGCATTGTTGGAGCCATTGAAAAGCGTAGCCGTGAAAAACAAGCGCAAGAGGCTTTTCTACGGGCCATGGATGACTTTGAACGGCAAGGTCGCCAACTGTCATCCTCAAACCGATCTGGCAATTATGCGCCGAAGCTGATGCTGGGAAATTCGCACTGCAAAGGGTTCAATAAAAAAGAATTGCTCCGCGCCATGGAATCCCTTTTTGATATGGGTACCATTCGTGAAGAAGCTTATGGCCGTGGCAGCAATCCGTCGAACAAGATCGTCAAAGTGAAGCCAGAACCGGAGCGTAACGGTTGTGTGTAACTCTTTGATTTCATTATGTCGGGGTATGATGTGTAACGGTGTGGCGGTTATCTGCAACTCTTTGATATTTCAATGTAACGGATGTGCGGGTGAAGACCCCCATACCCCTACACGCTACGCTGCCCTCATGGGCAGCAGCGAAGCGTGAAAGGAAGACGCTGCCATGAGTGATGAATCAGCCACTCAGCAACTGGACATGTCGCCGGGCGCAATCCTCGGCAGACGCGTTGATATGGCGACGCAGGAAGCCACAAGCCCCCTTACAGCAACGGCCAATGCTCTAGCCTCTCTCCAGCGCGATCAGGGCTTTGTGGACACAATGGCGCTAGAGAGTGTTCTCCTCCAGCGCTTGACCATGATGAAAGATGGCAAGGACACGGCTCCTCTCGCAGACCTTCTGTACGGCGAGGCGCTGGCGCTGGACGGTCTGTTTAAAAACCTATTGCAGCAAGCCAGCCTCCAGGAAATCCACCCTGAGCGCCGTCGTGGGCTTCTGGATCTGTCACTCAAGGCGCAACGGCAGGCGCGGACGACCATTGAGACGCTGGCTTCTCTGATCGCGCCCGAGCCGAAGACGTTGATCCAGACAAACATGGCGCACCAGCAGATTGTTAGTAATGGGGACGGCAGAAATGAAACCGACAAACGAGAGTTAAATATGGATAATTTTGATGGATAGGATTTGGCTTCCTGAAGACCGAGAGCGGCAGGCGAAAGTGATGCGTTCCCTTCGCTTGTGGGACCATGATCTGCACCCGCGCACGTTGGAAGGTAAAGCCGCCAGCGCACAGAATGCCCGCAAGCTCGGTCTTAGAAGCGCTGAATGGAAAGCTCTTACCTTTGCCTTGAGAATACAAAATCAAGAACTCAAGAAGCTTATTTAAAAACTTTTTAGCCGGAGTCGGAAGTGGGTCAGTTTGAATTAGATTAAGACCAAATCCACCCAAAAACACCAGCGCGGTAGCCAGCATTTAAAGCAATAGCTAGGCCCATTGCTAAAATCCATGCGATCACCTGTAGGGTGAAGTGGATTCTTTCCAAACGTGAATATATGTTCTCAAATAGCTGTTTAGGAAATTCGTCGTTCATTATTCCACCTTGCTGTCCCGGTAACCGCAGCCGCGTAACGCTATTTCGCCATACGGGCTTCCCGACCACCTTGAAGGACAAAAAGCCCATTATTATACTTGACGCACCCAAGTAGCAAACTAGGACTCAGGATTGTTTAATCCGCGTCCCGTTAAGATGTATCTGACAGCTAAGCCGGAAAGCCAGATGGGAAATCCCACGACAAGAGCCATAAAAATATTGACGATAAAATTTTCTGTTGGGTCCGCACCCTTTTCAGGCTCATAAATGTTAAAACCCCAGATAAGCCCTGCGAGAGTGCCGATACATCCCGCCCAATAACAAACGTTGCCAAATCTCTCCACCATTTTGATTACGCTGTTTTCCATTGTCTTTCCCCTGTTGAAATGCTTAAGCGGTCATGTATATTGATTGTATGACTGATAAAGAGAAAAATCCAGCGGCGGTTGCTTTGGGACGTTTGGGCGGCCTTAAGGGCGGAGCGGCTCGCGCGAAGGCGTTGTCGAAAGAAGAGCGTTCAGCGATTGCGAAGAAGGCAGCGAAGGCACGATGGAAAGATAAGAATTAAGTATGTTCTTCAGGAGGCTCTGGTATTACGACACCATCTGCTTGTCCTTCTTCCTTCCAAGCCAACAAAGCCAGCTTCATTCCGCTCATCGCTTCTTCGGCTTCTTGTGTCTCCGCGCGTGAGAGCTCTCTAAGTTCCCAAACACCCTCGTTTCGTTGAATAGTGGCGAGGTCAATAGTGCCGCCCACGCCACCTGACATTGTTTCTATGGCGTATTTTACAGCCCATACGGCTAATTGTTTTCCCTCTGCTACAGTGGGCTGGCGAGTTGGAAGAAATATATCAATCAAAAATTTTAGGAAGGGCATCGCTGCTGTAGAGCCCGACCCAATAGCCTGATAAAAATGATGCCGATCTAAAAATCTTGGCTGACTTCCGTGCATAAAAATACACGTTTCTGGTACATCATTTTTAACAAAAGAAAGAACGGTTATTAAGTCGGCTTTTAAAGGTTCCCGCGCCGTTGCTTGCAAATTCTCAACCATTGCTCTGCTAATCGCGATCACATAAGCGAGCTTACTATTTGCATCAAAATGTGGAGAATGATGTTCTGCTTCAGCCCTAAATCTATCTGCTAAATCTAAGTGCCCAGCGAAAGCAAAAATTTGTGCGGGCGGCCCGGGGAGAATATGGATTTTTTGACCGTTCTGAGCAAAGTTGCCAACTGTAAGCATGCTATCGCAAGCTATAACATCTCCGTCGGAGCACTTGATTGCGACAACAACAGTCATTCACGGAAAACGCTTCTGGCTCGCATCTCCGGATAGTTTTGGTAGATAGTAGAAACTAGCCCTTGAAAAGAAAGACTCTGAACCAGAGTGCCGATGCTCTGAATGTATTCTCTGATCTCGGGGGTAAACCCCTGACTTAGTTCTTCTCCGCGCTCAAAACCAGCGTCTGAAAGTTTGTAAATTTTGTGAGGATTTCCGCGCTCTATAAGAGCTAAGCCCGCTATTTCTAATCCTTCTATTTCTTGATAGACAGTAGCGTCAAAGGGGCCGTAATCATAAGCCGTAAAATTAAAGCGCGGCCCCTGTATGTTCCCCGGTATTTCTCTATCGAGAATGAAAAACAGCTTTTGTATTTTCGCTGGGGTAAGCGAAGTGCTGCGGCCAAGCAAAGCCATTACTGCTAAGACGTATTCGGAACGATTCATATATATAATTATAGCTCAAAATCGTAAAAAGTCAAATTTTATCCTTTTATTTCAATGTTTTAATAACCCAATCAATTGAATCACTTAATTCTTGACCGCTCAAGCATAAAGCCCTATATTTTAGATATAGGAGCAAGCAATGTCGGTTTTAAACCAAAAGCACTTTCACAATGAGGCCGCCGCGTAATGACGAAGATCGCGCCGCTACTTTGCTGCGTGGTGTAGTTGGTAAACGCCTAACCTATGAAACAGTTGGTAAAACGAAGAATGTCCAAGGACAAAAAGCCGCGTAAGAAACCGAAGCCAAAACTTTCTCAGAAAGAAAAGTTTATTGAATACGCACGCTCGGTTGAGTCAGATGAAAGCGGCGAGGCATTTGAGCGAACACTTAAGAAGATTGTGAAGAAGAAGCGTTAGTTTTTTCGTATTCCAAAAACTTATTTATGTTTTCCGGCGCATTAATTTTTTCAAATTCATCCTTGAAAAAAGCATAGTCTTGGAAAAAAAGAAGGCTGTTTATTTTGTCTTCGGTTTCCCATGGAAAGGGGTGCTCTTTTCTTAGGTCTTTCCCGGCCATATACGCCTCACGGGACCACCCAGCATAAAAATCAGCGGACTGGAGAGGGGAAAATTGCTTGTCGTCTAAAAAGGCAATGCCGCCGAATTCCTTTCTTAATTCATCATTTGAGGTATACTTTAAATACTCATAGGCGCTCAACACTTGAGGCGCTTCGGTTTTTTCGTCAAAAACGGTGAATATAGGTCCCGATAATCCCAAGACCTTCTTTTGCTCTGCTAACCCTAGCAGAACGTATTTAACCGCTCGATGGTATGGGTTTTTGGCGCGTCTCTTTAGTTCTCCTAAATCAGAAACGAAGTCTTTCACCCATTCCGTTTCTTCAACTGCTTTGTGAAGCCCAGCTATATCAACGGCGCAAAAAACAGCGCCCGAAACATGATTTTTGATTATTTCGTGGTAAGGGATGTTGCGCTTGTGATTGCGGCGGAATTTAACACGCTCGTAAGCTTCGACTTCGTCTTTGTCTAATTGCGCTTGCCATTGGGGGATAAAGGAATCCCATTTATCGGCGGGGGCGATATATCCGCCCACGACCAGAACCCCCTCCTTTTCGCTTTCATCAAAACACCCAACAAGCATGACGAATATCCTGTCCCCCGTGTCTATAAGGAGGTCGCAAGTCAAAGTATGAAATAATTGCTTAGAGCCTACCATTTCAGGCTCCTAGAGTCCGCTGGATACGGGAAGTATAATAATGGGGACACTTAAGCTTTAAATATGAAGTCTTTCGCCGCTTCGACTTCTAACCTTTTGCCTTATTAGAAGAGCGATCATGGCATTCCACCGACAAAACCGCTTGTATCCTGATTTTTAATAAGCGTAATCCGCACTCCTGCGTGGCGGCAACCGGAACGTGGGCAGGCCAAATTCTTAGCAACTTCATCTATATAAACATCGCGATGATCTACCTTCAGAAGAAGCTGCACAGGGCTTTGCAGCCACGTATGCAGACATCGCAGGCAGGTTGCTTCTATAACCGTGCTGTCATCTAAATCCCGCAATGTTGTGTCTTCCTGCCAGCTCACCAGAAATCCTCCGCTGATGGAATGCGGTTATAAGCAATCTTGCCACCCGCATAGCCGCCTGGAGGGGGAACCCACGGCCCTATCGTAGCCACGCGCTTGCCGAATTTACGGTTCAATCCATCGATGATGCTAGTAAGCGTTTCATATTTTTGGCGCTGCTTGTCATCGTTTAGAAGCAGATCAAGCTGCCGCGCTGATGCGGGTGAAAGTTCTCCTAACGTTACACCGAGCCGGATAATCTCTGCCTTGGAAGAAATTTCAGCTAAGGCATTCTCCCAAAGAATATTAAGCGCTTCCAGACATGCAAAATCGTCCTGCACGCAGGGCATCTCCCGCGCCCTGCTCCATGACCCGTCGCGCATATCCAGCCAAAGCCAGAGGGAACTGGCATAGTAATTATCCCGGCGCATACGCCTAGCGGCCTTGGTCAGAAGCAACCTTGAACAGGACCGGGCATTGTCTGCCGTGCGCCACCGGGGAGGAAGTACTCGCGCATGCCCATACATTCCTCTTGCCGTTGGCTGTGCCTGAATGTCGTAGCCATGCAGCGCATACCACATCCGTTCGCCATTCACATTCTTCCAGAGCGCTCTTAAGTGTTTAGGCTGTGCGTTGTACAGATCGCGAACGGTATTTATGCCTGCCCGATTAAGCCGGGTTGCCATGCGCGAACCTACCCCTGGAATATCTTCAAATGACAATTTGAAAAGCGGTTCCGGCAAGTCTTCTGGTCGCCATATTGTAACGCCATTCGGCTTGTCGATTTTACAAGCAATCTTTGCCAGCATGCGGTTTGCAGCAAAGCCGATGGAGCATGTTATTTGGTCGCCTATGTTCTTCCGAATGCGGTCTTTAATCCGTTTTGCAAGTCCTTGGGGATCAGCAATGTCGCCGCCGTCGAGAGTGCAGGACAATTCATCAATCGATTTCACTGTCTCAATCGGTATTTCACATGCGATCTCATTTAGAAGGGCATTATGCGCGCGTCGGAAAAGGTCGGGCCGTTGCATAACCAGAACCAGATCAGGACAAATGGCGCGGGCTTCTTTTACACCCATGACGTTCTTACAACCTTTGGCCTTCGCCTCCTTTGAGCAGGCGATGACGATGGTGGAATTTGCCGCCGAAGTTTCAAATGGGATCACTCCCACCGGCCTGCCGCGCAGTCTGGGCATGGCCTGCTGCATGACGGAAGCAAAGAATCCGTCGAAGTCTAAGTATAGCTTTTCAATGGTGGCTGGTTTTCGCATGGCTCTATATGCCCTCCTGCAAAGAACAAAGCAAGAACATTTGACTCTCGCTCTTGACCGTATATGTTCATTCGCATGTGCGGACGCCTCAATAATCCAAAGGATTTATCAAGAATCGCAGCGCGTTATAGGGTGAAAGAAAAAATAAATTTTCCGCACAATCCGAACCTCGCGCCCACGGAAGAAACGCCGATTATCGGAAAAGATTTGGAAGGACATCGCAAATTGCGCCTCGCGCGATTCGGGCTGATACCTGGATGGGCGAAGGAAACGAAAGTTTCTTATTCGATGATAAACGCCCGCGCCGAAACCATCAGAGAGAAACCAGCTTATAAATCCGCTTTTGAAAAACGCCGTTGCATTATTCCAGTTGAAGGGTTTTATGAATGGCGCAAAGAAAGCGAGATAAAACAGCCCTATTATTTTAGCGGGGAAGATGGCGCGTTATTGTCGCTGGCTGGCATCTGGGAATTAAATGACAAGCTGGGCGAGGAAATTTATTCATTCACTATTATCACAACAAATGCCAATGAAACTATGAAACCATATCATGACCGTATGCCTGTGATCATAAAACGGGAAGAAGAAGACGAATGGTTAAACTCTAGTGATGTTACCGACATATTAAAGCCGTATGACAATGGATTAAAGATTCAGAAAATGAACCCTGCAATGAACAGCCCTAAATTCAAGAATTTTTAATTTTACCGCGTTTTTTTGCAGGCAGTTTCAAAAGCGCAGCAGGCTCCACGGCAAGAACAGCGGCAAGCTTTCCAATAATTTCTAGGCCGGGGTGACTCATACCCTTTTCCAGTTTGCTGATATAAGTACGATTCACGCCGGCCTCATAAGCCAACTCTTCTTGAGAAAGGCCCGTTTCATGGCGCAAGCGACGTAAATTAGCAGCAAAAACTTCCCGTAAATCCATACGGTAAGCCAACCCTAATGTTGCCTATTGACCAACCGCTTTAAAGCAACAAAAATGTAGTTTATCCGGTACTGATTATTGTGATTAATTAATATGATTACGTAGCTGACAACTTTTTTTTTGGAGAGACATCATGAAGAGGATCGCTGACGGCTTATTAACAACGGTGGGTGGCATAATGGTATTTTTAGTTTTAGCTGCCTTAGGCTTCGGGATGATGATATGGGCTGATTTTCTAACCGCAATATTTCCTCTTGTCATTTTACTTGCGGCAAGCGGGTACGGAATTTTGGTTCTTGGCCAAAAAATAAAAAATTGGTTATCCAGAACATGAAAGTTAAATATGACCCTCTCTGATCTTAAAATTCCCTACCTCATAGTAATCTCGCTTTCTCTCCTTGCGCTGGCGCCGATGCCATATGGCTATTATATCTTCTTGAGAATTGCGGTAACCGCCTGCGCGGCTATGACGGTATATTTAAAGTACCAGATGGGCGACAGAAGTCTTTTAGTTTGGGTATGTGTGGGGGTGGCTATACTCTTTAACCCAATTATTCCTATACATCTCACAAGGGAAATTTGGATGGTTATAAACTTACTCGTGGCGGGGCTATTTGGTTTTCTGCTCTTGAGGATGAGATTTAAGAAAGATAACAATGAAAAAATTTAAGACCGCTTGGAAAAAATTTAGCGATAGCGATCTGATGGATAACTTGAAAGTGTATTTTGGTATCTTTGTTGTGTTTTCCCTTATTTTCTTTCCTTTAATGCACGGCTTAAGCTCCATAGAATTTTTTGCACCTTTCACAGAGCCTATAGCTAAGATAGGGCTCTATATCGGTGCTTTTGCTGTCGGGATTTATTTTCTTGTCTTGGGTTTGTTATTTTTGTTTTGGCTTTTTGAAAGGACAAAAGAACTTCCCGATACGCTTAGCGATTTTTTTTCCTCACGAGATCAAATAAGAGCCGCTATAGCTTGGGCAGTAGGAATTCTTATATCCGTGGCTCTTATATTTAGTTTATTCACGTTATTATATACATGGGGTATTATTGATCCCTCCTCAGATTCAGAGGAAAAAAGTTTCATACTTAGCGCGGGGGGTGCGGCGCTTATTTTCAGTCTCATGATCGGCGCAAGATGCGGAATGGCTATTTATAAGAAAAATATCCGAGGCGGGGTCACTGATAAAGGAGAAATAGAATTCAAGGCATGTTTAATTGGAATCGTTTCATTTGGTTTTCTGGCTTCAATAATAGATTTGGCATTTGGTTATGAGGGTGCAAATCCGTGGCTTGCAGAGATTTCAAACCTTGCCATCGTGGGAATCCTTTTTGCGATTTTGAAGCCTTGGCATGATGTGAAAATATCCAGGCTTTCTAAAAAAATTACCAGCCAGAAAACAGACGAAAATTTAGTCTCTCAGATTTTCATTAATTTGATGATAGTCGCGATATTGGCTGTTTGTCTGGGGCTTTTGGCCGCGGGTGCTTGGCTAGGTTTTACCATTCTTAACTATGTAGAAAACGAATTTTATAAATTGTTTTTGATCTTCTTAGCTTTTATAGCATTCGTTACACTGACAATTGTAGGCGGTTCCCTTGCGTGGAAATTTTTTACAGAATTGCTAATAGGTAAACCAAGAGCTTTATCAGCAAAAGCGGACCTTATGTATAAGCATCCCGCTCCGTCAAAAATTTTAACAGAGCCCATCGAAACATTGGGACAGTTGCGGTTGAGCAAGATTAAGGGAGCGAGTCTTTTACTGAAAAGTGATTGCGACCATATATCACAGTGGTTTTTGAGTAAACTTAATGAAGGAAGCGCCACATCAGCTCTTATGATAGTCACGGTGGGTGAGGAAAGCGATGCGCATTCTTTTGGGTTGAACACCGTCAAAGAGGCCGTAGAGATGGCTCACACATACCTGATTTCAAATTATAAGAACGCTACTCGATACGTTGTAGCGTATGATGCAGGCTGGTATAACGCCTCAGGCATAGAACAGCGGGCGATATATGTAGAGGCAGAGGAGCAATCAACCGCCACGCCGAGACTGTTTGTGTATCGAATTTTACCTACAACAGGAGCGCCGTTTTCTTTTACGAATGAGGTTTTCGAATTTAAGCCGCCGGAATGGTCTCTCTATAAGCCTAATACGCCGCCGACAGAACAGGGACACTCGATCAGGTCCTAATGCATATCGGGTGACAGGGATTTGTGACGACCGCGACCCCACCCCCCGGTCAGCTTTTAGAGATTTGAGCTGCATGAGATTAATATCAGCATCAAGAATGAGTCTAGGGGGTACATCTGGGGGTAACTGCATACTTCGAATTGATCTTTATTATGATATATCAATGCGCTACTTCAGAATTATGAATCCCTTCACTCTCCAAACTTCGCCGCTAGCGCTCTGAAGTTCAAGCCCAGCTTAATTTCCTGTAACATTATCGCACAGCCTGTTTTAACGATTGTTACATCAGGTGTTACACATGAGAGCCGTAGGACGTCATCTTTACGTTCGGAATGGTTATTTCTATTACCGTTGCCGTTTTCCCAAATCTTATCATTCCCTTCTACCTAAAGAATTTGTAGTTGCCCTTAACACGCAAGATTTAAGCGAGGGCAGGATGCTTTCTATTAAGCTGGAATATGAACTCAACAGGCACTTAAAGGCATTCCAGACTAGCCTAAGTGAATTAAAGCCTGAACATTCTCCGGAGTCTATTATCGACCTCCTGATTGCCCAGCTAGCAGAGCTTAAAAGTCTGCATGGTTCTACTTTTGCTCTGAACTCTAAAAAGCTGAAAGTCCATAGGCCCCTATTCTCTGATATTGTGTCCAAGTATTTAGAGGATTGCACTAACACTCACGGCACACGCTTTCATAAGGAAAATACCTACCTGTTGTTCAAACAGATAATGGGTGATTTGGTTTTCAAAGAGATAGGAATAGTAGAGGCCAGAAAGTTTAAGTCCTGCCTTTCAAAAATCCCTGCCAATGCCAAGAAACGCCTAAATCTCACCAGTTTTGAGAACTTAGATTTTGATAAGCTGAAAGGCAAAGCACAGCATGCCAAGACCATCAATAACCGACTGGCTTATCTCATAGCTCTTTTCACTTGGGCTATTCGCGCAGGGTACTATCACGGCCAAAACCCATTCTCAAATCTGATTATAAAAGGTCAGAAAGTTTCTGCATCCAGAAGGCATCCATTCAAAGAAGAAGAATTGAAAGCTCTGTTTCTTTCGCCGGTGTTCACTGGCTGTAAAGGCAAAAAGGCAAGCGAGAGATTGGAAGCAGGAGAAGAAATAGTAAAAGACGCTTTGTACTGGGTCCCTTTAATTGGTCTTTATTCAGGAATGCGCTTAGGTGAAATCTGCCAGTTGTATGTTGCCGACATAAGACAAGAAGATGGAATTTATATCTTTGATGTGAATGATGAAGGTGACGATAAAGCACTTAAAACTGCTTCTAGCCGCCGCAAGATTCCCATTCATAACCAACTTATCAAGAGAGGTTTTCTAGAATACCTCGCTCAAATGAAGAAACAGAAGCAGGTAAGGTTGTTTCCTGAAATTGCTATGGGAGCGTTTGCTAAAACCTATTCCAGTACGTTTACAAAGCGTTTCTGGCGGCTCCTGCTGGCTTTGCAGATAAAGCGGCAAGGCTTATGCTTTCATAGCTTAAGACACACATTTATTGATGGAATGAGGAATGCAGGGGTAGAGCGTTCTATCGTCATGACTATGACAGGCCACCAATCGTCAAAGGGTGTTCACGATGATTACGGATACGGCTATAATCTAACAATTCTGCAAGAAGGCATTAACAAGCTGACATTTTCCTATTTGGAGGACTAACTATGTGGTACGCCATTTTCAAAGCCGGATTATCTGGCATTTTAGTATCTGTTGTATCTGAAACAGCCAAACGCAGCCCATCCTTAGGAGCATTAATTGCTTCTCTTCCATTAGTTTCCATTTTAGGAATGATTTGGTTATGGCGTGACACCCATGATGTTGAACGTCTTTCCTCACATGCAGAAGCGACATTCTGGTTTGTACTTCCATCCTTGCCTATGTTTTTGGTTTTGCCTTGGTTATTGCGGTCTGGAATTACTTTTTATGTAGCATTGGCCTTGTCATGCCTTCTTACCGTTGCCCTCTATCTAGCTATGATTTGGATGCTTCGCCGTTTTGGCATTACGCTTTAAGGAGTGTTGACTATGTACTTTGTTTATTTCCTAAGAAGTGAATCTGACCCTACTAAAACTTATAATGGCTTTACAGGAAATCTGGTTGCACGTTTAAGAGAGCATAATGAAGGCGATAGAAGAGCGCACACAAAACGACATAGGCCTTGGAGAATTGAAGCTTTCTTTTTGGCGGATACTAGAGAGATAGCCAGACGAGCAGAAAAATACTTCAAATCTCCAGCAGGAAAACAGAAGTTTGAAAGATTTGCAGAGGCTAATCCTGAGCACCTCAATCCGATTGAAGGGTTTTTTACCTCACAGGAAGTAGGCAGATTATTTGGGCGCAGGGCAACAGGCTTTAAAGTAAAATCTAATATTATGATTGTTAAAAGGTCCGAAACTTAGCATCACTCATATTTCTCTTGTTTATCAGTTGGCAGAAGAGAAAGGATTTTTCCTTTCATTTCCGAGTCAACAGCAAGCATCATGCTACCGCTTCCAATCGGTTCGAGGATAACAGGTGAACTTACAAGCTCTGTTTCTACGTACATTTCTACAGGCTTGTTTAAATTGTTTCGTGTTAGCTCAAGAAATTCTTGCTGAGCTTCCTTAGTCAGCTTAATAGAGAATCCCTGCTCAATATCTTTCCAAGAAGCAATTTTATCTGCACTGAAAATAAAGCGGGGTGGGCCTTCTGTTACACGAACAGGATTAATACCAATGGCCAATCCACCTAGAACAAACAATAAGGAAATCACTATAAGAACAGAAAACCACTTCATTGAATTCCTTTGATAAATCTCAAAAACCTGAAAGCCCAGTTATTGCAGGGAAATTATATATACGGCTAAATTTCTAATTCACCTTTTAAATACTTTTCAGTCATTTCTCGACCTAACTTTAATCGTCTTTTTGCATCCATTCCCTCCATTCCCTGAAAGAGAGATGCAGCATGTTCATAAACTTCATAAGTTTCAAAATGCTCTTTGTGTATAGCAATAAACCATAATTGGAAAACCTCCATAGATTTAGAAAGCACAGAGAGCTGAGAGAAATCGTGAAGGGCTAGTATTAATGCAGGCTCAACATACCCTTCAGGAAACTCCAATATTTTAAGAGGATCATTTGTGGCGTGTTTGAAGAAACTCCAACATTGGTCAAGGGTTTGCCATACTGCTTGTTTGTTCTTTTCTGGATATAGTTCTGTCATCCAATCACGAGCAGATTCAGTGCCTTTTTGTTTAAGTAAATCTTTTATGATGCTCCAAGCGCCATGTATTAAAACGCAAGCTGAAACTTGGTCTTCGCCCTCGAAGATAAGACGTATAGCTGTATCTAACTGGCAACCTGCCGCCGTTATCTTATCAATCCTAAGGATTCTGGGATTTAGCGATTCAGACATTCGTCAATTCAGAAACATCACACTTCAAATGCTTGGCAATCTTGACCACTGTTAAAAAAGCAGGATTACGCTTACCTCTTTCTAACAGGCTTATGTAAGTAGGGTCAAATTCACAGAGCTCGGCTAACTGTTCTTGGGTAAGGCCACTTTGTTTCCTGTGGTCTTTTATATTCTTTCCTAATTCTTTTAATGCTTTTTGTTCACTTGACATACCCTACAAATCTGAATGAATATGACCATTAGTCCACGGACGGACAGTCATATTTAAGGGGATTGGGATATGAGAAAAGTTGCTATCGCTAGTATTTTAATGATTTTAACAGGCTGTGCAGGCGGTGCTTCTCAATACCAGCTAAATTCAGCAATGCAGAAAGCAGACAAAGCAGCAGCCAACTGCGGAACTCAGGCTATGCCTTCAGAAACCTCTTTAGCTTGGGAAAAGGCAGCAAGGCTGGATAAGGAGCAATGTCCCTCTGTTCCTGCTCCACCTGCTCAAGCCATAGAACGCCAGGATTGCGTAGCTGCATTAATTCGGAAGCACGTAAAGCCAGTCTCTAGCAAGCCTGTTGCAGTAGAGAAGTTTCTTAAGCAGGGAGATACTCTTGCTAAGGCCTATCACAATGAAGATATAAGCAGAGATGACGTGAATAACAGGATGGCTCAGGCATGGCAGGAATATGCAGCCAATGAAGTTTCCTATTACCAACTAGCCCAATGCCAGAACGCAGCACTCCAACAGAACGTAATGCCTGTTTATCACAATAAAGCGGTTTTAGCTGACTTCATGGCTAAAAGGTCTGAGATCGCTATGAAGGTTGACCAAGGAAAACTTACGCGGCAACAGGCTGATTTAGAAACGCAGAAAGCCTTCGCAGGGTTCGTAGCATCCGAGCAGAACGCGAATACCGCTATACAGGCACAGAATGCACAGGCATGGCGCGATTATTCGGCTGCTATGGGGGCAGCTTCTAAGCAAATGAGTCAATCAGCAGACTCCAGTGAGTCAAATAGAGGCATTAGAAACACCAATTGTCGTCAGGTTGGCAATCAGGTTCATTGCACTACATGGTAGATGATTTTGTCTGAGTAATTAGAAGAGGAAGGAAGAGTCTCTAGATTAAGAATATGTCTGAGTAATGGTATAAGGTGTAATTCCAAGGGATTGATACCTAGGGAATAGATATACCTACTACTCTACTCTCCTAACTACTCTCTACTATGCTATTAGCTATAGGAATAAGTCTAATTAACCAACATAGACAACGTAGCTTTAATAGGTGGTCTAGCTTTAGGTAAGCCTACAACTTCATAAGCAAGAAGCATATGAGCCTTTAGAGTTTCTTGATGTTCTATATCTACCAAGAAGGAATCATGTATGCAGAGACAGGGAATACCGAGTTTATTAGTCATGTTATCTAAAACACACTCTGCTATCCGAGAATCCCAAACCATTAGTTGTCCTCCATAGCCAGTGTGTATGAGAGGCGTTAGTACAGGGTGAGCTGTTTTAAGTGGATGTAGAATCTTTCTATAAGCATCCATATCCCGGCCCAAAGCTTTCCAAGCGGCCCATTCCTCCTTAAAATGTAGCTCTTGTCTAAATGCTCGCCATGCAGAGAGTTCGTCACGGGCATTCATAGCTATGGTGAATATGGCTTTGATGATTTCTCTAGGATAAGCATGGTCTATTTTATAGGGGTCTTCGATGAGATGTTCCGGCATATCCAAATTTGCCAAGCCATATATAAGATATAAGTGGTGAGCTTTATAATCTAATTCGATTGTAGGTTTGCCATTTATAGTGAGGAACCGCCTATCTTCTTTACTGCAGTTCTGCCACCAAGGACCATAAAAGCGACCTCCTGTGTCAAATCTAGCACTATTAAAAACTCTATAGCTTGTCGTTCTATCAAAGAAAAAGTCAGTTTTTCCATTCGCAAGTTTAATGTCAGCCTGACGCATAACTTTATTATAGTTTTGTAGCATCACCTTTACTTCTTTGATTAGGTCCCATTCTTTATAATCTAATATGAGTTTTCCTGCTTCATCTTTGACTATTATTCCCCCACAAATGGGCTCCTTGTAGAAGTTGATAGATGAAAGCTCATGCATCTGAATAAAACGTTGTAAAGCTGGAGATGCTTTGAATCTTGATAAACGTTTATAAAAAGGAAAGCTGATGCCGAGCTTGTTTTCTATCCATTCTTGCTCATCCAAGATGTCGATAATTTGCCGTAGCTTCCTTAATTTATAGTCATACGGATTATACAATTCTTCTCTAGTGTCAGAATTATTGTCTCTGGAATAAGAGACGTACTTATCAGGAGCATATTTCTGCATTCGGGCACATATTGTTAAAAATGCTTTGATATGCCTGTTGTTGTTTTCTGTCTGACTCAAGCCAAGAACTTCTGACATTGCTTTTACTGCTTCTTCCATTTGTTTGTTGAAGGTTTCTGTATGATGCCAGTCCAATTCTATTGGAACAGAATTATCATATGGATTTGGTGGTTTAGGCTTGGATGGGTTTGCTGCGGTATTAAATAGAATGACAGTAGACATGGGTTATCAACGTTCTGGTTAAAGAACGTCCTTCTTTTCATTGTTGATGAGTGATTGAGAATTGATATTTAGCCAAATTGGCTAAGCAGACATATGAGTAGAATAGAAGCAGACAGAGTCGGGGCGCGGTCCCAATGTATTGTTTGAAAGCCATAAATACACAGGCCCTTGTCAGGGGGAAAGCTTCTATTTCTTAGGAAATAGGAAAGTAGCAGAAGAAATTCAATACATTTAGCTCTAGTCCAAATGTACTAAAAATGTATCGAGATTTATGGCAGTAAAATGAGTGTGAACTACCAGAAAAAAGACACACTTCTGGAATCGACAGTAAATAAATGGGAATATACGGTTCTTAAAGAACCTTGCTCTAGCTCGCGTAGAGAGCGTCAACCTCGTAGTGTTAGCGTTTGTGCCCGTATATCCATGACCTGCGGTGTTGAGCGTGGTCTATGGCATGGCTGCTCTAATGCCGTGTTTTAATCGGCCCTTTTCATAGCGTCCACTCCTTGGGCATATGACTAAGCTGTCCCTTTCAATCGCCGCCGGAGAGTACGCTAACTAACACAGTGTTTTCATGGTTATAGACATGATGGGTGGAGTCACTGTCTCCTATGTGCCCGAAGATAAAACTATACCACAAACGACACCAATTCTCAATGAAATTTGTAAGTAAATTGACAATTTCTAATTTGTCCACTATTCTAGACATATGGACTTACAAAAAGCACTTATCGCCTTTGATGCCTTATCTCAGGAAACCCGCCTCAAAGTATTTCGTATGCTGGTTGAATACGGCACAGAGGGAGCACCAGCAGGAAAACTAAGTGATGCGCTCGATATTCCGCACAACACCCTTTCATTCCATCTAAACCATATGAGTAATTCAGACCTCGTTTTATCGAAGCGAGAAGGCCGTTCCATCATTTACAGCGCAAACTTTGAGTTCTTTGCTGGCCTTATCCGGTACATGGTTGAGGATTGTTGCAACGTGAAATTCGCCAGCATCAGGAATGGCAGAAAAAAGGGCTCTTCGGTTATTGAACTGACGAATTGCTGTGAGCCGATAAAGGCTAAGAAAAGAAGGAAATCATGAAAATATCCGATATGAAGCAAAAACTAGCAGAGGTGAAAGCTGTTAACTTCAAGCTGCCTGATGGCTCTTATCTGCCCTCTCACTTTCATGTGACCGAGGTAGGGCTAGTGACTAAACATTTCATTGATTGCGGGGGTGTTGAACGCAAGGAGACCGTTGCCAACTTCCAGCTATGGGAAGCAGGTGACTATGACCACAGGCTTGCTCCTCAGAAGTTTCTGCACATTCTGAATCTTTCCAAGAAGGTTTTAGGAGATGAAGATTTATCCATCGAGGTTGAATATCAGCAAAACACCATTGGCAAGTTCGGCTTGGATTTTGATGGTAAAGACTTCTTGCTGACCACGAAGCAAACCGCTTGTTTAGCGCAAGATGCCTGTGGCATTCCAAACAAGCCTGATGCTCAATCATGTAATCCTGCTTCCGGGTGCTGCTAATGACAACGCGGGTACTGGTTCTCTGCACTGGAAACTCTTGCCGCTCTGTAATGGCAGAAGCCTTGTTTAATCATCTGGGCCAAGGGAGCTACGAAGCTGTAAGTGCAGGAAGTTTCCCTGCGGGCTACGTTCATCCTAAATCTATTGAAACGCTTAAACGTCATGGGATTGACCCCGGTAACCCACGCAGCAAGTCTTGGGATGAATTTGAAGGGCAGTCCTTTGATGTCATAGTAACCGTTTGTGACCAAGCTGCTGGTGAAAGCTGTCCTCTATTCCCGGGTAAGCCTCAAAAGTTGCATTGGAGTACACCGGACCCAGCAAAAGCCACAGGCACAGACAAGGAAATAGAAGCTGCATTTGACCAAGCGTTTCTGATGTTGAAAGGCCATATCGAGGATTTAATCAATGCCGAGCCCAAACCAGTTCAATCTACCCCGCAAGCTAATCGCTGAGGCGCTAGGCACAGGCTTACTCGTAGCCGCCGTTGTTGGCTCTGGAATCATGGGGGAACAACTAGCAGAAGGGAATGTCGCTCTTGCGCTTCTTGCCAATACGATCGCCACAGGCGCGGCCTTGGTTGTTTTAATCCTTATCTTTGCTCCCATATCTGGCGCACATTTCAATCCTGTTGTTAGCTTGTCCTTCGCACTTCAAGGTAAAATGCGGTGGTCTGAGGTATTGGCTTATGTCGCTGTGCAGGTGTTCGGAGCTATAGCCGGAACTGTCATGGCTCACCTGATGTTCGACCTACCCCTTATCGCTGCTTCTACGCATGAACGAACAGGGCTAGGAATGTGGACAGGAGAAATTGTCGCTTCTTTCGGTCTGCTGGCTACCATTCTCGGCTGTCTCAGAAATAGGCCAGAGGCAATTCCCTATGCTGTGGGATTGTTTATAACGTCTGCATACTGGTTTACGTCTTCTACTTCCTTCGCCAATCCTGCGGTGACTATAGCCCGTTCCCTGACAGATACATTTTCAGGGATTAGGCCAGATGATGTTGGAGGATTTATAGTAGCGCAAATAATTGGTGCTTTATTAGCAACAAGACTCTTTATATGGCTATACGCTGAGCAGATTGTTGCAAGAAAAAGATAAGTTTTTGCCGATAAATTCGTTGTAAGCGAGATTTAATGCGTTCGTTGTTTACGTTCTAATTGAATTGTCGCATGTTCTATACCGAATTTCCCTTTGAGAACATCGTTAATCTTCTGCAAAGTCGAGTTGTAATCAGCCGTTTCATCCAAAACTGTGTGTAACGTCACAACAGGCCGCTCATTTGTCAAAGACCACGCATGGACATCATGGACATCAGATACACCTTCTATATCGCCTAATGCCGCGCCGATACGAGCCGGGTCAAGTCCTTCGGGCGTGCCTTGAAGAAGGATATGGGATGATTGCTTGATGATGGCCCATGCGCTGCGCAATATCAGCAGGGCAATAAGCACAGAAAGAATAGGATCGATAGGCAGCCAGCCTGTTATAAGAATAATTCCTGCCGCAACTATGGCGGCGACAGAGCCTAAAAGATCACCCATGACATGCAAGGCGGCACTACGAATATTCAAGTTTTCTTTCTCGCCCCGGCTCATAATCCAGAAACCTATGATATTGACCAAGAGGCCAACGGCAGCAACGGCAATCATAGAAATGCCGTGAATATCACTAGGTTCTAAAAGCCTTCTCACCGCCTCGATAACAATCCAGCCTGCAATAGCGAAGAGAGTAAGACCGTTTGCGAAGGCCGCTAAGATTTGGAAGCGATGATAGCCGAATGAGCGCTTAGGGTCGGCTGGCCTGTTGCCTATACGAAAAGCAAACCAAGCAAGGGCCAAGGCAGCAGTGTCGGTCAGCATATGCCCGGCGTCTGCCAGGAGAGCCAAAGAGCCTGATAAAATACCACCGACAGCCTCCACGACCATGAAGCCACCAGTCAGAATCATAACCCAGAAAACACGACGTTCGTTACTTAACGATACTTTGGGCACATGATCGTGATGATGCTCTCCCTCTTCGTGGACATGATCGTGCGCCATTATTAATCTTTTCCCTTACGATGCAGGCTTACGTTTAATCCAATAACGGTGGAATGCAACGCCTGCCCAAATAATCTCTACAATACCAAAAGGCCATGCGCCCTGCAAAAATCCATAGGCTGATGCCAAAAGACATGAACCTGCAAAAGCCAAAACAAATAAAGGATGACGTTGCTCAAACGTATAAGTCACCAACATAGCGCTAACTGAAAACAAACCAAAAATAGTAAGATTATCCACTAGTCTTTTTCCTTATAAGAGCGCGGCAGTTTTTCAGTATCAGTTCTATATTCTTTTTCAGTAATTACTCCGTCGCCATCACGGTCAAACTTCTGATAGCGGCCTCCGAAGTAGGCATTGTATTCCTGTTCTGAGATTTTTCCATCTTCATTCGTATCCGCGTTTTGATAGCGGTTTTCCAGACGTTTTGCTCTTTTATCAGTTGTATTGCCATAGGTCTGCTGTCCTTGAGCCTTAAACCTTTGCAAAGATGCGGCGGTCTCCGCAGGTGACAAAATGCCATCCTTATTAGTATCAGCAGCATCAAACTTTTTATCGACGCTTTTCCCCAGCTCTTCAGCCTGTAAAACCCCATCCTTGTTTTTATCGAGGGTTTTCATTTCCTCAAGGCGACGATCATACTTTTGCTGAATGTTACTTGGAACATCATCCTTTTTATCTTCTGCATGAACGGGAACCGACAAGGCAAATAACGCAACTGTCAAAAATAAAACATTTCTCATTTCTTTCTCCTTTGCAGTTAAAATTGTTCCATAGGCTCAATGTCTGATTTTCTTCTTTTCTTATGCTGATAGTGGTGCTCGGCAAGCATTTCATCTTCAACCACAGCCCTGTCTTTGCCAGAGAAGACTTTGTAAAGAGCGGGAAGAACCAACAGCGTGAGAATTGTTGCGGAAATTAAGCCGCCAATGACAACCATAGCCAAAGGCTTTTGCACTTCTGCGCCCGTGCCGTGAGCCAAAGCCATTGGCACAAAGCCCAGAGAAGCCACCAAGGCCGTCATCAGAACAGGGCGCAAGCGGGTTAAGGCTCCCTGAACGATTGCTTCCCGGCGCTCCACGCCTTCTTCAACCAACTGGTTGATGTATGTCACCATCACAAGCCCATTCAGCACAGCAATACCGGACAGAGCGATAAAGCCTACCGCCGCCGGAATAGAGAAAGGCATCCCTGCAAGGAACAATGTGAAGATACCGCCTGAAATTGCCAACGGAACACCGCTGAAGACAAGCAAGGCCTGCTTCGCTGATCCAAGGGCTGTAAAGAGCATCATAAAGATGACAAAGAAACAGGCAGGAACCACAATCATCAGTCTGTCACGCGCAGCCATCAGGTTTTCAAATTGCCCGCCCCAATCAAGCCAGTATCCGGCTGGAACTTGCACGTTCTTATCGATGGCTTGCTGTGCTTCAGCAACGAAGGAGCCAATATCCCGGCCTCTGACGTTCGCCTGCACGACAACGCGGCGCTTGCCGTTCTCCCGGCTGATCTGGTTCGGGCCTTCGGACAATCGAAACGTGGCTATTTGCTTTAAAGGTACAAATGCGCCGCCTTCCTCGCCATCTTCATGTGGAACTGCCACAGGCAGATTTTCGAGGGCTGATATGTCCTGTCTCACAGCTTCGGGCAAACGCACAACAATAGGAAAACGCCTGTCGCCTTCAAAGATCAGTCCAGCTTCGCGTCCACCAATAGCCGCTGAAATCAAATCCAGAACATCACCGATATTCAGGCCATAACGGGCAATCGTATTTTTGTTGATGTCGATTTCAAGCATCGGTAGGCCAGTGCTTTGCTCAACCTTTACATCGGCAGCACCGGGCACACTTCTTAGTGCTCCTGCAATGCTATTGGCAGTTTTTCCAATCGTTGCAAAATCATCACCATAAACTTTTACGGCAACATCGCTACGCACACCTGCAATCAGTTCATTGAAGCGCATTTGAATGGGCTGGGTATATTCATAGTTATTGCCTGGAACGCGGCCTACAGCTTCAGCAATCTTTTCAATCAATTCTGATTTTTCTAAACTTTGATCCGGCCATTCACTAGGATCTTTCAAAATAATGAATGTATCGGAAACGTTTGGAGGCATGGGATCGCCTGCCATTTCAGCAGTACCCGTCTTGGCAAAAACAAAAGCCACTTCCGGCAATGAACTAATAGCCTTTTCGACCTGCAACTGCATGGCAGTTGATTCCGACAGCGAAGTTGAAGGAATTCTCATGGCGTGCATGGCAATGTTTTTCTCATCCAGCGTTGGAATGAACTCCTGACCAAGCCGCAAGAAAATAAAGAGTGAAAAGGCAAAGAACAGAACTGCACCCAAGATCATCTTCTTAGGATGATCGAGTGAGAAATTCAGAAGCGGCTCATAACCTGCTTTGGATTTTCTGATAATCCAGTTGTCTTTTTCCTCAATCTTACCGCTTAACCACATAGCAATCATGGCAGGAACAAAAGTGATGGAGAGGATAAAAGCGAACGTCAGTGCAATAATAACGGTCATCGCCATTGGCGTGAACATCTTACCTTCAACACCCGTGAAGGACAGAAGTGCCATGAAAACGATAATGATAATGATACGGCCAAAAACCATAGGCTTGACCATCTGCGCACTGGCTTCCATCACTTCATCAAGTCGCTCTTCATGCGTGAGTAGGCGGCCTTCCTTATGCTGCTTCTCGGACAAACGCCGCAGACAGTTTTCGATGATGATAACGCCGCCATCGACAAGAAGGCCGAAGTCGAGCGCGCCGAGGCTCATAAGATTGGCGCTGATCCCCATTTTCACCATGCCAATTCCCGTCATGAGCATTGTGAAAGGAATAATAAGAGCGGTGATGATTGCAGCCCTGAAATTGCCCAGTAGGAGAAACAAAACGGCAATAACGAGCAACGCGCCTTCACCAAGGTTTTTGCTGACAGTTTTGATTGTCGCTTCAACGAGATTGGTACGATCCAGAACGGTTTTAGCTCTTACGCCTTGAGGCAATGATTTTTGTATTTCGGTTAATTTTTCATCGACTGCCTTAGCCACAACACGGCTATTCTCACCTCGCAACATCATGGCCGTGGCAACCACGACTTCGTGACCATTTTCACTGGCGCTGCCTGTACGAAGTTCTTTGCCTAAGCCAACTGTTGCAACATCCTTCATGTAGATGGGAACGCCGCTGCGGGTTGAAAGGACGACATTGCCAATTTCTTCGCTTGTGGTCAGACGTCCATCAGCCCGAACAACATAAGCTTCGCCCTTTTGTTCCAGATAGCCTGCGCCCGTACTTGCGTTGTTATGCTCAAGGGCATCAATCACATCGTTAAAGGTCAATCCTAACGAAGCCAATTTTTGAGGATCAGGTTGGACATGATATTGCTGTGCATAGCCGCCGATGGAATCAACTGCTGCAACACCTTTAACCGTTTTAATCTGTGGGCCGATAATCCAGTCCTGCACAGTGCGTAGATACATCGCTTTTTCAAATTCCGATGTAAGCGTCAAACCTTCCGGAGTTGTATAGGGCTGGTCAGGCTTTTCGTATTCGACTGTCCACATATAGATTTCGCCAAGGCCAGTTGAAATAGCACCCATGACGACTTCTGCACCTTCAGGCAGGCTTTCTTTAGCAGTCGCAAGTCGTTCATTGACCTGCGCACGGGCAAAGTAAATATCCACGCTGTCTTCAAAGATAACTGTGACCTGCGCAAAACCGTTGCGGGACATGGAGCGGGTTTCAATCAAACCGGGAATACCTGCCATTGCTGTTTCAATCGAGTACGTGACCTGTTTCTCGACCTCGAAGGGCGAAAGCGCAGGAACCTCGACGTTAATCTGCACCTGATTGTTTGTAATGTCCGGCACCGCATCAATCGGCAGTTGGCCCAATGCATAAACACCATAAGCCGCCACCGTTATCGTCAGCATGAGAATCAGAAGACGATGGGCAATGGAAAAACGTAAGATTTTCTCGATCATGATTTAATTTTCCAATTCTTTAATGGCTGTGTTCAGCTTCGGCTTTTCCAAATTCGGCTTTGAGAGTGAATGTGCCGCTAACAGCGACCGATTCCCCGGAAGTCAGGCCGGATACAATTTCAACATGGCGGCTGTCTTCACGGCCTAAGCTGACGGTTCTTTTTTCAAAGCCCTTATCACCTAGGACAAAAGCTACATTCTGCCCCTCAATACTTTGGATGGCTTCTTTAGGAAGCAGGATATTTGCCTCCTGCGCTGCTGTAGCGATTGCGGCATTGGCAAACTCACCAGGCCTCCATGTGCCATCTGCATTATCAAGTTGGATAATGGCCTTGGCGGAGCGGGTTTCAGGATCAATGGCAGGGCTGATAAAGATCAATTTGCCTTCTGCTTTGCCGCCACTCCCCACAATGTTAGCCATCTGGCCTTCCTTAACGAAAGGGAGATCACCGGGAGCAATCGCCGTTTCAACCCAGACCACGCTTAAATCCGCAACGGTAAAAGCTGTATGCGTTGTATCGACATACTCACCCAAAGTCAGTTCACGCGCTATGATGCGGCCAGCCAATGGAGATTTCAGTTTGTGAAAACGGGCATTGCCATTCCCGCTTACATCACCCTCATGTCCCAATGCCTGAAGTTTTTGTTTTGCAAGATCGAGGCGAATGTTCGCTTCCTGATGCGCATTCTTGGCATTTAGGTAGTCCTGCTCAGCAGTGATTTTCTTGTCCCACAAAGATTTTTCACGATTGAATGTGGTACCTGCCAGTTCTTCAGCACGCCTTGCAGCCAAGAAATCTGCTACTGCCTCAGCCATCTCGCGGCTTTCGATCATAGCAAGGACTTCGCCTCTTTCTACTGTGTCTCCTAAGTTTTTAAGCGCTTCGGTCACAACACCTTCGACCTTTGGAACAATCTGCGCCATACGATCCGCCGCCGCGACAATCTTGCCCGGAACATTGACTTCACGCGCCAGCTCGCCGGGGCCGACTTCCGAGATTTTAATTCCAGCAGCAGTCAGTTGGGCATCGTCTAATTTTACAATGCCTTCTTCGCCATGCCCTTCTTCACCATGTTCGCCGCCTTCTTCGTGGCCTGCTTCCTCATGGCTTTCTTCGCCACCTTCCTCATGCCCATGACCGTGCTGCTCTTCTTTTCCTTTGTCATGCTTTGCCTCACCCTCTTCATGACCATGTTCATCACCATGCTCTTCGGCGGCATGGCTTGGCGGCACAAATTCCTTGTAAGCAAAGGCACCGATCAATGCGCCTACAGCAACAGAAGTAATTAAAAAGGTTTTTAGTTTTGTCTTTCTCATTGGCTTATTTCCTTATTAGAAATTTGAGTGTTTGCATGAAGGGCACTAAAGCGCTCAAGAACAGCACGTTGCTGGTGGTAATCGAGAACAGCTTCATTAAATTGCCTGCGGGCATCGAACAGGGTTCTTTGTGCATCCAGAACTTCCAGATAACCGAATTTACCTGCGTCATAGCCGCCGCGTGCGAATTGGAATGCTTCTTCTGCGCCCGGTAAAACAGACGCTTGTAACGCGCTTGCCTCACGGTAGGCACTTGTGAAGTTGCCATAGGTTTCAATTAATGCCGTTTGAAGCGTTAACTGGCCGCTACGTTGGTCAAGCTTGGCTGCATTCAATTCATGCCCTGCACGCTCGATGCCCGCACGGTTGATATTGAAAACAGGAATTGGAAGCGAAACGCCTGCTACAAAAGCTTGGGTATCATTTTCGCGGAATTGCTTCACTCCCAGGCTTACGGTCGGATCAGGTAAAACATTCGCTTTTTCCAGAGACAAAGCCGCCTGTGCCTGCGTAACGCCAGCTTCCAGAGTTTGAGCATCTGGAGTCTGCGCAACATGCGCTTGATAGATTTCCAAAGGTTCCGGTTCTGTTACAGCGGGAAGGCTCCCCGGTTGCACAGCGAAATCTGTTGTATCGCTTCCCATTAAAGCAGCTAAAGTTTGCTTCTTTGCGATTGCCATTCTTCGGGCGCGATCAAGCGCAATCTCACTGGATGATAATTCAATTTGAGCTTTATTCTGCTGAATGGGTGGCTCTTTACCAGCTTCCACTTTGGCAGCGACGCTATCGCGCACCTCAGCAGCAAGGCCGCGCTCTTCTTCAAGAATGAATAATTCCTGCTGTGCAGCCACAAGCTCTGCATAAGCGATTGTCACATCACGAATTAAATCAAGCTGTGCGGCATCCCGTTCAAAATAGGAACGCGCTCTTTCGCTCTCAGCAATATTAACCCGGCTGCCGCGTTTTCCCGGAAACTCGACAAGCTGTTCAACGCCATAAGTAATCTCGGCAGAGTCCAAGCCTTCAAGTTCATCATCGCCATAAATGTTTTCTGCCTCAATGGACAATTCTGGATTGGGCAACGCGCCTGCCTGTGATCTGTTAGCAGAAGCTGCATCAGCGCGGCTTCCTGATGCAGCAAGAACAGGGGATTTTTCTAAGGCCCATGCAATGGCCTGATCCAAAGCAAGCGCGGATGGTATTGGTTTTTCTTGAGCAGAAGCCGGGAGCGACAAGGCAATAAAGCCCGCAGCCAGCATAATCAATCGAGTCATTCTGTAAGTTCCTTGTGATAACTGAAACGCCGTAATACGCGCCGCCTGACAAGGGCAGCATTACGGGATAAAACCTTGCGGCTTTAATTCCCGTTCAGGTCAGACAAGGATTCGAGGGGGACGTAATAAAGAGAAAAGGAAAGCATCGGCCAGCTTTTGTTCATAAAGTGGCGACAGCGTTGCAGAAGCACTTACAAGATTTACAGACGCAGAAGATAGAAATCCCACATGTCCAGCACAGCAATTATGGCAGCTTAAATCACAGCTTTTCGCAGGAGCATCATCCTGATCTTGTGTGCTATCAGCATTTTTGCCTTGGCAATCATCACAGAGAGTAATACCAGCTTTACCATCGGAAACTGGTTCAAATGCGTGCGCGGCGGTCATAAAACCGCTCAGAATTATTGAAAACATGAAGAAGGAAATAATCAGACGCATGGGTATATATATAGCACGGATATAAAAATCTACAATTAGTTTCATAATTAAGATTTCTGAATAGATGTGGCTAATACTGGTAGAAGATTGAATATGAAACTTGTTAGATGGGAAGCTGAATGTTTAAAAATCACTCAATAGGAAAATACATTGCAAATTGCTGACAGGCTAAAAGTAACATACTTAGTACCCCCTGTTTTCCCCCTACCCCCCTGCTTACCCTTTTGCCCTATAATTCTCACCGGAATATTGGCTTCGATTTCCTCACAAAAGGATTCCGTTTTGTTACACCGAGTGTTACACTTTTAGAGGTTGGTTGTGCTTTATGTGCAATCAGGAAATGCTGAAACCTAAGCAATCAGAGCTTTTTTGAGAAGCGGCGATTGCGCGGAGCCGAATCCCTTCACTCGCTCCAAACTTCGCCGCCTATGGCTCTGAAGTTCAAGCCCAGCTTAATTTCCTGACATTTTGACGCGCATGGTTTTTTACAACTGTTACAGCGTTTGTAAGCGAGTAACGAGATTTCTGGTGAAACCGTAATAAGTTGTAGTTCAGTTTTTTTCCTTGTTCAGAGATGTCAAAAGTTTTTCTCTAATCTCATTACGTTTCTTGTGCCATTCTTCATCGGAAACAAAGAACACTTCCACATCACTGTCGGGGGTTATTGTAACTTGCTTAGAGCCGGGAACATGGCCATACAAGTTGCCTTCCTTAGCAATAGATTCTTCGGTTGTCGTATTTTTGCTCTGTAAAGCTCTTGCCGTAAATCCTATCCCCTCTTTACAAATATCAGGGCGCTTGTCTCGGCCTTTATTATTCTCTTCTAGGAAAAGGGCTATATCCATCGCTTTTTCTTTGGTTTCTATAGGGAGCCCTTTTATTTCTTGGTTCACAGGCTCTAAAAAATTTGACATGGTTGTTAATCTGCTTATTCCAATACCTTTATCATCACAACGAGCTGCGTCAGTAAAAAGAAGTAATGCCGCATAGTATTTCATGATTGCAGCAGTCTGTTTGGCGACAGGGTTTTGCCCTAAATATTGAGAGCGATGAATCTGGAATGCATACATTACCGGATAAATGTAATCTGTTTCCCCACTTTTGATTGTGTCTCTTAGCCATTCAAGAGAAGCGCCCGCTTTAGAAGAATTATTTATCTCCAAAATATCTTTGAATATTTCACCATCTTTTTTTGACCTCTTTTGATTCCACATTTCAACATCTGAGAAATCTAGGGCCTCTTTTTTCAAAGAACCGTGCGAAATCATGTCCATGTAGTTTCCCGCTTGAGATTTGGGAAGGCATGCAGTTAAAGCCAGAGCAGAAGTCAAAAAGAATAATAGGATATTTTTATATGCTTTCATTATTAATCCTCCATCCATTGATCTTCAATGCTCGATTTCTGATTTCAGCAACAGCCCAATCCTAATACAAACCGCCGGTGCCGGTGGTGGCTTCTTCGTTGGAGTTGACCGGCGGGGTGAAGCTCTCACCGCCCGGGAAAGAGCCGCTGCTTTCGCCGGACGCAGGCGCAACAGTTACGCCGCTGTCATCGAGCATGACAGATGAATCGCTGGGCTCGTTCCCCTGCACGAAAGCTTCCCAGATGACATCGGTATCCCCGGGCATCGCACGCGCGCCGGTGTGCGCGTTGATGCGGATGTTCTTAATGCCGGGCGGTGTGCGGAACGGCATGGCAGGCGTATCTTTCAATGCCTCTTCCATGAAGGATTTGAAAACAGGCAACGCGACGGATGAGCCCGTCTCACGTTTACCGAGCGAGCGCGGATCGTCAAAGCCCATGAACACGCCGACGACCATGTCGGGCGAGAAGCCGACGAACCATGTGTCTTTCGATTCATTCGTCGTTCCGGTCTTGCCGCCGAGCGGACGGCCCAGCGCTTTCAGTTTCGCGGCCGTGCCGCGCTGTGCGACGCCTTCTAGAATCGAAACCATCTGGTAGGCCGTGCGCGGATCGGCGATCTGCTCGCGGTCATCGGGAACATCGGGCACGCCCTGCCCGTCCCAGCGGATCAACTGGCCACAGCCCGTGCACGGGCGACTATCTTGCTGGAAAATCGTTTTGCCGCGCCGATCCTGGATGCGGTCGACGATGCTCGGCGTGATTTTCTTGCCGCCATTTACAAGCTCGCCATATGCGCCTGTCATTTTCAGCAGCGTGGTTTCGCCCGCGCCCAGCGCATAAGACAGGCGCGGCAACATATCATCCATGATGCCGAAGCGTTTCGCGTATTCGGCGATTGTTTCCATGCCGACATGGTCGGCGAGGCGAACGGTCATCAGGTTGCGCGATTTTTCCACGCCCTGGCGGATTGTCGTCGGCCCAAGGAAATCGTCGCTGTAATTCTGTGGGCTCCAGTAGTGGCCGGGTCTGTCTTCGATGACAAACGGCGCATCGAGAACGAGCGTGGCAGGCGTGAAACCCTTGTCCAGCGCGGCGAGATAAACGAACGGCTTAAAGCTGGAGCCGGGCTGGCGCTTGGCCTGTGTGGCGCGGTTATATTCGCTGGTGCCGTAGGTCCAGCCGCCCTGCATGGCGAGAATGCGTCCTGTGTGCGGGTCCAGCGCGATGATTGCGCCCTGGATAAGCGGCACCTGCCGCAGGATATATTCCTTCTTCTTATCCTTCATCGGCTCGACAAGGATGATGTCGCCCTTTTTAAGAACCTGGTTAACGGCGGTGATTTCAGGTCCCTGCGCATAGCATTCATTCAGGCATTCACGCGCCCATTTCACCCCATCCAGATTGATCGTGCCCTTGGCACCACCCGAGAAACCGAGCGTGGCTTCTTTCGCGTCGCTTTCGAGAACCAGCGCGATATCCCATTCAGGCAGGATCGCGTCGGGCACGGGAAAGTTCGCGACTTCGTTTTCCCAATCGACACCGACGGTGACGTTTTTCAGCGCGCCGCGATAACCATGACGCTTGTCGTACTCCATCAATCCTTCGCGCAGTGATTTCACGGCGATGTCCTGCAGGCGCGGGTCGATGGTCGTGCGCACGACCATACCTTCCTGGTACAGGGAATTCTGGCCGTATTTGGTGCCGAGATCGCGGCGGACTTCTTCGGCGAAGTACGGCGCGTTCACGATGCGCGATTCATCGCGCGGCACGGTTTCAAGCGGTGAGACCTGCGCAAGCTCGGCTTCAGCCTTCGTGATAAAACTATCGGCCAGCATTCTATTGATAACCCAGTTGCGGCGGTTGACGGCTTTTTCATGCTTGCGCACGGGATGGTAATTGTTCGGTGCCTTGGGCAACGCCGCGAGATACGCAACATCGGCGATAGTAAGTTCATCGAGCGATTTATTGAAATATTGCTGGGCAGCCGCAGCGACGCCATAGGCACGCGCGCCGAGGAAAATTTCGTTCAGGTAAATTTCAAGAATCTGATCCTTGCTCATCGTCTGTTCCATGCGGTAGGCGATAATGAGCTCGCGGATTTTGCGCGTGTAAGTGCGGTCTTTGGTGAGCAGAAGATTTTTCGCGACCTGCTGCGTGATCGTCGAGGCGCCGCTCAGGCTTTCGCCCTTGAAATTGAGATAGGCCGCGCGGGCGATAGCGGTGATGTCGAACCCTTCATGTTTGTAGAAATTCTGGTCCTCGGCGGCAATGAACGCGTTTTTCACGCGCGGCGGAATCTCCTCGATGGGGACGAAGACGCGGCGTTCCTGCGCGAATTCAGCCATCAGGCGGCCATCGCCCGCATAGATGCGCGTGATGATCGGCGGTTTGTATTCCTTAAGCTGCGAATAATCGGGCAGATCCTGGCCGTAATGATTGACCACCCAGGCAAAGCCAAAAATCCCGGCGATCAACCCAAGAAAGCCGAGGGAAAACAATCCAAGAAAAGCGTACCAGAGATATTTCATGACTTTATTTAGGCCACGCGCCGTGTGATGGGTCCCGTGGCGCGCCCGTGTATGAACTGATCGACATATTCGTTGCCGGAATTATCGAGATCCTTGACCGATCCGTGCCAGATGATTTTACCCTGGTGAATCATCGCGACATAGTCGGCGATTTTGCGGGCCGAGGCCATGTCATGCGTGATCGACAGCGCAGTCGCACCGAGGCCCTTCACCGAGCTGATGATAAGATCATTGATGACGTCGGCCATGATCGGGTCGAGGCCGGTTGTCGGCTCATCGAAGAAAATAATTTCCGGGTTTTTGGCAATCGCGCGCGCGAGGCTGACACGTTTTTGCATGCCGCCCGAGAGTTCGGCGGGATAAAGATTGCCGACTTCAGGTTTCAAACCCACTGCAACGATTTTCTCAATCGCGATTTCCCATGCTTTTTGACGGTCGACGCCCTTGCCATGAATGAGGCCGAACGCCACATTTTCCCAGACTTTCATGGAGTCGAACAGCGCGCCGCCCTGAAACAACATGCCGAATTTTTCCATCACGGAATCGCGTTCGCTACCACGTACGTGTGTTATTTCCTCGCCATCGACCATGACCGAGCCCTCATCGGGTTTCAGCAGGCCGAGCACGCATTTCAACATAACTGATTTGCCGGTACCGCTAGCACCTATGACAACAAGAGATTTTCCTTGTTCAATGGACAGGTCGATGCCGTCGAGAACAACTTTCTTGCCGAAATGTTTTTTAACGCCTGAAAGTTTGAGTTTAGGCTGTTTCCCGTTACCGCTCATGAGAAGAATACCTGGGTCAGAAGGTAGTTGAACAGCAGGATGACAATAGAAGCCGATACGACTGCGTTAGTCGTTGCTGCGCCTACACCCTGCGCGCCGCGTTGCGAGTTGAAGCCGTTGTAGCAGCCGAGAATGGCGACAATGAAGCCAAACACTGCCGCTTTCACGAGGCCGGAGACAATGTCCATGGTTTCGAGAATGTCCCATGTCTGCGAGAGATAACTGCCTTCCGAGAAATCGAGACGGTAGATGGCAATAATATACCCCCCGTAAACACCGATGATGTCGCCAACCAGAACCAGAATGGGCAGCATCAGCGTGCCCGCGATCACGCGCGGAGCAATCAAATATTTGAATGGGTTGACGGAAAGCGTGCTCATGGCGTCGATCTGTTCAGTCACGCGCATGGTGCCGATTTCAGCCGCGATCGCTGCGCCGACGCGGCCAGCCACCATGAGGCCTGCAAGAACCGGCGCGAGTTCGCGGGTGACGGAAAGAACGACAACGGCGGCAATCGCGCTCTCGGCATTGAAACGCGTGAAACCCGTATAGCTTTGCAACGCGAGCACCATGCCGGTGAACAGTGCCGTCATGCCGACGACAGGCAGCGAGTAATAACCGATGTCCACAAGCTGGCGCCATATCTGGCTTGGAAAATACGGTGGCAAAAAACAATGCATCACGGACTTGCCGACAAAAATCGAAAGCTGCCCGACGCGCTGCAAGAAAGCGAGAATGGTGCGCCCCAGCGCCTGGCATATATCAGGCAGAAGATCGGTCAGGAATGACGCGGTGTGGTGAACGTCAATCGCGATTTTTTCAGACTTTGCGGTCATCGGGTGCTGCTTTGGCGTTTTAATGATATTCTGGGCTCGAACATAAAGGAAACGGGGCTTTCCGTCCAGAGCGAAACAAACTGAAATGACTGAAAAACTACGCAAAATTGACCCTAAATCGCTTGTCTCCATGGACCGGCTGGCACCCGAAAACGCTTTCCGTATTCACCTAGCCTACGCAAAGGACGACAATCTTTTATTCGGGGAGCGGATATACCGTCCTGACGCCCGCCTATGGCTCCACCAGGAATTGGCGGAAGTGGTGGCGATGGCGGCCAGCGCCTGTTTTGAGAATTACGATCTGCGGTTCGTACTTTTCGACGGCCTACGCACTACGGACGCGCAAGAAGCCATGCTTCGCACCACCTGCGTGCGCGGCAACCCGGAGTGGCTGAGCCAGAACCTTCTCTCCCGGCCCGGCATGGGCGGGCATCCGCGAGGCATGGCGGTGGATATCGGCCTTGAGAATGAAAAAGGCGAGTTTGTCGAGATGGGAACGGATTTCGATTTCCTGGCGCTCGATTCCTCGGCGGAAAAAAATCCGGCGCACCGCGAGTACAAAAATCTTTCGCAGGAGGCGCGGAAAAACCGTGCGGCGCTGACAAGCTCGATGATGGGAGCCGCGAAAAAACTAAAGACGCCCATCCTTCCTCTGCCTCAGGAATGGTGGGATTTTCGCCTGATGCCGGATTATTTCAATAGTTACGCGCCGCTGGCGGATGCCGATTTGCCGCCGGAAATGCGCATGATGTCTCCGCCGACATAAATACGCTCATAACGACGGCCAAGACCGGTGAGAATTTCATAGCCAATCGTTCCTGCGTCATTCGCGAGATCATCGGCGCTTTGATGTTCCCCGATCAGTTCCATCATGTCGCCGGGCTTTGGCCTTTGGTTTTCAGAAACGCCGGAAATATCGACGGTCGTCAAATCCATCGAGACACGACCGCGGATCGGGCAGCGCATGCCCTTCCAGTACAGCGCGCCCTTGTTGCTGAGGGAGCGGAAAATTCCGTCCGCGTACCCGGCGGCGACAGTGGCCAGCACTGTTTCCTTTTCAGCTTTCCATGTCACGCCGTAACCAACGCCTTCCCCGGCATGAATTGTCCGCAGCAGCGCGACGGGAAGATTCAAACTTGCCACGCCTTTCATGGGATTTTTTGTTTCCGGCGTGGGGTTGAGTCCGTAAAGCGCCATGCCCGGGCGCAAAAGGTTGTGGTGATATTTTTTATTCCTGAATGTGCCGAAAGAGTTTGAGAGAGATTTTTCAGCTCCCGAAAAATGCTTCGCGATCTTTTCGAAAATTTCATTCTGTTGGTCATTAAGCGGGCTGTCTTCATCCGCGCTGGCGAAATGGCTTAGAACTCCGATGATGTTTAATCCGTCCAGCAGATTTTTATCGGCAATCAGCTTTTCCGTTTCCTGCGTGTTAAGGCCGAGGCGATTCATAAGGATGTTAAAGTTCAGACATGCATCCAGTTTTCTGCCGAGCGTCGCCGCAAGCTTCCGATAGTTTTCGATTTCCGCAAAACTTCCCAATGCGGGAATAAGATTATGCGCCGCATACGCTTCAGCGTTGCCAAAAAAACCGCTGAGGATGAAAATGCGCGGCTCTTTCAGCACGGCGCGAAGTTCCATGCCCTCTTCAAAAGAGAAGACAAAAAAATCCCGGCATCCTGCCGCTGCCAAAACCCTGCCGATTGCAACCGACCCGAGGCCGTAGCCGTTCGCCTTGACGACGGCGGATACACGTGCGCCGGGTGCCGCTTGCGCCTTTAGCACGTTATAATTATGGACGACCGCATCAAGGTCGATCGTCAGAATTCCCTTGTTTTTAAGCATTTTAACGATTTGTTAAGGATTAATTTCTTGCGATATTTCTTCCCATGATTTACCATGGGTTTAACTTTAAAAATATAAAAAAATAGAATACCGGTAATAGTTTTAGCAGCGTTTGCATAAGAAAAAACGCGCTAGTTGAGAAAGATAAGGGTGTGATCATGGCAGATAATCCTGCAGATCAAGAGACTATGGAGCGTTCCGCAAGATTTTTCGCGGAAGCTATTGATATTCATCGCGAACATCTTGATCCGGAAGATACCGGATATACAAGCCGTCACTCTAAACTCGACGCGGAATTAGCCGGAGGCAGCGCGGAAATCCAGGAAAGACTTAATACGCTGGAAGGAGATCTGAAATACCATTCAGATCCCGGCAGCATTTCCCCAGAAGACAAGCAACTTCTTCTTATGTACACGGAAAATATAATCGACAGCGCGATTGAACTCAGCGCGGCACGCGGTGAACATGCAGCGCTCGGCGTATTGCTGAAAAAAGGCCCCAAAGAAGGCGCGCTGGAAGCCGATCAGATCCTGAACAAGGGCGATCTTTTCGCCAAATTGAAAATCCCGGAAAATCTGCGCGAGTGGTTCAGGGAAAACATTCTTGCGCCGACCCTTGCCAAAGATTTCAGCGAGCGCAAAAAATATGACCAGGCAATGCTGGAGCAGGTTAACAGCAATATTCGCACTATAGAGCGCTGGAACCTTGCTGAAAGCGAGGCGCATCTCAGCCGCTATGCCGCGCAGATCAAATTCCAGACGGATAATAAGAATGCCGACGCTGTTAAAGAAGCTGAAGACCGTTATAAAGACCTTGCCTGGAAACTTCAGCGCCAGACAAGGGAACTCTTCAACGACCAGGTTATAAACGGCGCCCGCAGCCACGGCGAACTGAAGATTTTGTACAGGCTGGCCGACAAGCCTGCCATCGGCATACAACCGGTTGCGGAGATTGCCGAATCTACGCTTTTGGAACCAGCGATTGATGTGCAAACCGCGACCGCGCCAACAACGGAAAGCCGTCAAGATCAGAGCACAACGGGCCCTGCAGACACTGCGGCCCGCGCAGATGATCCTGTTTCGACTCAAAGTAACCCACCCGTCGGCGGCAGCGAAACCGGCGCTCAAACGCTTGAACAAAAAACCGATGCGCCTGCAACCGTCGATCCGAAAGCCGGATACGAAACGGTCATGCAGATCCTTCACAAAAAAGGACTGGCACTTAATTCCGATTACAGCGCCGAAGCGGCTGAAGAGACGCTGAAAAAATTTGTCGAATATTATCTTCCCCTGAAATCGGACGACAAGATAGCACCCGATGACGTCGATAATTTAGACAGCCTGACCCTGGCAGCTGAACTTTATCACAGAGCCGACGGCAATTTTGAAAAAATGATATCGCCAGAATTGTTCGAAGACGTTCTCTTTACAGATCCTCCGGCGCGCGCCACGCTCAGTCCAACTGTTCCGCCAAGTATAGGCGGAAGCGGAACTGGAACAAGCGCAGGACAAACCGGATCTGAAGTAAAAACAGATACAACCGGCGCAAGCACATCCGATAGCAAGCCGAATTCACCAGTCATAACCGAAGCGGGTTTGAAGACTTTCGCCGAAATGACAAAAAATCTGGATTATGACGCTCTCGTGCAGCAGATGAGCAACAAGGCGCAGAACGGAAAGCTGCCGACTATGGATATAATTGCCCTGCTGGATGAAGAGCTCAATCCGGAAGCGGGCACAGGTTATGATCACACACTCGCCAAAGATGAGATGCGAAATTTCCTGAAAAAAAGCGGATTGGATCCTGATCAGGACGTAAACCTTGGCGACCACGATACAATAGAGAAACTGGCCAAACTTGCGCTGGCTTACCGGCTGTCGAGAGGCGAATCAAAACAAGGCAACCCGGCAAAAGTCGCCGCGCTTTATGCGCCGGGCGATAGCAGTGAAAAAGCAACATTAGACACTGCCGTTGCGTCTTTTATAAGTGCACTCGCCAAATATCACAAAAAAGAAGAGCCCAAAGCAGAGGGAGAGGAAGAAGAGCTGGAAAACGAAGGCGGTGGCGATGGCACTCCTTCGCAAACGCAGGACAGCTGGTTCAACCCGGATGCAGATGTTAACTACATGCGTGTCGGCGCAGTTGCGCTGGGAGCACTCGCTTTAAAAAAGCTCATGAAATCACGCTCAGCGGCACGGCAAGCAGTAAAAGATGAAAAACAGAAGTCCGAAGCCAAGTCCGATCCCAAAACGAAGACCGAGACGGACAATAAAGCCGGAGATAAAAAATCCGCCGACACTGAAGATGCAAAAACTGACAAGACCGGCCCTAAAACAGCCGAGGAGCAAATAAAAACAGCGCGTGCGCAGGTGCCAGGAACAGAAACGGAAGAAGCCGCACGTAGCAATGCAAACGAAAATGGCGTGCGCCGTGGACAGGCGCAGGCGGTAATTGACGAAGGCTCATCTCCTGAGATGGATGAGCTCAATCAAAAATTGCTGAAGCTTCAGCAAAGAGACCTGAAGCACAGGGAAAAGAAGCTCGACGAACTTAAGTTCGAGCGCCAAAAGCTGAAAGAAAAATTTGAAGCCTCTCCTGAAAAGAGCGAGACAGACAAAAGACTTCTCAAGATGCTCAAAAACGACATCGAGAAGAAACAGGGAAAAATTGAAAATCTGAGACGCGAAATCTACGACACAGAAACTAGGCTGGCGGGAAGATCCGTAACGCAACAAACAAGGCCTGTGAACCCAGCTTCCGCATCGGAGACGAGATCCGCGCACCCAGACGGGATACAAACCAATCCTTCCGGCGAGGCACAAGCACAAGCAACCCGAAGCGCCGGAGGCAGTACAACGTCGAGAGGATCGGTGCAGGCAACGGCTGTCGAAGAATTAGTTCCGCATACTGTCCTCAGCGGAGATGATGCAAGTCACACTCCAGTTACAGAACAAGCAATTAAGTCGAACGGGTTAGCTTCAGTTAAAAATAATAGTGCAGAAACGCAGACGACTGGTGCATCACGACCCATAGAAACAGCAGATCCGTCTACAAACGGCGGAAGACCCGCTGGGACCCCTGTAACGCAGCAACAAAATCCATCTGCAAGTGAGACCGTTAAAAAATCGGCTGCCGCCACTACGCCGCCCGCAGAAAATCCAACGCCGGAAAGCACCGCTAAGAAATTGTCGCCGGAATTTCACGAGGATGTGGACAAACTTAAAAGACATGTCGGTCATCTGGAAGAGCCCTTCAAGCCCGGTGCTATTGAAACCATGCTTGACGAACGTGACATTCCGCGTTTGCCGCGCGCGGAAGTGGCCATGGATGCTTACAATGAGGCCAGCCTGCGCGAGCGGGCCCACGCGGTGCACACAGAAGAGCGTGGTCTTCGCGCCCAAAAAGAAGCGCTGGAAATCAAATACCGAGAGATCGAGAAGAAAGAAGCGAAACTCAGGTCGAAGAGCAATGTATTCGAGGACGAAACGCGCGAAGAAAAAATCGAACACAAAAAACTTGAAAAGCTCAGGAAAGAGTATGGCAAGCTTGAAAAAGCATATGATGAGCGCGTTGCCAGTCACAAGTCCGATGTCGAATCCCTGGCCAAGGACAGGGAAGGTCACAAGCAGCGCGGCATAGATCTCGATAACCAGGAAGACAAACTTAAAGCGCAGGAAAAAGCTCTTAATAAAAAATTTGCGGAATTCGAGAAGGAGAAACATACTCTTCCCAGCCATGAATATGAGCATCGCTGGCGTGATCTAGCGAAAGAGCGCGTGGATTTGCATGCCAAGGGCATGACCCTGGCCGAGCAGCGCGCCTATCACCAGGGAATACAGTTTCAATCTTTATCGGAACGTCCGGGCACGCCAACTACGGTCAATGTACGCGGTGCCTTCAACCAGACCAATGTTACACGCGGCCTCGGCGTTGGCGGTATAGGCCTCGGCGGATACGGCCTCTATAAATCCATCGAAGCCGGCGATACCGCAGGTGTTACCATTAATACGGGCAACATCCTGACCGGCGGCGCGGCACTATGGCAGACTTCCAGCGCCGTTGCTCCCAAACTGGTGACTTTCGTTGCAACCAAACTCAACATCCCGATGATAGTCGCCACGGGTGCTTACCAGGTTTACAGTGAAAAAGGCGAGTTCATCGATACAAATGCCGATGGCAGTCATTCCCTGGGCGACAGGGGCGCCCGCACGATCGCTGTAGCGGGAACGGTCGCCACCGGCGTGATTACAACCGTTGCAGGAGTTGCCGCTGCGCCTGCGGTTATACTTGTGGGCGGCGCTGCAATCGTCGGAGAAACTGCTCTTGAAATGCGCCATTCCTACCGCGCGCATGAAGAAGTGAACAGGCTTAACAAGGAAGCGGCACAGGCCAAAATTACTACAGGCGGCCTGGATCGTGACAAGTCCGGCGTGCCGGTCGTACGCAATTACAGCAGCCTGACTGTTTTCGCTATTGATTACGCCAAGAAAACGAATGTTCAGGATCCTTACGAGCATGTGAACAAAACGGATTACTCGGATCCGAAAACGTTGCGCAAGCTTGAGAAAGCTTTGGATAAACAGATCGCCGAACTGCACAAAACCATAAGCGACAACAGTTCAGTCGTTCCCGACTGGATGAGAATCGTGGGTACGGATAGTGCGAATAAAAAAATGGCTGCGGAAAGGGAACTGGCACCGTTGGAAGCCGCGCGGAGAGAATTGGAAATCTTTAAACAGGATGTCGCCGCCCATAAAAAACATGACACGCAAAACAGCGGCTTGTTTACCAGCTGGTCGCGCGCCAACGAACAGTTAAGAGATGCGGCCAAAGGCGGATTTGATGCTCTCATTCTCAATGGATTTAACCGCGACGGCGACCGTAATCTGAGTGTTGATGAAATCAAGGCGGCCCTCGTAAATAGCGGAGTCAAATCGAGAGCGGAAATCGATACGGACCATGATGATATTATTTCTCACAAGGAGCTTGAGGAAGCGCTGCGACGCGGCCTGGATGGCGTGAAAGCCCTGGCTAAGGACCAGTTTGCCGAAGCATCAACGCCTGAGAGCAACACGCCGGCCGGTGTTGGCAGTGGCCCGGATATAAAGCCGAAAAAATAAAAACAGATCACGAGAAAGGGAGCCATATGGCTCCCTTTTTTAATAGCGGTCTTCGTACTGACCCTGCTGCGCGAGGTCGGAGAAGCGCGTAAAGGTCGGGTTGAATTGTAACCTGACCGTGCCGATGGGGCCGTGACGCGCTTTTGCCACGATGCATTCGCCGACATTAAGCGCCTTGTCGCAGCGTTCCTGCCATTTCATATGTTTCTCGGTGCCGGGTTCGGGTTCGGCGCGGCTTAAATAATATTCCTCGCGGTAGACGAACATGACGACGTCGGCATCCTGTTCAATGGAGCCAGATTCCCTGAGGTCGGAAAGCTGCGGGCGCTTGTCTTCGCGTTGTTCGACTTGTCTTGATAACTGCGAGAGCGCGAGAACGGGAATAGCAAGTTCTTTTGCAATACCCTTAAGGCCGCGCGTGATTTCAGAAACTTCCTGCACGCGGTTATCCAACCCCTGTTTCGAGCCTGTACCGCGGAGTAACTGCAAATAGTCGACCACCAGAAGGCCAAGGCCGTGCTGGCGTTTTAACCGCCGCGCGCGCGTACGAATCGCGCTGATGGAAAGGCCCGGCGTGTCGTCGATATAAAGAGGGACCTGGCTGAGGCGTTGCGAGGCTTCGGCGAAGGCGCGGAAATCGTCCTGCTTGATCGTGCCCTTGCGGATGGCGTCGCTCGCGATGTTGGATTGATCGGCGAGAATACGTGCAGCTAACTGGTCGGACGACATCTCCAGACTGAAGAAGCCGGTAATCGCGCCTTCCGCGCCGCCGGTTTCGGCGAATTTGTTCGCGGCGGCGAAAGCGATGTTGGTGGCAAGCGCGGTCTTTCCCATCGAGGGGCGCCCGGCGAGAATGAGCAGATCGGAATTCTGCAAGCCACCCAGAATTTTATCGATATCGATCAGGCCCGTGGTGACGCCCGTGACGTTACCGTCAGACTTATAGGCTTTTTCTGCGTGCTCGATGGCGGCGAGAACAGATGTGCGGAGCGTGACGAAATTGCCCTTCACCTCACCGGTTTCGGCAAGGTCAAACAGCCGCGCTTCGGCTTTTTCAATCGTGTCGGTCGCGGCGACGTCGATATCGTGATCGAACGCGTCGTTGACGACTTCCTCGCCGATGGAAATCAGCTCACGCTTTAAATGCAGGTCGTAAATCGTGCGCGCGTAATCCTGCGCATTGATGACGCTCACCACGCTGGCAGCGAGGTCGGCCAGATATTCCGCACCGCCAACCTCTTTCAGGTCATCATCTTTCTCGAAATAATTTTTCAGCGTGACGGGCGATGCGGTCTGGCCGCGATCGATCATTTTGACGACCGCTTCGAAAATTCTCTGGTGCGCGGGCAGGAAAAAATGCGCGGCCTTTAAAAAATCGCCGACCTTTTCATAGGCGCGGTTATCGACGAGCAGCGCGCCGAGCAATGCCTGCTCGGCATCCTGATTGTGCGGCAGGACGCGGTAGGAAACGGGGGACTCGCCGCTTTCGACCAGCGGCTTTTTTAAAGTGGCATATTGAACCATGAAAAAAGGCTAGCAGAGGTTGAATCCCTCATGCCAGCCTTATATTTCTTTCCCCTGTGAATAAAGGGGATAAAGCCTTTATTCTTCTGTATTTTCCTCGGCTTCGCCTGCTTCCGGCTCGTCGGCCTTGCGGGCCTTCTTGCGTTCAGCGCGTGCCTTGGATTTAGCAGCCAGTTCAGCAGCCTCTTCGGACTCTTCAGCCGATTCAGCGGCTTCGCGTTCGCGGGTTGCTTCGAGGGCGTCTTCTTCCAGAACAGCTTCCAGGGCTTCTTCTTCCGAAGGCTCCTCGGCTGCTTGTTTCTTGCGGCTGTCCTCAGCGATGAGGGCCTTACCGGTTTTCGCCTGGATTTCAGCTTCTTCAACAGAGCGTGCAATGTTGATGACAACCGAGATCTTCACTTCCGGGTGCAGAAGGATATCGACGTTGAACAGGCCGACCGATTTGAAGTTCTGGTTCATCTGAACCATCGAACGTTCGACCTTCTCGCCGGATGCCTTGGAGACCTGCTCGGCGATATCGCGCGACGTAACCGAACCGAACAGCTGTCCGGCTTCGGACGCCTGACGGATGAGCGGTGCCTTGATGCCGTCCAGTTTCTTGGCGACTTTCTCGGCGGCGGCGCGGCGCTTGTCGTTCTCAGCTTCCAGGACTTTTTTCTGGGCTTCGAAGTAAGCGATGTTTTCCTTGCTGGCGCGCAGGGCTTTTTTCTGCGGCAGCAGGTAATTACGCGCATAACCGGGACGAACAGAGACGACATCGCCCATGTTGCCGAGGCTTTCAACGCGTTCTAACAATACGACTTGTGTAGCCATTGTCTGGTTTCCTTTTCTCTGGCCTTATTCGCGGTCACGGGGAGCGCGGTCGCGCGGCGCGCCATCGCGGTCGCCACGGGAGCCGTATTCTCTCGGACCCTTATTGAACGGACGCTGGCCGCCTTCGCTCTCGGTGCGGACGTAAGGCAGGATCGCCATGAAGCGGGCCTGCTTGATCGCCTTGGCGAGTTCACGCTGTTTCTTTTGCGAAACGGCGGTGATGCGGCTCGGGATGACCTTGCCACGCTCGGAAATATAGCGGTTCAGCATGCGCAGGTCTTTCCAGTCGATCGCCGGCGCATTCGGGCCGGAGAACGGACAGGTTTTCCTGCGGCGGAAAAACGGACGTTTTACGTTTGATTGTTCGGTGCTCATTACGCAGCCTCCCTTTCTTCATCGTAGCGCTTCTCTTTGTCGAGGATCGCGGACTGTGCTTTCGACGCTTCGTTGCGGCGAACAGTCAGGCTGCGCATGATGTCTTCGTGCAGACGGAGGTTACGCTCGAGCTCGATGACGGCTTCGCCAGGAGCGTCCGTTTCGATCAGCACGTAATGCGCCTTGCGGGCTTTTTTAATTCTGTAGGCGAGCGTACGCAGGCCCCAGTATTCGGTCTTCAGGATTTTCCCCTTCAGATCGGTCACGATCTTGGAGAACTTGTCGGTCAGTTCCTTAACCTGCGCTTCCGTCAGGTCCTGGCGTGCGATGAACACGGTTTCATAGATTGGCATCTTCATGCTCCTCTCGGTTATATCCCCTTCAAATTATTCGGGGAAAAGCCGACGATCATCAGGCCGCCGGCGAGGTTATATAATCAGCACTTGCTGAAAGATGAGGGGTTTTAGCCCCTTTCCAGGGGTAAAAGCAAGGATTATCTGGGGTATTTTTGGTGGCTATTCGTCCTGGACGGGCCGGTAGAACCCGCTATCGGCGGCGGGGCTGATATTTGCGGCCCGGGCAATATGGGCGGCCATAAAGGCGGACCATGAACCGGCGGTCTTGTCCCGGTGCTTGACCATGCCCCGGCGCAACATTCCCGTGAGCTGGCCGCGTGTCAGGTTCGGGTTTTCCAGAGCATCCTTGAAATCGGACAGCGCCAGCGTGGCAAATTCGGCATAATCGGCGTTAACCGCGTCATAACAGGCGAACGCGTCGTTCGTTTGTTCAATAAGAATGCGTATCCTTTGATGGACGGACAGGCTCACAATAAATCCCCTGTAATCAACTCGTCGGCGGTGCCGCTCTTCTTTAAACGCAGACTCAGGAGGCTGATCCGGAAATTCCCCTCTTTGAAAGCAGTAATCCTTCTGCTAAATCAGCCTTACTTTGATTTTTTTATAGTTTCATACGCATCTGAAAATCACAAAGTTTTTCTAAGGTATTTATGGTGCGGCGCGAAATTAAATAACTCTAATAAATTAATACTGGTAATATTATTTCAAATTTCTTCTTTAAAACACAATAAGTTGAGGCAAAATGGCACGTGCATTTATCTTTCCGGGACAAGGTTCGCAGGCTGTGGGTATGGGCCGCGATTTGTATGACGCCTTCGCCGAGGCAAAGGACGTTTTCGAGGAAATCGACGAATCGCTGGGCAAAAAATTAAGTAAAATTATCTTCGATGGGCCGGAAAGCGACCTCAATCTCACTGAAAATACTCAGCCCGCCCTAATGGCCGTTTCGATGGCGGTTGTGCGCGTGCTGCAGAAGCAGGGCGGCATCGATCTGGCAAAGAGTGCAAAATTTGTGGCCGGTCATTCGCTCGGTGAATATTCGGCGCTGACTGCTGCAGGCTCGCTTGAAATTCCTGTGACCGCGAAACTTTTAAACCTGCGTGGCCAGTCGATGCAGAAAGCGGTGCCGGTCGGCGTCGGCGCGATGGCGGCGGTTCTGGGTCCGAGTTTCGAGGATGTGATGCAGGTGGCAAAAGATTCCGGCAGCGAAGTTGCAAATGACAACTCGGTCGGACAGGTTGTTATCAGCGGCAAAAAAGAAGCTATCGAAAAAGCAATTACACTCGCAACCGAGCGCGGCGCGAAACGCGCGATCCTGCTTCCGGTCTCTGCGCCGTTTCACTGTTCATTGATGGAGCCCGCAGCGAAGATCATGGAAGGCGCGCTTAATGAAACAAATCTGAAAACGCCCTCGCCCGCCGTTGTTTCCAACGTTACGGCGCAATCTGTTACAGACCCTGCAAAAATCAAGCAATTACTGGTTCAGCAAATTACGGGTTTAGTGCGCTGGCGCGAGTCCGTTCTCTGGATGAAAGAGCAAGGCGTGAGCGAGATGATCGAGCTCGGCGCGGGGAAAGTTCTCAATGGTCTTGTGAAGCGTATCGACAAAGACATCGCGGTTGACAGCGTTTCCAGCCCCCAGCAGATCGAAGCGCTGATTACGAAACTGAATTCCTAAAGCTTGAGTTCGCTGAGAATTCTCGAGGTCGATTTTAAAGCGTCGCCCGTCGATGTATTGCCGTTATCGATATAGGCCTTGGCAATCGTGCTGATCTCTTTCGGATCAAGAGCCGAAAAGGCTTCCTTTGAAATCATGAGCATCGAACGGTTAAGCATATTCGGCATCCTCGATGGATTCTTTGATGTCGTGAATGGCGCGCAGTAATTCATGGCTGGCGTTCGCCGCCTGGCACGCGAGATAAAATTCTTCCCATGCCCTGCTCAGCCCGATTTCGTCGGGTTTGAAATCCTTGACGATGTTGCCGAGGATGATTGAATCAACAGAGCAGTATTTCGCTTCGGTTTTAGTCTGCGTGGCTTTTGCCATCGTTTTAACCCTTTGATAGTCCTGGGTTCAGTGTCGCCGAAAAGCCTTAACATCCCGTAAAAACTCCCTATAATGCCCCTGATTTTGATCAAAAAAGGGGCGATAAATGTTCAATCTGACCGGCAAAAAAGCACTTGTTACAGGCGCCACGGGCGGCATCGGCGGCGCAGTCGCCAAAGCGCTGCATGCGCAGGGAGCCCATGTCGGCATCTCGGGCCGGAATGAAGAGAAACTCAAAGCGCTGGCCGCTGAACTCGGCGAGCGCGTGACCGTTCTGGCCGCTGATCTCTCCTCAGGCGAAGCCGCAGCAAATCTGGCGAAGCAAGCCGAAGAGGCACTCGGCCAGGTCGATATTCTCGTAAACAATGCGGGCCTCACGCGCGACAATCTTTCGATGCGCATGAAGGACGATGAATGGAATGAAGTTATCAACGTCAACATGACCTCGACGTTCAAACTCGCGCAGGCCTTGCAGCGCGGCATGATGAAGCGCCGCTGGGGCCGTATCATTAATGTGGCCTCCGTCGTCGGCGTGACCGGAAACCCCGGCCAGTGCAATTACGTAGCCTCAAAGGCCGGCATGATCGGCTGGTCGAAAGCGATGGCACAGGAAATCGCGTCGCGCAATATCACCGTCAACTGCATCGCGCCCGGCTTCATCGCCACCGCGATGACGGATGCGCTCAACGACGATCAGAAGGGCCGCATCACCGCCAACATCCCCGCGGGCAAGATGGGATCTTCGGAAGATATCGCAGCCGCCGCCGTTTATTTAGCCAGCGATGAAGCACAATACGTCACCGGCCAGACCATTCATGTGAATGGCGGACTGGCGATGATTTGATGAGTGATTTCGACCTCCTCATTTTCGATTGCGACGGCACGCTCGTCGATTCAGAATATTTAAACAATTACGCGACCATTCAATTGCTGCACGGCGAAGGCCTCACGCAATACGACATGGATTACGCTTTCGAGCATTTCGTCGGTCTTCGCCTCAAGCATATTTTAGATGGAATTTCAAAAGAGACGGGCCACATTTTTCCCGCCGACATCATCGAGCGTTACATCGCTCTTGTAGAAAAACTCGCGCCGAGCCAAATGAAAACAATTTCTGGCGCGCTGGAACTGGTAGCCGAAGCCTCGAAGCGCGTCAAAATCTGCGTCGTTTCAAACGGTCAGCGCGACAACGTGCTTTCTTCGTTAGAGATGGCGAATGTAAGAAAATATTTCGAAGAGAGTTATATTTTCACGGGCCTGATGGCGCCAAACCCAAAACCCGCGCCGGATCTTTTCCTGCTGGCGGCGGAGCGGCTGAACGCGCAAACAAATAAATGCCTCGTCATTGAGGACAGCGTCGCGGGCGTAACGGGCGCGGTGGCGGCAGGGATGCGCACATTCGGATTCGTCGGCACGCATACCGATCAAAGCGGCTACGCGGAGAGGTTGAAAAAAGCCGGGGCGGTGGAGATTTTCACCTCGCTTATCCACATCCGGGAGCAGCTTTTTCGCTGAAAAAGCCCCGTAATATTTACGGAATATGAGAACTTTATAAAATCGCTTGCAAAGAGTTTCAGGGCTGGTAAAGTCCCGTTCGTATCGAACAAATTTCATAATAAAACATATAGGGAATTGTGATGAGTGACATTGCAGAACGCGTGAAGAAGATTGTTGTCGAACATCTCGGGGTGGACGCAGATAAAGTTTCAGAGGGCGCAAGCTTCATTGACGACCTCGGTGCTGACTCGCTTGATACGGTCGAGCTGGTCATGGCTTTCGAAGAGGAATTCAGCGTTGAAATTCCGGATGATGCCGCCGAAAAAATCCAGACTGTCGGCGATGCTATCAAGTTCATCAAAGACAACGCTTCTGAATAGTATTTAGTGATATAGTGATTTAGTTGTTTAAAAGGCTAAATCACTATATTTGTATCTAAATAACTAGATAACTATATCATTGATCATGAGACGCGTTGTAGTCACAGGCATGGGAATTGTGTCGCCGCTGGGTTTCGGCGTTGCGCACAATTGGGCCGCCATCACCGCTGGTAAAAGCGGCATCAGAAAAATCGAGTCTTTCGACCTTACCGACATTTCTTCACACATAGCCGGCGTCGTACCGCGCACCGAGGATAAAAATCCTAAAGACGGCGCGTTCAACGTTGACCTGTTCATGGAGCCGAAAGAGCAGCGCAAGACCGACACGTTCATCACGTTCGGCATGGCCGCCGCCCAGGAAGCGCTTGAGGATGCGGGCTGGAAACCAACCGGCGAGGAAGACCTTAACCGTACCGGCGTATTGATCGGCTCCGGCATCGGCGGCCTCGGCACGACCTATGAAGCCTCGACAACGTTGAACGAGCGCGGGCCCCGCCGCCTATCACCTTTCACCGTCCCCGCGCAGCTTATTAACCTGGCCTCCGGCCTTGTTTCTATTCGTTACGGATTCCGCGGACCCAACCACTCTGTCGTTACGGCCTGCGCAACCGGCACACACGCCATCGGCGATGCAGCACGGTTGATCGCGTTCGATGACGCAGACGTCATGGTTGCAGGCGGGGCTGAAGCAGCCGTAAACCGTTTGGGTGTATCCAGCTTTGCTGCCGCGCGCGCATTGTCCACGGGCTATAACGACCGTCCCGGCGAGGCCTCGCGCCCGTTCGATGACGGCCGCGATGGTTTCGTGATCGCAGAAGGTGCGGGGGTCGTCGTCCTCGAAGAATACGAGCACGCGAAAAAGCGCGGTGCAAAAATTTACGCCGAAGTCATCGGTTACGGTTTGTCGGGCGATGCGTTCCACATCACGTCGCCGCCAGAAGACGGCAATGGCGGCTTCCGCGCCATGCAGGCAGCGCTGAAACGCGCACAGCTTAACCCGGATGACATCGATTACATTAATGCGCACGGCACATCGACGCCGGTCGGCGATGCCATTGAATGCGGCGCGGTCAAACGCATGTTCGCCAATGCGCTGGATAAAGTTTCGATGTCGTCGACAAAATCGGCAATCGGCCACCTGCTCGGCGCGGCTGGTGCTGTGGAAGCGATTTACTCGATCAAGGCGATTGAAACGGGAATCCTGCCCCCGACGTTAAACCTTGAAAATGTTTCGGAAGCCTGCAAGGGCATGGACCTGGTTCCTAAAGTCGCGAAGCAGAAAAAAGTCAGAACAGCCCTTTCGAATTCTTTCGGTTTCGGCGGCACGAATGCCAGCCTGATTGTAAAAGCGATCTAGAAATGAAAAAATCGTCTCACTGGTTTTTGGGCGGGCTGGTTTTCACCGCCACGCTTGGCGTCGTGCTTTCGGCGCTCGCCTTCTGGTGGGCGGGGTGGCAGTTCCAGAAACCCGGCCCGGTGAAGGAACCGATGCTGGTGGAAATCCCGAGTGGCTCGGGCCTGCGGGCCATCGCCGCGCAGCTTGAAACCAGCAGCGTCATCAATAATGAATTCATATTTATCTTCGGCACGACGATCCTCGGCGCGCAGGGCGATATGAAAGCCGGAGAATACGAAATCCTGCCCGCCGCCAGCGCCAGCGATATCATGCAGATGATCCGCGACGGACGCATTTACGGCCGCCGTATCACGGTACGCGAAGGACTGACTTCTTTTGAAATCATCAACCTCGTGAACAAGCTGGATGATTTAGAGGGCACGGTTACGAACACACCGCCGGAAGGATCGCTCCTGCCCGAGACCTATGATTACAGGCTGAAAGAAAACAAGCAGGATGTCGTTACGCGCATGCAGGACGGCATGACCAAAGCGATTGAGGAGCTCTGGCCAACCCGCGCGCAAAGCCTTCCCTTCAGCACGAAAGAAGAAGCCGTCATTCTCGCCTCGATCATCGAAAAGGAAACCGGTGTGCCGTCGGAGAGAAAACGCGTGGCCGGGGTGTTCGTCAACCGCCTGAAAAAAGGCATTGCGCTGCAGACCGACCCGACCGTGATTTACGCCCTGACGAAGGGCCAGCCGAAGAACGAAGGCAAGGGCCCACTCGGGCGCCGCCTGTTGAAAAAAGACCTGGAGTTCGATTCACCCTACAACACCTACCTGCATCCGGGCCTGCCACCGGGGCCGATTGCCAACCCGGGCCGCGCTTCAATCGAGGCCGCGCTGCAGCCGGAAGAGCATAATTTCATCTATTTCGTGGCCGATGGAAAAGGCGGTCATATTTTCTCCGAGACGCTTGCCGAGCATGAGAAAAATGTTTCCGAATGGCGCATCATCCGCCGCGAGAAAGAAAAACAAGCTAAGGAAACTAAAAAAGAAGAGGCCGCCGAACCGACAGCAGGCGAATAATTATTCGTCGTCGTCTTTTTTAGTCGGTTGCTGATACATCGAGCGGCCGCCGGGGCTGCTGGTTCCCAATCCCGGTCCATGAATATGCGGCACATTGAGGTTGGGAATGATTTTGTGTCCTGCCTCCAGCGCGTGACGCCTTGCGAGGTGCGGCGCGAATTGCAGGTTCGTGGGGCTGGACGCGCCGAGAACGCAGCCCATGGTTTTTTCATCGCCAAGATCGTCGCGGTGTACAGGCTGGCCCATCGTGCACCGTTTCACGAAATTGTTGAAAGCCTGCAGCGGGTTTGCTGCCTCGCGTCCCGGGCGCAGCATTTCGCCGCGGTAAGGATCATCTAAAAACATCAACGGCACCTGGTAGGCCTGCGCGATATTGCCATTCTTGATTGCGCCGACATGAATGTGCGCATTGGCGTCCAGCGCGGCAAAAAAATCGCTTTCGACTGGGATATTGAATTCAAGGTAATCGGAATCGGCATATTCAAGGGTGAGGATGCCGCTCTTGTTGTCGAGCACCACGCCGATGGCTTTTTTGACGAAATTGCCGTTGGCAATCAGCCCGGCTTCGCCTTCGCCCGTGAATAAAAGATCAATATCCATGCGGATTCACACTCTCATTTGCCCGTAGGCGGGCCGCTTGCGTCCTGATATAACATTTTACCAGATTAACCACGGAATAAATATAGACCACAATGTGCGGTTTTACAGGCTTTATTAATACATCTTCACAGGCGCGGCGCTCCGATATGCAGGCCCGTGCCCGTGCCATGGCCGATACTTTGCGCCACCGTGGGCCGGACGATGGTCAGGTCTGGATGGATGACGAAATCTCGCTGGTTTTTGCGTTCCGCAGGCTGGCGATCATCGATCTTTCGGCGGAAGGTCGTCAGCCGATGGTGTCGGCAACCGGGCGTTACACGATTGTTTTTAATGGCGAGATTTATAATTTTTTAAAGTTGCGCAAAGAACTTGAACGTGCAGGTGTGCAGTTTCGCGGGCGCAGCGATACGGGAGTTATTCTTGCTTCTGCGGAACATTGGGGCCTTAACCAGACGCTGCAGAAAATAAACGGCATGTTCGCATTCGTTGTCTGGGATAAAAAAGAGCGCAAAATTCATTTCGCGCGCGACCGTCTCGGTAAAAAACCGCTTTATATCGGCTGGGCGAACGATGCGCTGGTATTCGGTTCGGAACTGAAAGCGTTGCGCGCGCACCCTGATTTTGAAGCAGAGATAAATCCCAAGGCGCTCTCCCTTTACCTGCAATACGGATTCCTGCCCTCGCCCGCCTGTATTTACAAAAATGCCTGGAGCCTGCCGGCCGGATCGCGCCTGACATTATCAGTCCCTAACCTAGAAGCCGGGACGAATTTAAGCACGCATATGGAGCCTTACTGGCAACATGCGCATGCGATGGAAGATTCGCGCTCGAAAAAAATTCACGCAAGCGATGAAACTGTCATCAAAGAATTCGAGGAATTGCTGACCGAATGCGTGCGCGACCGGATGATTTCAGACGTGCCACTTGGCGCGTTTTTATCAGGCGGCATCGACAGCTCCAGCGTCGTGGCGCTGATGCAGCATCATTCCGGCCAGTCCGTGAAAACCTATACGATCGGTTTTCGCGAAGCGGGATTTGATGAGGCGGCACATGCGGCAAAAATCTCTGCGCATCTGGGAACGGATCACCATGAGCTTTATTTAGGCGCACAGGATGCATTAAATGTCATTCCGCGCCTGCCAGAAATTTATGACGAGCCGTTCGCCGATATGTCGGCGATTCCAACTTACCTCGTTTCCGAATTCGCACGGTGTGATGTAACCGTGGCGCTGTCGGGAGATGGCGGCGATGAAATGCTGGGCGGTTATAATCGCCATGTCACAGGCGCCAAGCTCTGGAACCGTATAAAATTCCTGCCCAAGCCTGTGCGGGCCGCACTTGGTGGTGCAATTAAAAAACTGCCGCCTGAGCGCTGGGATAGGCTGATTCAATCCCGCCCGCAGGCCGGGACGCTGATGCATAAGGCTGCGAATTTTCTTTCGATGAACGCGCAGGAAGAAATTTATCAAAACCTGCTGAGTTCGTGGCACGAACCGCCTGTGAAAAATGCCGGGCAGGCAAAAACAATTCTCAGCGACAGCGCCTTCCAGCCGCCTGCCGGGCTTTCCTTCGCCGAGAAGATGATGTATTGGGACGCGCTGTTTTACCTGCCCGGCGACATCCTGACGAAAGTCGACCGCGCGAGCATGGCGTCATCGCTTGAGGCGCGCGCGCCGCTGTTAGACAGGCGCATTTATGAATATGCGTGGCGGTTGCCAGCTCAATTCAAGATAAGAAACGGTAAAGGCAAATGGCTTTTGCGTCAGGTTCTGAAACGTCACGTGCCTGAGGAATTATTCGAGCGGCCCAAGCAGGGCTTCAGTGTTCCGGTCGGAGAATGGCTGCGCGGTCCGTTAAAAGACTGGGCAGAGGATTTACTGTCGGTAAAAAAACTTGGGCGTCATGGCCTTCTTGATGCGCCCCCGATCCGTTCGGCATGGGCTGATCATCTCGCCGGACGGGGATCGAACGCGCAAAAACTCTGGACTGTCCTGATGTTCCAGGCCTGGCATGAACGCTGGATGAAGGGCTAACGCATGAAGCTCCTTTATATTCTCGCTGAAACGAATGATTTCTGGTCTTCGCGCCTGCCCTTGGCTTTGGCCGCAAAAGAAAAAGGCTGTGAGATTCATTTGGCCGCGCCCGGCGCGGCGGATGATCTGGTATTAAGGGAATTCGGGTTTCACGGGCATGACTTGCCGCCTGCGCGGAATGGTTTTTCCATTTTCGCCGCCATTAAAAGCATTTTTTCGATCAAAAAATTACTGCGTAAGCTCAAGCCGGATATCGCTCACACTTTTACGCTTAAATATTCCCTGCTCACAGGCCTTGCGTCGTGCTGCTCTAAAAACACAAGACATGTCTTTACGATTGCGGGCCTCGGTTATCTTTTTTCAGCAAGCGGTATAAAATCAAAAATTCTTCTCTGCATCGCCTCGCCGTTTTTAAAATGTGCGCTGCGCAAGGCCGAGACAGTGACATTTCAAAATTCAGACGACATGCAGATTCTTACGTCCCAAAATTTTGTGCGGTCCGAGAACGCCGTTTTGATCCGGGGTTCCGGCGTCGATTTGCAGAAATTTTCGCCGCGCGGCGATGCAGAATCTAATCCACCGCTTGTGCTGCTGCCCACCCGCCTCATCCATAACAAGGGCATATCAGTCTTTATCGCGATGGCCGAAATCCTCAAAAAACGGCAGATTCCTGCGCGTTTCCAGGTGGCCGGCGGGGTCACAGAGCACAACCCTCTCGCCATCACCAAGCTAGAGATGGAACGCATGGTGGCAGGCAGCGCCGTGGAATGGATCGGGCGCGTCGATGACATGCCTGCGCTTTACGCACAAGCCACACTTATCGTCTATCCGTCATGGTACCGCGAGGGAATCCCCCGCGTGTTGCTAGAGGCCGCCGCGTGCGGCAAGGCCATCGTAACGACTGATCATCCCGGTTGCCGCGACGCGGTCATCCATAATGAAACCGGTTTTCTGGTGCCGGTGAAAAACGCGGAAGAAACCGCCAACGCAGTCGAGGTAATTCTTAAAAACCCGGCCTTACGCAAAGAGATGGAATCGGCGGGCCGCGCGCTGGCTGAACGGGAGTTCGGTATCGATAAAGTCGTTACGCAGACAATGAAAGTTTACGGGTTTTGACTTTCCTTTTCGGTTCTGGCTTACTTGCCTTATGAGTCGTAATTCCGAATACAGCCTCACGGGAAAACTTCTTCTCGCCATGCCGGGTCTGGGCGACCCGCGTTTTTACCGCGCCGTCATTTTCATGTGTGCGCATGACGAAAAAGGCGCGATGGGCCTTGTGATCAATCATGTTCTTCCCGGCATCGAATTTTCAAGCCTGATGGACCAGTTGAAAATCTCATCGGACATAAAATTCGATATGAATAAATTCAAAACACCCGTCATGTGCGGCGGCCCGGTCGAGGGCGCGCGCGGGTTCATCCTGCATTCCCGGGACTTCACCCAGAAAGACACGGTGCCGGTCGGAGATTTTTATGGCATCACAGGGACTGTCGAAGCATTGAAGATTATTGCGGGTGGCGGCGGCCCCAATCATTTGCTGTTCATTCTCGGCTATGCGGGCTGGGGTCCGGCGCAACTCGACCAGGAAATTCAGGACAATTCATGGCTGGTCTGCGATCCCGATCCGGCCATAATTTTCCACGCCGACCCCGTAGAAAAATGGGAACTCGCCGTGCAGAAACTCGGCTTCGATCCGGGCAGATTGTCATCTGAATCAGGCCGGGCCTAGGCACGCAGCCTTTTTTCGATCTTCTCGTAGCTTTCGAGATTTTTAAGCGGGCCGAGTGCCGAAATCGTCGGGCGTGTTGCGAAAATTTTCTGCGCTATGTTACGCACCGCATTCACATCCACGCAATCGATCATGTTGATGATATAGCCGATATCGACCGGCTGGTTGCGATAGACAAGATATTTGGCTTGTTGATCCGCACGCGTCATCATCGATTCCTGGCCAATGAGAATGCCGGATTTGATCTGCGCCTTGGCACGCTCCAGCTCAGACATAGTCAGCGTATCGCCGACGCGCAGGACTTCGCCGCACACGACGGGTACAAGTTCCTTCAAATCTTCAGGCCCTGTCCCGGCATAAATCGCGAACTGGCCGCTGTCGGTGAAGCCGGAATGGAAAGAATAAATCGAATAAACCAGCCCGCGCTTTTCACGGATTTCCTGGAATAACCTTGAGGACATACCACCGCCGAGCAACGTTGAAAGCGTTTGCGCGGCATAATAATCCGGGCCGAGGCGCGAAACGCCCTCAAAACCCAGCACGAAATGGCTCTGCTCCAGTTCCTTGTCGATACGGATTTCGCCGCCCTTGTAATCCGCAGCAACGCGCTCATAAGGCTTTTCGGCGGGGAGCTTGCGGAACAGATTTTCCACGCGCGCGACAAAATCCTGGTGGTCGAGATTACCAGCAGCCGAAATCACCGTGCGCTGAGGTGTGTAATAACGCTCGATGTAATCGCTGAGCGCCGCACGTTGCATGTTCGAAATATCTGAAGCCTTGCCAAGGATCGGCGCGCCGAGCGTCTGGCCGGGATAGGCGCGTTCGTAATAATTATCGAAGACCAGTTCATCGGGCGTGTCGTTGCACATGCCGATTTCCTGCAAGATGACATGGCGCTCACGCTCCAGCTCATCCTCGGGCATCGTCGCGTTCTGATAGATATCGGCCAGCACGTCGAGCGCGATGCCCATATCGTTTTTCAGGAGATGGATGTGATAACTCGTCATCTCGCGGCTGGTGTAGGCGTTGATATTGCCGCCGACATCCTCGACGATTTCAGCGATTTGCTGCGTGCTGCGGGTCGGCGTGCCTTTGAACAGCATATGCTCGACCATGTGCGCGGCACCGTTATATTTCGGGTCTTCGTTGCGCGTGCCTACATTGACCCAGACGCCCAGCGCGACGCTGTGCACGTCGGGAACCGTGTCGGTGATGACCCTGAGGCCGTTATCTAGCGTCGTAAACTGGATATGAGACATGGGATTTATAAATAAGGCACGCCTCGTTCAAAGGCAAGCCCAAGACCCTGTAGAATCAGGCATTTTTGCGGATAAAATCCTGCAGTTTTTGCAGGTTACCCGGCAGAATCTCGAATTTTTCCGGGCGGCTCAGGAGGTCGGACAGGTGCGCGGGCAGCTTGGGGCGAATGCCGGTTGCCTTTTCCACCGCGTCCGGGAATTTGGCGGGGTGAGCTGTGGCAAGGGTCACGACCGGGCCCTTAGAGGTTTTGGCGATTTCCAGCGCGGCTTTTATTCCCACAGCCGTGTGCGGGTCGAGAACGTAACCGGTTTCGTCGTGAATTTTTTTGATCGTTTCCAGAGTCTGCGCATCGTCCGTGCGGGTAGCGGTGAAATCGGCCCTCGCCTTTTTCATCGCATCTTCAGACAGTGAGAATTTTCCGGTGTCCTTGAACTCTTTCATGACGGCGATCAGTTTTTTTGTATCACGCCCAAGGAGATCGAACAGGTAACGCTCGAAGTTGCTGGAAATCTGGATATCCATCGACGGACTTAATGAAGCATGCGTTTCTTCCGCCTTCATGGTTCCGCTTTCGAAAAAGCGTGTGAGGATATCATTGCGGTTGGTGGACACGACGAGATTGATCGGCGCGCCCATTTTACGCGCGCAATAACCGGCGAACACGTTGCCGAAATTTCCGGTCGGCACGACGAAGGTTATACCCTCGCCCAGCTCCAGCGATACCGCGACGTAATATACAATCTGCGCGACAATACGCGCCCAGTTGATAGAATTGACCGCCGAGAGATTCATTTCCGCGCGGAATTCCGCGTCATTGAACATATCCTTGACCGCGTTCTGGCAATCATCGAACGTGCCCTGCAGCGCGATGTTGTGCACGTTCGGTGCATTCACCGTCGTCATCTGGCGGCGCTGCACCTCGGAAACGCGCCCTTGCGGATATAAAATAAAAATATCGACATTGTCAGAATGGCGGCAGCCCTCGATCGCGGCAGAGCCAGTATCGCCCGACGTCGCGCCAACGATGGTGACATGGCGGTTATTTTTTTTCAGGACGTGATCGAACAAGCGTCCCAGAAACTGCAGCGCGACATCCTTGAACGCAATGGTTGGGCCGTGAAAGAGTTCCAGCGCGTAAATATTGTCCCGGATTTTGTGCAGTGGCACGACGTCTTTATGACGAAAAACTTCCGGGCCGTATGTTTCTTTTAAAATGCCGCGCAGCGTTTCGCGGTCGATGCTGCCGTCAATAAACGGATAGATCACCTCTTCGGCGATCTCGACATAGGATTTGCCCTTGAGCTTTTTGAAATCCAGCTTCGGCCATGTTTCCGGCACATAAAGCCCGCCGTCCGGCGCAAGGCCTGCCAGCAGAACCTGTTCGAAACTCTGAGGCGAACCACCGCCGCGCGTGGAGATGTATTTGATCATTATCAAGCCGCTTTTTTACCGTATTCGCGGACGAGATTAGCAAATTCGCTATGCATCGGCGAGGGGTAATCGAGCGTAAGTTCGGGGTGGAAGGTCGTGGCCATATAGCGGCCCTTTTCCACCCAGACGGGCTTGCCTTCGTATGTGGCCTTTACGGTCACATCGTTCGTGACTTTTGAAATCACCGGCGCGCGGATGAGCGAGACCTCATAGCCGTTGATATCGGCGTGGTGGCTTTCAAGCTGGCGGCCATAGGCATTGCGCTCGATGCTCATCGGGATCAGGCCGAACGATTTCTGCGCAGGGCCGGTGACATTTTCGGCGATTAAAATCGACCCGGCACAAATACCCCAGACCGGTTTTTCCGCGAATTGTTTTTTAAGCGCATCCCACAGATCGAACGTGTCGATCAGCTTCAGCATCGTCGTGCTTTCGCCGCCGGGGAGAATAAAGGCGTCAACTGTTTCAAATTGCTCGGGTGTTTTGACAGCGCGGAATTCACCGCCCGCCGCCTCGATATGTTTTCTGTGAGGTTCGACCGCGCCCTGAAGGGCCAGAACGCCGATGATGGGCTGGCTTATACCCTTTGGCATTACCAGCCTCTATTAGCCATCCGCATCGTGGTTTCGATGGTGCCGATCTCGATGCCGGGCATCGCGGTTCCCAAACCTTTGGAGGCTTCGAGAACGATTTTCGGGTTGTCGAAATGGGTCGTTGCCTTGACGATGGCTTTCGCGAAGTTCGCCGGATTTTCCGATTTGAAAATACCGGAGCCGACAAACACAGTCTCTGCGCCGAGCTGCATGCAGAGCGCCGCGTCCGCAGGCGTTGCGATACCACCAGCCGCGAAATTCGGCACGGGAAGCTTGCCCAGTTCCTTGACCAGTTTCACCAGTTCATACGGCGCGGCGAGGTTTTTCGCGGCGGTCATAAGTTCGGCATCATCGGTAACGGTGAGCTTCTTGATTTCCATGTTGATCTCGCGGAGGTGGCGAACCGCCTCGACGATGTTCCCGGTTCCGGGTTCGCCTTTTGTGCGCATCAATGCTGCGCCCTCGCCGATACGGCGCAGCGCTTCGCCAAGATTTTTTGCGCCGCAGACGAACGGAATTTTGAAATCATGCTTGTTGATGTGGAAGTCCTCGTCGGCGGGCGTGAGCACTTCGGACTCGTCGATGTAATCGACGCCGATGGCTTCCAGAATTTGCGCCTCGGCAAAATGGCCGATGCGGCATTTCGCCATGACGGGAATAGAAACGGATTGCATGATCTGCTCGACCAGTTCCGGCGGCGACATACGCGCCACGCCGCCTGCCTTGCGAATGTCGGAAGGGACACGCTCGAGTGCCATGACCGCGACGGCACCTGCATCTTCGGCGACCTTCGCCTGGTCGGCTGTAACGACGTCCATGATGACGCCGCCCTTCAGCATTTCGGCCAGGCCGGTTTTGATATTGATTACGTTACCCGTTTTGGATTTCTGGGTCATATCCTTGCAATCTCCGCGTCAATAGGCTGTGGAAGCGCCGTATTTATACATATCCGGCACGGAAATGCAAAGAATTGTCATCCCCGGCAGTGAGCGTTAGCGAGCGTGAACGGGGACCCGGGAAAAAGACAGCGGACCCTCGGGTCCGCTGGCCTTATGGACCCCCGCCGTTTAAGCCTGCTGCGCAGGCCGCGGGGGTGACGAGTTTGACTTAGAGCACGCTCCGGTCGGCTGGCTGATCTCTCGCTGAATCGTCAATAAGCGCGTCCTGCCAGTCATTCTGGACCAGTTCGTCGGCCAGTTTCTGGAGCCTGCCCTCGTCCGAGACTATCTCCCAGCAATGGGGTTTCTGGGTGTGCATGGTGTCCAGCACGTTCTTGATATTGAAGATGACCGGCTGCAGGCCGCCATGGTGATCGATATGCGGACCCAGAACCCGGTAATTCATACCGATTTTCTTGAGGCTCCAGAGCTGGCGCGGCTCGACCATCCAGACGCAGTCCGTGATACGTGCGTTCAGCGCCGATTCAAAAGCGCCCGCGAGTAATGCCAGCGGGGCGTATGGAATTTTCCGGCGGATGAATTTCACATGGCCGTTCTTTTTCGTCTCGATCATATCCTGATCGTAGTACGCGGGCAGCAGGAAACCGTCCAGCTCGCGCTTGCGGAAACTTTTCGCCATGCAGAAGCGCGAAATTTCGCACAAGGTCAGCGCGCGTGAATCCTGTTTCAGCAGCGGATGATCGCAGACTTCCTGCACCGAAAAACTCTGGCTGGGCTGCTCGTCGTTCGGCAGCACCATGCGCGCCGTGCCGACTACTTTTGCCGTGGCGCGGTGCAATAAAATGTAATGCTCGGCGCGGTCATCATATGAATCGCTCTCCAGCTTGTCGGGATGCGAGTCCGGGTTAATGAAAAGATTTTCCTCGCAATACACATCGTAACGCAGGCGGAAGACATGCTCCTTCCAGGCGTCGGTGTCGGCCCTGAAAAGGCTGAACGCCTTTTTGTAGGCGGTCGTGAATGATTGCTGCTTTATGGCGCCGAGCGCTGCCTTCAGCATGTCCTTTTGCTCTTCCATCATGGTCGTGGCCCCTCCTTTCAGGGCGCATTCGTCAAGTTTTCATCCGGCAATTTGCCGACCAATTAATCGCTGCCCGCGAGAGTTGGCAGAACACGTGGCCCGGCAGGCTCATCCCCATGCGCGGCGCCACATCTACCAGCGTAAAGGACGCGGTTTAACATTTTAAGAATTATGGAAACAATTTAGGCATGATTTACCGGGAATTTTAGATAAATTTTGAACTTAAGCGGATGATCGCCGTTGGACCTTGCGTATACCCTTTATAGAAAACGCTTGAGGAGATTTGCTCATGGCCGAGATGATCCCGGCTCTGACCCCCGTCACCGCTTCCTGGATACGCTCGCGCAAGCGCCGTGCCGGTCATGCGGACGACTTTGAATTCGCGCACTGGCTGGCCGACGATGCCGAGGCCAATGACAAGCGCGGCGGCGGCGTGCCTTACCCTGTGCCGGTGATGAGCACGGAGGGGATTCTTATCCTCGCCGAGGCGCACACCCAGGAGCTTGCACGCGGGCCGGAAATCTACCCTGACGCTAAACCCTATGAACAGGCTGCTGAAAAATTTCCTGAAGAAAACAGGCAATATGTTTTCGATTTCCTGCTTGCCGAACATGAAACCGGCGAGATCATGAATAAGGAAATCTAATTCCCTACTTCACTCTCTTGAACATTTGCGGATAGTCGGTGACGAGACCTTCTTCGTCGAAGGCGATGTCCTGCGTGAAATCGGACGTGAGCGAATCGAAACGGTAAAGCCTGTTCGGCTCGATGCAGGTGTAGCGCTGCTGGTCCGGCCTTACGGTCAAATCCGGGAATGAAATATGCGCGACGGTGAGATCGGCACTTTCGCCGCGCGGGAGCTGCAGACGTTTGACGGGCAGCGAGTTGGTGAACGGCGTCAGGATAAAATCGATATCCACCGCCGCCTCCAGCCCCTCGATGCGCTGGTTCTTGTAATCGGTCCATTTGCCGTTGCCGTCGGAGGAAATGAATATCTGCTTGCCTTCGTCTTTCGCGTCGCGGCTCTGGATTTCCGCCTCGCGGAAGACCCATTCATTGTTCAGCGTGATCCTGTACTGGACCCGGAATTCGGGATTGGTGCTGCGGATAACGCCCTCGGCGCGGATGCGGTCGCCCTCGAACTGGACGTAGCATTCCTCCGTCGTTTTATCGAACCAGTCTTGCCATTTTGCTTTTAGGGACATGAGTTATTGTATCACAGCTATGATTTAAAATTATATTTGTAATAATTTTGCAGTTTATAAATAAAATTACAAGCTTGCCGAATGATTTTAGGTCTCGAATATTTTTCTTCTGCTTTTCGATGAGTTTCTAATCGAGAAAATACATCCTCATATTCTGCAGGATTATTATAATAGCGATCTCTCCCAATTAGACTTTTTACCGAATAAATCATTTCTTTTTCGTCAGGGAAAATAGTTTTTACTGATGCCTTCTCATTTCGAGCATAAGAAAAAAGGCTATTGAAGTAATGATTTAACAAACAAATATCGTAGAATATATTTTCCTTCTTATTGGATGCTAAATTCTGTTTATATGAATCTATTCTAGAATTGTGAACCTGATAAAAAGATACGATCTTAAATAAATTTTCTGACGTTCTTACATCACTATATTTTATATTTTGTTTTAAAATTTCTATAGCTGCATTAGGTTTTTCCGGTAAAATTTTCTCATCAAGCACATATTGAAAACATTTTTCTGAGTACGAGATTAAATCACTTAATGCGTCCGGAATTAAAGATCGCATATAAAATTCGGTTTTTTCTTTTTCTTCCTTGTGTTTTTTTTTGTCGTAAGAATGCTGCTGAATTAATACTGCTGTCGTAATAAGAGCCCCTATTAAAGCTATCAACCCAGCTACTAATGTTTGCCATTCATAAAGCAACTCAAGATAATTAATAGCTTCTCTTTCTACTCCCACTCAATCGTCCATGCATATATAAACATTTGATTTAACATCATATATTTTTTGTTTGTAGTAAGTTTGCAGTTCATTTAAGCCGCTTTAACATGTTTTTTTGTATTCTTAATAAATTCTTGGACTTCTGTAGGAGTCATATTGTGCTTTTTTGCATTACGAATTTGTCTAAAAAAGTTTCTTAGGGAGTATATCTCATTATCCGAACCCTGACACAATTCACAAGGTCCGCCCCAAGTTCTTTTAGCACAAGTACACCTTAATTCTGAGCCACGGAAAATAATTTTCAATTTGTTCTGAGTTTGGTTAATCAGCTTAAGATCACTGACCGAGTTATCTAACGAACTCAACGAATGAATAGTGTCAAAGAAGTCACGTAAAACTTCTCTTTCTTTTATTGCAACTTCTGGCTTAAGCTTAAGAAAAATCATTACTTTTCTGTCTTATCTAAAGGTTGACGATCAATTAAAGCCCACACATCCTTTTCTTTCTCTGAACCTCGTGCTCCCAATTTAACAAGCAATCTTTTTGTCTCTGGTTCATCCGCTCCAATTACACGAGAAAGCGTTTCCATTTCTCTCCATTCATATTTTTTATCTATGAGTAAAGTTTTCAAAAGTTGAATTCTTTTTTTATCTAAAGCTCTCTTAGGATAGCCCCTAATCCACTCTAAAATTCCGTTGCCAAAGATGCCAATAACTACGCCTAAGATGCCAATAAGAGCAATTTTGAAATCTATTTCAGATTCAAGATTTTCTGTTACTGCACGAGCCACCTGATCCGAGATCTGCTTTATATCAGTCATTTCCATCTTGCGGTTCCTTGATTAATCTTATTGCCTTCCAACATAAAAAGATGGTGGCAATTTTAGCCGCTTCACCTGGGCCTTTTGTACAAGCTGCAGCAAATGCTTCATGTTGTATTTCTGCCCAATCAAACTTCAAGCTATTAAGTTCTTCAAAACCTAAAACAAAATTATGCTTATGCGCAAAATTATTGCGTATCTTGTTTATGCCTTTAAACGCTGAATAATATTTTTTGTTAATGAGGTCCAAGCTAAAGGCTATATCAAGCTTTAAGTCAAAAGATCGCCTAGTTTTAAAGAATGTTTCTGCATTTAGCATGTGGTTCGAGAGTAAGGTTTCCAAAATCTTCTCGATAAGAATATGACCACGCAAAATGGGAGACATTGAGTCTTCTTCAAAGACCAACTGCTCCATCACATGCTGATCAATATCTTCGTAAGTTAATTCCGCAAAATTCATATTCAAATTTCAAACCGCACTAATTGTCCGCGTACTGTCTTCATCAATAATAATATCCATGTCTTTTATCTCGTAACCCTGCGTACATATAACGAGCTTTTCATTGGCTGGAATTACGCCTTCAATGTACCCGCCAGCATTAAGATATATTTTAAATTTCATTGGTCGATTGCCACCTATTTTGGTTGGCTCGCCAGACTTTAATTGAAATGATTCACGGCTTCCCTTATTACCCATACTTTTCTTCCTTTATTTCATGTATGCCCTGCGTTTTCCGCAATCTGTGTAAGATTGATCGAGCGCATTTAAAAATGCTTCAAAATCCTGAATATCTTTATCAAATTCTTTTGGATCGGGTGATTGAACATTGTCAGCTTGAGGGTTGTCATGACTAAACGTATTCGCTTTGGTCATGCCATCGTGGAACATCTTTGCAAGATCATCCGAAAAATCGATATATCGAAGCATCTTTGTTTGAATTATATCGTTATATCGAACCACAATTCCTTTAAAGATTTTTTCTTCTACAGCACGCTCATATGTGTCTCTTAAACGACCGTAAAGATTTTTCATCTGGTATTCGTAATCAGATGGACTCGTTGTGTGAAGCTTCCTGATACTTTGAAAATCATTCTTTATTAAATTTAAGCGTGTGCTTACGGGCTTTCCTTTCCAAGGTTCGCCTGCCGGATCAACAAAACCTGAACCGTTTGCAGTAGAAAAAATGCTGATGCAAGCAGGAGCTATGTTAAGATCTTGCGCTATACCACATATCTCGTTGTAAAAAATTATATCATGCGTAAAGACAATAACTTGTCGATTTTGCGCTTCTTCTGCCAACCTTTTTGCAACCTTAGTACTCCGCTTGCGATCTAATGAAGACACAGGATCATCTAAAATAATAGGACCATTTGGACTGACTATATGTGTTTCGGTTAAGAACGCTGCTAAAGCTAAAGCTTTCTGTTCACCTTCGCTTAGAACGTCTGAAGCATTACATTTTATTGATGCTTCTGTAGCCGTTTTAAAATTGGCGCCGGTTTTATCACTTTCGCGCTTCAATTTTATGTTCAAATGCACAATATCAAGGTCTTTTCTTTCTGCTTCAAATTTCTTATCGACCGCAGTTGTAAGATGGATGTCAATCAGTTCATTCGCTTTTTGAGTGATGCTTTTTGTGGCAGTTAAATTTATCGCCTGATCTAGCTGATCGATCTTTGAAAGAAAGTCTCTTCTCTTTTTAATATTCGCAATTTCTTCAGATAGAACTTTTGTAGCCTCTAACTCTGCCTTTTCTTCAATAATTTCATTACGCTTTTTCTCATCAAATGCTGACTGCACCTGCACTTTTTCGTTTTCCAGTGTCTCAATGAAAGCTTTCAAGGTTAATGCTGGTGAATTGCTCAAAGTGCCGTATTTTTCTTCTTCATCGGACGATATGAGCTTTAAAATTTTCTTCATTTTTACTTGAGCAGCTTCTGCCCAAGTATTAATTGCCTTCGCCAAATCTTCGGTTTTTTCTTCTACTTGTTTTAGGCGTATGTCATCGCCTTCATTAGAAAGAATTTTGGCATTTTGAAGTTTTTCGCAAAGATCATCATAAGCCTTCTTAGCAACCTTAGCTTCTTCTGCCAGCGTGCTTTTTACGAAGTCATGAAATTTTCCCAAACGTTTCTTCGCATCATCATCAAGTGTTTGATGGCATAGAACACAACGAGGTTCTTCAGAATCTTCTTCTTCAATTAATGGGAATTGTTTGCCGAGGTAAGCTTCTGTTTCAGAATATGCTTTTGCTGCAGCCCAAAGCTTTTCCCATGTAACGCTGCCAACGCCCTGGACAGGCTCATCTTTAAAAGCGCCTTCAGCAGCAAAATTGGCTGCTTGCTCTGCTTCAACGTAAGCTTTCTTTAAAGCTTTGAGTTTTGTTATCATTTCATCAGAAACTAATGACGCATAGTTTTCTATGCTTGTTTTTAAACTTTCGCTCCATTTTTTTAGAGATTCTATTTCAGTCAGCCTTTGTTTATTAGAAGATAAAAGCGTTTCTATCTCCTTCAGCCTGTCTTGAGATTTTTTAGGAAATTGGCAAGCCGTATCAATTTGTGCATCCGTTGTCTTAGCATTTATCTCGGCGTAAAACTTCTTAGCCTTCGTATCATTCGCAGGAAACCGCTTGATTTCGGTGAGCGCAAGTTGAGCTTCATCAGCTTTCTTTTCTTCTTTCAAAGCGCTGCTTATTTCCATGCAGACTGCATTTAGTTTATAAGGAAGATTCAAACCGAATGGGAGAAATCTTATTTGGTTTCCTTCGTCTACATACAAATTGGCCGCGTGTGTATCAAAGACAGTAGCCTGCAGAAGATCTTCTATTGCTGGCGAGTCTTCTTTCCATTTAAGTGTTTTATCAGCTCCCCCTGTTCCAATAACAATTTCTGCTTCTTTGGGTGTAGCTGAAGTTGTTCCGTATACATTGGATAGGATTTTTAATTTTTTAGGGTCATTAATTCTAGTTCTGCAGGCGTGTCTTAATATGCGGATGAACCCTGTCTTACCGCTACCATTAGGTCCGTATACAACTGTTAAACCATCTGGTTTGAATTTTAATTCCGTTTTGCTGATAAGCGCGTTGACATTTTTTACGTTCTTAATTTCTTTGATATGGAGATTGGCATTACTAGAATTCGCGCCTAAATGGGTTTTATTAAGGGGAACAGAGGCTGGAGCAACTATATCAATGCCAGCTTTCTTTTTGATCTGTGATGTGAGTTCATCAACATCAGTTTCATCCAGCTCTTCTTTGCTACATATCCTTCTGAGCGCGTCCTTCTGCCAATCGTGAAGACCACCTGACCATTTTAAAATATCATCGATAACCATTTTATTTTCCTTAAGAAGGATAGCGGTTAATTGAATTTTCGAATGGAAGTAGATTATCAAGCGCATGCCACATGCGCCAGTAGCAATAAACTAAATCAGTTGAACGACCTTTTTCTGTGCCTCAACATCACATTCAATATATCGCTGGGTCATTTGAAGGGATGAATGTCTGGCTAAGACTTGGACATCTCGAATCGAGCCGCCGACTGTTGAGATTTTACGAGCTGCGTTTGTTATGAATGTTCGTCGGCCGCTGTGTGACGAGCAGCCTTCGAAGCCTAGTTTCTTGTACCAAGCTGTAAACATATTCACGATGACTTGAGCTGTTGTGTTCTCACCACGCTCTGTTTTTATGATTCTGTCATTGTTACTCGTTAGATTTTGAGTACCCCGGTATTCAATTAAAGCCTCCCTTAAATCGCTATTCATCCATATAACGCCGCCAGATTTACCTTTAGACGCGGAATTTCGAAGATTAATGACTTCGGATATATGGCCTTCTGCATCTGAAACCATAGACCAGGTAATAAACGCGATTTCCTTCGCTCTAAGCCCGGCTCTAATGGATAGCAAGAATATCACTTTGTTTCGCTCGGATCGTCTAGTCGTCGTTAAAAATGAAAGTACGGCCGCTTGCTGATGCTTCGATAAAACTTTGGCCTGTTTTCCTAAGCCCATAATACTGCTCCTTCTGATTAGAATTTTATTGTTATTGGGATTTTCCGCATGAATTTTCGAAAGGACAACAGATAAGCAGCGTTTAAAAACCGCACGAATCAGCGATTTGTAAATTCACTCATTATGAAAGGCGAATTTTATAATCAGCCGAAAAATAATCGAAAAAAATGCTGCCCGAGTTTTGGAAAGTGGAATTTTGACAGCGATCTTAAAAACGCAATAGCCCTATTTTGGCTTTAGAAGGTCGTACAGAGGGTTTGTCTCGGCCTGTACTTGATCCCTCCAAAAACGACGTAATAAGTGCCAGAATCCGAATTTTGTGATTACCTTAACTATTTGATATTATTGATGTTTTTTTGTTTTCTGCTATACTTACATCATGCCTATATCTCTAAAATTATCGCCTTCAAAAAAACTCTTTTTGATAAAAAGAGCCAATTTTGGGCATGGATTTACGGAAAAAGATGATCGGCATAAAAAACAGCGGCAATTCAGTCACTGTAATTTCATGGAAAGGTCATTCAATGATTTCTAACGCACTTCAAGTCAATACACCTAATAACCTACATTTGCATCGAGACTATATGTTGGGATACGTGTGGAATGATGACTATTTTACTACTTCTCACAAACCAACAGATGTTTTCACAGGAAAAGAAATTTTGGAAGCTTGGCATTCAATTCCAGAATTTACCAAAGAACAACGTCAAAAATTTGTTCAACAATTGCGTGAAACTATTCTAATTTCCGGACGAGTAGAAACCAAAAGAAAATTATCAAAAAATTTTCCACACGATTTAGTCGAACGAGCACAGTTGGCAAGTGAAGGATGTGAGTATACTCGAACAAAACTTCGCAAAGAAAGAGCTCTTTATATTGCGCTTCATATTGATGAAATTGCTTCGGATGAAGTGGAAACTTTCTCTGAAATTCGAAAATATTTGGATGCCTCAATTACTTTGGAACAACATGTAGCTGAGTCACCTGCAGTTTTGTTTATCAATGATTATCCTGATTAGAATCAATCATAGAATTCTATGTTCTGATCTATTTCAAACCCAAACATAAAGCCAAAGGCAAGAGAAGTGATCGAACTTTTAGATCTCTACTCTTGCTTTGTTCATAAAAAAAGGACTTATCATGACCCAACACCATCTTATAAATCACAAAAAAATTTATACCCTCGTCTACATCTATAATTATGATGGAGAGCAATCGGAAACATTCTCTGTTAAAGCAAAAGAAGTTCAAGAAGCATATGAAAGTTTGCCCTTTTACAGAGGTCAAATTTGCAGAAGCCACGATTTAAACAGCAGATTGCGCGAAGTAGTCGAGGCGTCAGGTCGTCTGAAGCTCAATTTATCTTTGGCAAAATACAGACCTGAAACCGTTCAATACGTTGAATGCGCATATCATAAAGATTGCTGGAACTGCCAAAGAACACTGAAAAAAGATTATGCGACATATATCGCATTACATCTTGATGAAATTGAGGATCAAAGAGAGGAGGTTAGAAAAACGATAAGAGACACTTATGATCAAGAAATTCTCTTTATTTTTGATGGTGGCGGGATAATACACAAAGACGGTCCGCTTTCAGCGTATTTTTCTTAGAATTTCTATTTTATTTCAATCACTTATATAACATAAAAACGCAATAATATTGCGCGAACAGAAGCATAAATAGGTTTATGCTTCACCATAACCATATCTTCACTTCTACACCCCCATACAAAGCTCTGCCAAATTGGCTAGACAAGCTTAACTTCACGCATTTCGTGACTCTTACCTTTAACCAAAACCTTTATCATCGCCCCGATCAAATTCTTGAATATGCGCGGGACAAGATCAAATTTTTTCATGCCAAATTAGATCGATGCTTGTTGGGAAGCAATTGGTACAAAAAATCAAAGGAAGAGCGAACGCTGTTCATTGCTTTTCCTGAGAAAATACCCGTGAACATGCATTATCACGCTCTCATAAAAATTTCAGAAAAAAATGACAGTCGATTTAATGCGAATGCTGAAAGAATTTGGACAAGCATCGTGCCAAGCGGAACTTACGATTGCAAGTTTTTAAAATATGCTCCTGATAAAAAAGGCCTGATTTCATATGCAACTAAAGAGCAATTTAAAAACGTAAATTTTAATCACACTATTATTAGCAGTGAATTTCTTAACATCTAGCATCATGTAATGTGCAGGTGACTCCTCACTAAAATACAAGTGCTATTCCACACCTTATCCATGTTCATAAGAAACTCTTATGCGGCAATAATATAATATTGCTTAATCAAAATTAGAAAAAACAGAACCATACGAAGTATAAGAGCGCAGCTCTTTAAAAAGTAAATTTAAATAATAATTTTTTAATGAAAAGTGACAAAAATCAATTTTTATAGAGTAATGTTATTAAGACCATATTTCTCATCATATTCGGACTGAAGCTTGATAAGCTTATTTTGTCTCGAACTCTTCATTAAGAATCGAAATATGAAGCGAGTAGAATAATAGATCATGAAAAGCAGTATAATGCTCGAATATAAGATGGTCATATCTGCATCGTCTTGTGATGAAACTCCAGCTAAAAATCCAATCGATGAAATAAGCAGAACGTAGAAATGCCATTTTTTGAAAAACTTTACATCATATAAAGTATTTCGAAGACTGATAATTTGTAAATTTAATGGGGCTTGCTGCTCGTTAAATGTTTCGAAATAACCGAAAGCTTTTTCTGCTTTAGCTCTAAATTCCAGTTCATTTAATAACGATTTTTTATCGGAGATTATTTCTTGAAGCTGGGTGTATTTTTGTCTTGCATGATCTCGTTCTTTAAAATTTGATCCATTATTTTTAATATCATCCAGTTCTTTAAGTTCGTCTTCTAATGAAGATAATTCGTCTTTCACTTCATAATAAGTTCGAGATGCGTCATCTAAAAAACGACTGTATTTTTCTTCTTCTTGTAATTTTTTAATGCGATCTTCGCCAGATGATTGATGGCAGATATTCTCTAGTAATGTGGCTGTTTTTTGATCCGTCTGTCCTTGGATAAAATCACCGTCAATAAATTGAAGAGTGATTTGTAAGGTTTCGGATTCTGTATTAATGGAAGATCCGAGACCAACAGCAGCTCCTGATATTCCCGTTCTTCCTTTTGCCCAGTACAAACCAGCAATTCCACCTAAAGCTGTCCGAGCTAAAGTTCTTGGTATCGATGTTTTGGAATGCTGCTTGAAGCTTACATTTGCAAGATAATCGGTCAGATTGATGGATTCGCTGTTACTGACGATGAAATATTGCCCATCGTCCTGACATACGGATGCAGAACTCCAGTTCTTGAACCCTTGGATATTTTTGATTAACCCAACTTTGTTCATGTTGGTTATAACCTACGGTAACTGTGGGTTAAAAACAACATAATTTCTCTATGAAAGAGTTAAAGATCATAGGGAAAAACATAGTTAAGTTGAGGAAAGTTCGTAATCTTACCCAAGAAGACTTGTGTGGGATGGCACAAATTGATCGGAGTTATCTCTCGGAAATTGAAAACGGGAAAATGAATGTGACGATCAAATCCCTAGTTACAATAGCAAAAGCATTGAACTGTGATCTTAAAGACCTAATCACCTAGTAATATTTTAGTGGCTTCGTCACGTTTTCTGGATTTCGTGAGTTCATGTTTCATTGCATCTGTTTTCACATGCTCATAATGACTCTCAATCATTCTGACACTCGTTCCGACATTCTTAGCTAGAAAAAATATGTTTGTTCCAGCAATCAGTCGCATTGTTATGTAGGTGTGTCTTAAAGAATAATAAGCGAGATTTTTACTGCTTTCAGACAACCCACATTCCTTCATAAGCAAAGGCCACTGTTTGTAATAAACCTTCTTATGTATTGGTTCGCCCGTTTTGTTATCAACAAAAATCCAATCATCTGGCTTTGTGAATTTTGAGTGTTTCTTAATTCGATCAAAGACATCGCCTCTTTGTCCGATAACAGTTCTTGATCCAGTCTTTGTATCCTCAGGCACAGAAATCTCAACGTGTATATGCTGGCCTGTACGATTGGCTTTATATGTTTTGACCATCTTCCATTTTAATTTTCTTAGCTCACCAAATCTTAGGCCTGTATTCGCAGCTATAACTAGGAAATCTTTTATAAAAATACGTTGTTCTTTTTCCTTCTCATCTTTTGAGTTTTTAACCCAACGAGTGAACGATCGGAACATGCTTTGCCATTCTTCCAACGTCAATTCATCGCGACGCTCAACATTAGCCTTTTTAATAGATAACCTTTGAAAAATTGGAGTCTGATCAAATTTTAAGAAACCGTGTGAAATGCCGTATTTAAAAAGTGAAGAAATGAGTGCTCGTTCATTAATTAAAGTTGCATTTCTTACATTAGGTGCTTGTTTTCTGCGCCATGAATAATATTCCTTGAAATCATGCCGTGTAATTTTATCCAACTTTTTGTTCTGGCCGACATATTTTAAAAACCAACGATTTAAAGATATGGTTATTGTTTGAACACGACCTTCTGTAATAAGGCCTGCTTTCGCTTCATCAGTTTTATGTTTGATAAAATCCTGGACAAGTTCTTCTGCTGTCTTAGTGAATACCCTGTTTCCTAACTTAATATCGGCTTTAATTTGAATGTATTTGTCGAATGCCAGTTGCTTAGCTTCATCCAGATTTCTGGTTCTCAATGAACGGCGATAACATTTTCCTTCTTCACGCAACCAAAAAGACATTGACCAGAATTGACCGCTTTTGGTTGTCCGAACTAATTTCAATTCGCCATCCAACATTTCGACCTCATCAACTATTCGATGAGAGTCTTTTGCTTTCGTACGTTTCTTGCGGCTGACAGCAGATTTTTGAGTGCTGAGGCTTTGATTGTTCACAATAATCTGTTTTTTTGATTGCATGTTCACTCGGCTCAAAAGCTAACCACCCGAATTATATCGGAGTTTGTAGTTAGTTTGTAGCGAATAGATTATTGATAGTTTTGTTTTAAATCAACAAGTTATAGTTTATTTTTCGGAAAATAACTATTCCCACTCAATCGTCCCCGGGGGTTTGCTCGTCACGTCATAGACGACGCGGTTGATGCCGCGCACTTCGTTGATGATGCGCGTGGCGACGCGGGAGAGGAAATCGTGGCTGAACGGGTATGAATCCGCCGTCATGCCGTCGGTCGAGGTCACGGCGCGGAGCGCGCAGACGAAATCATACGTGCGGTCGTCGCCCATGACGCCCACCGTTTTGACCGGGAGCAGCACGGCGAAGGCCTGCCAGATCGCGTCGTATAATCCGGCGTTGCGGATTTCCTCGAGATAGACCGTGTCGGCCTTGCGCAAAATTTCTAACTTCTCACGCGTGATCTCGCCGGGAATGCGGATGGCGAGGCCGGGACCGGGGAACGGGTGACGTTTGATAAATTCCTCGGGCATGCCGAGTTCGCGGCCCAGCGCGCGTACTTCGTCCTTGAACAATTCGCGTAACGGCTCGACCAGTTTCAGTTTCATCGTCTCAGGCAGGCCACCGACATTGTGGTGGCTCTTGATCGTAACGCTCGGCCCGCCGGTGAAGGACACGGACTCAATCACGTCCGGATAGAGCGTGCCCTGCGCGAGGAATTCCGCCTGTCCTGCATCTTTCGTCAGTTTTTCGAACACCTCGATGAACATCGTGCCAATGAGTTTGCGTTTCATTTCCGGTTCGGAAATCCCCTCGAGACCGTTCAGGAATTTTTCGCCCGCGTCTTCATGGACGAGCGGGATGTTGTAAGCGCCGCGGAACATGTCGACGACCTGTTTGCTTTCATTGGCGCGCATCAGGCCCGTATCGACATAAATACAGGTGAGCTGATCGCCGATGGCTTCGTGCAGCAGCACAGCCGTCACCGATGAATCGACGCCGCCCGACAGGCCGCAGATCACCTTGCCATTGCCGACCTGTTTCCTGATTTTCGCAACGGCTTCTTCCCTGAACGCCGCCATGGTCCAGTCGCCCTTGCAGCCGCACACAAGATGCGTGAAATTTTTGAGAAGCTGCGTGCCGTGCGGCGTGTGCATCACTTCGGGGTGGAACTGCACGCCGTAGAAATGGCGTTTGTCATCCGCAACGGCGGCAAAGGGCGCGCCGTCGGAAATTCCAACGACCTCGAAGCCGCTCGGGAGTTTCGTCACGCGGTCGCCGTGGCTCATCCAGACCTGTTCGCTGGCGCCAGGGCTCCAGATGCCTTCGAAAATCGCGCAGGGTTTTTGCACCTTGACGTAGGCGCGGCCGAATTCCTGGTGGTCGGAGCCTTCGACCTTGCCGCCCAGTTGCTGGACCATCGTCTGCTGGCCGTAGCAAATGCCGAGCAACGGCAGGCCGAGATTGAATACGAATTCCGGCGCACGGGGGGAATCGGCCTTGGTCACGCTGGCCGGGCCGCCGGAGAGAATAATGCCCTTCGGCGCGAAGCCCTTCACCCGTTCCTCGGGCGCCTGATTGAACGGCCAGATTTCGCAATAAACCCCGTTTTCGCGGAGGCGCCGGGCGATTAATTGCGTGACCTGCGAGCCAAAATCAAGGATCAGGATGCGGTCGTGGCGCTGGAGTGTGGCGGTGGTTTTGGGGGCTGTCTGCGGGGCTTTGTTTGTCATGGGATTTTCTACAATATGTATTGCAATAAGTAAAGAATATGCAATCCTTTGGCCTTGGCATTTCCCGGGGGTTTATTTGACACGGCCGACCTATAGTTTTGAATTTTTTCCGCCCAAAACCGAGGCTGCCGAGGCCTCGTTCTGGGAGGCGATTCCGGCCCTCGCCGCGCTGGCCCCCTCCTTCATGACCGTGACGTATGGCGCGGGCGGCTCGACGCGCGATAAAACTCTGGAGATTGTCGCGAAGTTACGCGCGCAAACCAAACTTCCGGTGGCCGCGCATTTGACCTTCATCAACACGACCCGTGACGATGTATTCAAGGTGACGGATGCGCTGTGGGAGAATGGTACGCGCCATATCATTGCGCTACGCGGCGATTTGCCCGCTGATTTAACGTGGCCGCTGGCGATCGACAAAAATTACTTCCAGTACACCAGCGATTTTATCGAGGCCTTGTGCAAGCGCCATCAGTTCGAAATTTCCGTGGCGGCCTATCCTGAAAAGCACCCGGATTCAAAATCGCTGGACGATGATATTTTCGCGCTCAAGAAAAAATGCGACGCCGGGGCAACACGCGCGATCACGCAATTCTTTTTCGAGAACGATAAATTCTACAGCTTCGTTGAAAAATGCCAGAAGGCCGGAATCACGACGCCTATATCGCCCGGGCTGCTGCCCGTTCACGACTTTAAATCCATGCTGCGCTTCGCCGGGCGGTGTCAGGCCAGTGTGCCGGGCTGGCTGGCGGAGGGGTTCGCGAAATTCGAGGGCCAGCCGGACGATTCGCGCAAATATGCCGAGGAATTGCTGGTTAAACAGGTTCTGGACCTCGCCAAAAACGGCGTCCCCCACATTCATTTCTACACGCTGAACAAGCCTGATATTACAACGCAGGCGTGCAAAGCCCTGCAGCAATGATTTTCCAAAAAAACCATTTGCGCTGTAATGCAGGTCTGCTAAAAACAATGTATACAAAAAAATTGGGTACACGGGAGAGAACTGCGTATGAAGGCTAATTATCCTGTCAGCATTTTTGCTGGCCGCGCCGTTGAGGATCATCTCCGGGGGCTTAAATCTCTTCCCAAAAAGTTTGGCGTAAAAACACCCTATACCTCCGAACATATTTTCGTCGGCGGCAGCGCCCCCAACGCTGCCATCGCGCATGGAATACTGGGCCGCAAGGCTTTTCACAAGGAAACGGCTTTACTTTATACACCTTTCGGTCGCGTAAGAAGCGAAGTTGCCTCCGATCTTTCGCAGCACGGCGTTACGCTGCGCGACTGCAATCCCGGCGATGATTTTTTACTGCAAATAAATTTGGGTCTTACATTCGGCAGAGAACGCGATATCCATCCGGATGAAACTCCAGAGCGGAATATATATGCTGAAGAAAAAATCGGCATGCCTGAGTCCCAACAACGGCGTCTCGTCCATGACATGAAAGATGCTGATGTCGTTATGCTGGAATGCCGCTGCCCGTTAATCACCACCATGGTCGGGCGCGCCGCCCGGGACAATAACGTGCCTGTGGTTATCGATGCCGGGACCTGGAAACCTTATGTGCCAACGTTGATTAATCTTTCCGACATCATCATCGCTTCGCATGAACTTGAGCCTGAAAACCAGTCCATGACCCCTGTAGAAATAATCGAATACTTCAAAAGCAAGGGTAAAGAAAATGTTGCGGTAACGCGGGGCCATGAAAGCACCCTGCTGAATACGCCCGGCGGAATCATTGAAATTCCCGTAATCGCTTACGAACCTGTCGATACCTTTGCTTCCGGCGACATCATGCACGGCGCTTTCTGTTTCCATTTCGCCCGCTCCGGCGATATTGCCTGGTCAATCGAACAAGCGAATATAGTGGCATCAGAAAGCGTACGCTTTTTCGGGCCGCGCGAAGGCCTTCGAAACATGACGGCTGAAACTATTCCTGCGCCGAATAACGCCAAAGAGCTTATATACTCAATTTAAAGCAATCCTTTCCTCCCGTTGATTAATTCCTCGCCTGCGCCTAATATCGCGGAACGATCAATCACATATATATGGAAGAGAAAATATGGTCCTCGCAACGAACCTTGGTTTCCCCCGCATCGGCGCACAACGCGAACTGAAAAAGGCTGTCGAAAGCTATTGGAAGGGCACAAGTTCTGAAAAAGATCTGCTCGCCACCGGTAAAGAACTTCGCGCGCGCCACTGGAAACTCCAGAAGGATGCGGGGTTAGATCATATCCCCTCCAACGATTTTTCTTTTTACGACCAGATTCTCGACATGACCGCCCTGCTCGGCGCGGTTCCTGCCCGGTACAACTGGAAAGGCGGCAATGTCGATCTCGCGACCTATTTCGCGATGGCGCGCGGACGCCAACAAGGCGGCGTCGACGTCACCGCCATGACCATGACGAAATGGTTAGATACCAACTATCACTATCTCGTGCCGGAACTGACGCCGGGCATGGAGTTTAAAATTTCCTCGACGAAGATTTTTGATGAATATTCGGAAGCGAAAGCATTGGGAATTCAGACTCGTCCCGTGCTCGTCGGGCCTATCACCTATCTGCTGAGCGGGAGCAAATCGGAAGATTTCACCGAATGCCGCTGCACGCTCGTGCCCGGCATTGTGAAAGCCTACATCCATATCCTGAGAAACCTGCAGAATCTCGGCGCGGAATGGGTGCAGATCGATGAACCCGCGCTCGCGCTTGATCTTGAAGACCGTTACAAGGACGCAATCAAAACGGCTTATAAAATGATCGCCGCCTCTGTTCCTGACCTGAAAATCATCGTCGCCACGTATTTTGAATCCTTACGCGATAATATCGACACGGCCTTCGCCCTTCCTGTTGCAGGCATCCATGTCGATCTCGTGCGCGGCGCCGACCAGCTCGATAAAGTCATATCAAAGGCCGGCGATAAAATTCTTTCGCTCGGCGTTATTGATGGCCGCAATATCTGGAAGAACGATCTCTCGGCTTCCATCCAGAAAATCGAAAAGGCCGTGCAGAAGCTTGGCACTGACAAGGTTTTTGTTGCGCCAAGCTGTTCGCTCATTCACAGCCCGGTCGATCTCGACAATGAAAAGACGTTAGACCCGCAGGTCAAAAACTGGATGGCGTTCGCGACCCAGAAAGTCGCCGAGATCGTCACCGTTGCCAAGGCTGTCAATAACGGCCGCGAATCCGTCTCGCTAGCGCTGCAGGTCAGCGACGGCATCGTGAAGGAGCGCAAAACATCGCCGCGCATCCACGATAAAAACGTCCAGGAACGCATGAAGGCGATTACGCCCGCGATGATGAAACGCAAATCGTCATTTAAAGACCGTCAGAAAATCCAGCACGCGGCGCTGAATCTGCCGCTGTTCCCCACGACCTCGATCGGATCATTCCCACAGACGGAAAACATCCGCAAGGCGCGCGCCGAATTCAAGGCGGGCAAGATCAACGAGGCCGCTTATAAAAAGGCGATGCAGGACGAGATCAAATCGGTCGTCGATTTCCAGCATGAAATCGATATCGATGTGCTGGTACACGGCGAGCCCGAGCGCAACGACATGGTCGAATATTTCGGCGAACAGCTTGCCGGTTTCGTATTCAGCTCGAACGGCTGGGTGCAATCCTACGGCTCGCGTTGCGTGAAACCACCGATCATTTTCGGCGATGTCTCGCGCCCTAAACCTATGACCGTCGAATGGTCGAAATACGCGCAGAGCCTCACTAGCAAAGTCATGAAAGGCATGCTCACAGGGCCGATCACCATTCTCCAGTGGTCGTTCGTGCGCGACGATCAGCCGCGCTATATCACGGCGCGTCAGATTGCGCTCGCCATCCGCGATGAAGTAACCGACCTCGAAAAGGCCGGTATCCGTATGATCCAGATCGACGAAGCCGCCATCCGCGAAGGTCTCCCCTTGCGCGAAGCCGATTACAAGGATTACCTCGACAAAGCCGTCGAAAATTTCCGCATCTCGGCCAGCGGCGTCGAGGACAAGACACAGATCCACACCCATATGTGCTATTCGGATTTCAATACGATCATTGAATCCGTCGCGGCGATGGATGCGGATGTGATCTCGATTGAAACGTCGCGCTCGCAGATGCGCCTGCTCGATGCGTTCGTGAAATTCAAATACCCGAACGAGATCGGTCCCGGCGTTTACGACATTCACAGCCCACGCGTACCGGACACGAAGGAAATGACGGACCTGTTAGAGAAGGCGGCGAAGCTCATTGCTCCGCGTCAGCTCTGGGTCAATCCCGATTGCGGCCTGAAAACCCGCGGCTGGCCGGAAGTGAAATCGGCGCTGAAAAACATGGTGGCTGCGGCGAAAGACATGCGCGCAAAAACCAAGTCTAGCGCGGCTGCTTAAGCGGATTTCTTCTCTAAAATCGCGGCAAAGAACCCATCCGTATTATGGCGGAGCGGGGTCAGGCGCATGAAGGGCGCGCCCAGTTTTTCTTCGACCGGCTGAACGGAAAATTCCGGGTGGCGTTTCAGGAATTCCTCGACCTGGTTTTCATTCTCGGCGGGGAGCAGTGAGCATGTCGCGTAAACGAGTTTGCCGCCCGGCTTCACGCAGGGCGCGACCTTGTCGAGAATTTCACCCTGCGTCTTTGTCAGTTCCTCGAGGCCCGGGCCGTAGAGTTTCCAGCGCTTGTCAGGGTTTCTCCGCCATGTTCCCGTCCCCGTGCAGGGCACATCGCACAAGACGATATCGAATGTTTCCTTCTGGCGGCGCAGCCATTTGCGGTGGCGCTCGTCGCTTAAGGGACGTACCTCGACGATGTCAGCGACCTGCGCTTTTCTAAATCTTTCCTTGCCCTTCTGCAGGCGGCGCTCGTCCATATCCATGGCGACGATGCGGCCCTTGCGCTCCATTGCCGCGGCCAGCGCCAGTGTTTTTCCCCCGCCGCCAGCGCAAAAATCCAGCACCTGCATACCGCGCTTAGCGCCGCAGACATGCGCGATCATCTGCGATCCCTCGTCCTGGATTTCAACCATTCCCTTAGCAAAGGCTTTGGTTTTAGAAAGATAAGCTTTGTCGCGCGCGCGCAGGCCCCAGGGCGAATAGGGCGTTTCGTCTGTCGCAACGCCGTCCTTGGCGAGCGAAGCCTGCACTTTCTCGCGCGGCGCGATGAAAACATTCGCGCGCATATCGAGTGTTGCGGAATGCTGCATGGCCTTCAGTTCGTCGGCAAAACTATCACCGAAATATCCACGCAGCGCCTCTTCATAATCAGCCGGGCATTCCACGCGCACGGCTTCGGGCATATCGGGGTGCTCGAGCGTTTTGTCCTTGAAACGTTTAAGAAACGCGAATTCATCGGCGGTTAAAGGCTCAGGCGCAAATTTTGAGCCGTCGAACAATTCCTTCAGCCGGTCTTCATTTACACCGTCTGCCAGAGCGGTATAGGCAATGAGCAGGTTGCGCGGTGTCAGTTCGGCATTCGCCCGTTCCAGCCACCAGGTCAGCCTTCCCCATGCGCGCATGACATTGTAGGTGCGCTCGGCGATGTCGGCGCGGTCTTTTGATCCAATGTAACGCCGCTGGCGCATATAATCGCCGACGACGCCGTCCATCGGTATTTTTGCGGCAGCGATCCGTTCATAAATTTCGATCACGGCCTGTATGCGGGATGCTGGTCTCATGCGCGCCTATGTATCATGCGTTTGAAAATGGGCAAAGAAAAATCCCCGCCGCATAACGCAGGCGGGGATTGTATCTTGGATCAGCTCAGATTAGTGAGCTGCGCCTTCAGCAGGAGCTGCATCGCCAGCGGCAGGAGCCGAGGGAACAACTTTGCCAGCAGCTGTCGTCAGCTTCGTGCCGTCAGCAAGCGCGTGCTCACCGTCTGGAGCAGGCGATTTCGTGCCGTCAGCGGCAACAATAAATGCTGCATCGCCTTCAACAACGACTTTCGTGCCGTCAGCAAGCGTGTGCTCGACAGGAGCAGCGGCTTCAGCAGCCGGTGCATCCGCTGCCGGAGCGTGGGTGTCTTCCGCCATCGCGGCGAACGGTGCGGCTGCGATCAGAGCAGCTGCAGTAAGAGCGAGAATACGTGTCATAGTTTTTCTGTCCTTGAAAATGAATGCGGCACCATTGCCGCACCGTTGAATCATTAGTCAATTCCCATACTTCCTGCAAGATGCAGGGCTAAAATATTTTCGCGTATTATGGGTAATTTTATGGGAATTAGCTCTCGGTCCGGTAGTTGGGAGCTTCCCTCGTGATGGTCACATCATGGACATGGCTCTCGCGGTAGCCCGCTGTGGTCATGCGCATGAACTCGGTTTTTTCCTGCATTTCCTCAATGGTACGGCAGCCCGTATAGCCCATGGCCGCCCGTAAACCGCCGACCATCTGGTGCAAAACGTTGGCAATGGGGCCCTTATACGGCACCCGGCCCTCGATCCCTTCGGGAACTAATTTATTGGAAGATGTGACCCCGGCCTGGAAATAACGGTCGGCGGAGCCCTGCGCCATTGCCCCTACGGAGCCCATGCCGCGGTAGGACTTGTAGGAACGGCCCTGGTACAGAATCACCTCGCCCGGCGCTTCGTCGGTTCCGGCAAAAAGGGAGCCCATCATGGCGACGTCCGCACCGGCGGCAATCGCCTTGGCCAGGTCGCCGGAATATTTGATGCCGCCATCGGCGATAACCGGGATTCCTCTTTTACGGCAGGCCTCGGACACATCCATGATCGCCGTAAGCTGCGGTACGCCAACACCAGCGACAATGCGCGTCGTGCAGATCGAGCCGGGACCGATACCGACCTTGATCGCATCCGCGCCCGCATCGATGAGCGCTTTCGCCGCATCAGCGGTTGCGACATTGCCCGCCATGATCTGTAATGAATTACGATTTTGTTTCCTGATTTTTGCGACCGTGTCGAGCACGCCGCGGCTGTGGCCATGCGCCGTATCAACGACAATCAGATCGAGTCCGGCTTCTGCCAGCGCCAGTGCGCGGTCGACGCCGTTGATGTCTCCTGTGCCGACAGCCGCACCCACTCTCAATCTGTCTTTCGCGTCTTTCGTGGCGGTCGGGTAGAGCTGCGATTTTTCGATATCCTTCACCGTTACAAGACCAATGCATTTTTCATTGTCATCGACGATGAGAAGTTTTTCGATGCGGAATTTGTGCAGCAATTTCCGCGCCTCGTCCTTGTCGACGCGGTTATAGGCTTTCACGAGTCCTTCCGACGTCATCAACTCGCGGATCGGCTGGTTCGGATTTTCAGCAAAGCGCACATCGCGGTTGGTGAGAATACCCACTAAACGGCCTGAACCTTCCGTCACCGGGATTCCTGAAATGTGGAAACGGCGCATCAATTCGAGTGCCTCGGAGAGTGTCGCGTCGGGGCTGATGGTGATCGGATCGACGACCATGCCGGATTCAAACCGTTTCACGCGCCGGACATGGGTGGCCTGCGCCTCGATATCCATGTTGCGGTGAAGAATGCCGATGCCGCCATTCTGGGCCATGGCGATCGCCATATCGGCCTCGGTCACGGTATCCATGGCGGCCGACATGATGGGGATATTGAGGGTGATTTCTTTGGTGAGATGGGTTTTGGTCCCGACCTCGTGGGGCTGGACCTCGGAGGCGCCGGGAACGAGCAAAACGTCGTCGAAGGTCAAACCTTCGCGGATTTCTGCGGAATTTCTGATTTTCTTGAATGGCATAACGCAAATCTCCTGCCCTGCGGGCACTGGGTGAAATTTGCAGGGTAGTTATATGCCTTTTTCAGGAAAAGGCAAGGAATTTATCCCCTGAACCCCTGTGCCACCAGATATTGCTCGGAGCTTTCTTTCCGGCTGGCGGGGGGCTTGATGTGCTTGATGGTTTTGAAGTCCTTTTTCATCTCGGCCAGCAGCGTGTTCTGCGCGCCGCCCTGGAAGACTTTCGCGACAAACGTGCCGCCGGGTTTCAGAACTTCTTTCGAGAAATAATAGGCCGCCTCGACCACCGCCATGATGCGGATGTGATCCGTCGATTTATGCCCCATCGTGTTGGGCGCCATATCTGAAAGCACGGCATCCGCAAGGCCGCCAAGCATCGCCTTCAATTTATCCGGCGCGTCGTCATCCATGAAGTCCATCTGCACGAAATCGACGCCGGGAATCTCATCGACCTCCAGAAGATCGATTGCAACAACCGTGCAGCCTTTCTGCGCAGCCACCTGCGACCAGCCGCCCGGCGCGGAGCCGAGATCGACAATCCTCATGCCGCGCTTCAGCAGGTTTATTTTTTCATCGATCTCCATGATCTTGTAAGCCGCGCGGCTGCGGTAGCCATCCTTTTTGGCCTTGTCGACATAGGGATCATTCAACTGGCGCTCGAGCCAGCGCGTCGAAGATGTCTTTCTTTTCTTGGCGGTTTTAACGCGCGCTTTTTTCTTGTTCTTTGACATCAGGGAATCATAACCACGGCTGTTGTAAAAAATGAAGCGAAGAAAAATGCGATCGACCCGGCCATCAGCAGCATGCCTTTGGCGTTCGGTGAAAAATGGAAGAACGCGATATAGGCAAAATAAAATAAACTATAAACTATGAGCGCGCGGGAATGAACGGGCATATCGATCCAGCCTGTTATGCCGTTCGGATACCCTATATACGCCATCAATTCGACAAGCATGCGCATCATGACCATGCTGGAGATGAAAAAAGCGAGAACCCAGCCGCGCTGGTCTTTCCGCGCCACGGTAAAAGCCATAACCAGCCAGGCAATATCAATCCATTGAAGAACGAATTTCATATCCTATTTTATTCTTTGACGTTATGCTGCTGGGCAGAAAACAACCACAGATACAGGGAAATATGGCATATAAAAGACCGCGCCTGAAATTGTTTTTGCGCAGCCTCGCTCTTTCGCTCGTTCTTTTGCCCAGCTTTGCAGGCGCGGCGGCTCCGCCCGTCATTATCCGTGACGTCGAAATCGAAACCACGCTCAGGGAATGGATAACGCCCCTGCTCGAGGCCGCCGGGATGGATAAAAACAGCGTCAATCTGGTGATTGTCCAGAGCCCCGAAATCAACGCCTTTGTCGCGGGCGGCGCGAATATCTTCATCTATACCGGCCTGATTGAAAGAACCGAAAATCCCGGCGAGGTGGTCGGCGTGCTGGGCCACGAGCTCGGCCACATTTCCGGCGGGCATTTAATTGCAGCTCGCACGGCTATGGAGCGCGCGTCTTATGAGAGCATACTCGGCATGGTGCTCGGCATCGGCGTTGCGATGGCGACGGGCGAAAGCGGTGCGGCCTCGACCATTTCCGCAGGCGGCAATACCATGGCGCTGCGCGGTTATCTCGCGCATACGCGCGTGCAGGAATCCAGCGCCGACCAGGCCGCGCTGCGCTTTTTCGAAAGCGCGCATCTCAACCCCAGGGGCATTGAAACATTTTTTCAAAAACTGGAATCGGAAGAGCTTCTGCCGATGGACCAGCAAAGCGAATATATGCGCACGCACCCCTTGACGCGCGACCGTATCGACGCCGTGCGCCAGCGCGCCGAACAATCGCCTTACATCAACATGCCCCTGCCTGAGGCATGGAACGAGCAGCATAAAAGAATGCTCGCAAAACTTGCGGGCTTCATCTCGCCGACAAAAATTCCGTGGATCTACGGCGACCGCGATGTTTCAGTTCCGGCGCTCTACGCCAAGGCGATTGCCGCCTACCGCAACAAAGAGATTGAAACCGCGCTCAAGGGTGCCGACAAGCTGATCGCCGCAGAGCCGGAGAACCCGTATTTTCACGAATTGAAGGGCCAGATGCTGATGGAATTCGGCCGCGTTCCTGAATCCGTTCCCTATTACCGCAAGGCCGCCGCCGCGCTGCCCGATGCGGGACTTATCAGGCTGGCCCTTGGCCATGCCCTGCTTGAATCCGGCCATGAGGAAGAAGCTATCGAAAATCTCGAGCGGGCACGTCAGGATGAGCCACGCTCCAGCCGTATATACAGGCTTCTGGCCACCGCCTACGGCAAGCTGGGCAATGAAAACATGGCGCGGCTGAACCTGGCCGAAGAGGCCGTCCTGCAACGGCAGATTCCCTATGCCCGCAACCAGGCTGAATCTGTTCTGAAAAATGCCCCCGCCAACAGCCGCGAATGGCTCAAGGCCCGGGATATTCTCGCACACATCGAAACGATAGATGATGAAGACGACTAGCCAAAAATGCTAACATGGTTATAGTAAGCTGATGAACATTTAACCAAGGAGCCGCCCCGTGCGTTCAACATTCAAGAAATTCCTCTGCGCCCTGCCCGCCATTGCGCTTATCATGGCCGCATTGATCACGAACTTCGCGTCGTTTGCGCAGGCCGAGGCAGCAAGTTTGAACGACGCGCAGAAAGCCGAAGTGCGCGAGCTCATCCAGAGCTATATCCGCGAAAATCCGGAAATCGTCGTTGAATCGCTCAAGCTGTATCAGGAAAAGCAGCAGCGTGAATCCCTTGAGGCCGCGCAGGCAAAAATCGTTGATTACAAAGATTACCTCAACGGCAAAACGATGCCGAGCGCAGGCAATCCCGACGGCGATGTTACGGTCGTTGAATTCTTCGATTACAATTGCGGCTATTGCAAAAAGGCGATCGGCGACATCAAGGAAATCATCGATGCGGATAAAAAAGTCCGTTTCGTTTTCATCGAGATGCCAATCCTCGGGCCAACGTCCTTGACAGCCGCGCTGTGGGCGCACGCCGCACACAAGCAGGGCAAATATTTCGAGTTCCACACAATACTGATGGAACATAACGGTGCCATCGAGGACAGCGTCCTCGAAGCCGCTGCTAAAAAAGCGGGCCTGGACCTCGAAAAAGCGAAGAAAGATATCCAGTCCGAAGAAATCGGTCAGGAAGTTGATAAAGGCATGCTCGTAGGCCGCGAAATCGGCATTCAGGGCACGCCCGGCTTTGTCATCAACGGCCAACTTTTTCCTGGTTATCTCGGCAAGGACGGCCTGAAGCAAGCCATCACAGACGCCCGCGCCGGCAAGAAAAGCTAAACGGCTTTTTTAAATAAAGCGCATTGATTTGAGGTTTCATGATTGTCTGGCGTCTGTTTTACGTCGCGCTTTTCATTTCCGTCGCGCTCCTGGCTTACGCGGTCTATACGCTTGCCACCGTTCGCGGCAGTCTTGACAATATCCCGACCAGCTTTTCCTTCGGCCCGCCTGATGCCGGTCTGCATGTGGTTGGGTTTATCGATTACGATTGCAGGAACTGCCGCGCTGCGAATACGGCAATCATGACGGCGCTGGAAAAAGACGGCAATGTGCGTTATTCGCCGCTGGTTGTTTCTACGGACGCGGAGTCAGAATACGCAATGAAGCTCACCTATTCGGCGAGCCTCCAGAAGAAATACAAAGATGCCTACCAGTATTTCATGGCCAACAACTCTGACGTCAATGAAAAAGATATAACCGATATCGGGTTAAAAATAGGCATCGAAGAAAAAGTCCTGATCGGGGGACTTAAGGAACCCATAATGCAAAGTCTCGTCGAAAAAAGTCAGCAGACATTTTCAGATCTGGGCGGAAGCGCGGTGCCGACATTCTTTATAGGGCCCGGCATAAAATACGCGCCTGAAAACACGCCGACCGCTGATGATTTCTTGAAATTATTCGCGGAAGCGCGGGCACAATGAAAAAAATCCTGATCCTCAACGGCCCCAATCTCAACATGCTCGGCGCGCGCGAGCCTGAAATCTACGGGCGCGCGACGCTTGATGACATCAAGACTCTTTGCGAACAGAAATCACGCGCGCTAGGCATGGCGGTCGATTTCCGCCAGTCGAACCATGAAGGCGAACTGGTCGAGTGGATCCAGGAAGCCGCGAAAGGAAAAATTTTCGACGGTCTTATCATCAACGCTGCGGCCTATACACACACATCCATCGCCATTCACGATGCGCTTCGGCTGTTATCCATCCCGGTCATCGAGGTTCATTTGTCGAACCCGAAGAAGCGCGAAAAATTCCGCCGCTTTTCCTATGTCGGCCTTGTCACCAAGCACATCATCGCCGGCTATAAGGAAAAGGGCTATGAGATGGCGATCGAAAAGATATCTTCCCTCTTAAGTCATTGATTCTCCTTAAGCTTTGACTTTTTCTGTCAAACCCTGTAAGCAATGGGGTCTGTTTTAGAGGGTCCCCAAAAAGAGTTGGCAAAAAGAACTTCATGAAAATCGATCCCAAGACCATCAAGGAACTGGCCAAGCTGCTTGAGCAGACCGGCCTCACCGAAATCGAAGTAGCGGAAGGCGACAAGGTTATCCGCGTCAGCAAGGGCGCGACAGCTGTCGTTTCCTCCGGCGCCGTTTCCGCGCACAGCATGCCTTCGGATCCGACCCAGCCGCAGGCCGCGAATATGAGCGCGCCGGACAATGTCGCGCATGCGCATCCGGGCGCGGTCACGTCGCCGATGGTCGGCACCGCTTACCTGAAGCCTTCGCCCGATGCTGCGACGTTCGTGCAAAAAGGTTCGACTGTCAAAGCAGGCGACACGCTCCTGATCATCGAGGCCATGAAAGTCATGAACCCTATCAAGGCCGAAAAAGGCGGGACCATCACGCACATCATGATCGAGAACGGCAAGCCGGTTGAATACGGCGACGTTCTCATGGTCATTGAGTAAAAACCCCAATGTTTAAAAAAGTTCTCATAGCGAACCGCGGTGAAATTGCGCTCCGCATCATCCGCGCCTGCCGCGAGATGAATATCCAGAGCGTGGTCGTGCACTCCACCGCCGATGCCAACGCGATGGCCGTGCGCCTTGCCGATGAAACGGTCTGTATCGGCCCGCCCGCCGCGCGCGACAGTTACCTGAATATCCCGGCCATCCTGAGCGCCGCTGCGCTGACAGGCGCGGACGCCATTCACCCCGGCTACGGTTTCCTTTCTGAGAACGCGCAGTTCGCGCGCATCGTCGAGGAACACGGCTTCACCTTTATCGGTCCCGCGCCCGAGCATATCGAAATCATGGGCGACAAGGTGCAGGCCAAGAAAACCGTCAAGGAACTCGGCCTTCCGGTCGTGCCCGGCTCCGACGGCGCGGTGAAAAACGCCGATGAAGGCCTTGCCACCGCGAAAAAAATGGGTTTCCCGGTTCTTATTAAAGCTGCAAGCGGCGGCGGCGGCAAAGGCATGCAGGTCGTGCATGAAGAAAAAGATTTCAAGGAATCGTTAGCGCGTGCCAGTGCGGAAGCGAAAGCGAATTTCGGCGATGACACGGTCTATTTAGAGAAATACCTGACCAACCCGCGCCATATCGAGATCCAGGTTTTCGGCGACACGCACGGTAACGCCATTCATTTAGGGGAGCGCGACTGCTCGATCCAGCGCCGCCACCAGAAATTAGTGGAGGAAGGCCCCTCGCCGGTTCTGACCGAAGAACTCCGCACTAAAATCGGCGGCCTGGCGGCGGAAACCATCCGCAAACTCGGTTACCGCGGCGCGGGCACGATTGAGTTCCTGTATGAGAACGGCGAATTCTATTTCATGGAAATGAATACAAGAATTCAGGTCGAACATCCGGTCACGGAAATGATCACCGGAATCGATCTGATCGCCGAGCAGATCCGCGTCGCGGCAGGCATGCCGCTCAGCATCCAGAGCGACCGCATTCGTTTCCGCGGTCACGCGATTGAAATCCGCATCAATGCGGAAGACCCCGACACGTTTGTCCCCTCGCCCGGCAAGATCACGCAGTTCCACGCGGCGGGCGGCCTTGGCGTGCGTTTTGATTCCGCCGTCTATACCGGCTATACGATTCCGCCGCATTACGATTCCATGATCGGCAAATTGATCGTGCATGGACGCGACCGCGAGGAATGCATCCGTCGCCTGCGCCGCGCCATCCGCGAAACGGTTGTCGAAGGCGTGAAGACGACCCTGCCGCTTCATTACTGGATCACCGAACAGCCCGAGTTTATCTCCGGCAATTACACGATCCAGTGGCTTGAGAAAAAGCTCGCGGAAAAGCAGAAATCCTAGTTATTTCGGGACATTTCGCCCGCGCTGCATTTTGCCCTATAATAAATATATGCAGCTTATTTTAACGCCCGAATTGTTGATGGAGGCCTACCGCCAGGGATTATTTCCCATGGCTTACAATTCCGGCAGCCCCTACATCCACTGGATCTGTCCCGAAATGCGCGGGCAATTATCGATTACAGACATTCACATTCCGCGCCGCCTGCTTGAGACGGTCAAAAAAGCGCCATTTGAAATCCGCATCAATGCTGATTTCGAGGCCGTGCTGCGCGGCTGCGCGGAGCCGACGCCCAAGCGCCCCGAGACCTGGATCAATGCATCGATATTTAAAGTGTTCTGCGACCTGCATGAACGCGGGCACGCACACAGCGTTGAATGCTGGGAGGATGATAAACTCGTCGGCGGAATTTACGGCCTCGCCATCGGCGGCGCGTTCTTCGGCGAGAGCATGTTCTCCCGCATGCGTGACGCCAGCAAGATCGCGCTGCTGCATATGGTGGCGCGGCTTTGGAAGGGCGGATTCACATTACTGGATACGCAGTTCGTCAACGAGCATTTGAAACAATTCGGCGCTTATGAACTGCCGCATGACGACTATAAAAAATATCTCGAAGCTGCGGTGAAGGCGGAAGGTGATTTCCTGCTACCCAACCTTTCGCAGGAAAAAATCATGGAAGATTATCTCGCCATGCGGGAGAGCAATTAATCGCCGAGCGGGCTTAATACTTCGCTTTCAATCGGCGTATCAGGCGCGGGCGCGGTTTCAGCCGCAGGCACTTCGGAAGCAGGTACGTCGGCGGCAGGCGCTTCAGGCGCAGGCGTGTCCGCAACGGGCGTTTCGCTTTCGGCAACAGGCGCGGCGGCTTCCTCCCCGGCTTTCGGCTCTTCCTTCTTCTCTTCTTTTTTAGCGCCGGCTTTTTCGCCCTTGGCGGTCAGGCAATCGAGCACCCACACGTCGTAAATGGGGTGGTCCATGTGCGACAGCGCAGGAGATGATGCAAACATCCAGCCGCTGAAAATCCACTGCGCCTCTTCTTTGGGCGGCTGTTCCTTGACCGAAACGCTGTCACTCTCACTTGTCGCTTTCGTTTCCCAGATCTGCAGGAACGCCGCAGATTCCGGCTGTTCTACCGGGGGTGCCTTGGCGCAGGCCTGGATCTTGATGAAGAGCGAGCCGAATTTCACCGTGTTACCCACATTGGCCTCAAACGTCATCGTGCGCGCTGTAACCTTATCGAGCGATTGCAGTTTGACGACCGGGTAATTTTCCATCTCGCGCGCGGAAACACTGCCCGGCACGAGCATCAATAGAGAAACAGCGAAGACAAATTTCGCGAAACGCATTTCGCCTTACGGGTGAGCCGGTTCGGATTCCGGTGCTGGCTCTGCTGCAGGTTCAGGTTGAGATTCTTGCGGTGCGGCTGCTGCCGGTGCTTCGGCAGGATACTCTTCCATCACTTCGGGAACCGTGGTGTGCGGAATTTTCACTTCCTCTTCCTTTTCCGGGCGTCCCGGTGCATCTTCCGGACGCGGCGAAATCGGCGCAGGAACTTCCTCGGCTGCCGCGCCGTCTTTGTTCTTATCGCTCGCGCTGAAAATAAACTGGCCGAGAAGCTGCTCGAGGTTCTGCGGCGCCTGCGTGAACTGGATGTGGCCGCCGTCGGCCAGCATTTGTTCGTCTGCGCCGGGCTCGAGCGCAAGATAGCGTCCGCCGAGCAGGCTTTCGCTGCTGATCAACGCTACCGTGTCGGTTGGTAACTGAACGCCTGAATCGACATCCATATAAACGCGGGCGAGGAAATTTTCTTTCATGAGTTCGACGGATGTCACCGCGCCGACTTTTACGCCGCTGATGAGAACGTCATCGCCCGCCTTGAGGCCGCCGATGCCGGAGAAATCCGCCGTCACCGTGTAGCCGTTCATGCTGCCGACATTCGCGGTCTGATAGCTGAACACGAGGAAGAATCCCGCTACGGCGAGAACAAATGCCCCGAGAAGTGTTTCGATCGCGCTGCGCTTCATCGTTTATCCTTTGCCCTGAGGGACTTAACTGTGGGATTTAGCCTGAAACAGGCCGTCCTGTAAATGGCTATTCCGGCTTCCAGGGCTCGTAATCGCCGGTGGCCTTGTCCCGCTGGCCGCCTTCGAGCACGTGGCCGGGGGGGCGGTAGGCGCCGGTGGTGCCGGTCATATTGGGCTGGTGAGGCTTTTGCCATTCGCGGCGGAAGCCTGTGTCGTTGGCGGGCACGGCGTCGGTCTGGTGGTGCATCCAGCCATGCCATTCCGGGGGTATGTTGCTGGCCTCGGGCGCGCCCTTGTAGATCACCCAGCGGCGCTCGCGCTTTTCACCACGGCGGGCGGCGGAGCGGAAATATGTATTCCCGAGGGCGTCCTGGCCGACCTTCTGGCCCCTTGCCGTCAGTTTGAAAAAACTCATGTAAGTCGGGGAGAGCACCCCCAGCATTTTGAAAAGTCCCATGCCCTAGTCCTTTGGCTTGTCCGGTGCGGCATTATGGCAGAGGGTCAGGCCTTTACAAAGGGCTTTCACGCCCTTTTAATGGCCCGCACAAAAGGAGAATTCCATGGATATAAGCGCAAAACTGAAAGAACTGGGTCATGAGCTGCCGAAGGTCGCGCCGCCTGCTGCCAATTATGTCCCCTACCTGATCGCCGACGACGATTTTCTCTATATCGCCGGGCAAATTCCTTTCCTGAACGGCCAGAAAATGCATATCGGGCGCGTGGGCGACACCCTGACGACTGAACAGGGCGTCGAAGCCGCAAAAGCCTGCGCGCTCAACATCCTCGCCTGGGCCGATGAGGCCGTTAAAGGCGACTGGAAGAAAATCAAGCGCTGCGTCAAACTCGGCGGCTTCGTGAACTGCACGCCGGAATTCACCGATCACCCCGCTGTCATCAACGGCGCGTCCAATCTCATCGGCGAAGTGATGGGCGAAAGCGGCAAGCATGTGCGTTTCGCTGTCGGGGCGAATTCCCTGCCCTTCGGCGTCGCCGTCGAGATCGAAGCGTTGTTCGAGCTGAAATAACGCCTAACGCGGAATCAAAATCTTGAAGAAGTGATACGTGCCGGGACCCGGATTGCTGGCTGCGGCACCTTCAAAGCAACCCGCCATTTTGCCTGTCTGGTCGAGTGTTTCCGCATCGGCCTGCGCGCCCGTATATTTTGCATTTCCTGCCGTCCATGCATCCGAGGTTTCAACCGGCGGATTGCCGCCGGGATTGGTAACGCCCAGCAGATTGTTGACCTGAATGCAGAGCTGTTTCTTGAGGTAAGGCAGAACCGCGATGATTGCCTCGTTATCAGCACTGTCGCTGTCGCACCCCGCTTCCGCCGATCCTGTATTGGGCACGCAGGTATTCGCGGGGAAGTACCACTGGCCGCGCAGCGCAGGTGCCGGAGAAATAGAATCATCCAGCCAGTCCGCGACGGGCGGCTGATAGACAAGCCCGCCGCCTTCATTGTGGAATAGTTTGCAGTTATCGGCTGCCACAGGCGTATGCGTATAGCCCGCAACCGCGCTGTTCTCGACGCTGATATCCATGTCGCTGCAGCCATTCGAGATTTTTATATTCTGCGCGCCCTGGCGCATCGATTGCGCATAGGCGAGAATTTCATTCCCTGCCAGGCGCGATTGCTCGATATTGATCGTATTAGGGTTGCCGCCGCGCATCATCTGCGACACCGCATAGGCCAGCGCCGCGAACAGCACCACGGCAATCAGAATAATGAAGAGGGCGCTGCCTTTTTCTTTCATTCCTTCAGTATACTGACAAGTGCGCCCTTGCGAAAGGCGGCTGAGTATAAATTCCGGCTTTCACCGGAGGGGCGGGTGTGGTGTAATAAGCGCATGAGTGACGAGCGCTTCATCAATATCCTGATTGCCGAAGACAACGATGTCAGCCGGGAAATGATGGCGGGCGCCCTGCGTACGCAGGGCTACCGGATTTACGGCGCAATCGACGGCGAATCCGCGATCAAGGTGGTGGAAGACCGTCAGATTGACCTCGCTTTTGTCGATGTCAGCATGAGCCCGCGCGGCGGCTTTGAATTCATAAAATATCTCATCGTCAAAAGCATCGACATCCCGGTTGTTCTGGTCACCGCCAATGATTCCAGCGACACGCTGATGGAAGCCACCGCGCTCGGCGTCAAGCGCGTGATCCAGAAACCGGTCGCACCCGAACTTCTCATCCAGATTGCGCTGCGCCTTTTGAAAAAGCGCGGGCTCAATCCCCGGCCTCTCGCGGTCAGCGGTTCGGATACCACTCACACGCCGGAAAATTTAATGAAAAAAGCCATCGATCTCGCGGATAAAAACGCGAAATCAAAACGCGGCGGGCCGTTCGGCGCCATCGTCGCCGATCAGAACGGAAAAATTCTCGGCGAAGGCATGAACGGCATTACATCCCGCGTCGACCCGACCGCGCACGCGGAGGTCATGGCGATCCGCAATGCCGCCGACAAGCTGGGCAAGGCGGATTTATCCGATTGCACGCTTTACTGCTCGAGCCAGCCGACCATGATGGGACAGGCGCTTATTGCCAGCGTCGGCATCAAGAAAGTCTATTACGGGTTGAGCCACCAGGAGATTTCATCTGTGCGCGACGCGAAAGCCGCACCGCCGAAAGCTGAATATATCCAGATCGGCCACGATGAAGCGATGACCATGTTTAAAAACTGGGAAAGCCTGAAAGACCGCGTTGCGGATTAATCTTCCGCGATTTCTTCTTCGAAATCTTCTTCGTCTTTTTCACGCGCCTTGCTGCCCTCTTCCTCTTCGAATTCGAAAGTGAGCTTGCCGTCTTTGACATCGACGGTGACGAGGCCGCCCTTGGTGAGCTTGCCGAACAGGATTTCCTCGGCCAGCGGGCGTTTGACTTTTTCCTGAATGACGCGGGCGAGCGGCCTTGCGCCCATTGCCGGATCGTAACCGGCTTTCGCAAGATAGGCGCGGGCTTCACTTGAGAGTTCAATCGTAACGTTTTTGTCGGCGAGCTGGCCTTCAAGCTGCGTGACGAATTTGTCGACGACCTTTTCAACCGTTTCGGGTTTGAGATTCTGGAACGGCACGATGGCATCCAGGCGGTTCCTGAATTCCGGTGTAAACATTTTCGTGATCGCTTCCATGTCTTCCTCGACGCGCATTTCGCGCTCGAAGCCGACGGGCGATTTCGCCATTTCAGCGGCGCCGGCATTCGTGGTCATAATCAAAATCACGTTCCTGAAATCGACAGACTTGCCGTTATTGTCGGTCAGTTTGCCGTAGTCCATGACCTGCAGCAGGATATTAAATAAATCCGGGTGCGCTTTTTCGATTTCATCTAGCAACAGCACGCAGTGCGGATGCTGGTCGATCTTGTCGGTCATCAGGCCGCCCTGCTCGAAGCCAACATAGCCCGGCGGCGCGCCGATCAGACGTGAAACCGTGTGGCGCTCCATATATTCCGACATGTCGAAGCGGACCAACTCAATGCCCATGGTTTTAGCAAGCTGCCGTGCGACTTCGGTTTTACCGACGCCGGTCGGGCCCGAGAATAAATACGAGCCAATCGGCTTTTCTGAATCACGGAGGCCCGCACGCGCCATCTTGATGGAGTCCGTCAGAACCGAAATCGCCTTGTCCTGGTCGTAGACCATGGTTTTCAGGTCGCGATCGAGAGTCTGCAGCGCTTCCTTGTCGTCTTTGGTCATGGATGCAGCAGGAATGCGCGCGATGATCGCGACGACGGCCTCGATATCCTTGTCGGTGATTGTTTTCTTACGTTTGTTGGCGGGCACCAGCATCTGCGCGGCGCCGACCTCGTCGATCAGATCAATCGCCTTGTCCGGCAATTTGCGGTCGCCGATATATTTCGCCGACAATTCCACGGCGGCCTTGATCGCGGCGGCGGTGTATTTCACCTTGTGGTGCTCTTCGTAATACGGCTTGAGCCCTGTCAGAATCGCGATGGAATCTTCCACGCTCGGCTCATAGACATCGATCTTCTGGAAGCGGCGCACCAGCGCGCGGTCTTTCTCGAAATAATTCCGGTATTCCTTGTAGGTTGTCGAACCGATGCAGCGGAGCGAGCCATTCGAGAGCGCAGGCTTCAGCAGGTTCGACGCATCCATCGCGCCGCCGCTCGTCGCGCCCGCGCCGATGACAGTATGAATTTCGTCGATAAACAAAATCGAATCTTCAATGTTCTGCAATTCGCTGAGCACCGCCTTGATGCGCTCTTCGAAATCGCCGCGGTAACGTGTGCCGGCGAGCAAACTGCCCATATCGAGCGAGAAGATCACCGCACCCTTGAGAACATCCGGCACTTCGCCGTCGATGATTTTTTTGGCGAGGCCCTCCGCAATCGCGGTTTTACCAACGCCGGGATCGCCGACATAAAGCGGGTTGTTCTTGCTGCGGCGGCAGAGAATTTGAATCGTTCGGTCGACCTCCTTGTGGCGGCCGATCAGGACATCGATCTTGCCCTTCTTCGCCTTCTCATTGAGATTGACGCAATAAGCATCGAGCGCTTCCGCGCCGGATTTGGTCTGCGAAGATGAAGATTCTTCCGTGCCGCGCGGAGTTTTCGCGGCGGGCGTGCCTTGCGTCGGAATTTTCGCAATACCGTGCGAAATGTAATTCACCGCGTCGAAGCGCGTCATGTCCTGTTCCTGCAGGAAGAATACAGCGTGGCTTTCGCGCTCGGAGAACAACGCCACCAGAACGTTCGCACCGGTGACTTCTTCGCGGCCTGACGATTGCACGTGAATCGCCGCGCGCTGCAGAACGCGCTGGAACGCCGTCGTCGGCTTGGCTTCTTCCGCGTCCTTGTTCACGAGATAGGCCAGTTCATTCTCGATATAGGTGCCGAGCTGGTCTTTCAGATCCGGCAGCGAAATGCCGCATGAACGCAGCACCGCCATCGCGTCCTGATCTTCGGTCAGCGCGTAGAGGAGATGCTCGAGCGTCGCGTATTCATGGCTGCGTTCATTCGCGACAGCCAGGGCACGGTGCAGAGTTTGTTCAAGATTGCGTGAGAGCATGATTAAAAACTAGGTTGCCTTAATACGGGTTTCAAGATTAGAAGAGAATGCAGACAGATAAGGATTACTCCTTCTCCATCGTGCACTGAAGAGGTTGTTCGTTGGCGCGGGCGAAGTCCATGACCTGCGCGACTTTCGTCTCGGCGACTTCGAAGGTGAACACGCCACAGACGCCGACGCCGCGGCGGTGAACATGCAGCATGACATCGGTCGCTTCCTGGCGGTTCTTGTTGAAGAAACGCTCGACCACGTGAACGACGAATTCCATCGGCGTGTAATCGTCATTCAGCAGAAGAACTTTATAAAGGGAAGGCTTCTTGGTTTTCGGGCGTGTCTTGAGAAGGATGCCGGTATCGGGGCGCTCCTCCTGGCCGGGATTATCGGCATGATCGGGACCGTGGCCGGGCTCGTCACCCTCCATGTCCTCATTCATTACGATCTCTTCCAAAACGAACACTCGCGTGCTCCCTTCCACCAATTCAACCTGCTTAAAAAGCCAATACAGGGTAATATAACGATTATAACAGAAATCTCCACTGTCCCGTGAAGAAACCCGAAAAATCATATCAAAAAGCCAATAAAAAGGCCCTTAAACCGCATCGGTTCAAGGGCCTTTTTAATTATGGCAATAAATTAGGCGGCCATGGACTCGCTGGCTTTGCGGATGGATTTACCCATCTGCTCGCTGATTGGCTCGGCGCTCTCGGTCAGGAGCTTCACGCTCATTTCCGACAGCTTCGTAGCGGCGCTCATGATGTCGTCCAGGCTGGCCTGGGCGATTTTGTTCTGGGTTTCGGCCCATTCATTGAGCGTCTTGCTGCTCATGGCCTTGTTCAGGAACTGGGCCTGCTTCTCGGCAGAGCTCTGGCCGAGGGCGATTGCCGTGCGAGCGAGTTCCTCGAAACCTTTCGCGAAAATCGAGCTCGACTGCATGAAGGCTTCGAAGCCTTCGCGGCCGAAATTCGACGCGTCCTGCGCGATTTTATCCATCTGTGATTTGCTTTGTGACATTATTTTCTCCATTGCTTCGTTGTTTTGCTGAGGGAAAAAGCCCTCGAGAATATTGCTCGCAGACCCGGCCGGTTTGCTGGATTTACTGGAACGGCGGCTCGATGATTTGCCGGAGCGTTTCTTTGATTCAGCCATGTGCCATCCTTTTCTGGTTAAAATTAACGGTACGCAGGCCGGGCTTAATGCCAGATTTTCTGGCTTTTGCGGGTCTTTTCCGTCGTCCCGGCCCGGTCTTAAATACCGCCGGAAACCACGGAATAGCTATATTTTTACCATTTTACCCCCACCCCGTCAACGGTTTTTTTGCACTGCACAAAAGTGGGTTAAATGCCCGTAAAGGTGGACAAACTTTGTTAATATATTTATGCTATCTTGAACTGAAGCGCCGTAAGAATGATAACACTCAGGCCTTCGCGGAAGTTCCGGTTCTACGCGGTTTTATAAATAAAAAGTTCGGTCCAGCTATCGGGAGTAACCTTTGACAATTTTCTCAAGTCTCAGGGCAAATCGATTATTTCTGTTTTTGACGGTTTTTGCCGTCTTTTCCGTTGCGGGCATCCTCCCGGCCGGGGCCAAGGAAAACAAGCGTTACGCCTCGATCGTGCTTGATGCCGAGACCGGCGTCATCCTTTCCCAGAGCAACGCCGACAAGCCCCTGCACCCGGCCTCTCTCACCAAGATCATGACCCTGCTGATGGCGTTCGAAGCCATGGAACAGGGCAAACTCTCGGTCCGCGACCGTATACGTGTTTCCAAACATGCCGCGAGCATGGTGCCGAGCAAGCTCGGCCTTAACCCCGGTTCTACGATTAAAGTCCATGACGCGATTTACGCCATCGTCACCAAATCGGCGAACGACGTTGCCGTGGCTCTGGCCGAACAGCTGGGAGGCACCGAGACCAATTTCGCCCGGATGATGACCAACCGCGCCCGCCAGCTCGGCATGGCCAATACGACTTTCACCAACGCTTCGGGCCTGCACGACCCGCGCCAATATTCCTCGGCCCGCGACATGGCGCTGCTCGCCCGCTTTGTGATCAACACTTACCCCTCCTACTACCGCTATTTCTCGACCGCGAACTTCACCTACCAGGGTCACTCCTATCACAACCACAACAGGCTGATGGAAACCTACAAGGGCATGGATGGGATGAAGACCGGCTATGTCGGCCCTTCGGGCTTCAATCTCGTCGCTTCCGCCGTTCGTAACGACCGCCGCATCATCGGCGTCGTGTTCGGCGGGCGTTCAGCCGCGAGCCGCAATACTCACATGGCGAATTTGCTGGATAACGGTTTTGCCCGCACCGGCGATTCTTCCGTCCTGATCGCTTCCGCCGATGCGCGGAGCCCAGCGCCCGTGCCGCCGCGCAAGCCCGCCATTCTCGTAGCGCTCAACACGCTCAACAAAGTTTCTCCGTCCAAGGGCACACAGGACGTCAAACTGGCTTCGCTGGGTCCGGTTCTCGACCCGGTTAAATTCGGCGAACTGGTGGGCGAAGGCGATATCGACCCGGCGGAATCCCGCCGTATTGAAACTGGTTTGGTCGCCGTTTCCGCGATCAAGGGCAAGGGTGCCAAACCCGTACAGCGCACGCTGACCGCGCCGTCCGCCAATGACACATGGGCCGTCCAGATCGGCGCCTATTCCAGCCGCGCCGCGACCGACCAGGCGCTGCATAGCGCTGCACGTAAAATTCCCGCAAGTCTCGGCGGCGGCAGTCCCGTCATCGCACCGCTGAAGGTGAAAGACGGCTGGATGTTCCGCGCCCGCCTCTCGGGTTACACGCGCGCACAAGCCTTCAAGGCCTGCACCTACATCAAAGACTGCATGCCGGTCGCGCCGCAAAATAACTGATGATCCCTTCCCCTGATATTCACGACAACACGCGTTCAGGCGAGCGCGGTAACATGCTGTTCATGATCCTGATTGCCGTCGTCCTGATCGGGATTCTCACCGCCGCGATCATGTCGACCAGCACGACGGACGGCGCCAACATCGACAAGGAAACGCTTGTCATCCGCGCTTCCGAAGTCCAACGCACGGCATCGGAGTTCGAGCGCGCCGTTCTGTTCATCGTCAGCAACCGCAAGAGCGAGGTCGATATCCGCTTCGCTCATCCTGCTTTCAGCCATACCGATTACGGCGACCTTGCCGACGCGGATACGCTCGAAGAACAACAGGTCCAGGTTTTCCACACCAATGGCGGCGGCGCGTCCTTCCGCAAACCGCCGCCCGACATCCAGACACCAGCGGGCGGAGACTGGGAATTCTACGGCGGCACCGCCATTCCCGGCGTCGGCACGGACAAAGCCGACCTGGTCGCCGTGCTGCCGAATGTCAGCCAGCAATTCTGCAACAAGATAAACGAGCTGAGCGGACAGCCGATAACGCTAACGCCGGAAGATACCGGCTCAACAGCCGCAGGCGTGGGCACGGCGGGTGATTGCGTGAATTTCGGCGCGTTGGGACGCTTCGACGCCACGCAACAATTCTACACCATACCGAACACGATGGATGCAACCACCTTCGCGCAGGATTCAAATACCAGCGCGGCGCGCCCCGCCCTGCAGGCCTGCGTAAAATGCGACATAGGACCTAACGCGCTGCACTTCTATCACGTGCTGCTGGCACGATAGATTCAGGAAATAATTAGCGATTGATCGGCTGCTGTTGTTGCTGGCCGGTGGTGCGGATGATTTTCGGCTTGGGCCGCGACATGCGCTGGATTTCCCAGCTCATCGGCATGCTGTAATCAAACTGGCCGACCAGTTCGCCCGTGCGCGCATCCATCAGGCGCAGTTTCACATCCAGCTCATGATGGTCGTTGTAATAGGTTCCCGACATGACGAAGTCGGGGTTTTCGTTGGGCTGGATGTCGACGTAAGGGAAATCGTTTTCGATGTTCTGCGAGACATGCACGACATCGACCTGATAACCCAGCTGCTGCAAGCGCTCGCCGATATGTTTGGAAATCACGCGGCCGATACGGGTGCTGAGATCCGGCGCGGCATAATTGCGCAGCGGCATGACCTTAACCTGGTCATTCTGTTTGTGAATGAAATTGCCACCCTGCTGCATCAGGTAATCGGTGGCGGCGTAACTTTTTTCCGCGAGATTTACTTCAGGCCGGTCGAAAATATAATTCACGCCCGCCGCGCCGCCGGTCAGTATCGGGTTACAGCCTGCCACCAGCAGGACCGGAACCAAAAACAGCAGCGGTATGGCGCGAAGTTTTATCATTCCTGCGGCGCGATCGGTACGGGTGCTGTTTCAGACTCATCAGGCGCCGCCTGTGCTGAAGATGTAGCCTGCACGCGCGGCGCGGGAAGAATTGTGCCTTCGCCATGCACATAACCGTAAGCAGGCAGCGGACGCACGCTGCGTGCTTCGCTGAGCGCTACGCCGTCTTTCAGCAATGTCAGGACAAAAACAAACTCGCGGGTTTTCGCGGGCTTCCAGGCCTTGCTGTCGACATACTCGTTGCCGTTGTACAGAACGACAGGACCTTTGCCTTCATCGCCGACTTCGAATGCCTGGTATTTGACGTGCGTTGCGCCTTCAGGCGAATCCGTCAGCAGATAGCCACGCGCGCGCAGTTCGTCGCGCAGGGCGTTATCAAGACTGAGATTGAATGCGTTGCTGTGAGTCAGTTTCTCAAGATACACAGGCTGCGGCGACAGGCCGGTCTGCGATTCCAGATCATCCGTGAGCGCTGCGGCAACCCCGGCCCACATATCGGTCATCTGCGCGTTGCGCCCGGGCGTATAGGCATAGCCGAGACTGTCGGCTGCGGGTCCGGGCTGCGCCTTGTATTCGTCGTTGTGATAGGCATAACCCGCCGGCATCCAGGTCGGGCTTGCATAGCCGCAGGCAGTAAGCATCAAAACCGGCAGAAGATATATCGCACGCATGTGGGGGACCCTGGTTGGTTAAAATTCAGATTGAGATTCTATCAATTAAGGCGGGGCGCGTACAGCCCTTGCACATAACTCTTATAAATTATGGGAAAACTAGGCCGCCTCGGTGCGGATTTTCTTGATTGAAGACGTGGTGCTCTGGCCGTCGACGGCGGGCATGATCGCGACCGCACCCCCGCCTGCCTGAACGGCGGCGGCTTCGGGAATCTGATCAATGGTGTAATCGCCACCCTTGAAATAAAGATCGGGCTTCAGCAGCGTGATGAGTTCAATCGCCGTATTGTCCTCGCTCTTTTTCGCCGCGCCGAACAGCACAACCATATCGACGCAGGCCAGCGCAGCAAGAACGGCGGCGCGCGCATTCTCATCATGTACGGGACGGTCCTCACCTTTCAGCAATCTCACCGATTCATCGCGATTGAGGCCTACGACCAATCTATCGCACTCGCCGCGCGCGGCGTTCAGGTAACTGACATGGCCTGCGTGCAGAATGTCGAAGCACCCGTTTGTGAATCCAACCTTTAATCCCTTCGCGCGCCAGCGGCGGATCTGCTCGGCGCTTTCATTCCATTCCGCGAGCGGCGCGCGCTTGTCGGCATAGGCGAATTTTTTCCCGTCGACATTACTTGCGGCTTCGATCAGTTCGCTGCTGCGGATCGGCGCGGTGCCGACTTTCGTGACGACGATGCTGCCCGCGATGTTGGCAAGCTCTGCCGCCTGCTCGTAAGTACCGCCCGCTGCGAGAGCTGCAGAAACCGTGGCGATCACCGTGTCACCCGCGCCGGAGACATCGAACACCTCGATGTCTTTTGCGCCGGGCAGATGCACCGCTTCGCCCATTTTGCGCACGATGCTCATGCCGTCTTTCGAGCGCGTGGCTAAAACCGCGCCTATATTGCAGCCGGAAATAATTTCGTGGCATGCGCGCACGATTTCATCATCGGTACCCGTTGCCGCGCCGCGTGTCGCATCGGAGAGTTCACGGCGGTTCGGCGTAATCAGATCCGCGCCCGCATATTTGCTGAAATCATGTCCCTTCGGATCGACGATCACCGGCACGCCTTTTTTGCGCGCCATCGTGATCAATGCGGTAATCACATCCGGACGGAGCAATCCCTTGCCGTAGTCGGAAATCACAACCGCGCTTGCGTGCTTAATAAAGCCTTCCGCCTTTTTCAAAAGATCAGCTGCGACCTTATCGCTGAGAGGTGTTTTAGTTTCATGGTCGGTGCGGAGCAATTGCTGATGCCCGGCGAGGTAACGTGTCTTCACAATCGTCGGGCGCGCCTTGTCGGTCAGCAGCCCTGAATCATCAAATCCGAATTCTTTAATCATGCGGCGCAAGGTCTTGCCGTCTTCGTCATCGCCTGTGACAGACAGGAGCATGCCTTCCGCGCCGAGGCCCTTCAGATTGGCCAGCGTATTACCGGCGCCGCCCGCCATGATTTCTTCCCGGCGCACCGAAAGCACCGGCACCGGGCTCTCGGGCGAGATTCGCTCGACCTCCCCATAGACGAACCGGTCCAGCATGACGTCGCCCACCACCAGGACGGGCACCCCGTCCATGGCCCTGATCAGGCCATCCAGACCGGCTCCGAGGCCGTCCTGGCCGGGACCGGAAAAGGCTTTATTTTCAGTCTTTTTCATAGAAAAACGCCAAATGTTTAACGATTTCACGATTTTATGCGCTTTTGTTAGGAATTCGTCAATCTTTCTAGTGTGTAATAAAGGGGTGGAAATCCGGATAAACGGCGGGGTTCCTGAACCGGCAAAAACAAGCCGGGCACTAAAAAAGGGCGTTAGTACAGGTGTGTTATAGAGGGGTGTCACTTGAGTAACTCAGGTATCTTCAGGGAATTCAAAGCCATTCTCGGTCGCAACAGGCTCGGCGAACTTCTGGTCATGAAAGGTGTCATTTCTTCAGGCGATCTTCGTTTCGCCCTGAAGCAGCAAAAAGACACACGCCTTCCTCTCGGAAAAATCTTCCTGAAACATGCGATGATTTCGCGCCGCCAGCTGGCGATGATTCTTTTCCGCCAGTGGACTCTTCGTGCAGTCACAGCAAGCATGTTCTTCTTCGCCTCAATCCCAGGCAGCGGCATCAAGAAAGCCCGCGCAGATTCGATCAAGGATGTTCCGGCGCAGATCGCGTTGCAGATTTCAGCGCCCGGCATCGGCAAGCTGAACATCCACCAGGGCCTTTTCGGCTCCGCTGAAAAACAATCAGCCAACCTCAAGCCGTTCACGAAATGGACGGGCATGTTCGCCCGCTTCGAGCGCGACCTGAAACGCGACAGCTCTGACAAGCTCATTGCTGAATGGCGCGAGAATCTGAAAGATTTCGAAGGCCTGCCTTTAAAAGAAATGGCGCGCAAGGTGAATGATCTTGCCAACAGCAAACCTTACATCAGCGACAACCGCAACTGGGGCCAGTCCGATTACTGGGCGACGCCGGTTGAGTTCCTGCAAAAGGGCGGCGACTGTGAAGATTTCGCGATTGCCAAGTATACGGCGCTCCGCGCACTCGGTGTTCCCGAGGAACGCCTTCGTGTTGTCATCCTGCATGACAATGTGAAGAACATCCCGCACGCTGTGCTGGCTGTTTATACTGATGACGGCGTTTACGCACTCGACAACCAGATTAAAACGCTGGTCGACGCGAACAGCGAAGGACGCTACCGCCCCATCTTCTCGATCAACCGTGAAGGCTGGTGGCTGCACAGCGATCCGGGCGCGACCGTGGTTGCATCAGCGCAGTAATCACTCAACGTGAACTTTTGCTGCCCCAACATAGACCTGCTCTACCCGTCCAGCATTGTCATACTCGACTGAAAAATTTTTGCAGCAATGTAGCTCTGCTAAAAACGGTTCATACATGTAAATCATTGTATGTGACGTTTTGTCATTCTGAGTTTTAGCTCCGCCTGCCTCAACAAGCACACTTTCAACAAATTCTTTTTTCGTACCAATTGGAAAAAGGATTTTGAAAGCTTGAATATAAGATTCCCGATTGCCGTAATCTTTAAAGCTAAAATTTTCTGGTTTAAATCTTGGATTGCTTGGATCGGTAATCTTAAAAGGATTACAAGCTGACAATACAAGAACGGTAAAAAGAAAAATTATATTTTTCATTCCACTTCTGCAATTCTCAGTAAGTTCGTAGAGCCGGGCGTGCCGAAGGGTACGCCGGCTGTCATGACAAAGCGCTCGCCTTTTTTTGCGATGCCTTCGGCTTTCAATATCCGGTTAGCGTGCGGCACAGGCCCGCTGAACTCGCCCTGGATTTCCGGCGCGTGGACGGCATGCACAGCGTAAGAGACCGCCATGCGCCGCGCGACCTCTAATTTAGGCGTCAGGCACAGCACGGGAATTTCCGGGCGCTGGCGCGACATGCGTAAAGCCGTCGAACCTGACATTGTATAAGTGACGATGCACGCCGCCTCGACATCCTGTGCCGTATAATAAGCCGCCGTCGTGATTGCATCCGACGGATCGCCCAGCGTGCCGGGATGCGCGCCCGCCATCATTTGTAAATAGGTTTCATCCGTTTCCGTGCGGCGGCAGATCTTGTCCATGAACTCGACGGCCTTCTGCGGATACGCGCCGCTCGCGGTTTCAGCGGATAACATCACCGCGTCCGCGCCGTCATAAACGGCGGTGGCAACGTCGGACGCTTCGGCGCGGGTCGGCCTTGCATTGGTTATCATCGATTCCAGCATTTGCGTCGCGACAACCACAGGCTTACCCGCAGCACGCACCTGGCGCACCACGCGCTTTTGCACGCCCGGCACATCCTCGGGCGGGATTTCAACGCCAAGGTCGCCGCGCGCCAGCATAACGCCGTCGCAAAGCTCCAGGATTTTATCGAGCGTTTCAATCGCGGACGGTTTTTCCAGCTTCACCATCAGCGCGGCCCTGCCGCCGATTAGTTTTTTCGCTTCCTTCGCGTCTTCGGGTTTCTGCACGAAGCTTTGCGCAATCCAGTCGACGCCCATCTCTAACGCGGCTTTCAGATCTTTTTTATCTTTATCCGTGAGGGCGGGAATGGGAATCACCGCGCCCGGAACATTCAAACCTTTTTTATCCGAAAGAGCGCTGCCGGATTTAATCACCGCCTCGACGTAATCCTTGCCCTTCTTCGTGACTTCGGCGCGCACCTTGCCGTCATCCAAAAATATCTGGCTGCCTTTATCCAGCACCTTCAGGATTTCCGGGTGCGGCAAATTCACACGCGTTTCATCGCCGGGCTTCGCATCGAGATCGAAACGGATCGTCTGGTTTTTCTTCAGCGCGATCTTGCCGTCCTTGAATGTACCGATGCGCAGCTTCGGTCCCTGCAGGTCGGCGAGGATGGCGATGGGCCGCCCGGTTTTTTTCTCTAAGCTTCGAATGTGATTCAGCGCGGCCTTGTGGTCTTCATGCTTGCCGTGGCTGAAATTCAGCCGGAACATATTCACGCCCGCCTCGAACAATTCGGCTATGACTTCCGCGCTGTTGCTGGCAGGACCTATGGTGGCGACAATTTTGGTGTTTCTTTTTTGTGACATGAATTTCGGCTGAGAGATTGAGGGGAGACGGTGCAAAGTTCGATTAGCATAACATATAGCTTTTCCATTTTTAATGGTTTAGCTTGTTTTTCATACAACTCAGCAATGGCGGGCACACAATGAATAAACATAATGTTTTCGGATTTCTGGCCGTATTTTTGTCACTGGCAGCGTTTTCGGTATCGGCGCACAGCGAAACCCTGGCGGAGAGAAGCTATAAAAATATCGAGACCCACGTATCCCAGAAATGCACGAGCAACAATCTCGATCCTGCGCTTTGCGCCTGTGAAATGAGCAAGGTCAAAAGCGCGCAATTCTCCGTTTTCACAAAAACGCTGAAAACAGACGCGGATTTTCCCAAGCTGGACGCTTATTACGTGCAGAAGATCGTCGTGCCGTGCGTGCTGAACCGGGGTGTTTCGCAAAAACTCTGCATCCACCACATGAAATCGAAAACGTCGGAATATACCGACCAGGTCGTCAATGATTACTGCGAGTGCGTGGCGGAAGAAGTTGGCGAAAATGTCAGCCGCGCCTCGTTGAAGGCCAAGGACAGATTCGAAATCATGGCCGTGATGAATGCCGAAAGCGAGAAGGCCCACAAAGTCTGCGACATGGTCCGCGTGAAATAAGGCGGTCCGGTGCCCCGAGTCGGGCGGAAGATTCGCGGATTTTCGTCTTCTTATGTCATAGGACCGGGGACCTATGACAACCTCAAATAGAATTTTGCCTCGTTATGAATAGGTCGCGGGAAATATTATTGCGATTTTAAAATCCGGTCTCTGGGGATAAGGGATTGGATAGGACAAAATCTTCCAGCAGATTCAAAATCTTTTGCTAAAATGGATAACATGTTCAGGAATAATTTCCTGTACCCCTTCCCGAAAATTCATTGTTCAATACCACGAGATGTAGTATTTTGAATGAAGCTAA